>NZ_JBHXIC010000021.1:0-61467 GCF_042723955.1 Cellulosimicrobium cellulans | reverse complement strand
CAGACCCACCCCCACCCGCACCCATGGTTCGGGGTCGCGTTGTGTTTAACCCGCCACCGCTCATAGCCCGCTCGGCGGGTGCGGTGCGTGCGAAGCCGGACGCCGGCGCCGGCGGTGACGAGCAGGAGCGCCGCGACCAGGAGCAGACCCAGGTCGTCCGTGCCGGTCCGGGCGAGGTAGCCCGAACCGTTGCTGCTGCCGTCGCTGCCGGACCCCGCGCTGCCCGAGCCGCTCCCGGAACCGCCCGAGCCGTCACCGTCACCCGTGGAGGTGAGGTAGACCTCGAACGACGCCACCGTGGAGTCTCCGACCAGGACGCTCGTCGCGGTACCGGTGTGCGGGCCGACCTCGAAGTCCGCCGGGACGACGAACGTCCAGCTGACCTGGCCGCTCGCGTCGGCGGTCGCCACCGGCAGGATCAGCGGCTCCGAGTTGATGACGGCCTGGACCGCCTCGCCCGGCTCGAAGCCGGACGCGACGAACGTCTGCTCGGCGCCGCGCAGCACGCGAGGCGTAACGAACGACGAGACCAGGGCACGGTCACCGGCGTCGACGATCGTGAGCGGTGCCTCCGCCTCGTTCCCGGTGTCGTCGGACGCGTGCACGGTGTAGTCGCCCGGCGCCGCGTCGTCAGGCACCGTGATCGGGGTGGTGAAGCTCCCCTCCTCGTCGGTCTCCACGTCGACCGTCGCGACGACGTCACCGTCCTCGTCGACCAGGTCGACCGTGACCGTCGTGCTCGGTGGCCACCCCTCGCCGGTCACGATGACCTCGTCGCCGGGGTTCGCCGTGGTCGGGTCGACCGTGACGGTCGGCTCGGACACCCCGACACCACCGACACCGAGCGGGGCCTCCGCCTCGGTCGAGGTGGTGTCGTCGATGCCGACGACGACGTAGTCACCGGGGGTGGTGCCCTCGGGGACGGTGATCGGGCTGGTGAAGGTGCCCTCGCCGTCGGTCGGGACGTCCTCGACGGTGGCGATCACGGTGCCGGAGCCGTCGCGGATCTCGACGGTGACGGTCGAGTCGGGGGTGTACCCGGTGCCGTCGACGGTGACCTCGTCGCCGGGGTTGGCCGTCGTCGGGTCGACGGTGATGGTCGGCTCGAGGGCGGCTGCCTCGACGGTGAGCGGGGTCTCCGCCTCGGTCGTCGTGGTGTCGTCGATGCCGACGACGACGTAGTCACCCGGTGCGGAGTCAGCGGGAACGGTGATGGGCGTGGTGAAGCCGCCCTCGCCGTCGGTCGGCACGTCCGTCAGGGTGGCGACGACGGTGCCCTCGCTGTCGCGGACCTCGACCGTGACGGTGGCGTCGGGGGTGTAGCCGGTGCCGGTGACGGTCGTCGGCGTGCCGGCCGGGACGGTGGTCGGGTCGACGGTCACCGCGGGGGTGATCGGTGCTGCCTCCACGGTGAGCGGGGTCTCGGCCTCGGTGGAGGTGGTGTCGTCGATGCCGACGACGACGTAGTCGCCCGGGGTGGTGCCCTCGGGGACGGTGATCGGGCTGGTGAAGGTGCCCTCGCCGTCGGTCGGGACGTCCTCGACGGTGGCGATCACGGTGCCGGAGCCGTCGCGGATCTCGACGGTGACGGTCGAGTCGGGGGTGTACCCGGTGCCGTCGACGGTGACCTCGTCGCCGGGGTTGGCCGTTGTCGGGTCGACCGTGATGGTCGGCTCGATGGCAGCTGCTTCCACGGTGAGCGGGGTCTCGGCCTCGGTCGTCGTGGTGTCGTCGATGCCGACGACGACGTAGTCACCCGCTGCCGAGTCAGCGGGAACGGTGATGGGCGTGGTGAACCCGCCCTCGCCGTCGGTCGGGACGTCGGTCAGGGTCGCGACGACGGTTCCGGTGGTGTCGCGGACCTCGACCGTGACCGTCGAGTCCGGCGTGTAGCCGGTGCCGGTGACGGTCGTCGGCGTGCCGGCCGGGACGGTGGTCGGGTCGACGGTCACCGCCGGCGTGATCGGTGCTGCCTCCACGGTGAGCGGCGTCTCCGCCTCGGTCGAGGTGGTGTCGTCGATCCCGACCACGACGTAGTCACCAGGGGCGGTGCCTTCGGGGACGGTGATCGGGGTGGTGAAGCTCCCGTCGCCGTCGGTCGGGACGTCCTCGACGGTGGCGATGACGGTGCCGCTCTCGTCGCGGATCTCGACGGTGACGGTCGAGTCGGGGGTGTATCCGGTCCCGTCGACGATGACCTCGTCGCCGGGGTTCGCGGTGGTCGGGTCGACGGTGATCGTCGGTTCGATCGCCGCTGCTTCCACCGTGAGGGGCGTCTCGGCCTCGGTCGAGGTCGTGTCGTCGATGCCGACGACGACGTAGTCACCCGGTGCGGTGTCGACGGGGACGGTGATCGGGGTGGTGAAGCCGCCGTCGCCGTCGGTCGGGACATCCGTCAGCGTCGCCACGACGGTGCCGGTCGTGTCCCGCACCTCGACCGTCGCGGTGGCGTCGGGCGTGTAGCCCGTGCCGGTGACGGTCGTCGGGGTTCCGGCCGGGACGGTGGTCGGGTCGATCGTCACCGCCGGTGTGATGGCTGCCGCCTCGACGGTGAGCGGGGTCTCGGCCTCGGTGGAGGTGGTGTCGTCGATCCCGACGACGGTGTAGTCGCCGGGGGTGGTTCCCTCAGGGACGGTGATCGGGGTGGTGAAGCCCCCGTCGCCGTCGGTCGGGACGTCCTCGACGGTGGCGACGACGGTGCCGCTGCCGTCCCGGATCTCCACGGTGACGGTCGAGTCGGGGGTGTACCCCGTGCCGTCGACGGTCACGTCGTCGCCGGGGTTGGCGGTCGTCGGGTCGACCGTCACGGACGGCGTGAGCGCGGCCGCTGTCACGGCGAGAGCGGTCTCGGCCTCGGTGGAGGTCGTGTCGTCGACGCCGACGACGACGTAGTCACCGGGCGCGGTGCCGACCGGGACGGTGACGGGCGTCGTGAAGCCGCCCTCACCGTCGGTGGCGACGTCCGTCAGCGTCGCGACGACCGTTCCGGTCGTGTCCCGGACCTCGACGGTCACGGTGGCGTCGGGGGTGTAGCCCGTGCCGGTGACGGTCGTCGCGGTGCCCGCCGGGACGGTCGACGGGTCGACGGTCACCGCCGGGGTGATCGCCGCGACCGTCGAACCACGGACGGTCGCGGAGGCGAGGTGGAGCTCCGCGAGGCCGGTGCCCGTGCCGACCTCGAGGATCGACAGCGTCAGCGCTCGCTGCGTGAACGTCGCGTCCGCGACGGACGGCTCGGGCTCCTGGACGTTGACGACGAGGCTCACGACCTCCGTGAGGATCTCGAACACCGGCGAGAGCGCGGTGAGCACGGGGCCGGTGACCTCCGACGTGATCGTCCCGGCGAGCGTGCTCACCAGCCCGGTCCCGTCGGCGAAGAGCACGGTGTTGAGCGGACCCGCCAAGGCGTTGACGAGGTCGCCCAGCGGAAGCGTGAGCGGCAGGCCGGAGAGGGCGATGGTGATGGTGGCGGCGGCGGGGTCGACCGTCCCGTCGACCACGTCGCCGACCGTCGTGTTCAGGTTGATGTCGAGACTCAGCAGGTCGGGCAGGCCCGGCAAGGGATTGTCGACCACCGCCTCGACCGACAGGGTCAGGCTCGCGGCGTGCAGGGCCGTGTCGACCGCTCCGACGAGCGCTGTCGTCAGGTCGTCGAGGGCCGCGCTGAGCCCGTCGAGGATCGCGTTGATCGCGGCGTCGTCGAGGACCTCGGTGTTGGGGTCGAACCCGTTCAGCGACCCGGTGCCGCCGAGGATCGTGTCGAGGTCGACCGTGACGGTGCCGTCGCCGACGTTGATCACGACGCCCTCGTCGCCGAAGTCCTGGTCGAGCACGGGCGCCAGAGCGCTGTCGAGGTCGACGTCGATCGCGACGGTCGGCTCCAGGTCGCCGCCCAGGACCTCCAGGACGCCGGCGAGCGCGCCGATCGAGTTCAGCGCCTGGGCGAGCAGCCCGTCGGTCCCGACGAGCTGGCCGACGGCGCCGTCCACGAGCGGGACGACCTCGTCGTCGACCGTCGTGGCGATGCCCGAGACGGCCGGGCTGTCGAGGGTGAGGGTCGCACCGGCGATCTGGTAGTCGCCGGTCGGAGCGGTGCCGCCTGTGGCCTCGGCCGTCGCGGAGAGCGCGCCGAGCGACAGGTCGAGGTCTGCGACGACCGACTCGAAGCCCGGACCGAGGAGCTGCGTGAGGTTGAGCTGCGCGTCCGAGGGGAACTCCTCGCTGCCGCCGACGGAGATCGCGCCCTGGTCGGAGACCGCGCCCGACGCGGCCCGCGCGGAGCCGTCGTCGTTCGCCTCGCCGTACTGGTTGACCGCTCCGAGCTGCAGGATCCCGTTCGGGCCCAGGAGCTGGAGGGTGCCCGTCAGGTCGATCCCGAGAGACTGGAAGACGGAGGCGGCCAGGGGATTCGTGACGACCGGGTTCGCCCCGGACGGGTTCTCGGCCACGGCCCCCTCGAGCGCCGCGATCGTCGCGAGGTCGAGCCCGGCGACGGTGCCGCTGAGGAACTGTCCGCTGGCTTCCGAGTCGTCTGTCGGGGCCGCCGTCGCGGCGATCCCTCCCGCGAAGGTCAGGGCGCCGACGACGCCCCCGACGGCCGCGAGCGCCGTCGCTCGCCTCCAGCGGGGTGGTGCCTGGGTGGAGAGGTGTCTCGCCGTTCGGGTCACGTGCCTTGTCCTTCCGCTCGCCTGCCTCGAGGTGTGATGTGGCAGACGCCACATCACGCCCACAGGGTCGGCGATGGGAGAGGGGCGCGCTCGACGGGTGACGGGGGACGCGGGGTGAAACCCGGCGTGCCGCAGCAGGCCGGGGGACTGCGTCCGGCTTTGGGGCGACTTGTCCGGACAAGACGGATGGGTGAAATCGCAACGATCTGGACGAGCGTCCATCTCAGGGGCCGAGACCTCGGCGTCCGGATCACCCGACCTCGGACACACGCGAGCCCCAGGGTGACCGCCGTTCGGCCGACGCCCCGGGGCTCTCGAAAAGGCTGGTCAGACGCTCGCGACCGCGAGCGCGACGTTGTGGCCGCCGAACCCGAACGAGTTGTTCACCGCGACGATGTCGCCCTCGGGCAGCGGCGCCGGCGTGTCACGCACGAGCGGGACCTGGAGCTCCGGGTCGGGGTTCGCGACGTTGATCGTCGGGGGAGCGAGACGCTCGGCCACGGCCTTGATGGTGAAGATCGACTCGAGCGCGCCCGCGCCGCCCAGGAGGTGGCCGGTCATGGACTTGGTGGCCGAGAGGAGCACGTGGTCCGTCTCGGAGCCCAGGAGCGAGCGGATCGAGCGGGTCTCGGTGAGGTCGCCCACCTTGGTCGAGGTCGCGTGCGCGTTGACGTGCACGACGTCGCGGCCGGTCACCCCGGCCTCCTCGATCGCGCGTCGCATCGCGGCGACCTGGCCGCGGCCCTCCGGGTCCGGGGAGGTGATGTGGTACGCGTCAGCGGAGAGGCCGACGCCCGCGAGCCGCGCGTAGACGCGCGCGCCACGTGCGGCGGCGTGCTCGGCGCTCTCCAGGACGACGATGCCGGAGCCCTCGCCGATGACGAAGCCGTCGCGGTCGACGTCGTAGGGGCGCGACGCGCCCTGCGGGTCGTCGTTGCGCAGCGAGAGCGTGCGCGAGGCGGCGAAGGCCGCGATGGGCATGGGGTGGATCGTCGCCTCGGTCCCGCCCGCGACGACGATGTCCGCGCGGCCCGCGCGGATCATGTCGACGCCGTAGCCGATTGCCTCGGCGCCGGACGCGCACGCCGAGACGAGCGCGTGGGCGCCCGCGCGGGCACCGAGCTCGAGCGACACGTACGCGGTCGGGGAGTTGGGCATGAGCATCGGCACGGTCATCGGGAGCATGCGGCGGGCGCCGCGCTCGCGCAGCGTGTCCCAGCCGTCGAGCGTGGTCCAGATGCCGCCGATGCCGGACGACACGACCGTGCCGAGCCGGTCGCCGTCGACCTCGGGGCTGCCCGCGTCGGCCCACGCCTCGCGTGCGGCGATGATGGCGTACTGCGTCGAGGGGTCCATGCGCTTGATCTCAGGTCGCGCGAGGACCTCGGCGGGGTCCACCTTGAGGGTCGCGGCGAACGTCACCGGGATCTCGTAGCGCTCCGCCCAGTCGTTCTCGAGCGTGCGGGCGCCGGACTCGCCGGCGAGCGCCGCGGCCCAGGTCGAGGGCACGTCCCCGCCGAGCGGCGTGGTGGCGCCGAGGCCGGTGACGACGACTTCAGTAGCGGCGGACATGGTGCTCCTCGGGTGGGGTGAGGCGGGGGCGGGAGGACGGGCGGGCCGGCGTGGGTGACGCCGACCCGCCCGCAGGCCTGCGGGGCAGGCGGGGCGTGCTCAGGCCTGGGCGCCCGTGATGAAGGACACGGCGTCGCCGACCGTCGTGAGGTTCTTGACCTCGTCGTCCGGGATGCGGACCCCGAACTTGTCCTCGGCGTGCGTGACGATCGTCATCATCGACAGCGAGTCGATGTCGAGGTCGTCGGTGAAGGACTTCTCGAGCGCGACGGCGTCGGTGGGCAGACCCGTCTCCTCGGCGACGATCTCCGCGAGGCCGGCGAGGACTTCCTGCTCGGTGTAAGCCATGGTTTCTCCTTGTCGTGGGGCCGGCGGCGACCGGTCCCGGTGGCGGTGCCCGGTGGGTGTGCCGGGCGGTACAGCGGTAGACGGTGCGTGCGACGGACGGGTCCGCCGACGGCGTGGTCCCTCCCGCGTGGGGAGGGCGGCCGTCCGTCCAGGGTGATTCTCCCCTACGGCAGGACGACCACCTGCGCCGCGTAGACCAGCCCGGCGCCGAACCCGATCTGGAGCGCGAGGTCGCCGGAGCGGACCTGGCCCTCGTCGAGCAGGCGACGCGTCGCGAGCGGGATCGAGGCGGCCGACGTGTTGCCGGTCTCGGCGATGTCGCGCGCGACCGCGACGGTGTCGGGGAGCTGGAGCTGCTTGATCATCTGGTCGATGATGCGCATGTTCGCCTGGTGCGGGACGAACGCGCCGATGTCGCCGGGGGCGACCCCGGCCTCCGCCATGGCCTTGGCCGCGACGGGCGCCATCTGGAACGCGGCCCACTTGAACACGCTCTGGCCGTCCTGGCGCAGCGTGGGCCAGCCGAGCGAGATGTCCTCGCGCAGGTCCGACCAGGCGTGCGTCTGGCGGATCGCCTGCGCCTTGCCGCCGTCGGAGCCCCACACCGTGGGGCCGATGCCCGGGGTGTCCGACGGGCCGACGATCGCGGCGCCCGCGCCGTCGCCCAGGAGGAACGAGATCGACCGGTCCGTCGGGTCGATGAAGTCGCTCATCTTCTCGGCGCCGACGACGAGCACGTGCGTGGCGATGCCGGCGCGCACGAGCGCGTCGGCCTGCGCGATCGCGTAGGCGTAGCCGGCGCACGCGGCGGACACGTCGAACGCGGCGGCGGGCGTGGCGCCCAGTCGCTCGGCGAGCACCGCGGCGGCCGCGGGCGTCTGGTGGAAGTACGTGACCGTGGAGACGATGACGGCGTCGACGTCGGAGCCCTGGAGCCCGGCGCGGTCGAGCGCGTCGCGCGCCGCCGCCTCGGACAGGTCGAGCACGTCGACGTCGGCCCCGGCGCGGCGGCGCGTGACGATCCCGGTGCGCTGGCGGATCCACTCGTCGGACGAGTCGATGGGACCGGCGATGTCGTCGTTCGTCACGACGTTCTCGCCCCGCACGCCGCCGATCGCGAGGATCCGCGAGTGCGCCGGGCCGGTGGCCTGGCGCAGCGTCACGCCGCTCACGCGTCGTCCCCCGGGGCAGCGGTCCCCGCCGCGCCGCCGACGACGGAGTGACGGGCGACGAGGTCGCGGGCCGCCTCGACGTCGTCGGGCGACTTCACGGCCACCGACTCCACGCCCTTGAGCGTGCGCCGCGCGAGGCCCGTGAGGACGCCGCCGGGTGCGAGCTCGAGGATCGCGGTGACGCCGAGCTCGGCGAGCGTCTCCTGGCACAGGTCCCAGCGCACGGGCGCGGCGATCTGCGCGGTGAGGCGCCGGACGACGTCGCGCGCCTTGCCGAACGTGCTGCCCTCGATGTCGATCGTCCCGTACGACTCGCCGTCGGCGTTGGAGAGGAACGGCAGGCGCGGGTCGGCGACGTCCCACGACGCGGCCACGGGCTCGAACGCCTCGAGCGCGGGCTGCATGAACGGCGTGTGGAACGCCCCGGCGACCTGGAGCGGGATGACGCGCGCCTTGGCGGGCGGGTTCTCGGCGAGGGCGGCGAGGTGGTCGAGCGCCCCCGCGGCGACGACCTGGCCGCCGCCGTTGACGTTGGCGGGCCACAGGTGCGCGGCCTCGATCGCGGCGAGGACCTCCTCCGGATCGCCCCCGACGACGGCGCTCATGCCCGTGGGCGTCGCGGCGGCGGCCGCGGCCATGGCCCGTGCCCGGTGCGCGACGAGCCCCACCGCGCCGACGTCGGTCAGCGCGCCCGCGACCGCGGCGGCGGCGAGCTCGCCGACCGAGTGGCCCGCGGTCACGTCGACGACGTCCGCGGTGTCGCGGCCGTCGAGGATCGTCCGCAGGGCGACGAGGGAGGACGCGACGATGAGCGGCTGGGCGACCGCGGTGTCACGGATCGTGTCGGCGTCGGACTCCGTCCCGTGCGACCGCAGGTCGAGGCTCGCGGCCTCGCCGAACGCGGCGACCTGGTCGGCGACGCCGGGCAGCTCGAGCCAGGGGGCGAGCATTCCGGGGGACTGGGAGCCCTGTCCAGGGCACAAGACGGCGAGCACCCGTCAACTGTGCCAACCCGGGGCTTCCAGGCCACGTCACGACCCGCACCAACCTTGTGGAGGGTGATTGTGCCGAACCTACAAGGGCGCGACGGTCCGGTGCGGCGGCCGCTCCCGGCGCCGGGTCGGGCTCAGCGCGTCGTGGAGAGCTGGCCGAGCGCGAGCGCGACCTGGAGGACGAACGACTCGCGCGCGTCGAGCGGGTCCCAGCCGGTGATCTCGGAGACCTTGCGCAGGCGGTAGCGCACGGTGTTCGGGTGCACGTAGAGCGACCGAGCCGCAGCCTCGAGCGACCGGCCCGTGCCGAGGTAGGCCGACAGCGTCTCGAGCACAGAGCCGGTCGCCTCGGCGAGCGGCCGGTAAGCCTGCGCGACGAGGGTGCGGCGCGCCGTCGTGTCGCCCGTGAGCACGCGCTCGGGCAGCAGGTCGTCGGCGAGGACCGGGCGCGGCGCCTGCGGCCACGCCGGCGCGGCTCGCAGGCCCGCGAGCGCGGCCTGCGCGGAGCGCGCCGCCTCCTCGAGCCCGGGCACGGTCGGGCCGATGACGACGGGGCCGGGGCCGAAGCGGGGCAGGAGCGAGGCGGCGGCCGCCTGGAGGTCGCCCTCCCCGCCGAGCACGAGGACGAGGCGGTCGCCGTGGATGCCCACGAGCGCGTCGCCCGCCGCGCGTCGCGTGGCGCGGCGCAGCTCGGCCGTGCGCACCTCGTCGAGCGTCGCGGCGATCGTCCCTGCCATGACCAGGGTCGGGCCGTGCCCGCCCCAGCCCAGGGCCGAGACGCGCGAGCGCAGCGAGTCGTCGCCGTCGCCGCGGATCAGGGCGTCGACGACGAGCGCCTCCAGGCGTGCGTCCCACGCACCGCGCACCTCCGCGGCGCGTGCATAGACCTCGGCCGCGGAGAACGCGACCTCGCGCGAGTAGCGCAGGACCGCCTCGCGCAGGTCGCGCTCGCCGCCCGGGGCCGCGAGCTGGTCGGAGTACGCCTCGACGACCTCGACGACGATGCGGACGAGCTGGAGCGTGTTCTGGAGCGAGATCGAGCGGGTCAGCTCCGGCGGGGCCGCCGCGAAGATGTCGCTCACGCCGTGCGGCGGGGCCAGCGGGTCCGCGTACCAGGTGACGAACGCGGTGATGCCGGACTGCGCCACGAGACCGACGTACGAGCGGTCCTCGGCCGGCAGCTCGCGGTACCACGGGATCTCGTCGTCGAGGCGACGCAGGGCGGCCGACATGAGCAGGCCGCTCCCGTCGCGCAGGCGCTGGAGGTTGTCCGCGTTGCCCGTCGGGCCGCTCGGGGCCGACGGGCTCGCCGGGGTCCTGGGGGTGGCCGTCACGCGCCGAGCATACGGGCCGCGCTTGTGGACAGTCCACAAAGGCGCGTGCGCTCGCGAGGCCGCGCGCACCACGGACCCGGCCGTTGGGTGAGCGTCCGGACGACCCGCTAGGGTCGAGACATGGCCCTCATGCCCCGACTCCGACAGCTCATGCGTCGGCCGACGTCCGCGTCGACCGTCGGCACGCGCCGCCCACGGTCCGGGGAGAAGCGCGGGGACACGGTCCACGAGGACGCCCTGCGGGCGATGCTCGTCGACGACCCCAACGACGAGCGGGCGTTCGGGGCGCTCGCCGAGCTGGTCCGTCGTCGTGCCGCCGAGGGGCCGGCCACGGACGACCCGCTCGCCGCGCCCGTCGACGAGACGGAGAAGCAGCGTGCCGCCGACCTGGCGGTCTGGGCGCTCGCGGAGGAGCTCGCCGGGCACCCCAAGGGGTGGTACCCCCTCGTCGAGCTCGGGCGCCTGTCCCTCGAGGACGACCAGGAGGCCGCGCTGCGCCGGTTCGCGACCGCCGCCGAGCGTGACCCGTCGGGTCGTGGGCTCGCGCAGTCGATGGAGGTGCTGCGCACGGCGGGCCTGCCCGTCGAGGCGCTGGGGCTGGGCGTCGGGCACTGGCGCGCGCGCGAGCACGTGCCCGAGGTCGGGCGCCAGCTCGTCCTCGCGGCGATCGAGGCCGACCGGCCGCTCGACGCGCGGCACCACCTCGCGTCCCTGGTCGAGTACGGCGACCCGGAGGGCGTCGCCGCTCTGCGCGCCGAGCTCGAGCGCGCGGTCGCGCAGGCCGACCAGCACCGCGCCGGGACCTGAGCCACGCGGCCCGGCCGCGGCGGCGTCGGGCACCCAGCACGTACGACGACGGCCGGTCACCCCGCGGGGCGACCGGCCGTCGTCGTGCTATCGGCGGCGACCGTCAGGACTCGCCGCCGGCGTTGCCGGACGTGCCGGCGGTGACGTCCATGAGGCGGTACTTCTCGATCGCCTGGGCGGACGTGTCGGCGGGGACCTTGCCCTGCTTGGCGAGCGCCTGGAGCGTGCGGACGACGACGGACGGGCCGTCGATCTTGAAGTGCCGGCGGGCCGCCGCGCGCGTGTCGGAGAACCCGAAGCCGTCGGCGCCGAGCACCTCGTAGTCGCCCGGGACCCACTTGCGGATCTGGTCGGGCACGAGGTGGTCGTAGTCGCTCGTCGCGACGAACGGGCCCTCGGCACCGGACAGCTTCTCGGTCACGTACGCGACGCGCGGGGCGGAGGCCGGGTCGAGGAACGCGGCCTGGTCGGCGGCGAGGCCGTCGCGGCGCAGCTCGTTCCAGCTCGTCACGCTCCACACGTCGGCCGCCACGCCCCAGTCGTCGTGGAGGAGCTGCTGCGCCTCCAGCGCCCACGGGACGCCCACGCCCGAGGCGAGGATCTGGGCGCGCGGCCCGTCGCCCTCGCCGACGGAGATGCGGTGGATGCCCTTGAGGATGCCCTCGACGTCCACGTCCTCCGGCTCGGCCGGCTGGACCATCGGCTCGTTGTACACCGTGAGGTAGTACATGACGTTCTGGTCGCGCCCGTCCGCGCCGACCCCGTGCTCGCCGGGGCCGAACATGCGCTCGATGCCGTCGCGCACGATGTGGCGGATCTCGTACCCGTAGGCCGGGTCGTACTGGACCATGGCCGTGTTCGTGCCCGCGATGAGCGGGGAGTGGCCGTCGGCGTGCTGGAGGCCCTCGCCGGTCAGGGTCGTGCGGCCCGCGGTTGCGCCGATGATGAAGCCGCGCGTGAGCTGGTCGCCCGCCGCCCAGAACTGGTCACCGGTGCGCTGGAAGCCGAACATCGAGTAGAAGATGTAGAACGGCACCATGATCTCGCCCTGCGTGGCGTAGGACGTGCCGACCGACTGGAACGCGGCCGCGGAACCGGCCTCGTTGATGCCGGTGTGCATGATCTGACCGGCCTCGGACTCCTTGTAGCTCAGCATGAGCTCGCGGTCCACGGCGAGGTAGTGCTGGCCCTGGGTGTTGAAGATCTTCGCCGACGGGAAGATCGAGTCCAGGCCGAACGTGCGCGCCTCGTCCGGGATGATCGGGACGATGCGCTTGCCGAACTCCTTGTCCTTGATGAGGTCCTTGAGGAGCCGGACGAACGCCATCGTGGTGGCGATCTCCTGCTGGCCCGAGCCCTTCTTGAGGATCTCGTAGGACTTGTCGCCCGGCAGCGTGATCGGCTTGGGCGACGAGCGACGCTCGGGGACGAACCCGCCCAGCTGCTGACGACGGTTCAGGAGGTACTGGATCTCCGGCGCGTCGGCACCCGGGTGGTAGTACGGGGGCTCGTACGGGTTGGCGTCGAGCTCCTCGTCCGTGATCGGGATGCGCAGCGAGTCGCGCAGCGCCTTGAGGTCGGCCAGGCCGACCTTCTTCATCTGGTGCGTCGCGTTGCGGCCGGCGAACGTCGGGCCGAGCGCGTAGCCCTTGACCGTGTGCGCGAGGATCACGGTCGGCTGGCCCGTGTGGGCGCGCGCCGCCGCGTAGGCCGCGTAGATCTTGCGGTAGTCGTGACCGCCACGCTTGAGGTTCCAGATGTCGTCGTCCGTCATGTTCTCGACGAGCTGCTTGGTCCGCGGGTCGCGGCCGAAGAAGTGCTCGCGGATGAACGCGCCGGACTCCGCACGGTACGTCTGGTAGTCGCCGTCGGGCGTGACGTTCATGAGGTTGACCAGGGCGCGGTCCTTGTCCGCGTTGAGCAGGACGTCCCACTCGCGGCCCCAGATGACCTTGATGACGTTCCAGCCCGCGCCGCGGAACTGCGCCTCGAGCTCCTGGATGATCTTGCCGTTGCCGCGCACCGGGCCGTCGAGGCGCTGGAGGTTGCAGTTCACGACGAACGTCAGGTTGTCGAGCTGCTGCTGCGCCGCGAGCTGGAGCATGCCGCGCGACTCGGGCTCGTCCATCTCGCCGTCACCGAGGAACGCCCACACGTCCTGCTGCTCCGTGTCACGGATGCCGCGGTTGTGCAGGTACTTGTCCGTCCACGCCTGGTAGATCGCGCTCGCCGGGCCGAGACCCATGGAGACCGTGGGGTACTCCCAGAAGTCGGGCATGAGGCGCGGGTGCGGGTACGACGGCAGGCCGCCGCCCGGGTGCGACTTCTCCTGGCGGAACCCGTCGAGCTGGTCCGCCGAGAGGCGGCCCTCGAGGAACGCGCGCGCGTAGACGCCGGGGGAGGCGTGGCCCTGGAAGTAGACCTGGTCGCCGCCGCCGGGGTGGTCCTTGCCACGGAAGAAGTGGTTGAGGCCCACCTCGTACAGCGTCGCCACCGACGCGTAGGAGGAGATGTGGCCGCCGACGCCGATGCCGGGGCGCTGCGCGCGCGTCACCATGACGGCGGCGTTCCAGCGGATCCACGAGCGGTAGCGGCGCTCGAGCGCCTCGTCGCCGGGGAAGTAGGGCTCCTCGTGCACACCGATCGTGTTCACGTAGGGCGTGGTGAAGGAGGTCGGGACGGCGACGTTGCGCTCCCGGGCCCTCTTGAGCAGGTTCAGCAGGACGTAGCGGGCGCGAGGGCCCCCGCGGTCGTCGATCAGGCCGTCGAGGGCCTCGACCCACTCGCCGGTCTCGGCGGGGTCGAAGTCCGGAACCTGGCTGAGCAGACCGTTGATCAGCGGTCCGGTCTCGTCGTACGAAGCCACCAGCAACCTCATATCTCGTCGGATGCCGGGCGCACGGCCGCGCGGTACACGGCCGACACCCGTCTTGGGGCCACTCCGGGCACGCGGCCGCGGCCGCTGGTGGCGACCGCGCCTCTTCACGAGACCAGGGTGGTCTACCCATTGTGTTCACAACGCGCGCGTAAGTCACACCATCGAGTGGTCAAGAAGGCGTGATTTCGGCGACACGGACCGGTGGGGAGGCATCCCGGCGTCGTGCGGGTGCGGTGTCCGACGGCGGGCCGGGCACCACGTGCCGGACCGGGTGTCCGTGGCGGGCACCTTGCCAAGCAACGGATCCTCCGGTGGGCTACCTTTGCCAGACACGGCAGGTCGTGCGCGCGGGCGTCCGCCCGCGCGCTGGGCAGGCCCGCCGCACGGACAGACAGGACGAGGAAAGGAACGACACGACAGTGACCGACACCGCAGGGCCCATCGGGGCGGACCGCCTGGGGTTCGCGCCCGGCAACGTGGTGCAGGAGTTCGGCTGGTCGGAGGACGTCGACGACGACCTGCGCGGTGAGCTCGAGCAGCTCGTCGGCGGCGAGCTCGTCGACGAGGACTACGACGACGTCACGGACGGCGTGATCGTCTGGTTCCGCGAGGACGACGGGGACCTCACCGACCTGCTCGTGGACGTCCAGACCGTTCTCGACGACGGCGGCCTCATCTGGGTGTTCACGCCCAAGCCGGGCCGGACCGGGCATGTGGGCCACAACGACATCCAGGAGGCCGCGACCACCGCGGGGCTGCACGCGACGAGCACGTTCGCGATCGCGCCCGACTGGTCCGCGACGAAGCTCGGGACCCGTGGCCGCGGTCGCTGACGAGGGCGTCGCCGATGTCCGGGCCACGCCGCCCGGACCGGGGGACCCCGCACCCGACTTCACGCTGCCCGACACGCACGGCACGCCCGTCCACCTCGCCGACCTGCGTGGCGGGCCGGTGCTCCTCGTGTTCTACCCGTTCGCGTTCTCCGGCATCTGCACGGGCGAGCTGTGCGAGCTGCGGGACAACCTCGAGGACTTCGAGGCGGCCGGCGTGACGCTGCTGGGCATCTCCTGCGACTCGGTGTTCGCGCAGAAGGCGTGGACGGCCCAGGAGGGCTTCGAGTTCGACCTCCTCTCCGACTTCTGGCCCCACGGCGACGTCGCCCGGGCCTACGGCGTGCTGGACGAGGAGAACGGCCTCGCCCTGCGCGGCTCGTTCCTGCTCGACGCCGACGGGATCGTGCGGTGGTCCGTCGTCAACCCGCGCGGGCAGCGTCGCGACCTCGACGGCTACCGGCGGGCGCTCGAGCAGCTCTGACGCGGGCTCGCCGCGGCGGCGCCGCTGCCGTCGCCGAGCGGGGGCCGACGGCGGTTCTTGCGTCGGGTCGTCGGGTCCGGTCGTCGCGCCCCAGGCGTGGCCGGACGCGGGGTACCGACCCGGTAGGCTGTGCTCCGCTGTTCCAGGGCCTGTAGCTCAGTTGGTTAGAGCGCCACGCTTACACCGTGGATGTCGGGGGTTCGAGTCCCTCCGGGCCCACCCGTCCGTAGGACGAGTGCGCACGTCGTGGCGGGTACGCGAGACGTCGCCCTCGCGATCGACGGCGAATGTCCGACGCGCTCCCGGCCCACGCCTGGCCCTGGCCGACCGGCGGACTGCGATGGCAGTCTGACGCGGTGGCCCACAAGAAGCGGTACGGCGTCGTGATCGTGGTAGTGGTCGTCGCAGTGGCGGCGGCGGGTCTCGCCCGCGGCGTCTGGCAGAACGGTCCGCGCTGGGCGTGGAAGCTCGCGGACCTGGACCGGAACGAGCTGCACGTCGGCGGGGTCGACGACGTCGAGGACGGTGAGGTCGTCACGGTCGACGACGACTCGGTGGTCGTGCGGTACACGCGACCGGAGCTCGACTTCTTCGGCGTCGACACCGGGAACGTGGGCCCGGAGGTGTGCTACCGGTTCCCCTTGGAGGACCCGAACGCCTTCCGTAGGGTGACCTGTCCCTGAGCAGCCCGGACCGTGTGTCGGCGCCCGCCCCTAGCATCTGCCGCACCAGCAGCGACGACGTGACGGTGAGGTAGAGGGTGCTCGAGAAGGTCAAGGGTCTGTTCCGGCGCGACGAGGAGCAGGCGGGAGGTGGCCGCCCGAGCGCTCGGCTCGTCGACGCGCTGAAGGTGCTCGCCGTCGAGTCGCTGGGACTTGCGGACCGCGCGGTCGCGTACGTGCACCGGGGCGAGGGGCCGGAGGTCCTGCTGGAGCTCGAGGCCCTGCGCGGCGGTGACGTCGAGGCGTTGCTGGGGCGGCCGGGCCAGTCCGGGATCTACTCGTGGACCACGCCCGCGCAGGACGACCGGCTCAAGGCCGCGGTGCCGGGCTGGACCTCCGCGAAGGCCGTGACCGCCCGCTCCAACCTCTACACGCTGAGCGACTCGGTGACGATCCCCGAGCTCGTGCGCCTCGGCCGCGTCCTCAGCGCGGTGTCGTCGGAGGTCGACCGCGAGCGTCCCACCGACCCGCGCTGGCTCACGGTGCTCGTCAACGACATGTCGCGGCGCGCGAACGACCGTCGTAAGGGCAAGAACGGCAAGGTCGCACCCGACCGCTGGACGCCGGACCTGCTGGTGGCGCTCGCGGTCGAGGGCGGCGTGCCGGAGGCGGACGCGACGGCGGTCGTGCTGCGAGAGCTCTTCGAGCGACCGGCGTCGTCGGGCTGGGCGTCGCGGCACCTCGGCCCGGCGCTCCTCGGCGCCCCGGCGCGCGACTTCGTGGTCGCGCACGTCGATGTCGCGACCCAGGCCTTGCCGGGTGTGAGCGCCGCGGGGCGGACGGAGCTGGTCGAGCTCGTGGCGTCCGACCCGGCGGCGACGGACGCGCTCGCCCCGCTCCTGGCGCGGCTCGCGGCGGACACGAGCAAGGGCGTGCGCGATGCGGCGGTGGCCGCCGTCGCGCAGCTCCCGGGCGAGCGCCAGCGCGAGATCCTCACCCCGCTCCTCACGGCCCTGCCGCCGTCGCGGCTGGGGTCCGTCGTGACGCGTCTCGCGCAGGTCGACGGTGGGCTGGCCGACCTCGCGCGGGCCGCCGAGCAGTCGACCGGCGCGCGGGCGACGCTCCTGCGGGACACCGTCGAGCGCGCCCGCGTGCTCGACGCCGCGCAGGAGGACGAGCCGGCGATCGAGGTCCCGCCCTTCGAGCCGCTGCCCGAGATGGTGCTCGGCGACGAGTTCGTGCAGGCCGCGCGAGCCGCGATCGACACCGCCCTCGAGCGCGCCCGCGCCGAGCAGGCGGCCCACCCCGGCAAGGGCAGGGGCGACGACGACGGGTGGCCGCGGTGGCGGCGCCAGGCCGTCGAGCAGGACCTCAAGGAGCTGCCCGGCATCACCGACGAGGACCTCCGGGTCTTCGCGGCGTTCCTGTCCGGGACGAGCACGCGCCGCCCGGGCGGCGTCGCGATGCGCCGGCTGTCCGCACCGGGCGTCTTCTCGCGCCTGCCGGGCATCACGCTCCTGCACAAGTTGCGGCTCCAGGCGAACGAGGCGCGTGGCCACAGCGAGCGGTTCGGCTGGTACCGCCTCAACGAGGGCGACATGCTCGACGTCGACCTCCGCGTCCTCGACGAGGCGCTGCGGCGCATCGGCCGCGACGACGCGGAGGACCTGATCGACGAGCTGTTCTTCTCCTCGTGGTGGGCGACCGGCGTGATGACGCCCGAGAACGCGTGGCCGTACTACGCGGGTCGGCTCGACAGGCTCGCGGCGGCGCTCGACGACCGTGAGCGCACCTACGGCACGACGAAGCCGGCCCGGGCGCTCGCGGTGCTCGAGCAGCTCCCGCACGTCCCCCGCCGGTTCCTGCCGCGACTGACCGAGCTCGCGCTGGGCGAGGGCCGCACCTACCGCGCGACGGCGCAGGAGGCGCTGAGCACCCACCCCGGGGTGCGTGGGCTGGCCGAGCAGGGGCTCGGCAACGGCCGGTCCGAGGTGCGCCGCACCGCGGCGGAGTGGCTCGCCCGGCTCGGCGACGCCGACGCGGTCCCCGCGCTGCGGGCCGCACTGGCGAAGGAGCGCAGCGAGGTCGTCCGCGCGGCGCTCCTCACGTCGCTCGAGAGCCTCGGCGAGGACATCTCGGTCGACCTCGCGCCCGAGGCACTGCTCGCGGAGGCGACCAAGGGTCTGCGCGGCAAGGCGCCGGTGAGCATGGCGTGGTTCGACCTGGGCTCCTTGCCGGGCGCCCGCTGGGCGGCGGACGGCTCGCCCGTAGACCCGACGATCCTGCGCTGGTGGGTCGTGCTCGCCGTCAAGCTCAAGGACCCGAGCGGGGCGGGGCTCCTCGAGCGGTACGCGTCCCTCCTCCAGGAGGAGGACCGGGCGCGCCTCGGCAGCCACGTGCTCAGCGCGTGGGTCGCCCAGGACACGCGCAACCCGTCGGCGCAGGAGAGCGAGGCGCACGCGATGGCCGGCGCCCAGCAGCGGTACGACCAGTACCAGGCGTGGGCCAAGCGCTCTCCCCAGTACTACGCGGTCGAGGCGTCGAAGACGGTCGAGGACCATTACCGCGACCTCTACCGGGAGCACCAGGCGACCTACCTCGGCTCGGCGGTCAAGGACAAGGGGATGCTCGCGCTCACTGTCGCGATGCCGGGCGGCGAGCTCGCCGCGACGTTCCAGCGCTACGCGAAGGCGCACGTCGGCCGCCGGGCGCAGACCGAGGCGCTGGTCCAGGCGCTCGCCGCGAACGGTCAGCCGGCCGCCATCCAGGAGCTCCTCGCCG
The DNA here is from genome assembly GCF_042723955.1 of Cellulosimicrobium cellulans. Taxonomy (GTDB): domain Bacteria; phylum Actinomycetota; class Actinomycetes; order Actinomycetales; family Cellulomonadaceae; genus Cellulosimicrobium; species Cellulosimicrobium cellulans_H. The sequence goes on along the minus strand of NZ_JBHXIC010000021.1, from coordinate 42,940 downwards.
TCTCGCGCCGCTTCCGGCAGGCGACGGTGCAGGAGACGGCGCAGCGCCTCGCGGCCGAGCTCGCGGACCGGCGCGGCTGGACCGCGGACCAGCTCGCGGACCGCACGGTCCAGACGGCGGGATTCGAGGACGACGGTCTGCTGCACCTCGATCTCGGGTCGCGCGAGTACGTCGGGCGCATCACACCCGCGTTCACGCTCGAGCTCACGAGCGACGCGGGCAAGGTGGTCAAGGCGCTCCCGGCCGCGCGGGCGCAGGACGACCCGGAGCTCGTCTCGGCCGCGAAGAAGCAGCTCACGGCGAGCCGCAAGGAGCTCAAGGCGGTCGTCGCGCTCCAGACGCAGCGGCTCTACGAGGCGATGTGCGTCGGCCGCACCTGGACCGCTCAGGAGTGGCAGGAGTACCTGCTCGGCCACCCGGTGATGTCGCGGCTCGTCGAGCGGCTCGTGTGGGTCGAGAACCCCGGCACGGACGAGGCGCGCCCGTTCCGCCCCGACGGCGGCGCGCTCCTCGACGCGGACGACGAGGACGTCGAGCTCGGCGAGGGGGCGACGGTCGGGCTCGCGCACGCGGTGCTGCTCGGCCCGGACGCCACGGCCGCGTGGGCGGCGCACCTCGCGGACTACGAGGTCACGCCGCTCTTCGCGCAGCTCGACGTCGCGACGCCCGACGTCCCTGCCGGCGCGACGGCGATCGACGACCACAAGGGATGGTTCTCCGACAGCTTCTCCATCCGCGGGCGCGCCACCAAGCGCGGCTACACGCGCTCGCAGGCGGAGGACGCCGGGTGGTTCAGCGCGTACACGAAGTCGTTCGCGAGCGCGGGGATCGTGGTGCAGATCGAGTTCACGGGGTCGTTCGTCCCGGAGGAGAACATCGCCGCCGCGGTGACCGCGCTGACGTTCGAGCGGACGGGCCGCGGGTCGGGTCGCGGGACCGCGCGGATCGCGGACCTCCCGCCCGTGCTCGTCGCCGAGGCGTACCGCGACTACGTCGCCGTCGCCGAGGCGGGCGCGTTCGACCCCGACTGGGAGCGCAAGAGCCAGTACTGACCGTCCCCGTCGGTCCGCACGAGGACCGATCGGTACGGCGCAGTGCGGGCGCCAGGTCAAGGCGCCCGCACCCTCAGTCGTGTGGGACGCGGCACCTACGCTGACCTGCAGGACCACGGGCACGGCGCCCGCGACCCGACGAAGGAGGAGTCCGGGTGACGAGCACGACGACCGGTGACGCGCAGGTCGCGGCCGGAGGGCCGGGCGAGCTGCGGCCGCCCGCCGAGGTCCGGTACGCCGACGAGCTCGCGGCGCTCGCCGCGGCGGACGCGCGGCGCGGCGCCGACGTCCCGCCCGGGTGGCGCCTGAGCCCGCGCGCCGTGCGGGCGTTCGTCGTGGGCGACGCCGAGCTGGGCGTGACCCGCAAGTTCTTCGGCGACGACCCGCTCGTCGACCGCGCGGTCGTGTCGCTGCTGGGCCGCCAAGGGCTCATGCTCGTCGGCGAGCCGGGCACCGCGAAGTCGCTCCTGTCCGAGCTGCTGACCGCCGCCGCGAGCGGCACGTCGACGCTCACGGTCCAGGGCACCGCCGGGACGAGCGAGGACCACGTGCGCTACTCGTGGAACTACGCGCTGCTCATCGCCGAGGGACCGAGCGAGCGCTCGCTCGTCCCGTCTCCGGTCTTCCGGGCGATGGAGAGCGGTCGCGTCGCGCGGTTCGAGGAGATCACGCGCTGCGCGCCCGAGATCCAGGACACGCTCGTGTCCGTGCTCTCGGAGAAGCAGCTGATGGTGCCGGAGCTCGGCGCCGACGCACGCGTCGCGGCGCGTCCCGGCTTCAACGTGCTCGCGACGGCGAACCTGCGCGACCGCGGCGTCCACGAGATGTCGGCGGCGCTCAAGCGTCGCTTCAACTTCGAGACCGTCGCGCCCATCCGGGACCGCGCGTTCGAGATGGAGCTCGTCGAGAGCCGGCTCACCGCCGAGCTCGGCCCGGCCCCGGAACGTCCGCGCCTCGACCGCGACGTGCTCGAGGTGCTCGTCACGGTCTTCCAGGACCTGCGCACGGGCACGACGGCGAGCGGCGCCCCGGTCAAGCGGCCCGAGACGGTGATGTCGACCGCCGAGGCCGTGAACGTCGCGGTCGCGGCATCGCTCGAGGCCCGGTACCTCGGCGACGGTACGGTGACCGCGGGCCAGGTCGCCCGCCAGGTGGGTGGCGTCGCGCTGAAGGGCGACGAGGAGGACGCGCGCCGCCTGCGGCACTACGTGGACAACGTGGTGCGCGAGCGCGCGCGGTCGGACGCGCGCTGGAAGGACTTCCTCACCGCGGCGGGCGACCTGTGGCGATAGGCCCGCGCGCGGCCTGGGACGCCGCGCCGCCCAGGCTGCGGCAGGCGGCGCAGGACCTGCTGACCCTGCGGGAGCGCGACGGCGTGCACCTGTTCGGGGTGCGCCACCACAGCCCGGCGTGCGCGGTCGCCGTCGCCGCCCTGATCGAGGAGGTCCGGCCCGCGGTCGTGCTCGTCGAGGGGCCGGAGGAGTACACGCGGCTTCTGCCCGCGCTGCTCGACGAGCGCACGGTGCCGCCCGTCGCGGTCCTCAGCCTCGCCGGCGACCCCGCGGGAGGCGGCGCACGCGGCGCGGGGTTCTACCCGCTCGCGCGCTACTCGCCCGAGTGGGTCGCGTTCCGGGCGGGGCACGCCCTCGGCGCCCAGATCGCGTTCGTCGACTCCCCGTGGGCGGCGCGGGGGCCGGCGGAGGACGACAAGCACGACCCGACCGCGCGCACCGTCCTCGCGGAGCGGCACCTCGCGCACTCCCGCACCGTCGCGCGGCTCGCGGAGAGCCTGGGGTGCCGCGACCACGACGAGCTGTGGGACCACCTGTTCGAGGCGCGGGACACCGCGCGCCTGCGTGACTGGCGCGAGCTCACCGACGACGTGTTCGCGTGGGCCGCGCTCGCCCGACTCGACTACGAGGACGAGGTGCTCGTCGCGGACGGGTCGCTCGACCGCGAGGCACGCATGTCGGCGCGGGTCGCCGAGCACGCGGCACGCGCCGACGGCCCGGCCGTCGTCGTGACGGGCGCGTTCCACACGCTCGCCCTCGTCGAGGCGCTGACCGGGAGCGCCCACGGTGAGGCCGTCGTCGCGCGCCGCCCGGCGGGCGGGTACGGCGACCTGGCCGACGCCCCCGCGTGGCTCGTCCGGTACGACGACGAGCGGCTCGACGCGCTGCGCGGGTACGGCGCCGGCATGCCGACGCCCGGGTACTACGACCGGCTCTGGGTCGCGCACCACGACGCGGGCGGCCCCGCCGGCGCGGCGAACGGCGTCCTCGTCGACGTCGGGCGCGGGGCGAGCGCCCGCGGCGCGCTCGTGAGCGTCGCGCAGTCCCAGGCCGCCGTCGAGCACGCCCACCGGCTCGCGGCGCTGCGCGAGCGGCCGTGGCCGTGCCGCACCGACCTGCTCGACGCCATCACGTCCTGCTACGTCAAGGACGCCGACGACCTCGACGCTGCGGGCGACCGCCCGCTCGGGCTCGCGGTCGCGGAGGTGTTCGCCGGGCGCGCGCTGGGCGACGTGCCGCCCGGGGGCGCCGCCCCGCCGCTCGTGGAGGAGGCACGCTCGCGTGCGCGAGTGCTACGCCTGGACGTGTCCGACTCCGTGCCGCGCACCGTGCGGCTCGACGCGCGACGCAAGGCCGCGCACCGCGACCGGCGCCGGTTCCTCGCGCTGTGCGCGTTCCTCGACCTGGGGTTCGCGCGCCGCGTCTCCGGACCCGACCACGTCGCCGGGCGAGGCCTCGGCCTCGTGCTCGAGGAGTGGGAGTACGCGTGGACGCCGCTCGTGGAGGCGCGGCTCGTCGAGCTGTCCCACCGCGGGGCGACGCTCGAGGCGGTTGCCATGGCGCTGCTCGACGACGCGCGCGACCGCGCGCGCGAGGAGCGGTCGAGCGACGCGGTGGCGCGGCTCGTCGCGCAGTGCGTCGTGGTGGGCCTGCCCGACCGACTGCCTCCGCTCGTCGGCCTCGTCCGCTCCACGCTCGACGTCGACCCGTCCCTCGCCTCGGTGGTGGCCGGCATGCGGCGCCTCGTGGGGCTCTGGCGCGCCCGCACCGAGCTCGAGCTCGGCGAGCACGCCGAGGCCCTGCTCGACCTCGCGGAGCAGGGCCTCGCCACCGCGGCCTACCTCGTGCCCGACCTCGCGGCCGCCGACGAGACGACGCAGGACGACGCGCTGACGAGCCTCGTCGCGCTGCGCGCCCTGGTCCGCGACCTGCGCGACGCCGGCCGTGACGGCACCGGCTCGGCGGCGGAGTCCGTCGCCCGGGCGCTCGTGCACGTGCGGGAGGACGACGACGCGTCGCCCGCAGTGCGAGGCGCGCTCACGGCCTTCGCCGCCGTCGGCGACGAGCTCGACGACCCCGGCGGCGACGGACTCGTCACGCGCGTGCGCGCCCGGCTCGCGCCCGGCGCGGACCCGGTGGCCGCGACGGCGTTCCTCGGCGGCGTGATGCGCGCCGCGCCCGACCTCCTGCTCCACACCCCTGAGATGTTCGACGCGGTCGACGACGGGCTGCGCGGCCTGGACGAGGACGCGTTCCGGGCGGTGCTGCCCGACCTCCGGCGGGCGTTCACGTGGCTGCGCCCGACGGAGACGCACCGGCTCGCGGAGCGCGTCGCGGCGCGGACGGGGACGAACGCTGCCGCGCTGGATCGGCACGTCGACGTGACGGAGGACGACCTGCGCGCGGGGCTGCTCGTCGAGCGCGAGCTCGTCGCGGTCCTGGAGCGCGACGGCCTCGGCGCCTGGGCGCGCGGGGGAGCGTCGTGACGGCGGCAGGCGTCGGCACGGCCGACGTTCCGGACGCGACGTCGACCGGGACAACGCGCGACGGGTTCAGGCCTCGTGCAGGTGAATCCGCCGGGAGGCGCGCGGACGACGACGAGGCCGCGCGCCGGTGGCGGCTCGTGCTCGGCCGGTACGCGGGTGACACGCTGCCCGTCGCGCCGCAGGACCAGGCCCTCGACCGGACGCTCGGCCACCTGTACGACCGGGAGTACACCGCACGTGGGCACCGGCACGGCGACGGCGACGACTCCCGTGCCGCGCGCGGCGGCGGCGGGGGGCGCGGGGGTTCGGTCGTCGCGGGGCTGGACTGGCTCGAGGCGGCGCGCGAGCTGTTCCCGCGCGAGACGTTCGAGCGGATGCAGGTCGAGGCCGTGGGCCGGTACGGGATGACGGAGCTGCTCGCGGACCCCCGCGCCGTCGACGCGGTGGAGCCGAGTACAGAGCTCGCGTCCGCGCTGCTGCGGGCCCGGGGCCGGCTCGGGCCGGGCGTGCAGGACGGCCTGAAGCGGCTCGTCGCGCGCGTCGTGGAGGACGTCGTGAAGCGCCTGCGCCCGCGCTTCGAGACCGCGGTCGACGGCCGCCGTGACCGCTCGCGCCGCTCGTTCGTGCGGTCTAGCCGCACGTTCGACGCGGCGGCGACCGTGCGCGCGAACCTCGGGCGCTGGGACCCGGAGCGGCGAAAGCTCCTCGTCACCGACCTCCGGTTCTCGTCCCGGCGCCGCCGCGCGCTGTCGTACGACGTGGTGCTGCTCGTCGACCAGTCCGGCTCGATGGCCTCGTCGGTGCTGTACAGCGCGGTGAGCGCGGGCATCCTCGCCGGGCTGCCCGGCATCACGGTGCGGCTCGTCCTGTTCGACACCTCCGTCGTCGACATGTCGCACCTCGCGCACGACCCGGTCACCGTGCTCCTCACGGCGCAGCTCGGCGGCGGCACGGACATCGCGCGTGCGGTGCGGTACGCGGAGCAGCACGTGCGCGACCCGCGCCGGACCGTCGTCGCGCTCGTCAGCGACTTCGAGGAGGGCGGCTCCGTGTCGCAGCTCGTGGCGAGCGTCGGGCGGTTGCACGCGTCCGGCGTGCGGCTGCTCGGCCTCGCCGCCCTCGACGGGCAGGCGAACCCCGCGTACGACCGCGGCGTCGCCCGGCGGCTCGCGGAGCAGGGCATGGAGATCGCGGCGCTCACCCCGGAGCGGTTCGCCGAGTGGCTGGGGGAGGTGCTCCCGTGAGCGGCACCGGGCTGGGCCCCTGGGCGGCGGTGTACGCCGGGTACGACGACGCCGCGCTCGCCACGCTCGCCAACGCCGGCCAGGTCCGTCGCGCGCGCAAGGACGTCGCAGCGGGCAAGGTCGAGGTGCGGGAACAGCGCGCGGACGGGGCCGTGCTGTCGGTCGGGGGCGCACGCGTCGAGCTTGACGCGCGCGGCCCCGCGGGTGCGCGATGCGCGTGCCCGACGCCGGGCACGTGCCAGCACGTCGTGGCCGCGTGCCTGTGGGCGCGTGAGGCGGCGACCGAGCCGGTGGTCGATGCGGCGACCGCACACCTGGAGCCGGTCGCGGTGGCCCGTGACGACGCGGCGGTGGTGCGACCGACAACCGACGCTCCCGTCGATGTCGATGTCGATGTCGATGTCGATGTCGATGCCGGTGCCGGGGCGGACCCTGGCCCGCTGGGCGAGATCCTCGCGCTCGACCCGCGGGCCGTGCAGCGTGCGGCCGGGGCCGCCGTCGTGCGTGCGGTCGCCCGGGAGATGCGGGAACGGGCGAGTGCGCCGATGCGCGGCGACTCGACGGACGTGACGGTGGACGGTCCCCGTGTGGTGATCTCCTGGTCCGGCGCCCCGCGCGTCACCTACGTCGCACGCGCCGGGTTCGCGGGAATGCTCGTGGAGCGTGAGCGCCCCGGTGCGACGACCTCGGCGGCGGGGGCGGACGACCGGCGGTGGCGGCTCGAGGCGTTGGCGCGGGTCTGGGAAGCGCGCGACCGTACCTGGCCGTGGCCCGAGGAGGCGGGCGCGACCGCGCCGCGCGCCGCCGGGGTGCCGGACGCCCGGACGGTCGCGGACGAGGTGGTGCGCGCCGTCGAGCGGGTGCTCGACGTCGGGCTCTCGCACCTCGGTCGCGACGACCTGGAGGAGCTGCGGGGAGCCGGCGTGCTCGCCCGGCTGGGGCGCCGGCCCGCGGTGCAGCGGCTCGTCACGTCCGCGGTCGGGCGGCTCGAGGCGCTCGCGGACCGTCGGGACGCCGTCGACGAGGAGGAGTGCCTGCTCGCGCTGGCCGAGCTCTGGGCGTACGTGCAGGCGCGGCCCGCGCCGGACGAGGGCGCGCCCGACGAGCACGTGACGGACCTCCCGCACCTCTTCCCGCTCGGGGCGCGCTGGTGGGTCGCGGCATCGGGGGCGCGAGGTGTCTCCGTGCACCTGTGGGACGTCGACGAGGGCAGGGCGCGGACGGTCACCACCGGTCGACCGCCCGGCGCGGACCCCACGTTCGGCCGCTCGTGGGACCTCCCGCTCGTGTGGGGGCGCTCGGTGGAGGCGCTGTGCCGCGGCCCGTTCGCCCTGCGCGGGGCGACCGAGCGCGCCGGGACGCTGCGCCCCGGGGAGGGCCCGGTCGTGGAACCGCTCGGGACGCTGACCGCCGATGCGCTGCGCGACGTCGCCGAGCGGACCGCGGCGACCGACGCACGGGCCGAGGTCGGGTTCGGCCGCAGGCCGGCGGTGGTGCGGGTCGTCATGGTCCGCGACGCGGGTCCGGTCGGCGTCGACGAGGTCGCGCAGGAGGTCACCTGGACCCTCGTCGCGGCGGACGGCACGCCGACCGTCGTGCGCGTCGACGCGGCGGACGAGCCGGCCTGCGACACGCTGCTCGGGGTCGCGGCGGGGAGCCGCCGGCTCGTCGCCGTCGCGGTCGAGCACGACCTGGAGTCCGGCGGGGCCGAGGCCGTCGGCCTGTTCGTCGAGCGGCCCGGGGGAGGGCTCGGGCTCGTCGTGCCGACGCTCACGCCCGCGTACGACCACCGCACCTGGTCGACCGCGTGGACGAGGCTCCGCGCGCGCGTCCGTGCACTGCGGGGACGCGCGACGACGCACGTGCGCGAGGTCGTGACGCCGTCGCCGGTCGAGGACGTGTGCGCTGCGGTGCTCGACGCCGCCGTGGCGCTCGCGGCGACCGGTCGCCGGCACCTCAGCCCGCACCAGGTGGCCGCTCTCGCCCGCGCGGCGCGGACCGCGGACGACCTCGGGGCGCCGACCCTCTCGGGAGCGGTCGCGCTCGTCGCCCACGAGCCCGACGCCGCACGCCTCCTGCGCGCGGCGCTCGTCGCGTCGCGCGGCCGGGCCCTCGCGCGGGTCGTGGCCTCGTCCGACGAGCGCCTGCCGGACCACCGGACGGTAGGCGCATGAGCACCTACGCCGTGCACGTCGGGTCGCCGGAGCACGGCCGGGTCGAGCACGTCGTCGACGGCCCGGCGGAACCGGTCCGTGAGACGTGGGACGACACGAACCGGTGGTACCCCCGGCTTCTCGCCGAGGGCCGGCGCGTCGAGCGGTCGCACGACCTGCGCCTGTCCCACGTGGTGCTGCGCCGCTCGCAGCTCGCTGCGGGGTCGGCGCTCGCGCGGCGCGACCCGGGTCCGTGGGACGCGCTCGCCGCCGCCCCGGCCGGCCCTGAGCCGACGGCGGTGCCGCGTCCCGTCGGCCTGTTCGAGCTCGGGCCGCAGGCCGGGACGCGCGTCGAGCTCGACACGGTGGCGGAGCTGCGCGACCAGCTCGCCGCGGTCGCAGGTGCCGACGGCCCCGACGGGCCGGGGCGGCTGCGGATGCTCCTCGCCGCCGAGTCGGCGGGGGCGCTCGTCGCGGCGGAGATGCACCACGCCGGCGTCCCGTGGCGCGCCGACGTGCACGACGCGATCCTCACGGACGCGCTCGGCCCGCGGCCTCGGCCCGGCGAGCGTCCCGCGCTCATGGAGGACCTCGTCGCGCGCATCCGCGCCGCGCTCGACGCGCCGCCGACCCTCAACCCGGACTCGCACCCCGATCTGCTCAAGGCGCTGCAGTACGCGGGCGTCGGCGTGCGGTCGCTGCGCAAGTGGGAGCTCGAGCGCACGGACCACCCCGTCGTCGAGCCCTTGCTCGAGTACAAGAAGCTCTCGCGGCTCCTCACCGCGAACGGCTGGGCGTGGCTCGACACCTGGGTCCACGACGGGCGGTTCCGCACCGAGTACGTCGTGGGCGGCGTCGTCACGGGTCGGTGGGCGTCGAGCGGCGGCGGCGCGCTCCAGCTCCCCAAGCAGGTACGCCGCGCGGTCGTCGCCGACCCGGGCTGGAAGCTCGTGGTCGCGGACGCCGCGCAGCTCGAGCCGCGCGTGCTCGCCGGGCTCGCGCACGACGAGCGCATGGCGGCGGCGGGGCGCGGCGGCGACATGTACGCGGGCATCGTCGCGTCGGGCGCGGTCGCGACGCGCGACCACGCCAAGGTCGGGATGCTCGGCGCGATGTACGGGGGCACGACGGGCGACAGCGCGCTCGTCCTCCCGCGGCTCGCGAAGGCGTTCCCCGACGCGATCGGCCTCGTGGAGCGCGCGGCGCAGGCCGGCGAGCGCGGCGAGGTCGTGTCGACCCTCCTCGGCCGCAGCTCGCCACCACCCGGCGAGTCGTGGCAGGCGGCCCAGGAGGGTGCCTACGCGGTCGAGGACGGCGGCGCGGACGACGTCGAGGGCGGCCGGACGGGCGCGGACGCGCAGGCACGCGCCCGGTCGTACACCCGCGCCTGGGGCCGGTTCACGCGGAACTTCGTCGTGCAGGGCACGGCCGCCGAGTGGGCGCTGTGCTGGCTCGCCTCGATCCGCCGCCGGCTGTGGGATCTGCCCGTCGCGTCGACCCCGGGCGCCGCGCCCGCGCCGTTCGCCGACCGGGCGCACCTCGTCTTCTTCCTCCACGACGAGGTCGTCGTGCACGCGCCCGCGGAGCTCGCCGAGGCGGTGGCCGACGAGGTCCGCGCGGCGGCTGCCGAGGCGGGACGCCTGCTCTTCGGCGAGTTCCCGGTCGACTTCCCGCTGACGGTCGCGGTCGTCGACCACTACGCCGAGGCGAAGTGAGGGACGGGCGACGGGCCGCAGCGGACCCGTCGCCCGGTGGTGTCGGCGCCCGGCGGCGTCAGCGCCGCGGCTCGCCGCGGTACGTGCCGAACGACCACAGGTTGCCCTCGGGGTCCTGGAGCACGAGCTCGCGGCTCCCGTAGTCCGTGTCCCGGAGCGGGACGACGACGCGTCCTCCGGCTGCCGGCGCGCGCTCGCGCAGCCGTGCGTCGAGCGCCTCGATCTCGTCGTCGGGGACGACGACGTACGTGCCGCAGGTACCGGGCTCGCGCGACCACTCGCGGTCGGGGGAGTGGCTGCCGAGCATGACCGCGCCGCCGTGCGGCCAGTCGAGCTGCGCGTGCGCGACGTCGCGGTCCTCGCCCGCCATGACGGCCGTCGCGACGAACCCGACGACGTCGGTGAGGAACGCGACGAGGCTGCGGGCGTCGTGCGCCTGGAGCGTGGGCCAGACCCACGGTGTCGGCGGCGCGTCGGGCACCGGGGTCGGCGTCGCGGCGGTGCCGGAGGTGTCAGTCGGGGTGCGGGTGCTCTCGTGGATGCTCATGTCCCCACCCTGGGCCGTCGGTGTGGCCGCCGGCTTGGATGTTCCCGAGCTCTTCGCGCACCCAGGCCGTCGGGCTCGTCCCGGCGAACCGGCGGAAGTCGCGCACCAGGTGGGAGTGGTCGGCGTACCCGGTCCGCGCGGCGACGTCGGCGAGCGTCCGTGAGCCCTGGCCGAGGGCGAGCCGCTGCACCTGGCGGCGGGCGGCGTCGAACCGCACGAGGCCGCGCGCCGCCCGGGGCGTGACGCCGAGCTCGGCCCGGAACAGCGTCTCGAGCTGGCGCTCGCCGAGGGCGACATGCCGTGCGACGTCGCGCACGCGCGCCCGTCCCCGGGTGCGGACGAGCAGGCGCCACGCCTCCGCGACCTCGACGCGCACCTCGCCGCGGACGGGGAGGGCTCCGGGGCTGCCGGGCGGGTCACCCGGGGCTGCGAAGGCCGCGCGCACGGCCTCGAACGCGGCGGCCCACGAGCCCGCCTCGGCGGCCTGCTCGCGCAGGCGGGCGGCGGCGGGACCGAGGACGGCGTCGCCGTCCTCGACGAGGCCGAGATCGCCCGCGCGCACGCCCAGCAGCCCACGGCAGGCCAGCGGGTCGAGCGCGAGCTGCACGCCCGCCTGCTCCTGCGGCTGGTGGATCAGGGCGGGGCGTGTGTGCAGGCCGCCGACGAGCGACTCGTAGCGCACCGGGACGGCGTCCGGCCCGGGCGACGTCGGGACGACGCCCGCGGTGCTCACGACGAGCGTGAGCCACGGCGACGGCAGGCCGCGGTGGACGGACGGGATGCCGTCCGTCGTCTGCGTCCGCAGGCGGTACCCGACCATCGACACGACACCGGGCGGCAGCGCGTCGGCCGGGGCTCGCACGAACTCGTGCATCCGACCACGCTATGCGGCCCGTGCACCGCTCACAGCCCGAGCGGACGGTGCCATCCGACGTCGACACGGAGCGTGTCGCCGGGCGCCTCGTTGTCGACCTCCCACACGCACCGGACCCGCCGGTCGAGGACCGACATCGCGTCGCACCGCTGTCCGGCGTCGTCGAGGCCGACCCGCGCACGGACGGCGTCGGGGTCGTGCCCAGGCCACGAGAGCGTCAGCTCGCGCCAGCAGCCGCCCGATCCACAGCCCGTCCCCTCGTCGACCACCTGGACGCCGTCGGCGAAGGCCGGGACCGGAGGCGTGCCCGCCTCGTCGAGCTCGACCCCGAGGACGGGACCGACCAGCCAGGCGGCGAGGAGGACCAGTCCGGCGGCCGCACCGGCGACCCCGGCACGACGGCCCACCCTGCTCCGCATCGGCGCATCGTACCGAGGGGTCACGTCGACGGGCGCAGCCCGCGCACCTGGGGGACGTCCGTGCCCCGGGCAGCGCGGCGCACGTGGGAGCGCGCGTGCTCGATCGCGTCGTCGAGCGTGTCGAAGAGGTGGTGCTCGTGGCGGAGCTCCGCGAGCGCCCCGACGTTCGTGAGGAGCGACCGGTGCCTTTCCTGGACGCCCTTGACGAGCACGGTCACGCCGCGCGCCTCGAGCCCTTCGACGAGCTCGCCGAGCGCCCTGGCCCCGGTCGCGTCGACCATGCGGAGCTGGGAGAGCCGCAGGACCACGACCGCGACGTCGTCGTGCGACGAGGCGTCGGTCACCTCGGTGAGCACGCGGTCCGCGGCGCCGAAGAACATGGAACCCTCGAGACGGAAGAGCGCGACGTGCTCGTCGCCCGGCTGGGCAGGCCCGGGGAGCGGGTCGCGGTGCACGGCCGAGGCGCGGGCGACGGTCCGCAGCGCGAAGAACGCGGCGACGAGGATGCCGATCTCGATGGCCTGCACGAGGTCGAACGCGACGGTGACGACGGCGGTGACGACGAAGGTCGCCGCGCTCGACCGTCCGGCGCCGACCACCGAGCGGATGGTGCGGGCGCCGATCATCCGGAAGCTCGTCACCATGAGCACGCCGGCGAGCGCGGCGAGCGGGATCCGCGAGACCGGGCCCGTGGCGAGGTAGATGACGGCGAGGATCACGACCGCGTGCACGACGGCCGCGAGCCGCGTGCGGGCGCCGGAGCGCACGTTGACGGCGGTGCGGGCGATGGCACCCGTGGCGGGCATTCCGCCGAAGAGGCCGCTGGCCACGGACGCGAGGCCCTGCCCGACGAGCTCGCGGTCGGGCTGGTAGACGGAGCCCCCGGGCGGCCCGGTCTGCACCATGGAGGCGGCGACGCGGGCGGACAGCAGCGACTCGATGGCCGCGAGCGCGGCGATCGCGAGGGCGGCGCCACCGAGGTCGCGCAGCGCGCCGGGGGTGAACGTCGGCAGGACGGGCGAGGGCAGGGACGAGGGCAGGGCGCCGATGCGCGGGACGGGGGCGCCGAGCACCTCGACGAGGACGGTGGCCAGCACGACCGCGACGAGCGACGCCGGGATCGCCGCGTGGACGCGGGGGAGCAGCAGCATCGTCGCGGCGACGAGCGCGACGCACCCGAGCGTCCACAGGACCGGGGCGGGCGGGACGTCGGTCACGGCGGTGCGCACGGCCCCGACGGCGGTCACGAACGTGTTGTGACCGGGGGCCGCCTCGACCCCGACCGCGGCCGGGACCTGCTGGAGGAAGATGATGCAGGCGATCCCGAGCGTGAAGCCCTCGACGACGGGCCAGGGGATGTACGTGACGACCCGGCCGAGCCGGGCGAGCCCCGCGACGAGGACGACGAGCCCGCCGAGCACGGTGACGAGCGCGACAGAGCCCAACCCGTGGGTGACGACGATCGGCGCGAGCACGACGGCCATCGCCCCGGTCGGGCCGGAGACCTGATGGTTCGACCCACCGAGCACGGCGGCGACGATTCCGGCGATGACGGCGGTGACGAGCCCGGCCGCGGCACCGACGCCGGAGCTGACGCCGAACGCGAGCGCGAGCGGGAGGGCGACGACGCCCACGGTGACGCCGGCGAGGAGGTCGGCGCGCAGGGACCGGGGTCGCAGGTCGTAGTCGGAACGTCGTGGGAGCAGGTCGCGGCCGGTGGCGAGGCGGCTCATGCGGAGGCGGTCGACGCGATGGCGCTCGACGTGGTGGCGTCGAGCACGGCGCGCGCCGACGCACCCGGCAGGGCGGGGAGCCGTCGGGCGGCGTCGAGCTGGTCGGACGCGCCCGCGAGGCTCGAGAGGAGGAACGCCCGCGCGACGACGAGGAGCTCGGCGACGAGGGGTTCGGCGAGGCTGTACTCGACCGCGTTGCCGCTGCGGGTCGAGGTGACGACCCCGGCGCGGCGCAGCACGGCGAGGTGCTGGGAGAGCTGGGAGGGCTCGCACCCGGTGACGTCCAGCAGGGCGGACACGGGCGCCGTGTGGTCGGCGTCGGCCGCGAGGACCTCGAGCACCTGGATGCGGGTGGGGTGGGCGAGGCACCGGAAGAGCTCGGCCTTGATGCGGTAGAGGGGAGCGGCCTCGTCGGTGCCTCGGGCGCCATCGTCGCGAGCGCCGTCGTCGGGCCGGTCAGGGCGGGGTGTGCGGGGCACGGATCCTCCGGATGCGGGATGATGGATTGCGCAATCCATCAAACCATGTCGGACGGTACCCGGGCGCCCCGCGCGGGATAGCCTGCCGCCATGACCGTCGCGCCCGACCCGAGCACCGGCACGTCGACCGAGCCGGAGGCAAGCGGCGCCGCGCACCCGACGCTCGGCCGTGTCGTCCGGACCCTGGACGAGCTGTACCCGCCGTCGACGGCCGAGGCCTGGGACGCCGTCGGGCTCGTGGCCGGGGACCCGGGCGCGCCCGTGCGCAAGGTGCTGTTCGCCGTCGACCCGGTCGAGGAGGTCGCGGACGAGGCGCTCGCGTGGGGTGCGGACCTCCTGGTCACGCACCACCCGCTGTTCCTGCGGCCCGTGCACTCGGTCGCGGCGACGACGTTCAAGGGCTCGCTCGTGCACCGGCTCATCCGGGGCGGGGGGGGGGGCGGGGGGGGGCCCCCCCCCCCCCCCCCCCCCCCGCGCCCGCGGGGCCGCCCCCCCCCCCCCCCCCCCCGCCGGCACCCCCCCCGGCCCGCCCGCGGCGCCCGGGCCCCGGCGCCCGGGGGGGGGGGGGGGGCTCCCCCCGCCCCCCCCCCCACCCCCCCCGCGGGGGGGCGCGGCGTCGCCGACGCGCTCGCGGACGCGCTCGACCTGCTGCACCGCGTGCCGCTCGTCGCCCACCCGGCGCCGTCGCCGCACGAGGCCGCGACGACCGGCACTGGCCGGGTCGGGCGCCTGGCCGAGCCGACGACGTTGCGCGCCTTCGCGCAGCGCGTCGCCGAGGCGCTCCCGCCCACGGTCCAGGGCGTGCGCGTCGCGGGCGACCTCGACGCGACCGTGGAGTCCGTCGCGGTCGTCGGCGGCTCGGGCGACTCGCTCTTCGACGCCGTCCGTGCGAGCGGCGCCGACGTCTACCTCACGTCGGACCTGCGCCACCACCCGGTCTCGGAGCTGCGCGAGCGCGCGCGGCTCGAGGGCGACGGCGACGCCGGGACGCCCTTCCTCGTCGACGTCCCCCACTACGCCTCCGAGTGGCCGTGGCTCCGCTACGCTGCCGAGGACCTCGCGCGCGCCCTCGCGCACGCGCAGCCCGGGACGGTCGTCGAGACGCGCGTGAGCACGCTCGTCACCGACCCGTGGACCGCGCGGATCGCGTCTGTGCCGACAAACCGGCCCGCCGAACCTGCCGCGCGGCCCGACCCCGACGCCTCGCCCGCCTGACGCCCGACCCTGCACGCCGGCCCCGCACGGGGCCCACGAAAGGAACCACCTGTGGCCACTGCACCGCCCGCCGACCAGCTCCGTCTGCTCGACGTCCAGGAGCTCGACACGCGGGCGCAGCAGCTCGCGCACCAGCGCAAGAACCTGCCCGAGCACGCACGCATCGCCGAGCTCGACGCCCAGATCGCGGACCTGCGCGGCAAGCTCGTCGAGTCCCGCACGGCGGTGAGCGACCTCAAGCGCGAGCTCACCAAGGCGGAGACCGACGTCGAGCAGGTACGCACGCGCGCCGCGCGCGACCAGTCGCGGCTCGACTCGGGGCAGGTCGGGGCCAAGGACGCGCAGGCGCTCGTCGCGGAGCTCGAGTCGCTCGCGCGGCGCCAGGGCGTGCTCGAGGAGGTCGAGCTCGACGTCATGGAGCGCCTGGAGGCGCACGAGGAGGCGCTCGCGAAGCTCGAGTCGGCGAACGCCGAGCTGGAGGCCGCGAAGGCCGAGGTCGTGACGGCTCGGGACGCGCGCTACGCCGAGCTCGACGCCGAGGCGGGCCAGGTCGCGGGCAAGCGCACGGACGCCGTCGCAGGTCTCGACGCCGGGCTCCTCGCCCTCTACGAGCGCGTGCGCGACCAGAACGGCGGCCGGGGCGTCGTCGCGCTGCGCGGCCAGCACGTCGACGGGCTCAACGTCTCGCTGAGCCCGGCCGAGCTCGCGGCGATCACGTCCGCCGCTCCCGACCAGGTGGTGCGGCTCGAGGACTACGGCCACATCGTCGTCCGGCCGGAGGGCGCCGGCGCGTGAGCGCGGACCGTCGGCGGCACCTCGTCGTCGAGGCCGACGGCGGGTCCCGGGGCAACCCCGGCCCGGCGGGCTTCGGGACGCTCGTGCGCGACGGCGAGAGCGGTCAGGTCCTCGCCGAGCGCGCCGCGTTCCTCGGGACGACGACGAACAACGTCGCCGAGTACTCCGGACTCGTCGCCGGGCTGCGCGCCGCGGCCGAGATCGACCCGGACGCGCGCGTGACCGTGCGGATGGACTCGCGGCTCGTCGTCGAGCAGATGTCCGGGCGCTGGCAGATCAAGCACGAGGACATGCGTCGCCTCGCGGCCGAGGCGGCGGCGGTGCTGCCCGCGGACCAGGTCGCGTACGAGTGGGTGCCGCGCGCGCAGAACTCCGCCGCCGACGCCCTCGCGAACGAGGCGATGGACACGGCGGGGACGGTCGTGCGCGACTACCCGCCCGCGCTGTCGGGGACGGCCGCGACGACCGACGGGAGCGCCGACCCGTCCGGCCCGGATGCGCAGCCCGTCGAGGCGCCGGGTGAGTCGGCCGCGTTCGACACGCCCGCCCGCCCCTCGGGCGCCGCCGTCCGGTTCGACGACGAGCCCGCCCTCACGGTCGTGCTCGTGCGCCACGGGCAGACGCCGCTCACCGTCGCGGGCGCGTTCAGCGGCTCGTCCGTCCCCGGCCCGTCGTTGACGGCGCGGGGCCGCACGCAGGCCGCGCAGGCGGCCGACCTCGTGTTCCGCGTCGGGCGCCAGGCGTGGCCCGACCTGCCGCGGCCGACCGCGGTCGTCGCCTCGCCCATGGTGCGCGCGCAGGAGACCGCGCGGGCCGTCGGCCGCCGGCTCGGCGTCCACGTCTCGACGGACGACCGGTTCGCCGAGGTCGACTTCGGGGAGTGGGAGGGGCTCACCGCCGCGGAGGTCGACGCCGCGTGGCCGGGCCGCCTGCACGCGTGGCACACGACCGGCACGACCGCGGCCCCGGGCGGCGAGTCGTACGCCGACGTCGGTGCGCGCGTCTGGCACGGGCTGCAGCACCTCGTCGAGACGCTCCTGCCCGGCGCGGGTCCGGCCGGCCGGACGGCGGTCGTCGTCGGCCACGCGGTGCAGGTGCGCGCCGCGATCGGCACGGCGATCGGCGCGCCGCCGTCGCAGTGGTCGCGCGTGCGCGTTCCCCCGGCGTCGGTGAGCATCCTGCGCCTGTGGGCCGACGGTACGAGCGAGCTCACCGCCCAGGGCGTCCCGAGCGACCTCTGAGGCTTCTGCGGACGCCGACCTACCGCGAGGTAGGACCTCCGGTCGCCAGGTAGAGCTCAGCGTGTTCTACCTCGGGGCAGCAGGTTCTCCCTCGCCGCCGGAGCCCGGCGCCGCCGGGGTCGGTTCACACCTTCCGGGGCTTTGTCGCCTTGGCGGGTTCGGCGAGGGCGTGCTCGACGGCGGTCGCGACCCAGGCCTCGAGCTCGTCAGGGTCGGCGATCCGTCCGCCGTCGACGAGGATCATCCCCGTCATCGCGCGACCGCCCATCTCCATGACCGCCCCGCCGCGTTCGAGCGCCGCGCCCATGCCGTCCTTGCCGACCCGCACCATGAGGTCGTCGCGGGTGACGCCGAGCGCCATATGGGTGTTGACGAGGAACGCGATCCCGCCGAACATCTTCCGCTCGTCGAACGGCGCGCGCGGCCGCAGGGCGGCGCGGATCCGCTCGGCGAGGTCCTCGCTGTAGACCATGGGTCCACTGTGGACCTCGTCCCGCCGGACCGCAGCGGGTGCGAGCCCAGGGCTCGGTCGATCGCTCGGTCGATCGCTCAGGCGATGACGAGCTCGAGCGTGCGCGGCCCGCTCCGGGTGGTCGCGTCGTGGAGCGTCGTCTCCAGGAGGCGGTAGCTCAGCCCCGAGCCCACCTCGGTGCCGATCACCGTGCCGACGAGCTCGCCCGCTGCGTCGAGCAGCCCGTCGGCCGACGACGGCGGCGCGGCAGCCCGGCGCAGCAGGTGCCCCGCGAGCACGCCCCGCGTGTGCTTGGCGTTGTGGGAGACGACGCTGCGCTTCCCGGCGTGCTCGCGCACGACGCGCACCGCGACCCAGTCGGCCGCGCGCGGCCCGGAGGTCGCAGGCTTCCACGCGCCGACGTACGTCGCGGACCGGCAGTCGACGACGACGTCCCCGGCTGCGCGCTCGTCGAGCACGGGGGCGAGGTGCGGGCGCCACGCGGTGGCGAGCTTTCCCACGCCCGGCAGGGCCACGGACATGGAGAGCCGGTACGCGGGGACCCGGTCGGCGGGGGAGAGCGCCCCCCACAGCGCCGACACGACCCGGACGTCCTCGCGGGCCCGCCGCGCGGCCTCGCCGCCGGACGCGAGCGCGCCCGCGAGGTCGGCGGCGCCGTAGAGCACGCCCGTGTAGACGTCGGCCGCGGACCCGGCGGGCGCCGTGCGGAGGGACGTGTTGCGCCGCACCTCGTCGGCGAGCCCCGGCGTCGTGCCGAGGACGTCGTGCGCGTCCGGGCGCGCGCTCGCGGCGGCGAGCGCGTCGAGGACCTGCGCGCGGTGCGCGGAGAGGGCGGGAGAGGTGAGCGAGCCGAGGTCGACCGGCGCGGCGCCGTCGGGCGCGGGGGTCTTGCCCTCGGACGGGGGGAGCAGCACGAGCACGCGGCCACTCTACGAGCGGACGCCGCGTCGTCGCGGTGGGTGACCAGGCACGACGGCGTGGCCTGCGTCACGGCTACGCTCGCCCGATGGCCCAGGTGAAGATCTACGGACGGCGCAGCGTGTGGGGAGAGCGGCGGGCGGAGGTGTCCGACGCGCTGCACGACGCGCTCGTGCGCACGTGGCAGCTCCCGCCCGACAAGCGGTTCCACCGCTTCCTGCTCCTGGACGACGACGACCTGGCTGCCCCGCGCTCTGACGCGTACCTCGTCGTCGAGGTCGTGTGCTTTACGGGCCGGACGCGCGAGGCCAAGCGCGCGCTGATCGCGGCGCTGTACGACGACGTCGTGCCCGCCCTCGGCCTGACCGTGGACGACGTGGAGCTCGTGATCCTCGAGAGCCCGCGCGAGAACTGGGGCATCCGCGGGGTCAGCGGCGACGAGCTCGCGCTGTCGTACCGCGTCGACGTCTGACACCGATCCCGGGAACCTCCCCCGCCTCAGGAGGCGGGGGACAGCCCCGAGCTCGGTGCGCGCCGGCTCATCCTCCCTCGGCGACGACGGCCAGCACCGCGTCGCCGTACCGGGCGAGCTTGTTCTCACCGACGCCGCTCACCCGCGCGAGCTCTTCGAGCGAGCCGGGCCGGGCGGTCGCGATCCCGCGGAGCGTCGCATCCCCGAACACGATGTACGCGGGCACGCCCTGGGTCTTCGCTTCCCCCGCGCGCCAGGCGCGCAGCGCCTCGAAGAGCGGGACGTCGGCCTCGGCCAGCTCGGCGCCGGCGGCCGCCTTCCGTGCCTTTGCCGCACGCACCGGACGAGCCGGCTCGTGCCGCATCCGGACCTCGCGTCGCTGGGCCAGGACCTCCCCGCTCCCCGCGGTGAGCACGAGCGTCCCGTGCGCGCCCTCGACGGTGAGCAGCCCCTGGGCGAGGAGCTGGCGCACCACGGCCCGCCACTCGTGCTCGGACAGGTCCTTCCCGACCCCGAACACCGACAGTTCCTGGTGCCGGAACCGTCGGACCTTCTCGGTGTCCCGGCCGAGGAGGATGTCGACGACCTGCCCGACGCCGAAGCTCTGCCCACGCTCGCGGTCCAGGCGGAACACCGCCGAGAGCACCTTCTGCGCGGCGACCGTCCCGTCCCAGGCCTCGGGTGGGGCCTGACACGTGTCGCACGACCCGCAGCTCCCGGGGTGGTCCTGCCCGAAGTAGGCGAGGAGCTGGGCACGGCGGCACTCGACGGTCTCGCAGAGGGCGAGCATCGCGTTCAGGTGCTGGCCCAGGTTGCGCCGGTGCGCGGCATCGCCGTCGGACGTCTCGATGAGCTTGCGCTGCTGCACGACGTCGGCGAGGCCGTAGGCCAGCCAGGCGGTGGACGGTAGTCCGTCACGCCCGGCGCGCCCCGTCTCCTGGTAGTACCCCTCGACCGACTTGGGCAGGTCGAGGTGCGCGACGAACCGGACGTCGGGCTTGTCGATGCCCATGCCGAAGGCGATCGTCGCGACCATGACCAGGCCGTCCTCGCGCAGGAACCGGGACTGGTTCGCGGCGCGCACCGACGCGGGCAGCCCTGCGTGGTAGGGCAGCGCCGGGATCCCGTTCTCGACGAGCGTCGCGGCGGTCCTCTCCACCGACGCGCGCGAGAGGCAGTAGACGATCCCCGCGTCCCCGGCGTGCTCGGTGCGCAGCAGGTCGAGCAGCTGCTTCTCCGGTCGGTCCTTGGGCACGATCCGGTAGGTGATGTTGGGCCGGTCGAAGCTGGAGACGAAGTGCCGCGCGCCCTCCAGGTCGAGGCGCTGGGCGATCTCGGCCCGCGTCGCCGCCGTCGCCGTCGCCGTCAGCGCGATGCGCGGGACGGACGGCCAGCGCTGGTGCAGCACCGACAGCTCGAGGTAGTCGGGCCGGAAGTCGTGCCCCCACTGGGACACGCAGTGCGCCTCGTCGATCGCGAAGAGCGCGATCGGCGTCCTGTCGAGCAGGTCGAGGGTGGCGCGGCTCCGGAGCCCTTCCGGTGCCACGTAGAGCAGGTCGAGCTCGCCCCCCACGAGCGCGCGCTCCACGGCGCGGCGGTCCTCGACGGACAGCGTGGAGTTGAGGAACGCCGCGCGGACGCCGAGCGCCGCGAGGGCGTCCACCTGGTCCTGCATGAGGGCAATGAGCGGTGACACCACGACGCCGGTCCCCGCGCGGACCAGGGCGGGGATCTGGTAGCACAGGGACTTGCCCCCGCCGGTGGGCATGAGCACCAGGGCGTCGCCGCCGCCGACGACGGTGTCGATGATGGCGGCCTGCTCGCCCCGGAACGAGTCGTACCCGAAGACCCGTCGGAGCACGTCGAGCGCGGTGTTCGGCGCAGTGTCGGTCGCAGTCGCTGTGGCCACCCGGGCACCCTACCGACGAGGTCCGACACGACGGTCACGGACGGCAGAGCTCGGCGGGCAGGTCGTCGCGGTGGCGGACGGCGAGGGACGTCACCGCGCGGGTCAGGCAGACGTACAGCCGCCGCAGGCCCGTGACCCGGTCGGGCTCGCCCCGGACGACACCCTCCGGGTCGTCCAGCACGACGTGGTCGAACTCCAGCCCCTTCGCGAGCGACGCGGGCACGAGGTCGAGCCGCGTGTCGAACTCGACCGTGCCGGCGTCGTCCGTCGCCTCGCCGACGACCGCGAAGGCGAGGCCGGCCTGGGTGAGCGCCCTGCGCGCGGCCTCCGCGCCGCCGTCGGGCACGATGAGCCCGACCGACCCTTCCCGGTCGAGCGCCGTGCGGACCAGGTCCACCAGCGGGTCCGTGGTGAGGACCAGCTCGCCCCGGGCGCGACGGACGGCGACCGGCGGAGAGAGGTCCGGCGCGATCGAGGGCAGCAGGCGGGCGGCATACTCGATGACGTCGCCGGGGACGCGGAAGCCCGCGGTGAGCTGCTCCACGTGGCCGTCGGGCTTGCCGAGGTGTGTCAGCGCGTCGGTCCACGAGGAGACCCCCCACGGCGTCGTCGCCTGGGCCAGGTCGCCCAGCACCGTCAGCGAGCCGGTGCGCGCCCGGCGCCCGAGAGCGCGCAGCATCATCGGCGACAGGTCCTGCGCCTCGTCCACCACGACGTGCGCCACCGACGCGCCCCGGGCCAGCAGGTCCGCGACCTCGTCGAGCAGGACGAGGTCGGCCAGCGTCCAGCGGGCCGTGCCCGGGGTCCGGGAAGGTCGCGCCGGGCGCAGCAGCTCCTGCTCGGCTGCGGTGAGGACGCCGTCGGCGCTCGCGGCGAGGAACGCGGGGTCGACGAGGAGCCGGTGCAGCAGCGCCGTCGGCGTGACCTTCGGCCACACCGCGGCGGTGTAGTCCCGGACCGGTCGCGTGCGCGCGAGCGCGTCCCACGCCCGCTCGTCGAGCGCCTCGCCGGACTCCTCGATCTGCACGAGGATGCGGTGCGCGAGCGCGTGCCGCAGGTGGTCGCGGCCGGCGTCGAAGCGCGGCTCCCGGCCGACCACCTGCGCCACGCACTCGCGTGCCTCGTGCGCGGCGACGCGCCAGCGGCGCGCACCGCGCGGCAGCACGAGCGCCTCGGACGGCTCGACGAGGTGCGACCACACGGCGCGTCGGAGCACCTCGGCCAGGCGCCCGTCGCCCTTGAGCCGGGCGACGGCGGCGGGCTCCGTGCCGCGCAGGCGGCCGTGCGCCGTGACGATCTCCTCGACGGTGGTCTGGGTCGCGTCGACCTCGCCGAGCGCGGGCAGCACGTCGCGGATGTACCGCAGGAAGCTCGCGTTGGGCCCCACGACGGTCATCCCGGCGCGGCTCACGCGCTCCCGGTGGGAGTACAGCAGGTACGCGGCGCGGTGCAGCCCGACGGCGGTCTTGCCGGTACCGGGCGCGCCCTGCACGACGACGGTCCGGTCGAGCCCGCTGCGCACGATGACGTCCTGCTCGGGCTGGATGGTGGCGACGATGTCGCGCATCGGCCCGGTGCGGGGACGCTCGATCTCGGCCTCGAGGATCGCGGAGGGCTCGGCACCGGGACCCGGTGCGGTGAGCGTCTCGTCCTCGAAGCCGGTGAGAGCGCCCCGCTGGAAGCCGTAGCGGCGGCGGACGGCGACCCCCATCGGCTCGGTGCGGGTGGCGCGGTAGAAGGGCGTGCTCACCGGGGCGCGCCAGTCGACGACGAGCGGGTCGCCCTCGGGGTCGGAGACGTGGCGGCGCCCGATGTGGAAGACCTCGGCGGGCTCGTGGTCGGTGCCGTCGAGGTCGATACGGCCGAAGAAGAGCGGGACCTCGGGGTCGTCGGCGAGCTGGGCGAGCCGGCGGGCGAGCGCCGCCTCGAGATGCTCGGCGCTGACCCGGTCCCCGGCGAGGGCGTTCAGCGACCCCGCCTGCTCGCGCATGCGGGCGAGCTGCGCGCGGGCCTCGGCCAGGAACTCCTGCTCCCGGGCGAGCTCGGTCGAGGTGTCCCCGGTGGGTGCCGCGGTCGGAGCGTCGGGGGCGGACGGTACGGCGGGGGCGGGCACGACAGACCTCCGGGAGCCGGCTTCGAGGGGGTCGGCCATCCTACGGGCAGCACCCTCCCGGTGGACCGGTCGCTGGTTCGACGAGTCGTCCGGGAGCGGTAATCTTGCCGGTGCGGACGAGTCGGTCGGACGGTCGCGTCGAGGGGCCTCGTGCTCCTCGCCGAGGAACGTCCGGGCTCCGAAGGGCAAGGTGGTGGGTAACGCCCACCCGGGGTGACCCGCGGGACAGTGCCACAGAGAACAGACCGCCGCGTCAGGGAAGGGCTTCGGCCCACTCCGGCGCGGTAAGGGTGAAACGGTGGTGTAAGAGACCACCAGCGGGCCGGGTGACCGGCCCGGCTCGGTAAACCCCACCTGGAGCAAGGTCAGACAGACTGTGCCTGAGGGCTGCCCGCCCGATTCTCCTCGGAGAAGCACAGTCGGGTAGACCGCTCGAGCCCTGCGGCGACGCAGGGCCTAGATGGATGACCGTCGCCCGCGCGAGGGTGACCTCGCGCGGGAACAGAACCCGGCGTACAGACCGGCTCGTCCGCCCGCCTCTCCCGGCACGACCGGGAGGACGGACCCCGTCCTACTCGTGCCGAGGAGCACCATGTCGCACCACGACTCGCACACGCCTCCGCTCGCCTACGTCATCGCCGGCTCCGAGGCCACCGGCGGCGCCGGCATCCAGGCCGACCTCAAGACGTTCCAGGAGCTGGGCGCGTACGGGGTCGGCACGCTCACGTGCATCGTCTCGTTCGACCCGAAGAACGACTGGGGCCACCGGTTCGTCCCCGTCGACCCGCAGGTCATCGCGGACCAGTTCGAGGCGGCGACGGTCACGCACGAGCCGTCGGTCGTGAAGATCGGCATGCTCGGCACGCCCGCGACGATCGACGTCGTCGCGGAGTCGCTGCGCTCGCGCACGTGGGAGCACGTCGTGCTCGACCCGGTGCTCATCTGCAAGGGCCAGGAGCCGGGCGCCGCGCTCGACACGGACACCGCGCTGCGCGAGCAGGTCCTGCCGCTCGCGACCGTCGTGACGCCCAACCTCTTCGAGACCCGCACGCTCGCGGGCGTCGAGTCGATCGAGACGGTCGAGGAGCTCGTGGAGGCGGCGCGCAAGGTCCAGGCGCTCGGCCCGCGCGCCGTCGTCGCGAAGGGCGGCGTCGAGCTGCCCGGCCCGGACGCGGTCGACGTGCTGGTCGACGGCGACGAGGTGCACGTGCTGCGCACCCCCAAGATCGGCGAGGAGCGCGTGAGCGGCGCGGGCTGCACCTTCGCGGCCGCGATCACCGCGGAGCTCGCCAAGGGCGCCTCGGTGCTCGACGCCGCGCGCGTCGCCAAGGACGTCGTCACCGCCTCGATCGAGGACCGCGTGGCGTCGAACGCGCCGTTCGACGCGGTCCGCGTCGGCGCGCGCCGCTGACCCCGGGGTCTCGCCGGGGTCGCACGCGCCGACCCCGGGCCGACCACCGCTCGACCGACGATCACCCCTCGGACGCCTTCACGTCCCCTGACGGTCAAGGAATACTCTCGTCACCGTGAACGACCTCTCCCCTTCGGAACTGTCCCCGTCGCCGGGTGCTGCCGACGGCCCTGACCGGGCCGCCGCCGACGTCTCCGACGACACCGGGCACGCGGGGCGCGGCCTCGCCCGCCACGACGTGCCCGCCCCGCTGCGTGACGACGTCCGCCTGCTCGGCGGTCTGCTCGGCACCGTGCTCCGCGAGACGGGCGGCCAGGACCTGCTCGACGACGTCGAGCGCCTGCGCGAGCTGTCCATCCGCGCGTACGACGACCCGTCCGGCGCCGTGCTGGCCGAGGCGGAGACCCTCGTCGAGGGCCTCTCCATGGCCCGCGCCGAGCAGGTCGCCCGGGCCTTCACGTGCTACTTCCACCTCGCGAACCTCGCGGAGGAGTACCACCGCGTGCGCGTCCTGCGCGAGCGCGAGGCCGAGTTCGCGACCCGCGCGACGACGCCCGACGACTCCCTCCCGGAGGCGTTCGAGCAGCTCGTCGGCGAGGTGGGTCGTGAGGAGGCGCTGCGTCGTCTCCGCGGCCTCGAGTTCCGCCCGGTGCTCACGGCGCACCCGACCGAGGCCCGCCGCCGTGCGGTGTCCGGCGCCGTGCGCCGCATCGCGACCTTGCTCGACGAGCGGGACGCCCAGCGCCTCGGCGGCACGTCGCTCGCGGAGAACGAGCGCCGCCTGCTCGCCGAGATCGACACGATGTGGCGCACCGCCCCCATCCGCGAGCACAAGCCGTCCGTCCTCGACGAGGTCAAGACGGCGCTGGGCGTGTTCGACGCGACGATGTTCGACACGTTCCCGACCGTGTACCGCCGCCTGGACGACTGGCTGCTCGGCGACGAGGCGGGCCGCGAGGAGCCGCTCGTGCGGCCGTTCGTCAGCCTCGGCACGTGGATCGGCGGCGACCGCGACGGCAACCCGAACGTCACGGCCGAGGTCACGCGCCAGGCCGCCGCGATCGCGGCGGACCACGCGCTCGCCGCGCTCGAGCAGCAGACGCGCCTCGTGGGGCGCAAGCTCACGCTCGACCAGGACGGCACGCCGCCGTCGGACGGGCTGCGCGCCCTGTGGGAGCGGCAGCGCCGGCTCTCGGAGGCCGTGACCGTCGCCGCGTCCGAGGCGTCCCCGCGCGAGCCGCACCGCGCGGTGCTGCTCGTCGTCGCGGACCGCATCGCCGCGACCCGCGCCCGCAACGCGGACCTCGCGTACCCGAACGCCGAGCAGCTCGAGTCAGACCTGCGCGTCGTCCAGGAGTCGCTCGTCGCCGCGGGCGCGCCGCGCGCCGCGTACGGGGACCTCCAGCAGCTCGTCTGGCAGGTGGAGACGTTCGGCTTCCACCTCGCGGAGCTCGAGGTGCGCCAGCACTCCCAGGTCCACGAGGGTGCGCTCGCCGAGATCGCGGAGAAGGGCCTGCGCGGCGACCTCTCCGACCGCACGCGCGAGGTGCTCGACACGTTCCGCGCGCTGGGCGCGGTCCAGCAGCGGTACGGCATCCGTGCCGCACGCCGCTACATCGTCTCGTTCACGCAGAAGCCGGAGCACCTCGCGGCGGTGTACGAGCTCGCGGAGCTCGCGTTCGAGGGCTCCGACGAGGCGCCCGTGGTCGACGCGATCCCGCTGTTCGAGACCTTCGCCGACCTGCGCGCGAGCGTCGACATCCTCGAGTCGATGCTCACGCTCCCGCAGGTGCAGCGCCGGCTCGCCGAGAACGGGCGCCGCGTCGAGGTCATGCTCGGCTACTCCGACTCGTCGAAGGACGTCGGTCCGGTCTCCGCGACGCTCGCTCTCCACGACGCGCAGAGCCGCATCGCGCAGTGGGCCGAGCGCCACGACATCACGCTCACGCTGTTCCACGGCCGCGGCGGGGCGCTCGGCCGCGGCGGCGGCCCGGCGAACCGTGCCGTGCTCGCCCAGCCCCCGGGCTCGGTCGACGGCCGGTTCAAGCTCACCGAGCAGGGCGAGGTCATCCTCGCGCGCTACGGCGACCCGACCATCGCGTCGCGCCACATCGAGCAGGTCGCCGCGGCGACCCTGCTCGCGTCGGCGCCGTCGACCGAGAAGCGCAACGCCGAGGCGACCGAGCGGTACCGCGACCTCGCGGCGGCGCTCGACGAGTCGTCGCGCCGCCGGTTCCACGAGCTGGTCCGTGCGGACGGGTTCCCGCAGTGGTTCTCCCAGGTGACGCCTCTCGAGGAGGTCGGCCTCCTGCCGATCGGCTCCCGCCCGGCCCGCCGCGGCCTGTCCGTCTCCTCGCTCGACGACCTGCGCGCGATCCCCTGGGTCTTCTCCTGGTCCCAGGCCCGCATCAACCTCGCGGGCTGGTACGGGCTCGGGACGGCACTGAAGGAGTTCGGCGACCTCGAGCTGCTGCGCGAGGCGCACCGCGAGTGGCCGCTCTTCGCGACGCTCCTCGACAACGTCGAGATGTCGCTCGCCAAGACGGACGAGCGCATCGCGGAGCGCTACCTCGCGCTCGGCGAGCGCGACGACCTCGCGCAGGCGATCCTCGACGAGCTGCGCCTCACGCGCGAGCAGGTCCTCGCGGTCACGGAGAACGCGTGGCCGCTCGCCGGCCGACGGGTGCTGGGCCGCGCGGTCCAGCTCCGCAGTCCGTACGTCGACGCGCTCTCCCTGCTCCAGGTCCGCGCTCTGCGCGGTCTGCGCTCCGGGGCGGAGGGGCCCGTCAAGGACGAGCTGCAGCACCTCCTGCTGCTCACCGTGAACGGCGTCGCCGCCGGCCTGCAGAACACGGGCTGACGGCCCGCGCTCCGTCCCCACGGCCGCCGCGTCCACCCGCTACCGGGTGGATGCGGCGGCCGTTGCCGTCTGGACACCCGTCCAACTGTTGAATGAATCCTCAACGATCGCTCCGGGGAACGATGCCGAAGCCGCTCTGGGTAAAGTCTTCGCCAGAGGCCTACCAGCCAGCGGCATCCGTGGGGTACGCTGGCGACGTCCGATCACGCCGGAGCCTTCTCGTCGCCCGATGACGTACGACAGCAGGCCCCGACCGATCGACAGCGTCAGGCAGGTGGCGCGTACTCGTCGGGGTGGGCGAGGCAGGGGCAGGACGAAGGGCGGGGCAGTGTTGGTGCAGGAGCTGGAGCGGAGCGACGCTGAGGCAGGGACGGGCGGCATCCGGCTGCTCGAGGAGCCCGAGGCGAGCGTCGTGGACATGTGGGGCGAGATCGACGTCGCCCTCCGCAGCGAGGCGAGCGCCGCGCTCGCGAACGCGCTCGAACGGGACGTCCCCGTGGTGATCGACACGTCCAAGGTGACGTTCATGGACTCCACGGGCATCGCGTTCCTCGTGCAGTTCTACACGATCGGCTCCGAGGAGGGGCTGTCCGTGACGCTGCGCAACCCGCCCACGGTCGTCACCGACGTCCTCGAGATGCTCGGCGTCATCGACATCTTCGGCACCGAGCGGCACGAGGTCACCACGAGCTGACCTCCGGTCGAGGTCCGACGGCGGGGCGGCCGACGGGCGCGCCCGCGCCGGTCAGCGCGCGTCCGCCGCGAGCGACGCCGCGCCCACGATGCCGGCCGCGTTGCGGAGCCGGGCCGGGACGATGGGCGCCCGCAGGTGGAGCAGCGGCAGGAAGTGCTCGTGCTTCTTGCTCACGCCCCCGCCCACGACGATGAGGTCGGGCGAGAACAGGTCCTCCACGACACCGAAGTAGCGCTGGAGCCGCTCGGCCCACTGCGCCCAGTCCAGGTCCTCGCGGTCCCGCGCGGCGTCGGACGCGCGCGTCTCGGCGTCGTACCCGTCGATCTCGAGGTGCCCGAGCTCGGTGTTCGGGAGCAGGTGCCCGTCGACGACGATCGCGCTGCCGATCCCCGTGCCGAGCGTCGCGACCAGCACGACCCCGTCCGCCTCGCGCGCGGCGCCGTACCGGACCTCGCCGATCCCGGCCGCATCGGCGTCGTTGACCGCGACGACGTGGCGCCCGGTCTCGCGCGCGACGAGCGCGGGCAGGTCGACGCCGGTCCACGACTGGTCGAGGTTCGCGATGAAGCGCACGACGCCGTGCTGCAGCGGCGCCGGGAACGCGACGCCGATCGGCACGTCCTGCGGGAGGTCGTACTCGCCCACGAGCTCGGCGATCACCTCGGCGACGGCCTGCGGCGTCGACGGCTGCGGCGTCGGGATCCGGTGGCGCTCCTGGGCGAACTCGCCGGTCGCGAGGTCGACCGGAGCGCCCTTGATGCCGCTGCCGCCGACGTCGATGCCGAAAGCGGTGCGGGGGCGGTCGGTCTGCGCCGGAGGTGCGGCGTGAGAGTCCTGGTGAGCGTTCATGGCAGTGTGAGGATCTCCGCTCCGTCGTCGGTCACCAGCAGCGTGTGCTCGAACTGCGCGGTCCGCGAGGCGTCCGCGGTGACTACCGTCCACCCGTCGTCCCACATCCGCCACTCGGACGTGCCGAGCGTGAGCATGGGCTCGATGGTGAAGACCATCCCGGGCTCGATGACGGTCGCGTGGTCGGGCGCGGCGTCGTAGTGCGGCACGACGAGCCCCGAGTGGAATGCGCGCCCGACGCCGTGCCCCGTGTACTCGCGCACGACCCCGTACCCGAACCGGGCCGCATAACGCTCGATGACGCGACCGACCACGTTGATCTGGCGGCCGGGGGCGACGGCCTTGATCCCCCGGGCGAGCGCCTCGCGCGTGCGCTCGACGAGGAGCGCGGACTCCTCGTCGACCTCGCCGACGGTGAACGTCGCGTTGGTGTCGCCGTGCACGCCGCCGACGTACGCGGTGATGTCGACGTTGACGATGTCGCCCTCGACGAGCGCGGTCGAGTCGGGGATGCCGTGGCACACGACCTCGTTGAGCGACGTGCACAACGACTTGGGGAACCCGCGGTAGCCCAGGGTCGACGGGTACGCGCCGTGGTCGAGGAGGAACTCGTGCCCGACGCGGTCGAGCTCGTCGGTCGTCACGCCGGGCGCGACGTGGCGCTCGACCTCCACGAGCGCCTGCGCCGCGATCCGCGACGCGGCGCGGATGCGCTCGATCGTCTCGGTGTCGTTGACCTCGCTCCCGGTGAACGGCCGCGGGCCGGGCTGCCCGACGTACTCGGGGCGCTCGATCAACGCCGGCACGGCGCGCAGCGGTCCGACGACCCCGGGCACGAGCGGGCCGCGACGTGCCGCAGGTGGGGGAGCGACGGCGTCGGGCGAGGTCGAAGACGGCGTGGGGCTCATGACGGCCAGTCTACGAACGTGCGGCGGCGTGGACGGCCGGGCGGGCCGAGATGGGGGAGGATCGGGTCATGAGCACCGGATCACGCTTCACCGACGACGGCGAGCCCGCGGCCGAGGACGAGTACTACTTCGACACCCGCACCGGCGAGGTGCACCGTGGCCCGAGCGGCTCGTGGTCGCACCGCATGGGCCCGTACCCGACCCGTGAGGCCGCGCAGAAGGCGTTGGAGACCGCGCGCGAGCGGTCGGACGCCTGGGACGAGGAAGACCGCCGCGAGCGCGGCGAGTGACCCACGCCCCACCACCCGGCCCGCGGCGCGTCTGGTCCGGGCGCCTCGGCCTGCTCCTCGCGGGGCTCGCCGTCGGCGCGCTGACGTTCCTCGTCGCGCTGCAGGTCCGGGCCGGGTCCGGGGGAGACCCGACGACGCTCACCCCCTCGGGTGACGAGGTCGCCTCCGCCCCCGAGCCGGAGCCGACGATCGCGTCCCCGGACCCGACGGTCGCGGAGACCGGTCCGCCGCCCCCGCTCGCCGGCCTCACGGTCGCCGTCGACCCGGGGCACAACGGCGGCAACGGGGCGAACCCGCTCACGGTCAACGCGCCCGTCCCGGACGGGCGGGGCGACACCAAGGCGTGCAACACGGTGGGTGCGTCCACGGACGCGGGCTACCCCGAGCACGCGTTCACGTGGGACGTGAGCAGCCGCCTCGCGGAGGGGCTCACTGAGCTCGGCGCCGTCGTCGTGCTCACCCGGCCCGACGACGCGGGCGTGGGGCCGTGCGTCGACGCGCGGGGCCGCTTCCCCCAGGAGAACGACGCGGACGTCCTCGTCTCGATCCACGCCAACGGCACCGAGGACCGCAGCGCGCACGGGTTCTTCGCGATCGTCGCGGACCCGCCCGTCGACGACGCCCAGGGGGAGCCGAGCGTCGCGCTCGCCCACGAGCTCGTGGCGGCGTTGACCGCCGCCGGGTTCGCGCCGTCGTCCTCGGTCGCCGCGGACGACGGTCCGATCCAGCGACGCGCCGACCTCGCGACGCTCAACCACGCCGAGCGCCCCGCGGTCATGCTCGAGCTGGGGGAGATGCGCAACCCCGACGAGGCCGCGGTCATGGAGTCCGAGGAGGGCCGGCAGCGCTACGCCGACGCCCTCGCCGCGGGGCTCACCGCCTGGGTGGCCGCGGGCGGCGCGGACGCCGGCTGAGCGTCGCCGCCTCGCCGCCCCCCGCGGAAGCCCGGGAGGTCAGCGCGCGAAGCTGTGCGCGTCGTCGGGGAACGTCCCGCCGCGCACGTCCGCGGCGTAGTCGGCCGCCGCCTGGCCGAGCGCGGCGCCGATCTCGGCGTACCGCTTGGCGAAGCGCGGCGACCAGTCCGTCATGCCGGCCATGTCCGTCCAGACGAGCACCTGGCCGTCGCACGCGGCGCCCGCGCCGATGCCGATCGTGGGGATGCGCAGGATCTCGGTGATCCGCGCGGCGACCTCGACCGGCACCATCTCGAGCACGACGGCGACGGCGCCCGCCTCGGCCACCGCGAGGGCGTCCTCGCTGAGGCGCTCCGCCGCGTCGTCGCCCCGGCCCTGGACGCGCGGCCCGCCGAGCGCGTTCTCGGACTGCGGCGTGAAGCCGAGGTGGCCCACGACGGGGATGCCGGCGTCGGTCAGCGCGCGGATCTGCGCGGCGATGCGACGCCCGCCCTCGAGCTTGACCGCGTTCACGCCGGTCTCCTTGAGGAACCGCACGCCCGTCGCGAGCGCCTGCTCCGCGCCCGCCTCGTACGAGCCGAACGGCAGGTCGACGACCGTGAACGCGCGCCGCGCGGCGCGCGCGACGGCGCGAGCCGGGGGGATCAGGTCGTCGACCGTGACGGGGAGCGTCGACGCGTGCCCGTGCATCGTGTTGCCGATCGAGTCGCCGACCAGCAGCATGTCGATCCCGGCGTCGTCGAAGATGCGCGCGGTCACCGCGTCGTACGCCGTGAGCATCGTGATCTTCTCGCCGCGCGCCTTCGCCTCGGCGAGGTGGTGCACGCGGACGCGGCGCGGTCCCGTGCCCCCGGTCGTGGCGGGCTCGGGGGCGGTGTGAGCAGACATGACGGCCTTTCCTGGGTGCGGGGTACGGGTCGGACGGCGCGCGGGGTGACCGGCGCCGTCAGTCGAGCGGCTCGCGCCAGCGGTTGGTGATGGGCAGGCGACGGTCGCGGCCGAACGCGAGGGCGGTGACCTTGGGGCCCGGCGGGTACTGGCGGCGCTTCCACTCGGCGCGGTCGACGAGCGTGACGACCTTGTCGACGACCTCGGGGTCGAACCCGCGCGCGAGCAGCTCGGCGCGGCCCTCGGCGTGCTCGATGTAGGCGTCGAGCACCTCGTCGAGCAGGTCGTAGGGCGGCAGCGAGTCCTGGTCCGTCTGGCCCGGGCGCAGCTCCGCCGACGGCGGCTTGGTGATGGACGACTCGGGGATCGGCGGGATCTCTCCCCGGTCCACCGCCTGGTTGTTCCGCCAGCGCGCGAGCTGCCAGACGCGCGACTTGTCGACGTCCTTGAGGGGCGCGAAGCCGCCGATGCTGCCGGCGTCGTAGATCGTCGCGTACCCGGTCGCGAGCTCGGACTTGTTGCCGGGTGCGATGACGAGGTGGCCCTCGCGGTTGGAGATCGCCATGAGGATCACCCCGCGCACGCGCGCCTGGAGGTTCTCCTCGGCGACGCCCTCGAGCGCGAGCTCGCCCTGGAACGCCTCGACCATCGGCGCGATGGGCTGGACGCGGTAGTCGGCGCCGAGCCGCTTGGCGAGGTCCGCGGCGTCGTCCTTGCTGTGGTCGGACGAGTACTGCGAGGGCATCGAGACGCCGACGACGTTCTCGCCGCCGATCGCGTCGGCGGCGATCGCCGCGGTGAGCGCGGAGTCGATCCCGCCCGAGACGCCGAGGAGGACCGAGCGGAAGCCGTTCTTGCGGACGTAGCCGGCCAGCCCGGTGACGCAGGCCCGGTACACCTCCTCGTCGGGGTGCAGCTCGGGAGCGCGCGGCCCGCGGGGTGCGCCGTCGGACGGCAGGTCCCACACGAGCAGGTCCTCGACGAACTGCGGCGAGGCCGCGACGACGGCGCCCGAGGCGTCGGTGACGAACGAGCCGCCGTCGAACACGAGGTCGTCCTGCCCGCCCACGAGGTTCACGTACGCGACCGGGGCGCTCACCTCGCGCGCGCGGCGCGCCGCGAGGTCGGTCCGGACGTGGCCCTTGCCCTCCTCGTACGGGGAGCCGTTGAGCACGAGCAGGAGGTCGAGCCCGTTCCCCGCCTCGTCGAGCGTGGCCATCTCGGCGACCGGTCCGCCGTCCTGCCAGACGTCCTCGCAGATCGCGATCCCGACGCGGCGGCCCTCGACCTCGACGACCGTCGTGGTCTCGCCCGGGGCGAAGATCCGGAACTCGTCGAAGACGCCGTAGTTGGGCAGGTGGTGCTTGTCGTACGCGGCCTGCACGACGCCGTCGCGCAGCACGACGGCGCGGTTCGTCGGCAGGTCCGCCGGCGAGCCCGAGGCCTCGCGCTCCGCCGCGCCGGCGCCGCGCGGGGCTCCCGAGGTCCCGACGGTGCCGAGCACCACGGTGATCCCGCCCAGGCCGTCGGCGGCGAGTCGCGCCGCGATGTCCGCGGCGGCGTCCCACGCCGCGCGGCGGAACGACGCGCGCAGGGCGAGGTCCTCGATCGGGTAGCCGGTGAGGGTCATCTCCGGGAAGGCGACGAGCCGCGCGCCTGCTGCCCCCGCCTCCCGGGTGCGCTCGAGGACGAGGGCGGCGTTGCCGTCGAGGTCCCCCACGCACGTGTCGACCTGTGCCAGCGCGACGCGCAGATCAGCCATGCGGCCAGCCTAGACGAGCGCGGGGTCACGGCCGGTCGGGAGGGGCGTCCCGACGCGCGACGTCCGCCACACGGCCGTGTCACCCGTTCGTCACACGGATCAGGCAGGATGTACCGCATGGACAGGCAGCAGGAGTTCGTGCTCCGCACGGTCGAGGAGCGCGACATCCGCTTCATCCGGCTCTGGTTCACCGACGTGCTCGGCATGCTCAAGTCGGTGGCGATCGCGCCGGCGGAGCTCGAGTCGGCGTTCGCGGAGGGCATCGGGTTCGACGGCAGCTCGATCGAGGGCCTCACGCGCGTGTACGAGGCCGACATGATCGCCAAGCCGGACCCCACCACGTTCCAGGTGCTCCCGTGGCGCGGCGAGCGGCACGGCACCGCGCGCATGTTCTGCGACATCCTCACGCCGGACGGCGAGCCGTCCCTCGCGGACAGCCGCAACGTGCTCAAGCGCGCGCTGGCGAAGGCCAGCGACAAGGGGTTCACCTTCTACACGCACCCCGAGGTCGAGTTCTACCTGTTCAACCAGCCCGCCGACGCCGAGCACGGCCTCGTGCCCGTCGACCAGGGCGGGTACTTCGACCACCTCGCGCGGGGATCGACGCACGACTTCCGCCGCGCCGCGATCACGATGCTCGAGTCCATGGGCATCTCGGTCGAGTTCTCCCACCACGAGGCGGGACCGGGCCAGAACGAGATCGACCTGCGCTACGCGGACGCGCTGACCACCGCCGACAACCTCATGACGTTCCGCACGGTCGTCAAGGAGGTCGCGCTCGAGCAGGGCGTGTTCGCCTCGTTCATGCCCAAGCCGATGGCCGACCAGCCGGGCTCGGGCATGCACACGCACCTGTCGCTCTTCGAGGGCGACCGCAACGCGTTCCACGAGCCGGGTGCCCAGTTCGAGCTGTCCAAGACGGCGCGCCAGTTCATCGCCGGCCTCCTCGTGCACGCCGCCGAGATCACGGCGATCACCAACCAGTACGTGAACTCGTACAAGCGCCTGTGGGGCGGCGCCGAGGCGCCCAGCTACGTGTGCTGGGGCCACAACAACCGCTCGGCGCTCGTGCGCGTGCCGATGTACAAGCCGGGCAAGGGCAACTCGAGCCGCGTCGAGTACCGCGCGCTCGACTCGGCCACGAACCCGTACCTCGCGTTCGCCGTCATGCTCGCCGCGGGCCTCAAGGGCATCGAGGAGGGCTACCAGCTCCCCGAGGCCACCGAGGACGACGTCTGGGAGCTCACCGACGCCGAGCGTCGTGCCCTGGGCATCAAGCCGCTCCCGCAGTCGCTCGACGAGGCGATCGCGGTCATGGAGAAGTCGGAGCTCGTCGCGGAGACGCTCGGCGAGCACGTCTTCGACTTCGTGCTGCGCAACAAGCGCCAGGAGTGGGACGGCTACCGCGCGCAGGTCACGCCGTTCGAGCTGAAGCGGTTCCTCCAGGTCCTGTGAGCGGGCCCACGACGACATCCGGTCGGTCCGGCGGCTCCCGCCGTCCGACGCTCACCGGTCGCCTCGCGCGCGTCGGCTTCGCCGACATCTCGCGCTCGGCGGGTCTGCTCGCGGACCCGGACCTCACGCTCCTGCTCGACGGCGGTCGCGCCCCGGGCGCGGACGCTCCGGACGGCGGCGCGGACCCGGCGTCCGTCGTCGACGACGAGCTCCTTGCCGCGTTCGGGGCGGCGGCCGACCCCGACCTCGCGCTGCTCCAGGTCGTGCGGCTCGCGGGCGCGCTGCGCCCCGACGTCGAGGCGGGCGGCCCGCTCGCGGACGTCGCGCGGCGCACCCTGCGGCCCGGCGAGGCGCGCGACCGCCTGCTGGCGGTGCTCGGCGCCTCGGTCGCGCTCGGCGACGACGTGGTGCGCCGACCCGCGCTGCTCGAGGTCGTCGCCGACCCGACCCCGGGGACCGGCGTCGACGTGCGCGACGTCCGGGCCGAGCTGCTGCGCGCCGTCGGCGCGGATCCCGACGCCGCGGTGCCCGTCGCCGACCAGGCCGGTCCCGAGCGCGTGGACGCGCTGCGCCGCTCCTACCGCGAGCGGATCCTGCGCATCGCCGCGACCGACCTCACGGTGACGGACCCGCTCACCCGCATGCCCGCGGTCGGGGCGGCGCTCGCGGACCTCGCCGCCGCCGCGCTCGAAGGGGCGCTCGCGATCGCCCGCGCCGAGCTCGACGACCACGGCGCGGGCGTGCGGCTCGCCGTCATCGGCATGGGCAAGTGCGGCGCGCGCGAGCTCAACTACATCTCCGACGTCGACGTCATCTACGTCGTCGAGCCCGCCGAGGGGTACGACGAGGCGTACGCGACCAGCGTGGGCGCGCGGCTCGCGACGGGCCTCGCGCGCGTGTGCTGGGGCACGTCGGGGGAGCCCGCCCTGTGGCAGGTCGACGCCGCGCTGCGCCCCGAGGGCAAGCAGGGCCCGCTCGTGCGCACGCTCGCGAGCCACGTCGCGTACTACGAGCGCTGGGCCAAGACCTGGGAGTTCCAGGCGCTGCTCAAGGCGCGCACGGTCGCGGGGGACCGGGACCTGGGCCGCGCGTACGAGGAGGCGATCGCGCCGTTCGTGTGGTCCGCCGCGGGCCGCGAGAACTTCGTCGAGGACTCGCAGGCGATGCGCCGACGCGTCGAGGACCACGTGCCCGCGGCCGAGGCCGACCGCCAGCTCAAGCTCGGCAAGGGCGGCCTGCGCGACGTCGAGTTCACCGTCCAGCTTCTCCAGCTCGTGCACGGACGGGCGGACGAGTCGATCCGCAGCCGCGGGACGCTCACGGCGCTCGCCGAGCTCGCCGCGGCCGGGTACGTGGGCCGCGAGCACGCGGCCCGGCTCGGCGTCTGCTACCGGTTCCTGCGCTCGCTCGAGCACCGCATCCAGCTCTTCCGGCTCCGGCGCACCCACCTCGTGCCGACCGCCGAGGACGAGCTGCGCCGTCTCGCACGGTCGCTCGGGATGCGCGCCGAGGGCGCCGAGGGGCTCACGGAGCGCTGGCGCGCGACGCGCCGCGAGGTGCGCGGCCTGCACGAGGAGATCTTCTACCGCCCGCTCCTGCCCGCCGTCGCGCAGCTCTCCCCGGACGAGGTGAGCCTCGCGCCGGAGGCGGCGAAGGCGCGCTTCGCGGCGATCGGCTACCGCGACCCCGCGGGCGCGATGCGCCACGTCACCGCGCTCACCGAGGGCGTGAGCCGGCGCGCGGCGATCCAGCGCCAGCTCCTGCCCGTCATGCTCGGCTGGTTCGCCGAGGGCGCGGACCCCGACGCGGGCCTGCTCGCGTTCCGCACGCTCTCCGAGACGCTCGGCGCGACGCACTGGTACCTCAAGCTGCTGCGCGACTCCGGCTCCGCGGCGCAGCGGCTCGCGCACCTGCTCTCGAACTCCCGCTACATGGCGGACGCGCTCGCCCGGTCGCCCGAGTCGGTCCGCTGGCTCGCGGACGACCACGACCTCGCGCCGCGCGGCATCGAGCGGCTCACGGCCGAGACCGACGCCATCCTCACGCGCGCTGACGAGGTCGAGCCCGCGACGGTGAGCCTGCGCGCGGTGCGCCGCCGCGAGCTCGCGCGCACGGGCGCCGCCGAGCTCCTCGGCGTCGTCGACGCGGTCGACGCCGCGCGCAGCATCTCCGACGCCGCGGACGTCGTGCTCGCGGGCGCGCTCCGGGTCGCGGAGTTCGTCGCGCGCGGCGAGCTCGGGTACGACGCCCAGGACCCCGGCTCCGCCCCGGCGCGCCTGCTCGTCGTCGCGATGGGTCGCCTCGGCGGGCGTGAGATGGGCTACGGCTCGGACGCCGACGTGATGTTCGTGCACGACCCGGCGCCCGGCACCGAGGGCGCCGACGCCCAGGCGTACGCGCTCGCCGTGGCGACTCGGCTGCGCCAGCTCCTGTCCGCCGTCGGCCCGGAGCCCGCGCTCCCGGTCGACGCCGACCTGCGGCCCGAGGGGCGCAACGGCCCGCTCGTGCGCTCGCTCGCGTCGTACACCGAGTACTACGAGCGGTGGTCGAGCGTCTGGGAGGCGCAGGCGCTCCTGCGCGCACGCCCGGTCGCGGGCGACCTCGACGGTCTCGGCGAGGCGTTCACGCGCGTCGCCGACGGTCTGCGCTACCCGCAGGGCGGCCTCGACCTCGCGGAGGTGCGCGAGGTGCGGCGCATCAAGGCGCGCGTCGAGTCCGAGCGGTTGCCGCGCGGCGTCGAGGCGTCGCGCCACCTCAAGCTGGGCCGCGGGGGAGTGTCCGACGTCGAGTGGACCGTCCAGCTTCTCCAGCTCCAGCACGCCCACGACGTGGCCGGGCTGCGGACGACCTCGACCGTGGACGCGCTCGAGGCCGCCGTGGCGGCGGGTCTCGTCGACGCCGACGACGCCGTGGTGCTCGGCGAGGCGTGGCACCTCGCGTCCCGGCTGCGCAGCGCGCTCGTGCTGTGGTCCGGCCGGACGACCGGCACGACCGTGGACGTGCTGCCGCACGACCGGTTCGCGCTCAACGGCCTCGCGCGTGTGCTCGACCTCCCGGACGTCCACACGGGCGCCGAGCTCGAGGAGCACTTCCTGCGCACCGCGCGGCGCGCCCGGACGGTCATGGAGCGCGTCTTCTACGGCGAGGACTGACCGTGGCCCGGCGCGACGAGCCGCCCGTCCCGGGCCTGCTCGACCGACGCGAACCCCGCGTGCTCGGCGGTTCGGGAGACCGCCGGGCGGTGGCGCCGGAGCGTGGTGGTGGTCGACCGGCCGAGTCGTTCTACGGTGCGCGGCTGCGTTGGGCGGGATGGATCGCCTGGGCGCTCGCGGCGTTCGCCGTCGTGCTGACCGTCGTGTGGCAGCGCCCCGAGCCCTTTGGCGCCGCGGTCCTGTGGGGCCTGGCCGGCGTCGGGTGCCGACGGTCCGCGCGCCTCGTGGAAGGCCCGCTCGGACCGGTCCGCGCGCTCGCGCTCCTCGGCCTGGTGGTGGCGCTCCTCGTGCTGCTGATCGTGGGCGCAGGCCTCGTCGCCCGGGGCGAGCACGCCTGACGCGCCCGCCCCGGGGCACGTCAGAGCGTGCGGGGCGCCCGGGCGAGGTTCTCGCGCAGCTCGTCGGCGTCCTGGCGCGCGACGTACGCCGGGCGGTCGCGCTCGACGCGCCACGACTCCGCGAGCGGGCTCGTGTCGACCGCGTCGAACCCGAGCTCGTCGTAGAACCGCACGACCCAGGCCGCGGCGTCGGGGAAGTCGCTCGCGGTCGCCAGCGCGCGGCGTCCCGGGGTGCCCGCGGGGGTCCCGTCGGTCGTGATGTCCGTCGACCGGATGTGGTTGAACGCCTTGGCCACCTTGGACCCGGCCAGGTGCTCCTGGAGCAGGCCCGACGACGTGGCCTCGCCTCGGTCGATCGCCTCGACGTGCCCGTCGCGCTCCCAGTAGTAGTTGTTCGCGTCGAGGACGATCTTCCCGTCGAGCGGCTCCACGGGGACCTCGCGGTACGCCCCGAAGGGCACCGCCACGACGGCGACGTCCGCGGCACGCGCCGCCTCCTCGGCGGTCG
Source organism: Cellulosimicrobium cellulans (assembly GCF_042723955.1). Classification (GTDB taxonomy): domain Bacteria; phylum Actinomycetota; class Actinomycetes; order Actinomycetales; family Cellulomonadaceae; genus Cellulosimicrobium; species Cellulosimicrobium cellulans_H. Next base: position 3,722 of record NZ_JBHXIC010000021.1, on the reverse strand, counting down.
CCGCCCGTGCCCGCGGACCCAGCTCGGCGACGAGGTCGTCCAGCGTCCGGGGGTCCCGGGAGTTCGCGATGACCACGTCGTAGCCGTGGGTGATGGCCGCCCGTGCGACCTGAGAGCCGATGTTCCCTGCGCCGATGATCCCGAGAGTCGTCATGGTCATCGACAACGCACCGGCGTGCCCACTATTCCGGTCCCCGCCGCCAGGGGGCATCCTGTGGCATCCTGACGTCCCAGGGGGTGCCCATGATCGATCCGCTGGTCGCGACGTTCGTCATCCTGGCGCTGGCGGTCGTGGGCTTCATGACCAACCGGCTCCCTCTCGTCGTCGTCGCGCTCTTCGTGCCCGTCTCCCTGTGGGCGACCGGGGTGCTCACGCTCGACGAGGCGCTGGGCGGGTTCAGCGACCCGATCGTGCTGTTCATCGCGAGCCTGTTCGTGCTCAGCGACGCGCTGGACTCCACGGGGATCACCGCGTGGATCGGGCAGTGGCTCGAGCGGCGCGCGTCGCTCGGTCGTGCCGGGCTGCTCACGCTGATGGTCGGGGTCGCCGCCCTGCTCGCGGCCGTCATCAGCATCAACGGCGCCGTCGCGGCGCTCCTGCCGGTCGCGGTCGTGGCGGCCGCGCGGGCCGGCATCGTGCCCTCGCGCATGCTCGTCCCGCTCGCGTTCGCCGCGGGCGCCGGCTCGCTCCTCACGCTGACCGGCACGCCCGTGAACATCATCGTCTCCGAGGCCGCCGCGGAGGCGGGCGGCCAGGAGTTCGGCTACTTCGAGTTCGCGCTGGTGGGGATCCCGCTCGTCCTCGCCACGGCCGTGCTCGTCGTGACGCTCGGCGACCGGCTGCTCCCGGAGCGCGTCCCCGAGCACCTCGCCGACACGGCCACCGACCCGCGCGAGCGGGTGCGCTCGTGGCGCGAGAGCTACCCCGCCGAGCTCGACACGGGTCGCCTGTTCACGGGCGGCACGGGGGTCGTCGAGGTGCTCATCGCGCCACGCTCGACGCTCGTGGGGCGCCGGGTGAGCCCCGGCATGACGACCCGGGACGAGGGCCTCGTCGTGCTCGCCATCCGCCGCGGCGACGGCAGCTCGACCGGGCCGGACAGCGAGGCACCGTCCGGCCCGATGACCCTCCAGCCGGGCGACGCCGTGCTCGTGCGCGGGCCCTGGGACGCGCTCCACCGCTACACGCAGTCGCCCGACGTCATCGCCGTCGACTCCTCGAAGAGCCTCCAGCGTGGCGTCCCGCTCGGGCGCGGTTGGCGGCGCTGCCTCGGGGTGCTGGTCGCGACCATCGTGCTGCTCGCGACCGGGGTCGTGCCGCCGGTCATCGCTGGTCTGCTCGCAGCGGGCGCCCTCGTGCTCCTGCGGGTCGTCACCGTGCCGCAGTCGTTCCGCGCGATCTCGTGGGACACCGTGGTGCTCATCGCGGCCCTCATCCCGCTGTCCGCGGCGTTCGTCTCCTCCGGTGCGGCCGACGCGATCGCGGACGTCGTGCTCCGGGTCACCGGCGGCGGCTCACCGCACCTCGCGCTCCTCGTCGTGTGCGTGCTCACGCTCGTCCTCGGCCAGTTCATCTCGAACGTCGCGACGGTCCTCGTGATGGCCCCCGTCGCGGTGTCGTTCGCGCAGACCCTGGGCGTGAGCGTGCAGCCGTTCATGATGGCGCTCACGGTCGCCGGGGCCGCGGCCTTCCTCACGCCGATCGCGACCCCGGTGAACCTCATGGTCCTCCAGCCGGGCGGCTACCGGTTCGGCGACTACTGGCGCCTGGGCCTGCCGCTGGCGCTGGTGTTCGTCGCCGCCGCGGTCCTGTACGTGCCGCTCGTCTGGCCGTTCTGATCCGGTCTCCGGGACGCGTGAGCTCGCTCTGGCACGAAGCAGCGTCGCGTGGGACGGTATACCGCGTCGCGCGGGCAGCGTGCCTGCGACGTCCTGACGGACCTGGAACGGGGGAGCGGTACATGGGGGATTCGGCGAGCAGCGGCGAGACCTACGACGCGGTCGTCATCGGGGCGGGTTTCTCCGGCCTGGCGATGCTGTACCACCTGCGAGAGGCCGGTCTCTCCGTCCTCGTGGTCGACGGCGCCGGGGGAGTCGGCGGTACCTGGTGGGCCAACCGGTACCCGGGCGTGCGCACCGACTCGGAGTACCTCGCGTACGCGTTCTCGTTCTCCCGCGAGGTGCGGGACGAGTGGGACTGGAGCGAGCGGTACCCGCGCGGCGAGGAGATCCGCGCGTACCTCGAGTTCGTCGCCGACCGGCTCGACCTGCGGCGTGACATCCGGCTGAGCACGACGGTCGAGCGGGCCGAGCACTCGGACGTCACGAACCTGTGGACCCTCACCCTCGCCGACGGGTCGACGCTGCGCGCCACCTACCTCGTCTCGGCGACGGGGCTGCTCTCGCGTCCCCTGTACCCGGACCTCCCCGGCCTGGACACCTTCGCCGGGCCCGCGTACCACTCGGCGAGGTGGCCGCACGCGGGGGTGGACCTGTCCGGCAAGCGCGTCGGGCTGGTCGGCGTCGGCGCCTCGGGGATCCAGATGCTGCCCGAGCTCGCCGCCCAGGCGGCCCACGTCACCGTCTTCCAGCGCACCCCGAACTACGTCCTGGAGACGACGAGCCCCGCGGTCACCGCGGACGAGCTCGCCGCGCTGCGTGCGGACTACGACGCCGTCTTCGAGCGCGCGGCCCAGCACCCCTTCGGTGTGCCGATGGAGATCCCGACGCGGTCCGCGCTCGAGGTGGACGACGACGAGCGCCGCCGGGTGTTCGAGTCGCGCTGGGAGGCGGGCGGCTTCCGGTTCGCCAACGAGTGCTTCACCGACCTCGTCTCGAGCCCCGAGGCGAGCGCGCTCGCGTCCGAGTTCCTCCGCGGCAAGATCCGGGAGATCGTCACCGACCCCCGGACCGCAGAGGCGCTCAGCCCCTCCACCTACACGTTCATGGGCAAGCGCCCGCCCACCGGCCACGGCTACTACGCCGCGTACAACCGGGAGAACGTCGAGCTCGTGGACGTCCTCGCGACCCCGATCACGCGGGTGACGCCCAGCGGCGTCGTGGTTGCGGGCCCTGACACGGGCGGGCAGGAGGTCGAGCACAAGCTCGACGTGCTCGTGCTCGCGACCGGGTTCGACGCCATGACGGGCGCGCTCACCGCCTTCGACGTCGTCGGTCGTGAGGGCATCACGCTGCGCGAGCGGTGGGAGCGGGACGGGCTGCGGACCTACCTGGGGATCTCCGTCCACGGGTTCCCCAACTTCTTCCTGTCGCTCGGCCCGCAGACGCCGCTGTCCAACCTCACCGTACCGGTCCAGCGCGGCGCGCAGTGGCTCCAGAGCGCGCTCGCGTACGCGCGGGAGAGCGGCGTCGCGCAGCTCGAGGCGACGCGGGAGGCCGAGGAGTGGTGGTACGAGGAGACCGAGCGCGCGGGGCGGGCCACCGTCATGTACGAGGAGGGCAAGAAGGCCGGCGCCTGGTTCGTCGGCGGCAACGTCCCGGGCAAGCGCGCGGAGATGGCGGTGTACCTCGGCGGAGGGCCCGTCTATCAGGACGAGTGCGCCCGGGCCGCGGCCGAGCAGTACGCCGGGTTCCGCCCGGGCTCCGGGCTGCCGACGGCCCACATGCCCGCCGCCGCACTCGAGCGCACCGTTGAGCGAGTTGATCGTCGGGCCGAACCCGGCACCCGAGACCATCGCCTGGTGCGACGTCATCACCCCGGG
>NZ_JBHXIC010000020.1:60149-62899 GCF_042723955.1 Cellulosimicrobium cellulans | reverse complement strand
GGGCCGGGGCGCGCGCGGGGCGGCGCCGCGACCGCCGCGCGGGCCGCCCACGCCGCGGCCTCGGGCTGGCTCGCACGCAGGGCGTCGAGCGCGACCTGGCGGCGCGCGAGCGCGTCGGCCGCGTCGCTCGACGCCGCGGCGACCTCGAACGCGAGCGGGCCGGTGAGGTCGAGCAGGCACCGGTCGCAGCGGGACGACCGCAGCGTCGCGGCGCACGCGGGGCAGGAACGCGTCTCGGGCAGCCGCGCCAGCGCGACGTCGACCCACGGCTCTCTCATGACGGACATCCTGGCGAACCTGTGAGGCTCCTGGGGACGCGTCCACAGGGGGTCGCGTGGCGGTCCGGTGAAGGCTCCCGGCGGGCGCGGTCCTGGGGCGCCGTCCGGCCGTCAGCCGCCGAGGCCGGCGACGAGCGCGCGGGTGAGCGGCGCGTCCACGCCCGCGCGGTCGGCGGCCCGGACGATCGCACCGCCGATGGCGTCCACCTCGAGCGGTCGCCCGGCCTCGGCGTCGCGCAGCATGGACGACTTCGCCTCGGGCGCGAAGCGGTCGTAGAAGGCGAGCGTGCGCGCGGGGTCCGACGGCGCCCCGCTCGCCGCCGCGACCGCCGCGACCTCGCGCACGAGCGCCTCGAGCTCGGCGCGGTGCGTGGTCCGCACCTCGCCGATCGGGGCGCGGTGCGTCGTCGTGAGCAGGGCGAACGGCGCGAGGAAGCCGAGCTTGGCCCACATCAGCGCCGTCTCGTCGGGGTGGACCGTGGTCGAGGTCCCGGCCCCGTCCAGGAGCGTGCGCACGGCCTCCACCCGCTCGGGCGGAACGCTGCCGGGCGCGAGGTCGACGTCGGTGAACGCGCTCGTGTGCTCGATCTCGCCCGGCGCGACGCGCGTGGACTCGACACGGATGGTCGCGGGGAGCACGCGCTCGGCCCCGTACCGCGCGCGCAGCACGTCGAGGTGGTCGAGCCCGTTGAGGAACGGCACCACGACGCCGTCGCCGAGCACCTCGGGCGGGACGCGGTCGAGCGCGTCGTCGAGCGCGGTCTGCTTGACCGCCACGAGGACGACGTCGACCGGCTCGTCGAGCCGCGTGGCCGCCCGCGCGGGGACGTGGACCTCGCCCACCTGGCGGCTGCGCACGTGCACCCCGTGCTCCGTCAGGGCCGCCGCCGTGGCCTCCCCCGCGAGGAACGTCACGTCGGCACCGGACCGCACGAGCAGCGCGCCGACCAGCCCGCCGACCCCGCCCGGGCCTAGGACCGCCACACTCCGGCCGCTCGTCGTCCCCGTCACCGTCGTCCTCCCCTCGTTCGGTTCGTCCCGTCCGGACGGGCGGGGACGCCCCGTCGTCACGCCGCGGGGACCTCGACCCTACCCACGGGGACGGACGCCACCGACGCGGTGCCGGGCACGGTGAGCGCCGCGATGGCCGTCGTGACCGGGATCGCGAGGACGAGGCCGATCGAGCCGACGAGCGTGCGCACGACCTCCTCCGCGATCTCGCCCGAGGTGAGGCTCGTGGCGAGGTTCTGGTCGGACAGGTAGACCGCCATGAGCAGCGGCAGGGCCGCGCCGACGTAGGCGAACGCGATGGTGTAGACGGTCGAGGCGATGTGGTCGCGCCCGATGCGCATCGCGCGCGCGAAGAGCTCGCGCCGGGTCGCGAGCGGTGCGACCGCCCGCAGCTCCCACACGGCCGACGCCTGGGTGATGGTCACGTCGTTGAGCACGCCCATGCCGGCGAGCACGATGCCGCACAGGACGACGCCCTGGATGTCGAGCGAGGGCGCGTACTGCGGGATCCACAGCGACTCCTCCGAGGTGAGCCCCGTGATGTTCGACGCGCCCGAGCCCCACCACCCGAGCAGCGCCGTGATGGCGAGCCCGACGAGCGTGCCGAGCAGCGCCGTCGACGTGCGCGCGGTGAAGCCGTGCGCGACGTAGAGCACGACGAACATGACGAGCGACGACGTCACGAGCGCGACGCCCAGCGCGTTCTGCCCCGTGAGCAGCGCGGGCAGCGTGAACCACGTGATGACGACGAACGCGCCCGCGAGCCCCGCGAGCGCGGCGAGGCCGCGCCAGCGCGCGACGGCCAGCACGACCACGGCGTACGCGATCGCGAGCACCCCGATGGGCAGCCCGCGCTCGAAGTCCATGAACACGTACGGGCTCACGCCCGCCCCGACCGCCTCCGCGATGTAGAGGACGCGGAGCCGGTCGCCCTCGTCGAACCCGTAGGCGACGTACTCGGGCGGGGCGTTGACCGTGATCGCGTCGCCGCCCACGTCCTCGCCGCCCGCGCGGGACCCCGCGTCGAGGCGGGCGGGCACCTCGTCCGTCTCGGGGTCGATCGGCCCGGTGACGGTGGCACGCAGGACGGTGCTGCCCTCGGCCGCGACGGGGATGCGGTCCGGCACGTCGGCGGACGCGGGCCACAGCGCGACCAGCCCGGCGAGCGTCGCGAGCAGGGCCGGGACGAGGAGCGCCGCGAGCGTCAGGCGCACGCGCCGCGTCGCCGGCGCCGCCGGCCCGTGCGCGTGGCCGTGCGGGTCGGCGCGCGACCGCCCGGTCTGCTCGCGGCGCTCCCGGCGCCCCGGGACGGGGCCGGACGACAGGTCGGGGCTCGGCTCGCTCACCCGAGGATGCTGCCACGGCGGAGGGGCGGCGCGGGGGGGGGCGCCCCCGCGGGGGGGCCGGGGGGGCGCGGGGGGCGGCCCGGGGGGTGGGCGCGCGCGCCCCCGCCGAGGGCGC
>NZ_JBHXIC010000020.1:0-60139 GCF_042723955.1 Cellulosimicrobium cellulans | reverse complement strand
GGGGCGCGCCACACGGGGGGGGCCCCCGGCCCCCCCCCCGGTGTCGGCGCCCCGGGCCCCCCCCGGGGGGGGGGGCCCCCCCCCCGTCGGGCGCTACGGGGCGAGGCGGTGCAGGTCCCGGGGGAAGAGCGCGACCTCACGGACGTTGGGCGCCTCCACGAGGCGGGCGACCCAGCGCTCGAGGCCGATGGCGAATCCGCCGTGCGGGGGCATCCCGTGGGCGAACGCCTCGAGGTAGGTCGCGTACGGCTCGGCCGTCTCGCCCCGCGCCGCCAGCGCGTCGACGTAGTCCTGGTAGCGGTGCAGCCGCTGCCCGCCCGTCACCAGCTCCAGGCCGCGGAAGAGCAGGTCGAAGCTGTTGCTCCAGCGGGGGTCGTCGGGTTGCGGGTGCGTGTAGAAGGGGCGCTTCCGCATCGGGTAGCCCTCGACCGCCAGGAAGTCGGAGCCGTGGGTCGACCGCGCCCACGCACCGAGGGCCCGCTCGTGCTCGGGGGCGAGGTCCGGCTCGTCGTCGGCCGCCCCCACGAGGGCGAGCGCGTCACGGAAGTGGATCACGGGGATCTCGGACGGCACGACCGGCAGCGCCGGCCCGATCCGCGCGACGGCGTCGCCCGCCCCGTCCCGGAGCGCCCCGACCATGCCCGCGATCACGTCGCGCAGCACCGCCAGGACGTCCCGGTGGTCGTGGACGAAGCCGAGCTCGACGTCCAGGGAGACGTACTCCGCGAGGTGGCGCGCCGTGTCGTGGGGCTCCGCCCGGAAGACCGGCCCGACCTCGTACACGCGCTCGAAGACGCCGACCAGCTGCTGCTTGAAGAACTGCGGGCTCTGGGCGAGGTAGGCGGTGCGACCGAAGTAGTCGACCGGGAACACGCTCGCGCCCGACTCGGTGGCGGACGCGACGAGCTTGGGGGTCTGGATCTCGGTGAAGCCCGCCGCGTCGAGCGTGGCGCGGAACCCGCGCAGGCTCGCGGCGGCGAGCTCCCAGCGGGCCCGCCGGGCCGGGTGCCGCCACGTCACGGCCGCGTGGTCGAGGAGGGTCGGCAGGGCGACGTCGAGGTCCGGGCGCCACAGCTCGACCGGCGGGCGGCTCGCGGGCGCGCCGAGCAGCTCGATCGTGGGCGCGGTGAGCTCGACGCCGCCAGGGGCCTGCGCGTTCGCGGTGGCCGCCCCCGTGACCTGGACGGCGGTCTCCTCCGGCGGCAAGCCCTCCGCGGGCACCTCGTGCGGACGCAGGACGACCTGGGCGAGGCCCGTGCGGTCGCGCAGGACCAGGAAGGACACCGTCGCCAGCTCGCGGCGGCGGTGCACGTGCCCGCTCAGGGTCACCACGCGTCCGGGTGGTGCGGCGGCGACGTCGGCGGCCAGGGTGCGAGCGAGGGCGGGCGGGGCGGGTGGTCTCATGACTCCTCCAGGGAAGGGCAGGCCCTGGAGGTGCGGGCGGGGGCTAGGTCGCGGTGCCACCACACCTTCGTCGACGTCTCGTCGACCTCTCGTCGGTACGCCGTCACGCGCGGGGAGCCGCCGCCGGTGTCGCCACCGGCCGAGGGTCGTCACGCCTCGCAGCCTCCGCGAGCGACGATACCGACCGACCCGCGCGCCGACCACCGTATTGAGGTGGCCGGCGGCCAGGGGTCACTCGGGCAGCGTCACGTAGCCGCGTCGCACGCCCGCGACGAGTCGGCGCGGGAGGGTGACCTCGCGCCCGTCGACGACGACGGTCACGAGCTCGGGCGCCTGCGCCTTCCACTGCGAGCGGCGGGCGCGGGTGTTGGAGCGGGAGAGCTTGCGCTTGGGCACGGCCATGAGGGGTCCTTCCGGTGGGTGGGCACCCAGCCTAGCCGCTCGTGAGAACGATTCTCAAGACGAGTCGAGGGCGGGCGCGCGGACGGCGGTAGCATCCCGGGGGCCGTCCGCCCGCCAGGCGGCGACGCAGCCGCCACAGTCCCGCCACAGCCATCCACCGAACGCAACGAGGAGCCACCATGGCCACGGTCGACTACTTCCTGTCCGGCGACCCCGAGGTCGCCAAGCAGCACCTGCACGCCGCGCTCCAGGAGCAGGGCTTCGCCGTCACGACGCGCCCCACGGGTCAGTGGGCCGCCGAGCGCGGGAGCAAGCAGAAGACGTTCTGGCTCGGCGCGTTCGCCGGCAAGGCGCAGCACCTCGTGTTCACGGTCGACTTCATGCTCCACGGCGGCCAGCTCGTCGCGCGCATCGACCGCCCCACCGGGCACGGCGCCATGGCCGGCGCGGTCGGCGTCGCGCGGTCGAACAAGGCGTTCTCCGAGGTCGACCAGGCGATCGGCACGCGCCTGACCCAGCACGGCATCCTCGCGAACGTCGTCCACGCCTGACCGCGAGCGACGCCACGCACGACGAAGGCCCGGAACCCCTCGCGGGGTTCCGGGCCTTCGTGCTGCTGACCGAGCCGGCAGCGGTCGGTCAGCGAGACGTCACTTGGCGACGGCCTTCTTGAGCAGGCTGCCGGCGCTGATCTTCACGCCGAAGCCGGCCGGGATCGAGATCTCCTCGCCCGTACGGGGGTTGCGGCCCGTCCGGGCGGCACGCTCGACGCGCTCGACGGACAGGAGGCCCGTGACCTTGACGGCCTCGCCCTTGCCCAGCGACTCGATGAGCACCTCCTGGAAGGCGTTGAGAGCCTTCTCGGCGTCCGCCTTCGACAGGTCGGCCTTGCTGGCGATGGCCGAGACGAGCTCGGACTTGTTGAGCGACATGCGAATCCCTTCTTCGGTTCACGACGCGCGGTGGTCACCACCCGTCGTCACGGTCTCAGTGTGCCAGCCGCGAGGCCGTGCACCGGGGACAACACTAGGGAACACGCGGAGTTTCGCGCGACTTCTCGCGGCCTCCGGGCGTCGCGTGTCTGCGCTCAGCCCTCCTCGTGCTCGTGGTCGTGGCCCTCGTGACCCTCCTCGGCGGGCTCGTCGTGGGCGTGCTCACCCTCCTCGTGGGCGTGCTCGTGGTCGTCGTGCGCGCCGGCCGCGGCCGGCTTCCCCGTGACGCCGGCGAGCTCGTTCGGGACGACGTCGAGCTCAGCGCTCTTCCACACCTCGCCGCCGACGTAGTCGACCGCGTGGATCGCGCGGCCGGCCGGGTCGGTGACGTAGGCGATGCCGTCCTGGACGAGCAGCGCGGGCCGTGGCTCCTGCCACTCCTCGGGCTCCTCCCACGCGTCGACGACCGGGATGGACCGCACGACCGTGCCCGACTCCGGGTCGATGACGTGCAGCGACCCGTCCGTGCCGAGCACGAGCGCCTCGCCCGCGTCGCCGCGGCCGAGCGAGCGGAACGTGTAGCTCGCGGGCAGGTCGACGAGGCGCAGGCTCGCGTCGCGCGTGTCGATGAGGGAGACGCGGGTCGGCCGCTCCAGCTCGGCGTCGGGGTCGGACTTGTAGTCGCCCAGGACGAACGGCGACTCCTCGCTGCCCGCCTGGTTGCCGATGCGCCCGTAGGCGTCCGGGGCCGCGACCTTGCTGATCGCGCCGGCCGCGACGACGACCGCGCCGTCCTCGCAGCCGATCACGACGGCCTCGTCCGCGGCGACGGCCTCACCGTGCACGCCGGGGCACTGGTCGATCGCCGCGACCTCCTCGCCCGCGGCGTCGAGCAGCCGGACGCCCGTGCGCGCGTCCTCGGTGCCCTCCGAGACGACGAGCGAGCCGTCCGACAGCTCGACCGCGACGCCGTGGTGCGCCTCGGGGGTGGTGAGGGTGCGCGCGTCGTCGATGCCGTGGGGGTCGGCCACCGCGGCGGAGTCGAGCACGGTGATCTCGCCCGTGCCGTCGTCGAAGAGCGCCGTGCGTCCCTCGTGCACGACGACGTGGCCCGGCTTCTCGGCCGCGTACGTCACGTCCGTGAGGACGGGGTCCGCGGTGTAGTAGTGGTCGTGGTCGCCGTGCGGCTCGGCCCACGTGCCGGCGTCGAGCACCTGGAAGCCGCCGGACGTCGAGACGAGCAGGTGGCGCCCGTCGCCCGCGGGGTTGAGGCGGTTGAAGCCGGCGAGTTCGAGGTCGTCGACGACCTCGAGCGTCGTCGCGTCGAGGACCTGGACGCCGCCGTCGTAGGTGATCGCGAGGCGCGGCGTGAGCGCGGCCGCCTCGCTGACGTCGGAGGTGGCCGACGGCGCGGGCTCGGTCGCGTCGCCCTGCTCGCCCTCGGAGCCCGCCCCCTGCGCGCACGCCGCGACGAGCGTGAGCGGGAGGGCGAGGCCGAGCGCGAGGGCGAGCGGGCGCCGTCGGGCTCGCGCCCCGGGAGGGGCGTCACCGGAGGGGGGACTCGCCCCGGCGGGATCGGCGTGGGCGTCGGTCGGGTCGGGTGCGGTGTGGTGCATGCGTGGTCGGCCGCCCGAGATCCGGGCGGCCGCTCCTCTCCGGTGGTGGTGGGTACGCGGGTCAGCCCTGACGGGCCTTCCAGCGCGGGTTGGCCTTGTTGATGACGAAGGTCTTGCCGTGGCGGCGCACGACCTTCGCCCCGGGCTTGTCCTTGAGCGAGCGGAGCGAGGCGCGGACCTTCATCGCGCGCCCCCGCCCTGCGCGCCGCCGCGGGCGCCGTAGCGCTGGCGGAACTTCTCGACCCGGCCGGCGGTGTCCACGACGCGCTGCGTGCCCGTGTAGAACGGGTGGCTCGCGCTCGAGATCTCGACGTCGACGACGGGATAGGTGTTGCCGTCCGTCCACGTCACGGTCTCGCGCGGGACGCCCGGGCCCTGCGGGTGGTCGCCCGCGAGGGTCGAGCGGGTCAGGAACGAGAAGTCGGCGGACTTGTCGCGGTAGACGACGGGCCCGTAGACGGGGTGGATGTCCTTCTTCATGGTGGTTCTCCTCGCTGGGCCGGTGACGGGTCGGGCGCCGCCGCGCAGGGCGGCAGCCGTCACCAGCTCGACTTCGTGACTCCGGGCAGCTCGCCGCGGTGCGCCTGCTGGCGCAGGCGGACGCGGGAGAGCCCGAACTTCCTCAGGTAGCCGCGCGGGCGGCCGTCGACGACGTCGCGGTTCCGCACGCGCGTGGTGCTCGCGTCGCGGGGCTGGCGCTGGAGCTCGCGCACCGCGGCCGCCGTCTCCTCGGGCGAGGACGACGGCGACGCGACGACGCGCTTGAGCTCGGCGCGACGCTCGGCGTAGCGGGCGACGACCTCGACGCGCTGGTCGTTGCGCGCGACCTTGGAACGCTTGGCCATCAGCGCTCCTCGCGGAAGTCGACGTGGCGGCGGACGACGGGGTCGAACTTGCGCAGGACCATCCGGTCGGGGTCGTTGCGGCGGTTCTTGCGGGTCACGTAGGTGAACCCGGTGCCGGCGGTGGACCGGAGCTTGATCACGGGACGGAGGTCGGTGCGGGTAGCCATCAGAGCTTCTCCCCTCGGGCGAGGATCCGCGCCACGACGGCGTCGATCCCCTGGCGGTCGATGGTCTTGATGCCCCGGGCGCTGACGCGCAGGGTCACGTGGCGACCCAGCGACGGCACCCAGTAGCGCTTCTTCTGGATGTTCGGGTCGAAGCGACGCTTGGTCCGCACGTGGGAGTGCGAGATCGCGTGGCCGAACCCGGGAGCGGTGCCGAGCACCTGGCAGACGGCGGACATGGCAGTTCCTCTCGGGGTCGGGTGAGGCGACGGGAGACGACACTAGAGAGTGAGAATCATTCCCGTCAAGACGCTATGCTGACCCGCTGTCGAGAACAGTTCTCAGGAGCAGGTTGTTCCCGAGCCGGTCGCGAGACCGCGCGGGACGCCCCAGACCACGGATCGGAGCGCTTCATGCCCCTCTCGTCACCTTCCCCGTCGGGGTCCTCGCCCGACGACGCGCGCGTCGCCCTGAGCGTCCTCGCGACGATCGACCCCGTGCTGCGCGACAGCGCGGTGTTCGGGCTCGTCGTCGGGGCGCCGCGCGTCGTCGCCCTCCGGCACGACATCCGGGCGGCCGAGGGCGCACTGCGCCGCGTCGTCGTCGACGCCACCGGCGTCGTCGAGGACGAGGTCGTGCCGCTCGAGCACGCGTGCCTCTCCTGCGCTGTCCGGGAGGACGCCGTCCCCACGCTGCGCCGGCTCGCCGAAGACGGCCGGTGGGACCACGTAGTGCTCGCGCTGCCCGTCGCCGCCGAGTCGCTGCCCGTCGTCCGGGCCCTCGCCGCGCAGGCCACGCCCGGCAACGAGCTCGAGGGCCTGCGCCTCGCGACCGTGCTCGCCGTCGCGGACGTCGACACGCTCGAGCACGACCTGCTCGACGACGATCTCGTCGCCGAGCGCGGCGTCGGGCTGACGGAGGACGACCAGCGGGCCGTCGGCGAGGTGCTCGCCGCCCAGCTCGAGCACGCCGACCTCGTCGTGACCATCGGGGACCTCACTGCCGGGGCGACCGGCTCCGGCCTCGTCGACCGACTCCGCGGCGTCGGGACCCGGCGCGTCGACGGGCTCCATGCGCTCGCGGCCGACGACCTCGCCCGGCACACCCACGACCCCGCCGCCGGCGAGCGGCGCGCCCACCCGCTCGGCGTACGGGGCCCGCTGCCCCGGCACGAGAAGCCGGCCGCCGACCGCAGCTGGACCGTCGAGCTGTGGTCCGTGCGGCCCTTCGACCCCGAGCGCCTGCTGCGCCGTATCGAGGACCTCGGCACCGGCCGGGTCCGGTCGCGCGGGGTGTTCCACGTCGCCAACCGCCCCGACTCGCTGTGCGCGTGGGACGGCGCGGGCGGTCAGCTCTGCATCGGCACGCTCGGCACGTGGGACGACGCGACGACCGCCGAGGGTCGGCCCGTCGAGCCGCACACGCGGGTCGTCATCGTCGGGGCCACGCCCGAGGGCGAGGGTGCCGACGGCGACGACGAGCGCGGCCGCCTCCTCGACGCGTTCCGCGACGTGCTCGCGACGCCGGACGAGCTCGCCGACGGCGGCCTGCGCTGGCTCGGCCGCACCGACGTGCTCGCCCCCTGGCTCGGCGCGCGGAGCGACGCCGTGTGATCCGCCGAGCGCCCGCGAGACGGCCGCCGGGTCAGGTCGTGGCGAGCAGGACCACGAAGAGCACGAGCGCGCCACCGACGGTGGCGACGAGCCACGCCCGCGTGCGACGGGGGCAGGCTATCCCGAGCCCGAGGAGCAGCGGCGCCACGACGAGGCCGACCGCGAGGGCATACGCCTGCGGCGCCCCGTCGCACGGGCCGCCCCACGCGTCCACGCACGCGTCGCTGCGGGAGTCGAGGCCGAAGACCAGCGCGAAGAAGGCCGGTGCGGCGACGAGGAGGAGCCCGAGAAAGGCCACGAGCGCCCCCGCGGCTGCCCGATCGTGCCGCCTCCGCATCTCGGACGTCGTGAGCACCGCGCGGGTCCGAGGTCCCCTCTCCTGCACTCGCGCCGCCTCCCTAGCGTGCGAGGCTGACCGCGGTGCCGACGAGGGCCGCCCACGTGGCGAGGCCCAGGCAGGCGGAGATCACACCCGTTCGCCGCGGCCTGCTCGTCCCGACGATGTAGACGGCGAGGACCGCGGGAACGAAGAGCCCCACGACGCCCCCCGCGATCTGGAGGAGGCCCTTGCCCGGCTGGGGGCACTCGACGAGCACGATCATCCCGCACGACGTGGGGTCGAAGGAGTCCATCCCGGCGACGACCATGAACAGCGCGAAGAAGCCGAACACGAGGTAAAGCACGCCCGCGACCGACAGCGCGAGGAGCACGCGCCACGTCTCGGTCCCTTGTGCCGCGGACCGACGGTCGTCGCCGCGCTCGACCGGCGTCCGGTCCGTCGCGCTCTCCACGTCGTGAGTCTCGCAGACGGCCGCCCGGTCAGGGCACGCTCGGCGAACAGCTGAGGCGTCACCCGACGACGCGGCGGACCAGCTCGTCGACGCGACGCCCGTAGTTCTCAGCGGAGAACCTGCCCGCGCGTTGCAGCGTCGCGACCCCGTGCATCGCGCCCCAGACGACCTCGGCGGCCGTCCCCACGTCCGACGGCGGCCGGTCGAGCGCGAGGAGCGCGTCGGCGATGGCGTCGAAACCCTCGCGCATCGCGCGCGGCGTCTCGTCCGAGGCGAACGCGGCCCCGATCGGCAGGTGGAACATCGCCTCGTACGTCGCCGGGTGGCGCGCGGCGAAGTCGAGGTACGCCACGACCAGCGCGCGGACCCGGTCCTCACCGCTCGCACCCTCGCCGGGCTGCGGACGGGCCGCGGTGAGCGCTGCCGCGAGCTCTTCGAAGCCGAGCAGCGCCACGGCCGTGACGATCTGCGACCTGCCCTCCGGGAAGTGCCCGTAGAGGACGGGCTGACTGTACCCGATCGCGTCCGCGAGTCGGCGCGTGGTGACGGCCTCCCACCCCTGCTCCTCGGCGAGCACCCGCGCCGCCGCGACGATCTGCGCCTCCCGCTCCTCGAGGAGCCGTGCCTTGCGCGCTGCTGCCGGTGTGCTCACAGGCCCAAGTCTAGCGTCGCTAGATTGTCTGTGCTAGTTTTCCTAGCGTTGCTAGATTCCCTGGATCGAAGGAGCCGGACATGCAGTGGTTGCCGATCGTCGCCGTGGTCGTCCTGGGCGTGATGGTGGGGGTCGAGGTGTCGGTCGCGTTCGTCGTGAACCCGATCGTCGACCGGCTGCCGGGGAACGCCGGCCTGCTCGCCCGGGCCGACGGCGGGCGGATGCTCGGGCGGGCGATGCCGTTCTGGTACTTCGGGTCGCTCGCGCTCACCGCAGCGACGGCCCTCGTGCTGCCCGCCGGCGCGTGGGCGGCCTGGACCGCGGCCGCCCTCCTGGCGCTGAGCGTGGTCCTGTCGGTCGCCGTGCTCGTGCCCATCAACAACCGCGGCAAGACGTGGACCCCCGAGACCGCGCCCGCCGACTGGCGCGAGCAGGCCCACCGCTGGGACCGGTACCACCTCGTCCGCATCGCCCTGCTCGTCGCGGCGTTCGCCCTGCTGGCCGTCGCAGTCGCCGCCTGACCTCGCGACCGACCGGGCCCCGCCCCGGAGAACGGCACGGGGCACGGTACGGAGCCAGACGCAGAGGAACCGGTGGCGATCCGCCGCGAGAGCTCCCCCCAGCGAAGCTCTCGTCGCGGACCGCCACCGGTCCAGGTGTCGCCACGTGACCCGTCGCGGCGACGTCCCCCACCAGTGCAAGAGGCTGGGGTCTCATGTTCGGGACGTGCACGAACAGTGATCTGGATCACAGTACGTCGGTCTTCGCCACGACGCCCGCCGACCAGGTCCGGCGTCGTCCCACCGTGGTTCGGCGACGACCATCGCGCTCCCGAGGCCAACCTCATCCGCCGACGACGAACTCACCGATCACCGTCTCCCCGTCGGACTCGTACACCGGGACGCTGACGGTCTTGCCCTCGCGCGCCTTCTGCCAGGCCGCGGCCTCCTCGGGGCTCGCGGGCGAGCCGCCCTGCGCCTCCTCGAGCTCCCACGCGTACGCATAGCCGACCCGCCCGTTCGTCGCGTAGACCGAGACGAGGTCGGGCCAGCCCGTGTCGTTCGCGACCCCGAACGTGTCGCCGTTCGCGTTCGTCGCCCAGGCGGTGACCGTCTCGTCGACGTAGGTGGCGACGAGATGCCAGCGCGCACCCGGCTCGGCCTCGACGCGCACCGACTCGTCGCCCGGCACCGCGACGACGCTCCAGCCCATGCCGACAGGCTCCCCCGCAGCGAGCCGGCGCGCCTGATCCCGCCCGTCCTCGGCCGAGCACGTCATGTTCGCACCGTCGTCGAGCACGAACCGCCCCGCGTCGAGGCACACGAGCGACAGCTCGACGTGCGTCGCGCCGTCCGGCCTGGGCCCGAGCTCGACGGTCGCGGTGCCCGCGCGCGTGACCTCGACCGGCTCCGCCAGACGTGTCACGACCGTGCCGCCGGGCTCGACGAGCGCCGTCACGGCGTACGCCGTCCCGCCGGCGACCGCGAGCGCACCGAACGCCCCGGCGCCCGCCCACCACCGGCGTCGTGCCGGGCGGCGGAGAGCCGCCACCGACGCCTGGTCCACGAGCGCGTCACGCAGCCCCCCGGCGAACACGGGATCGAGGTCCGGCATGCGGTTCTCGCTGGTCATGAGCGCCCTCCTTCGACGAACGCACCGTTCGGACGCAACCTCGCCCGCCCTGGTTCCGCCGCACCGACCGCGGCGCGGAGCCGGACGCGCGCCCGGTGCAGCCGGGACTTGGCCGCCGACGGCGTCAGGCCCAGCAGCTCGGCGGCGTCGGAGAGCGACCAGCCCTCCAGCGCGACGAGGGTGAGGAGCCGCAGGTCGGCCGCCGGCAGCGCGCGCAGCGCCGCGCCGAGCACCGGGTCGACGACCTCGGCCGGGTCGTCCACGAACGCGGACTCCTCGGCGGCGGGCACGTCGCCGGCCCGGGGCAGGGCGTCGAGCAGCCGGCGGTGGCGTCGGGTCCCCCGGCGTACGTTCCGCGCGACGTTCGACGCCGTGACGAGGAGCCACGGCAAGGGCGAGCCGTCGACGAGCCGCACCGACGCGCGGCGGCGCCACAGCTCGAGGAACGCCGCCGCCAGCACGTCCTCCGCCTGGGGCCGGTCGACGACGAGCCGGTACGCGTGCCGGAACACGCGGTCGCGGTGCCGGTCGAAGAGCACGCCGAACGCCGCGCCGTCACCGCCGAGTGCGGCGGCCCACAGCGCGGCGTCGGTCTCTCCGTCACCGTGCTCGTCGGCAGGGCCCGGGTCGCGGTCCATGCCCCGTAGTGTCCAGGAGGGCCCGGACGGTTTCACCCGACGACGACGTCCGTCCTCACGTCGCCCGGACTCGCCGCCGGGAAGCCCGCCCGCCCGCGACTCCGACCACCACGGCGCCGACCACGACGGCCGCGACGAGGGGCGCCGTCGGCGTCGGCGACGCTCCCGCCGCGACGGGCGCGGAGGCGAGCGACGCCGCCGTCGCGACGAACGTCGGCGCGGGGCGTGCGCCGGACGGGTCGGTGTCCGTCCACGCGTACGACGCCCCCGACGGGCACTCCTGCACCGCCGGGAAGACGAACGCCTGCCCCACGTCGCCCGTGACGCGGACGTCGAGCGTGAAGGCCGCGCGCTCGCCGTCGGGCACGGGCTCGCCGGACCACGCCACCGCGTCGTCGGTCACGTCGGAGGTCCACCCGTCGGGCTGGCCCGCCGCGAGCGCCTCGACCCCCTCGGGGAGGGTGACGCGCAGCGCGTCGGTGGGCTCGCCGTCGCACCCGTGGTCGAACGTGAAGGTGAGCGTCGACGTGCCGTCTCCGTGGGGTTCCACGGTCTCGATGAGCACGTGCGCGGCCGCCGGTCCGGCCGCCAGCACCGCCAGGGCAGCGGTGGTGACCGCGACGGCGACGAGGCGGGGCGCGCGCCGGGCGGCCCGGTGCTGACGGGTCATGAGGACACCTCCACGGGGATCTCGACGATCGGGTTCTCGTACTTGGACGTCCGGACGCTCACGTGGAGGGTCCAGTCGCCGGCCATCGGCAGGTCGAGCGTCGCCTCGTACGCGCCCGTCCCGGTCTGCGTGAGGGGCCGGGTGAAGGGCCCGAGCGCGGGGTCGGCGAGCGTCGTGGACAGCTCGGGCACGGCGACGGGCTCCACGGGCTGCCCGTCGGCGTCGAGCAGCTCGATCTCGAGCGCGTTGACCCCGACCCGTCCGGGGGTGACCCGGGCGTGCAGGGTGCCGTCACCGAGCTCCTCGACCACCTCGATCGCTGGTGCCGTGGATTCCTCGGCAGCCGGGTCCGCCGCCACGACCGGGCTGCGCGAGACGAGCACGCCCGTCACGGCGAGCACGAGCACGAGCAGCGCCGCCTCCGCCGCGACCGTCCGGCCGAGCCGACGGCGCGCGGTCGCCTCGGTCGTCCCGCCCCCCGGGCCGGCGCCTCGCCCGCGGGGACCGCCGTCGGCCACGACCGCCGGGACGAGCCGGTAGCGGTTCCAGGCCGCGACGCCGACGAGGCACAGCGCGACGCCGACCTTGACGAGCAGGGTCTGGCCGTAGGTCGTCGACACGAGCGCGTCGAGCGTCCCGAGGATGCGCCACCCCAGGACGGTCCCGGTGACGGCGAGCGCGAGGACGACCCACGCGCCGAGCGCCGAGAACCGCGCGACGGTGACCGCCGCCCGCCGCGCGTCGACGCGCGCGGAGGGCGCGAGCACGAGCGCGAGCCCGACGACGCCGCCGAGCCACACCGCCCCGGCCACGACGTGGAGCGCGTCCGCCGTGACGACGAGCCACGGCGGGCCGAACGTGCGCGTGTGCCCCACGAGCACGAGCGAGCCCAGCGCCAGGGCCGCCGCGCCGAGCACGACGCCGGCGGGCCACGCCGCCCGGGTCTCGCGCGCCGCGCGCGGCGCGAGCAGGGTCGCGGCGAGGAGCCCGGCGAGGCCGAGCGCCCCGGCGAGCGTGGAGTCGGTCGCGAGGCCCGCCGCCCAGGTCGCCGGGTCGAGGAGGGACCCCAGCCCGCCGCCGGCCTGCCAGGCCGGGGTGAGCGGGACCCCGAGCACGATCCCTGCCGCCGCGGCGACGAGCGCCCCGCGGCGCACGCGCTGCAGGCGGCGCCGCAGGACCGGCGCGGCCCCGGGCGAGACGTGCAGCACGAGGAGCTCGAACCCGACGAGGCCCGCGACGAGGAACGTCCCCGCGTAGACCGCGGCCTGGTCGAGCGCGCGCACGGCGACGAGCGCCGCCGTCGGCTCGGCCACCCGGGCCTCGACCGCGGTCGCGCTCGGCGCGCCCACCGAGAACGTGAACGCGCCCGCCACGGGGTGGGTGTCGAGGGACACGACGCGCCAGCTCACGACGTACGTGCCGTCGTCGAGCGTCGCGGCCGGGGTGACGACGAGCGCGTCGTCGACCGCGGCGACGTCCACGTCGACGGGCGAGCCGTCGGCGGCGAGTACCGTCGTCCCGCCGGCCACGACCTGGACGGGCTCGTTGAAGGTGATGGTCAGCGCGTCGGGCGGCGCGTCGAGGACGGTGCCGTCCCGGGGGTCCGTGCCCACGAGGACGGCGTGGGCCGCGGCCGGGCCGCTCGCGAGGATCGCGAGCAGGACCGCGGCCGCGGCACCGACGACGACGGCCACCACCCGGCGCAGCACCGAGGGGCGGCCCACCGGTCAGGCCCTCGGACGCGAGCGAACGAACCCGAGCGCCCCGAGCACGAGGCCCGCCGCCGCGAGGACGAGCGCCGTCCACGTGAGCGCGGCGGGCGCGCCGTCGGAACCGTCCGCGGACGCCGCACCGTCGGCTGCCGAGCCGTCCGACCCCGCGGCGTCGTCCGCGACGGTCTCGGCCGGGGCGTCGTGCCCGTCGCCCTCGGCGGCCGTCAGCTCGAACAGCGGCGCGGGCAGCTCGAGGTCGTGCCCGTCCTCGCCGTCGGCCGGGACCTGCACCCAGGCGCTCTCGCCCTCGGCGCACTCCTGGACGGTCGGGAAGACGAGCGTCTCCCCCGCCGCGTCGGGGAGCTTGAGCGAGAGCACGAGGGCGTCGCGGTAGCCGTCGGGCAGCGGGGTCTTCGCGGTGTACACGACCTCGGCGACACGCTCGGTGTACTGGCCGCCGTGCCCGTCGTCGACCGGCTCGTCGAGGGCGGCCATGACCTTCTCGACGTCCCAGCCGGGGTTGACGGTGGGCGTCACGGTGACGACCTGCTCGGGGACCTGGATGGAGACCTTCGTGGTGGGCGAGTCGCCGCAGCCGTGCGGGACGCCGAACGTGAGGAGCGCGTACGCACCCGCGTCGGTCGTGTCCGGCGTGACGGTGACGTGGGCGGACGCGGCGCCCGCGCCGACGACGACGATCCCGGTGGTCAGTGCGGCGGCGCCGAGGGCGCGCAGGGTCTTTCGCATGGTGGTGCCTTTCGGGGAGACGAGGACGAGGGGCTCCGGCGCGTCGGCACGCACGACGGCACGCCCCGGGACGACCGGACTCGGCCGGCCGGGCGAGGTGGTGCACTGGTCGCGCGGGCGCGCGGGAGCGGGACGCCGCGGAGGTGTCCGGTGAGGCGTCCGGGAGGGGTCAGGCGACGGCGGGCGGACCGCGCCCCGGCGCGGCACCGCGCACGAGCAGGTCACGGACCGTCGGCAGCGCGCCGACGGCGGGAGGCGCCGCGAGGACGACGACGGCGCGCGGGCGGCCGGGGACCCGGCGCCCGGCGAGCCACGTCCACAGGCGCCACAGGACGGCGTCGCCGTACCGCAGGACGAGCGCGACGGCGAGCGTCGCGACGGCGTGCGCGCCGAGCATCGTCAGGGGGGACGCGGCGTGGGCGTGCGCGGACACGTCGGCCGGGGACAGCGCGGCGCAGCGGTCGAAGACGACGTGCAGCACGAGCTGGCCCGCGCCGAGCAGCCCGAGCAGCCGCGGCAGGCCGACCTGGCGCCGGGTGAGGGGTCGCACGGCGACGGCGGTGAGGACGGCGAGGACGCCCAGCGGCACGGCCCCGGGGTCGGTGCCACCGGCGAGCGCGTGGGCGACGACGGACAGCCCGAGGACCGCGGCGGCGAGCAGCAGCACCCGCACGCCGCGGAGCACCCCTGCTCCGGGCGACGTCACGGACGCAACCTAGCGGCAGGAGGGGTGCGCGCGGCAGGGGCGGCCGCCGTCCTCCCCGGACCGGGGAGGACGGCGTGCACGGGCACGGTCAGTCCTCGGGGTCGTGCGGGGCGTCGTCGTCCGTGCCCGCGCCGCGGCGACGCACGACGAGCACGACGACGACCGCGGCGGAGACCACGAGCGCGCCGAGGCCCACGAGGACGGGCACGACGGACGACCCGCCGTCCCCGTCCGTGGCCGCGTCCGTCGCCTGGGTCGCCGCGGACTCCGGCGACGCCTCCTCCGCCGCGTCGGTCGTGGCGTCCTCGGTCGCGGTCTCCTCCGGCGCCGCCTCCTCCGTCGTGGGCTCCTCGGACACCGGCGCCTCCGGCTGGGCCGCGACGGTGAACGCGAACGTGCCCTCGATGGGGTGGCCGTCGGACGAGACGACGCGCCACGAGACCGTGTACGTGTCGCCGCCGAGCGCGACGGCGGGGTCGAGCGCGAGCGTCGCGGTGCTGCCCTCGATCGTCGGCGCGCCCTGCGTCACGACCGTCCCGGCGGAGTCCGAGACCACGACCTGCGGCTCGACCGGGAGCGGCTCGGTGTTGAAGGTCAGCGTGATCGCCGTCGGGGGCGTCGCGAGCTGTGCGCCGTCGGCCGGGTCCGAGCTGAGCATGCGGTCGTGCGCGGACGCCGGGGCGGCGGTCAGTGTCGTGACGGCGGCAGTGAGGCCCAGGGTCAGCACGGCGGCGGCGAGGAGGGCGAGGAGGGCGGGCAGGGCCGACACGTGTCGGCGCAGGGAGAGGGTCATGAGGGTTCTTCCGTCCGAGGCGCGGCGGTCGCCGCACGGTGGTGCCCCGTGGCCCGGTCGTCACCGGGTCGGCCTCGTCGGGGGCCGCGTCAGGACGCGGCGAGGGGGCGCAGCAGTGCTCCCGACGGGCCGGCCGCCGTCGGTGGTCCACGCGTCGGCGCACGGCGCGCACGCCACAGGGACGCGACGCGCACCGTGCGGGCCTGGGGCGTACGCGGGCGAGCGGCGGGCGGGACGGGGACGAGCGCCGGGAGGCCGGCGCGCGGCGTCACCCACGCGAGGAACCGCTCGAGCGCACGCTCGCCGCGCGCGAGGACGAGCGCCAGCACGACGGTAGCCACCGCGTGCGCGACGACCATCCACAGGCCCGCGGTGCCCGACGTCGCGAGGTGCTCCGGGTGCACGAGGCTCGCCCCGCCGTCGGCAGGGACCGGCGCGCCGACGGGCGCCGCGCAGACGACGTCACCCACTGCGGCGACGTGCCCGCCGTGACCGGACGCGACCCCGACCGGGACGCACGACCCGACGGGCGCGAGCACGACGAGCGCCTGGTGCAGCGCGACCTGGGCGCCGCCGAGGAGCACGACGAGGCGGGTGGGCGTGAACCGCAGCCGCGCGGCCGCCGTCGTGCCGGCGAGCGTGAACGCGGCGAGCGCCGCGAGGACCAGGGGGTCCGGGAGGGCACCCCCGGCGACGCGGTGCGCGAGCGCCGTCAGCGCGAGCACGAGGGTCGCCACGAGCGCGGCGCGGGCGACGCGCAGCGGACCGACGACCGGGGAGGGCACGACGGCCACCCTAGCGCGACGCGGACGCGTCGTCCGGGCTGCCCGCCGCCCCTGCTGCCTCCGGCGCCTCGGAGGCCGGTGAGCGGTCCGCGTACCGGCCGATCGCGGGGCCCGTCGGCAGGAGCCGGTCGATCCCGACGATGAGCAGCCCGAGCACGAGGAATCCCGCGCCGTAGAGCACGACGTTGACGAGCAGGCCGGTCCACCCCAGCGCGTCGAGGTCGACGAACCCGTACGGGTACTCGCTGCCCGGGCTCACGAACCCGCGGATCGTCGTGAACGCGAAGTACGCGAGCGGGTACAGGAGCCAGCGCGCGGCGTCGAGGCCACGCAGACGCCGGTGGGCGTCGAGCAGGAGGAAGTCGACGAAGACCGCGAGCGGCAGCAGCTCGTGCTCGATCTGACCGTCGGTCAGTCCGAGGAACACGGCGGGGGCGTCGGGGTCCTCGGGCGCGAGCACGAGGTTGGCGACGAGCCCGGTGATCGCGGCGAAGAGCGTCACACCACCCTTGAGCCAGCCTGGGGGCTGCTGTCGCCGCAGGAGCGACGCGACGCCCGCCCACGCGAACACGACGGCGATGAGGAAGCCCGTCTGGTTCGTGAAGTAGATCAGCCCCTCGATGTCGCCGTCGCGCCAGATGGCGCGCGTCCCGACGAGGGCGAGGACGACGAGGAACAGCCGGAACAGTCCGACGACGACGTGCATGCGAGCTCCTTCGCGCGCGGTGCGGTGGTGCGCTCAGGAGCCTAGTGGTCCGAGCGTCGCAGCGTGCGCCGCCGCCGCGCCACGACCGCCCACACGACCAGGCTCCACAGCCCCGCCCACGCGAGGCCGACGAGCGCGGTCCGCAGGCTGCGCGCGGCGTCCTCCGCGCCGTCGGCCACGACACGGTCGAGGTCGGAGCGCGCCATGACGGTCCCCGGTGCGTCGGCGTCCTGGACGGCGGCGAAGACGCCGGCGTACGGGCTGCCCGACGGCGCCGGCAGGTGGACCGGGGGGTCGACGGCCGCGGGGTCGACGCCCTGCGCGCTCGTGGCGCCGGCCGTCCCGCGCAGCTCGACGGGGTCCGCCAGCCCGGGGACACGCGCCGTCACGGTGCCGACCTGGACGCCGTCGGAACCGGCCTTGCCCTCCACGACGAGGACGGCGTCCGTCGCCTCGACGGCGACACCGTCCCGGTCCAGCTCGAGCGCGAGGGAGACGTCGTGGGTCGTCGTGACCCACTTCCACCCCCCGACGACGGCGAGCGCGGCCCCCATCGCGATGACCGCGACCAGGAGCATGCCCGTGAGCTCGCGTCCCAGCCCGCGCGTCGCGCGTCGGGTCGCGGTCGTGGCTCTGCTGGTCATCGTCGCCCCCTCTCCGAGGAGCACCACTGTAGGGCCGCCCGGTGAGCGTCCTCCCCGGGTACGCCGAAGGGCCGTGCGGTCGCACGGCCCTTCGGGACGTCGTCACCCCCCCGGCGCTGACGCCGGGCGGGTGAGGAGGTCAGAGCGCCTGGATGTTCGTCGCCTGCGGGCCCTTGGGGCCCTGGGTGACGTCGAACGAGACGCTCTGGTTCTCCTCGAGCGAGCGGTAGCCGCTCGAGTTGATCTCGCTGTAGTGGGCGAACACGTCGGCGGTGCCGTCGGAGGGGGCGATGAAGCCGAACCCCTTCTCCGCGTTGAACCACTTCACGGTGCCTGTAGCCATGATGACTTCCTTCGTTGGTGCGACCGGCCCACGAGCGCGGGTCCGGTTGTCGCGCCCCGCGGGGCGCCGACGGTCGTGGAGGCGGGTCCCGCGAGGGCCCGCCGGGCGTTCACGCCGGGCGACGAGGTGCCGCTTCGCGTGGTGCAGGTCGACGACGACGCCCACCGGCCGCGTGAAGCGGTCGTGGACGTGGAAGCCGTCGGGGAGTCGGGTGACCAGGCCGGCGTACTCGCCGTCCGCCGTGGCGACCCACAGGTCGTCGTCGGCGCGGCGCAGCACGAGGTCTGGTCCGGTCGTGCCCGCGACCGACGATGCGGTCTCAGGGCGGTCAGAAAGGGAAGAAAGGATGTTCTCTGCTCTCGCTCCGCGCTCGGTGGGCGGAGATCTCGACGGCAGCGTCTGCTGCCTGACGCGCACGGTCTTGCTTCGATGCCGAGGACCGAAGAGCGTCGCGGTCCGTTCGACCGGCGACATGAGCGCGACCTCCAGGGTACACGAGTGCCTCGTCGACACCCGGACGAGGACCGCGCGTGCTTGCCCGGGGCGATGATGGGGACCATGACGACCTCATCCACCCCTGCCCACAGCTCCTCCCGCCCCGTCCCGCGCACCGCGCACCGCAGCGTCGCCGTCGTGAACGGCTACGTCGTGCCCGTCGCCTCGGAGCCGATCGAGAACGGGACCGTCCTGATCGAGGACGGGATCATCACCGCGGTCGGGGCGGACGTCGTCGTGCCCGACGGCGTCCCGACCCTCGACGCGCAGGGCCGCTGGGTGCTGCCCGGCTTCGTCGAGGCGCACGCCCACATGGGCGTCATGGAGGAGGCCGAGGGCTGGGCCGGCAACGACACCAACGAGATGACCGACCCGAACGGTGCGGCCCTGCGCGCGATCGACGCGATCAACGTCGAGGACGAGGGCTTCCGCGACGCGCTCGTGGGCGGCGTGACGAGCGCCGTCGTGAAGCCGGGCTCGGGCAACCCCATCGGCGGACAGACCGTCGCGATCAAGACGTGGGGCGGCCGCACGGTCGACGAGCAGGTGATCCGCGAGGCGGTCTCGGTGAAGTCGGCGCTCGGCGAGAACCCCAAGCGCGTGTACGGAGACCAGAAGAAGACGCCGTCCACCCGCCTCGGCGTCGCGAAGGTCATCCGTGCGGCGTTCGTCGACGCGCAGAACTACGCGGCGAAGCGCGACGCGGCCGAGGCGAAGGGCGAGCCGTTCGACCGCGACCTCGCCAAGGAGACCCTGGCGCGCGTCCTCGCGGGCGAGCTCTACTGGGACCAGCACACGCACCGCGCCGACGACATCGCGACGGCGCTGCGCCTCGCGGACGAGTTCGGCTACAAGCTCGTCGTCAACCACGGGACCGACGGCGCCGCCGTCGCGGACGTGCTCGCGGAGCGCGACGTGCCGGTGATCTTCGGCCCGCTGTTCACCTCGCGCTCCAAGATCGAGCTGCGCAACCGCGACATCGCGAACCTGGGAGCGCTGGCGCGCGCCGGCGTGCGCGTGGCGATCACGACCGACCACCCCGTCGTGCCGATCAACTTCCTCGTGCACCAGGCGTCGCTCGCGGTGAAGGAGGGCCTCGACCGCGAGACCGCCCTGCGCGCGCTCACCGTCAACCCGGCGGCGTTCCTCGGCCTCGACGACCGGGTCGGCGCGCTCGCCCCGGGCCTCGACGGCGACGTCGTCGTGTGGTCGGGCGACCCGCTGGACGTGACGTCGCGCGCCGAGCACGTGCTGGTCACGGGCGCCGAGGTCTACACGTGGGACGCTGACGCGAACGACGGCCGCGGCGCGGGTCGCGTCGTCGAGCGCGGCGAGCGCTTCCGCGCCTGACCTGCTCGGCGCGGGCTTCCCGTGGCGCGACCGGGCACGACGGCGGACCATCGAGACATGCGCACCCTCGACCCCTCGCGTCCGTGCCGCGCCAACGGGCTGCTCGTCGGCCTCGTCGCCGTCGGCGGTGTCCTCGCGGCGTGCTCGGGGCCCGGACCCGGGGAGAAGGACGTCACCTACGACTCTCTGGACGCGCTCCACGAGTCCGCGACGACCGCGGGCCTCACGTGCCTGTCGTTCGTCCCCGAGGACACCGGGACCCCCGACGCCGAGATGGGGGCGTGCGACGACACGACCCTGCTGGCCGTGTTCGCCGACGACGTGGACGAGGCCGAGTACTTCGCGCTCCTGCCCGAGACGCCCGCCGCGGAGGGCGAGGCCGCGCTCGTCGGGCCGAACTGGGTGATCGTCGGTGACACCGGCGACCTGCTCGAGACCCAGGCGGGGATCGGCGGGGACTTCGCGTCCGACCGCTGAGCGTCAGCGAGCCACCGCCGCGCACGCGACGCACGTCCGCGCCGTCGGTCGCGCCTCCAGGCGACCGTCCGCGATCGGCTGCCCGCAGGCTTCGCAGACGCCGTAGGTGCCCGCGTCGAGGCGCGCGAGCGCGGCGTCGACCTCCTCCACGCGCGCCGCGGCGTCGCGGGCGAGCGCGTCCACCTGGGCCCGCTCGAACGCGATGGTGGCGCCGTCGGGGTCGTGCTCGTCGTCCGCGTTCGAGTCGCGCGACGCCTCGACGATGCCCGCGACCTCGGCGCGCAGCGCGCCCAGCCGCGCGACGGCGTCCGCGCGCACGACGAGCAGGCGCTCGCGCGCGGCGTCGTCAGGGCGGGGTGCTCGGCCGGTGCCTGGTGTCGTCATCTCGCTCCCTCAACGTCGCGGAGGGGGTGAAACCGTCCCGGACGGGGAGTCCTCACCGTGCTGGGCGCATGACAGCGGCGGTCGACGGATGGAAGAGTGGAACTGCCCGGCTCCCCCCGGGACCGCCGCGCGGCCTCGCCCCCGCGTCGTGCGACCGACGTCCGACGGCGAGACCACAGGGGGTCTGCATGAGCACCGTCGTCGTCTTCGAGGCCTTCGGCGGGCCGGAGACGCTGCGGGTCGACGACGAGCAGGTCGGCGAGCCCGGGCCCGGCCAGGTGCGCGTCGCGAACCGGGTCGTCGGCGTCAACCCCGCGGACCTCAAGCGGCTCGCCGGGGCGTTCGGGGGCAGAGTGCCCGGCGTGCTGGGGTTCGAGGCGGCCGGCGTGGTCGACGCCGTGGGGCCCGACGTCCCCGACCTCGCCCCGGGCGACGAGGTCGTCTGGCACGGGACGCGCGCCCAGCGCGAGCTCTCGCTCGTCCGTGCCGACCACGTGCGGCGCAAGCCCGCGTCCGTGCCCTTCGAGCAGGCGGCCGTCCTGCCCGTCGCCGCGGCGACCGCGTTCTCCGCCCTGGTCCAGGCCGACGTCGGCGAGGGCGACGTGGTCCTCGTGCACGGCGCGAGCGGCGGCGTCGGGTCGGCGGCGGTGCAGATCGCGACCGCGCTCGGGGCACGCGTCGTCGGGACGGCGTCGCCCGCGAACCACGACTACCTGCGCGGGCTGGGCGCGACGCCGGTCGCGTACGGGTCCGGGCTCGTCGACGCCGTGCGCGCGCTGCCGGACGGCCTGGACGAGGTGAGCGTCGTCCTGGACCTCGTCGGCTCCGCGGACACGGTCGCCGCGACCGTCGCCCTGCTGGGCGAGGACCTGGCGCCCGCCACCCCGGACGACCCGCCGAGCGCGGTGACGATCGTCGGGTCCGACGCGTCCCGCGCCGCGGGCGTCGTCGACAAGGTCGACGCGAAGGGTGCCCTCGACGAGGTGCTCGCGCTCGCGGAGGACGGACGGCTCCGGGCCGAGGTCGCGGCCCGGTTCCCCCTGGCGGAGGCGGCGGAGGCCCTGCGGCTCGTCGCCGACGGGCACGTCCGGGGCAAGGTCGTCCTCGACGTCCCCTGACCGGGACCTCCGTCCCGGAAGGTTGTGACGCTGGGCACAAGGTTGCCCCGGGAACCGCGGGATTCCGCCGTTCCTGAGGGTGCCGCCCGCGAATCTTCTTGCGCCCCGCGTGCACGAGAGTGTGAAATCGTTAGCATGCGTAAGTTTCTTGCCGCTACCGCGGCGCTTTCCTGTGCCCTCCTGCTGGCGTCCTGCGCCTCGCCGACCGACCCGGCGAGCGACGACGTGGCAACCCCCGAGACCACGACCACGACCGAGGCGGCGCCCGAGGTGACGCCCGCCGTCGTCGCCGTGACGACCACCTGCGGCATGTTCTACGGCGGTGAGTTCTCCGCCGAGCGCCTCGTCACCGAGACGACGCCGCTGCTCGAGACGCCTGAGGACGAGGCCGCCGCCGCCGCGATCTTCACCACGCGCGAGCGCCTCGCCGCGGTCCAGAACTTCGCGGACCCCGAGCTGCAGGAGAACCTCAACGAGATCAAGGCCCCGTTCGAGGCCGCCGTGCAGGGCGAGACGATCGACACGTCGGAGCAGCAGGAGGCCCTCGACGCGTTCCGCGCGCAGTGCACCGAGGCCGGGTACGCCTTCGCGTCCTGACCTTCCCGCGCCGCGGTCCGGGCGGCCCGTCCCTCACCGAGGGGCGGGCCGTTCGCGCGTCCGGTCCCGCGACCCGTGACGGATGACTCGACCTCCCGGCGTGGAGCGGGGTCGCGGCGACCGTGGGAGCATCCGACCATGCCCGTGGTCGAGTCCTCGCTCGTGGTCCCCGTCGACCCCGCGACGGCGTTCGCCGTCTCGCAGACGACCGGCACGGTCCGCCTGCGCTGGGACCCGTTCATCCGGCGGCAGCACTTCCTCGACGGCGCCACCGCGCCCGCGAAGGGCGTACGCACCTTCACCCGGCACCGCAGCGGGCTGTCCATGGTGAGCGAGTACGTCTCCTACAACCCGCCGACGAACGTCGGGATGCGCATGGTCCGCGGGTCCTGGTTCTTCGAGAACCTCGCGGGCGGGTGGCGGTTCGCCCCCGACCCGTCCGGCGGCACGCGCGCGACGTGGCGCTACTCCTTCCGGTGCCGCCCCCGTTGGCTCGCCCCGCTCGCGGAGCGCGTCGGCTCGTGGGTGCTCGGGCGCGACGTCGACCACCGGATCGCAGGCTTCGCGCGCGGCTGCGCCGACCCCGTCGTGCTCGCGGCGGTGCGTGGAACGGCCACCTGAGCGTGTCGGTCGGCCGAGGGTGACGTCCCGCGCGGTGCTACAGCCGGAACCGGACGCCCGTCACCTGCAGCCAGGTGAAGAACGCCGCGGCCAGGAGGACCAGCACCACCACGAGGGCGACGAGAAGCCCACGCCGGGCGCGGTCCCCGAGCAGGCGAAGACCGAGCCACGCGATGCCCGCGCCGACGAGGCCGCCAGCAGCGTTGGTGAGGACGTCGGTGACGTCGCTGGTCCCGATGCCGACGACGTACTGGACGACCTCGAAGACCAGCGACACCCCGACGACGAGGAGGAGCATCCTGGCGAAGGATCGCTGTCGGGCAGCCAGGTAGGCGAGCATGCCCAGCGGGACGAACGCGAGGACGTTGACGGCGAGCTCGCTCCGGCCCAGCCCGCCTGCGCCGGTGCCGCCGAACGGCACCAGGTTGACCGACCGGCGGCCGACGAGGTCGCCGAAGTCGCCGGTGTGGAGCTTGAGCAGCACGACCCACACGAGCACCAGCACGTAGACCCCCAGGACGACACGCTCGACCGTCCTGCTCGTGCGGGCCGGGGCGTGCCTGGAGTCGTCGGCCGCACGGCCCCCCGTCTCCTCGACGAGCCCGGGGTCGACGGGCGGGTGGTGCGCTGCCATGTCACGCAGGCTACCGGCGTCCGGAGCACGAGCGGCAGGCCGAGCACCGCTCGCTCCGGCCGGCTAGCGAGAGAGCGCCGCCTCGGCGTCGACGCGCTCCAGCTTGCTCGGGTTGGCGACCGCGAACAGGTGCGTGATGCGCCCGTCCACCACGGTGACGGCGACCGCCGTCGCGAGCTCGCCGTCCAGCGCGATGCGCAGTCCCGGCGCGCCGTTGATCCACACCGGTGTCGCGGTGATCTCGCCGCGCGTCGTGCGCAGTCCACCGACGAGGTACGCGGCGACGCGCTCGGCGCCCACGATCGGCCTGCGCGCCGCCCGGGCGAGGCCGCCGCCGTCGGCCACCGCGACGACGTCGGGCGCGAGGACGTCGAGGAGACCCTGGAGGTCGCCTGTGAGGACCGACGTGAGGAAGCGCTCGACGACCCGCTCCTGCTCCGTCCGGTCCACCTGGACGCGCGGGCGACGCGCGGCGACGTGACCGCGTGCCCGGTGGGCGACCTGCCGCACGGCGGCCGGCGACTTGCCGACCGCCTCGGCGATCTCGTCGAACGGCACGTCGAACACCTCGCGCAGCACGAACACCGCGCGCTCCGTGGGGCCGAGCGTCTCGAGCACCGTGAGCATCGCCATGGAGACGCTCTCCGCCAGCTCGACGTCCTCGGCGACGTCGGGGCTCGTGAGGAGCGGCTCGGGCAGCCACTCGCCCACGTAGTCCTCCCGGCGCCGCGCCAGGGTCCGCAGCCGGTTGAGCGACTGCCGCGTGACGATCCGCACGAGGTAGGCGCGCGCGTCGCGCACCTGCGCGTGGTCGACCTCCGCCCACCGCAGCCACGTCTCCTGGACGACGTCCTCCGCGTCGGCGGCCGAGCCGAGGAGCTCGTACGCGACGGTGAAGAGCAGGCTGCGGTGGCGGACGAAGGGGTCGTCGCTCATGCGTCCGACCCTACGGCCGGAGCCGCCGCGACGGACCGTGGCGCGATCGGCGGCAGCCCGCACGACGCCGCGAACTCCTCGGACCGGATGCCGAGCGCGACGTTGGACCGGGCCGTGGCGTTCATCAGCCCGACGCGCGCCGCGAGCTCGACGAGCCCCGCCGGGCCGAGGTCGTCCAGCAACGCGGCGGACAGCTCGTCCGTCACCGCGGGCGGGGTCTGGCTCATCCCCTCCGCGTACTCCATGACCCGCCGCTCGACGGGGGTGAACAGCGCCGACTCGCGCCAGCGCGGCACCTCGCGGGCCTTCACCTCGTCCAGGCCCTCGTTGCGCGACCGGAAGTAGTGCAGGTCGAGGCAGAACTCGCAGCCGACCGTCGCGGCCGACGCCATCTGCGCGAACGTCGCCAGGTTCGGGTCCAGCCGGTCCCACTTCTCGGACTTCCGCCCCACGCCCATGAGGTCCTTGAAGACCGCGGGGTGGTGCCACAGCACGCCGATCGACTCCGGCACCTCGCCGAACATCGAGCGGGTCGCGCGCTTGACCAGGGAGCCGTAGAGCCCGGTGACCTCGGTGGGCGGCACTCGTGTCGTCATGTCTCCTCCTGCGTGTCTCGTGTCGTGCCCGTGCGGTGCTGACGGGGGTGTCGGGCATGAGACACCGGCGGGGCCTCGCGTGTGACACCCGGGCGGGCCGGGCCGCTCGGGGGCGTGGGCCGCCCCCGCACGGCACCCCGGGACGACGACGCCCGGCACCCCGGTCGGACGCGGCCCGGCCGGGTGCGGCGTAGCGTGCGACGCATGGGCCCGCTCGACCGTCGCCGCCCCCGGGCGTTCCTCGCCGTGGTGCTCGCGGTGGTCTCGGTGCTCGGGTCGGTGGGCGCGACGCACGGTCAGCCGGGCGCCCGTCCGCTCGACCTCGTCGGCGTCGCCCTGCTCCTCGTCTCCCCGCTCGTCCTCGTGCTCCTCGTGCCCCGCCCGGTCGTCGCCGTGGCGGTGTCCGTCGCGACGGCCGCGACCTTCCTCGTCGCCGGGTACGCGTGGGGCCCCGTGCTCGCCGGACCCGTCGGCGTGCTCGTGGGGGTCCTCCTCAGCGGGTCTGCGGAGCGCGGGCGTCGCGTGGCGTGGGGCGGGGCCGTGCTGCTCGCGGGGGCCGTCGTCGCGGCCGCGGCGCTGCGTCCCGACGCCCCGCCGCCGGCGACGCTCCTCGGCGGGGCGGCGTGGACCGTCGTCGTGCTGCTCGTCGCGGGCGGGATCCGCGACCGGTCCGCGCGCATCGCCGCCGCGCGCGAGGCCGAGCAGGTCGCGCGTGCCGAGCGTGAACGCACGGCCGTCGCGGACGAGCGGCTGCGCATCGCGCGCGAGGTCCACGACGTCCTCGCGCACTCGCTCTCCGCGATCACCGTGCAGGCGGGCGTCGGCCTTCACCTCCTCGACCGCGACCCGGACCAGGCCCGCAGCGCCCTGTCCGCGATCCGCGCGACGAGCACCGAGGCGCTCGACGAGGTCCGGGCTGTGCTCGGCGTCGTGCGTGGGGAGTCGCGCACGGGCGGCCGGACGGGCGACGACGGCGCTCCGCTCGCCCCGACATGGGATCTCGCCGCGCTCCCCCGGCTCGTGCGGCAGGCGGAGGGAGGCGGGCTCGCGGTCGCGCTCGCCGTGGACCCGGCCACAGCCGGACTGCCCGACCGGCTCGCCGGGGTCGTCTACCGCGTGGTGCAGGAGGCCCTGACGAACGTGCGGCGGCACGCGCACGGCGCGACGCACGTCGACGTCCGCGTCGTCGTCGACGCCGGCAGCGGGTCCGCGGCCGACCTGGACGACGCCGGTGCGGACGGGGACCGCGCCGCGCGCCGCGTGACGGTGACGGTCACCGACGACGGCACGGGCGCGGTGTCGGAGCCCGATCCCGGCTACGGACTGCGCGGGATGCGCGAGCGCGTCGAGAGCGTCCACGGGTCGCTCGTGGCGGGACCGGTGCCCGGTCCGGCCCCGGGCGCGGGAGCGGGAGCGGGCTCCGGCACCGCTGGACGCGGCTTCCGCGTGCGGGCAGTCTTTCCCTGGCCGGGCACCACGCCTCGGCCGAGCACCACCGGGCGGTCCGAGGAGGAATCGCTGCAGCGCGAGGAGGCACCATGATCGACGTCGTGCTGGCCGACGACCAGGCGCTCGTGCGCGGGGGCTTCCGTGCGCTCATCGACTCCGAGGACGACATGCGCGTCGTCGCCGAGGCCGCGACCGGGGACGACGCCGTCCGCCTCGCGCTGGAGCACCTGCCCGACGTCGTGCTCATGGACATCCGGATGCCCGGCCTCGACGGGCTCGAGGCGACCCGGCGGATCGTCGCCGACCGCGCGGCGTCCCACGTGCACGTCGTGGTCGTCACGACGTTCGAGCTCGACGAGTACGTGACCGACGCGATCCGGGGCGGCGCGAGCGGCTTCCTCGTCAAGGACACCGAGCCCGTCGACCTCGTCCGTGCCGTGCGCGTCGCGGCGCGCGGCGACGCGCTGCTCTCCCCCACGGTGACCCGGCGCCTCCTGTCCCGGGTCGCCGACGCGACGCGCGCCGTCGGGCCGGTGCGCGGCGTCGAGGAGCTCACGCCGCGCGAGCGCGAGGTGCTCGTCGAGGTCGCGGGCGGGCTGTCGAACGAGGAGATCGCGGGCACGCTCTACCTGTCGGAGTCGACCGTGAAGACGCACGTGTCGCGTGTCATGGCCAAGGTGGGCGCCCGCGACCGCGCACAGCTCGTCGTCGCGGCCTACGAGTCCGGGCTCGTGCGCGCGGGCTGGGCGGGCTGACCGGCACCACGGGACGAGCGAGGACGGCACGCCGGGGTGACGACGCGAGGTCGGCCACGGGGAAGCCTGGACATGCGGCCGGGAAGCGGCCGCCCCCGCCGACCGGCGGGGCGCACCGACACCGGAGGTCGTCATGCTCACCGCACTCACCGGGGCCGCGAGCGCCCTCCCCACGGACGCCGTCGCGTCGTGGGGCCACGCGGGCTGGGGGCCCGGGCCGTGGTGGTTCGTCTTCCCCCTGCTGTGGTTCCTGCTGTTCGCGTCCGTGATCTTCCTGATCGCCCGGCGGGCCCGACGCGGCTGGGGCCCGGGAGGACCCGGCGCGTGGCGCACCGCCGGCCCGGACCCGGTCGCGATCCTCGGCGAGCGGTACGCGCGCGGCGAGATCGACGAGCAGGAGTACCGCTCCCGCCTCACGGTCCTGCGCGAGGGTCGCCCCCAGCCCTGACGCCGAGAACGACATGGGTGCCGTTATCCCGTGGATAACGGCACCCATGTCGTGTTCGACAGCGCGTGAGCGCGTGCTCGGCGTCAGGCGGAGGCGCCCACCGGCTCCTTGGTGCCCGACGGCGCGGTCTCCGCGGTCTCGGACGTCCCCGTGGTCGCCTCGGACTGCGCGTCGTCGTCCTCGTCCACGAAGAGGTCCTCGGCCGTGGCGGCCTCGTACTGCTCGAGGTCGAGGATGCCCTCGCGCTTGGCGACGATCGTCGGCACGAGCGCCTGGCCCGCGACGTTCACCGCGGTGCGGCCCATGTCGAGGATCGGGTCGATCGCGAGCAGCAGGCCGACGCCCGCGAGGGGCAGGCCCACGGTCGAGAGCGTGAGGGTCAGCATGACGATCGCGCCGGTGAGGCCGGCGGTCGCGGCAGAGCCGACGACGGACACGAACGCGATGAGCAGGTAGTCGGTGATCGACAGGTCGATGCCGAAGATCTGCGCGACGAAGATCGCCGAGATGGCCGGGTAGATCGAGGCGCAACCGTCCATCTTGGTGGTCGCGGCCAGCGGCACGGCGAACGACGCGTACTCGCTCGGCACGCCGAGGTTGCGCTCGGTGACGCGCTGGGTCACGGGCAGCGTGCCGATCGAGGAGCGCGAGACGAACGCGAGCTGGATCGCGGGCCAGGCGCCCTTGAAGTAGCTCGAGATCTTCAGGCCGTTGGTGCGCAGCAGGATCGGGTAGACCACGAACAGCACGACCGCGAGGCCGACGTAGATCGCGACGGCGAACCACGCGAGCGACGCGAGGGACGTCCAGCCGTACGCCGCGATGGCGTAGCCGATGAGGCCGGCGGTGCCGATCGGCGCGAGGCGGATGATCCACCACAGCACCTTCTGCACGATCGCGAGCGCGGAACGGTTGAAGGCGAGGAACGGGTCCGCCTTCTTGCCCGACTTGAGCGCCGCGATGCCGATGACCAGCGCGACGACGAGGATCTGCAGCACGTTGAAGTTCACCGAGGTGCTGGCGGTCGCGCCGGCGTCGGTCACCTCGACCTGCGTGCTCGCGCCGAGGCCCAGGACGTTGCCCGGGATGAGGCCGTTGAGGAAGTCGAGCCACGTGCCGGTGCGGCCGGGCTCGGACGCGGCGTCGAGCGAGACCGACGCGCGGTTCCCGGGCTGGAACAGGAGGCCCAGGCCGATGCCGACGGCCACGGAGATCGCGGCCGTGATGGCGAACCACAGGAGCGTCTGGCCGGCGAGGCGCGCGGCGTTGGTGACGGTGCGCAGGTTCGCGATCGACGCGACGATCGCGGTGAAGATCAGCGGCGGCACGACCGCCTTGAGCAGCGTGACGAACGACGAGCCGATCGTGTCGAGGGTCGTGGTGAGGCCGTTGGGGACCTCGCCCGCGGCGTCCTGCGGGCCCATCGCGAGGGCGACGGCACCGAGGCCGACGCCGACCGCGAGGCCGAGCAGGATCTGGACGCTGAACGAGGGGAACCGGCGCTTCTTCTTCGCGGGCGCCGAGGCCGGGGCCTGGCTCGCCTGCTGCGGGTCGGCCTTCGAGACGGCCGACGAGGGGGTCGAGGACACAGGGGACCTTTCGGGGTGACGCGGGCGCACGAGCGCCCGCTCTCGGGAGAGGGGCTCGGGACGTCGTCGCGGGGCCGCCGGCAGCAGCGCGGCCCGGAGCAGGGCGTCAGGGCACGGAAGAGTCCTGCGTCCTGACGGCAGGGGCGCGCGGCGCGCACGTCAGCGGCTCAGGTCGCGAGGCGACCCAGGATCCTGACGGGTGTGCGAGGCGGGAAGGCGTCAGCGGCGACGGGGGTCAGCGACACAGCGCGCTGGCGACTCGACGAAGGTCGACGTCGCGGCGCTGGGTGAGCTGCCAGGCAGGCACGCTGACGAACACGAAGGTTCTCCCGGAACGGTGGGTTCTCGCTGACGAGGCGGGCAGATCGACGCCCGCGGCAACCGATCATACCCGTTCGTGGACAACCACCCCGCGCCCGGTCCTATTCCGGGCGTCGGAGGAGAACGACGATCAGCCGTTCGGCGCGTCGAGGAACGCGTGCATCAGCGGACCCGCGGTGACGGCGCCGCCGTCGCCCGTCTCGACGAACACCGCCACCGCGAGGTCGCCCTGGGTCGCGATCATCCAGGCGTGGGACTGGCTGCCGTCGCCGTACTGGGCAGTGCCCGTCTTGGCTCCGGGCTCGCCCGGCAGGTCCTGGAGGATCGACGCCGAGCCCTCGGTGACGACGGCGCGCATGAGACCGCGCAGCGTCGTCGCCTCCTCCTCGGTGAGGGTCCCCGCGGGCTCCTCGTCGGCGACGGTCTGCACGTCCGGGTGGACCAGGACCGGCGACACCGTGTGCCCGGCGGCGACGCTCGCCGCGACCGTCGCCATCGCGAGCGGCGAGGCCTGGACCTTGCCCTGCCCGATCATCGAGGCGGCGTGCTCGGTGCCCTGCGAATCGGTGGGGACGTCGCCGAAGAACGCGGGCGCGCCCAGCTCGGACTCGACGCCCAGCCCGAGCGACGCCGCGGCGTCGTGCAGCGCCTGCTGCGTCACCGTGTCCCGCTGCCCGATCATCGCGGTGTTGCACGAGTTCGCGAACGCGGTGCGCAGCGGGACGTCGCCGAGCGCGCCCGTCGGGTAGCCCGGGACGTTCTGGAACTCGCGGCCGTCCACGGAGATCGTGGGCGGGCACGCGACGGTCGTGTCGGGCGTGAGCCCCGCGCGGAGCATCGCGAGCGTCGTCGCGACCTTGAACGTCGAGCCCGGCGCGTACTGGCCGGTCGTCGCGGTCGAGAGCCCTTCGCCCGCCGTCGAGCTCGCCGCGGCCAGCACCGCGCCCGTCGAGGGCTGGATCGCGACGATCGCGCTCGGGCCCTGCCCCGCGAGCACCGCCTCGGCGGCGACCTGCATGTCCGGCCGCAGCGTCGTGCTCAGCGGCGTGCCGTCCACGGGGTCGACCGCGAAGACCTCCGTCGTCTCGTCCTCCGCGTCGCCCTCGCCCGGCACGATCTCGATCGACAGGCCCGGGACGCCCCGGAGCTGCTCGTCGTACTGGCGCTGAAGGCCCGAGAGCCCGACCTGGTCGCCCGCGGCGATGGCCCCCTCGGACTCCTCGACGATCTCCGCCGTCGCGTCCCCCACGCGCCCGAGGATGGGGCGCGCGAACTCGCGCGTCGGCGCGAGCGGCAGCTCGTCGTCCAGCACGCGGACGCCGTCGACGCCGCGCGCCGCGTCGACGTCCACCCCCGCCGTGTCCTCGGTACGGACCGTGATCGCCTCGACGAACGCCTTCTCCCCCGCCCCGGCGACGCGCTGCGCGTACTCCTCGGGGTCGAGCCCGACGACCGCGGCGAGCTCGCGTGCGGCGCGGTCCCACGCGCCCGAGGCGACGAGCGTCTTGTCGACGCCGATGCGATAGACCGGCCGGTCCTGGACGATCGGGACGTCGTCGGCACCGAGGATGCCCGCGCGCACGGCGGGCACCCGGTTCACCGCGATCCGGTCGCCCTGGCCGAGCTCGGGGACGAGCACGTCCGGCTCCCACACGACGTCCCACGCCCCGGGCCCGTCCTCGCCGTCGGCAGGCTCCACGAACGACAGCTCCGCCGTCGTCGTGTACTCCCAGGCCTGCTCGCCCGCGACCTCCCAGCTGTAGGCGAGCGTCGCCGTCGCACGGTCGCCCGCGTCGTCACCCTCCTCGTCGACGTCCACCGCCGAGACCTCGACCGTGCGCTCGTACGGCGCGAGCGGCTCGAGCACCGCCTCGAGGTGGCCCTGGACGTCCGCGGCCGCGCCGTTGCGGAACTCCAGGTCGCTCACGTCGCCCGCCTGGATCGCCTGCGCGAGCGCGTCTGCCGCGTCCTGCGCCTCCGGCCGGTCGGGCGTGCACGCCGCGAGCGGCAGGGCCAGCACGGGTGCGAGCGCCGCGGCGCTCGCCCAGCGCACGGCCCGGTGCCGGACGCGCGGCCGGTCCTGCGTGGTCGTCCGGCCGTGGTCGTGCGCGACGCTGCTCACTCGTTGCTCCCCTGCTCCGTGCCGTCGGGACGGGAGGGACGCTACCTCACGCCCCGGACGTCCCGGACGCTCGGGACGAACCGGCTCGGTTCGTCCCCGGCTTCTTCACGTCCTGCCCGGCGCCCGCGACTTCGGAGGGAGCGTCAGTCCGGGGTGACCGGGCTGATCGCGTACCAGAGCCGGATGCTCTCGTCGCCGCCCGGCCCGGGCTCGTGGCTGATCTGCACCGACGTCACGACGTCGCCGTTGGAGCCGTTGATGCCGGTGCGCTCGCGGGTCCCGCCCGCGCGCGACGCGTCGAGCGCGGCGGGCAGCTCGTCGAGCCAGCGGTCCACCTGGGAGCGGGGGAAGCCGAGGGCGTCCGCGTCGGCGACGAGCTGGTCGTGGACCGCCTGCCCGCCGGACAGGGTGCGGAACACGTTGATCGTGCTCACGTAGCCCCGGCGCGGCTGGATCGTCAGCTCCTCGGCCGTGGTCGACCACGTGCCGTCGGGGAGGGTCAGCTCCACCTGCGCCGCGCCGTCGGGCACCTGCACGACGGCCTGCGACTCGCCCAGCCCCACGGACTCCGCGGTGATCGGCCTGCTCACGTCCCAGCGCATGGGCTCGCCCCTCTCGATGTCCTCGATCGTCGTCCCCGTCTCGCCGCCCGACGACGTCCCGCCGGGCGCCGTACCCATCCCGGCCGGGCTCGTGGTCGCGTCGTCCGGGTCGCCGAACGTCACCGTGCACCCCGTCAGGGCGAGGGACCCGGCGAGCAGGACGACCGCGGACCGCGCAGCCGCCCGTCGCCGCCCGCCCGCGCCGAGCCGGCTCACTGGTCCACGTCCACGTCCCACTCGGTCAGTCTGTCAAGGATGCGACCGATGCGTGCGGGGTTCGTGAGCCGGTAGTCGTCGATCCGGTCGGACACGTCGGTGCCGATGATCTGCGCGGCCTGGTCCGGGTGCTGGGTGACGAGCTGCTGGTACGCGGGCAGCGTGTCGTTCGAGATGTACTCCCAGCGGGTCGCCTGGTCGGCGATGTTGCCGCCCGGGAGCGGTGTCTCGACCGTCACCGTGCCCTGCACGGGGTTGTCGAACGAGATGCCCGTGAACGGGATGCCGAGGTTCTCCGGGCCGGGCGTCTCGACGCTCACCGTGAAGGGGTCGTACTGCGCGTACGTACCCGCGCCCGGGATGGACGGCTCCCCGACGAGCGTCATGAGGTAGGTGAACGCCTCGCCCGTGACGGGGTGGCCGCGCATTGTCTGCCAGTCGTCGGCGATGATCTGGTTCTGCTCGCGCCACAGCAGCGCGGTGTTGCCGTCCGCGAGCGCCTGCGCGTCGCCGGCTCGACCGGCCTCGATGTCCGACCATGCCTGGTACGCGGCGTCGTCGATGACGCCGGCCTCGAGCAGCCGCTCCATCTCCTCCATGCCGCCGTTCAGGTACGCCTCGTGCATGACGGCCTGGTCGACGAAGATCTCGCGCTGCATGGACAGGAACTGGTTCTCGTAGAACGCGAGCTCGGCGTCGGACATGTTCGCGATCGTCTCGAGGGCCGCACGGTCGACGCCGGGCGGGAGCGCCTGGGCCCCCGTCGCGACGCCCTGCGCGAGCTGCCGCATCATGTCGAGGTCGAAGAACCCGGCGGCGAACGACGGCCCGATCATCGCAGCCATGCCGGCCCACTGCATCCACGGCTGGTCGAGGTAGAGCTCGCCGTAGTACGTGTAGACGCCCTCGATGATCTCGCGGTTGGCCGACGCCCCGGCGGACGGGTCCCAGTCGGCGAAGTCGAAGCCCGCCTCCCCGGCCGCGACGCGCGTCCAGTGCGCGACGGCAAGGTCGGAGAAGCCGGGGGAGTCGGGGTCGACGCCGAGCCGCACGAGCTGCGCGTAGAGCGCGGCGACCTGGGCGTCCGTCGCGTTCTCGAGCCAGTCCGCGCGCTCGCTCGCGTCCATCGCGGCGTACTCGGCGGGGGTCGGGGTGGGGACGGTCGGCTGCTGGCTGCCCGGCCCCGGTGTCGGGCCGCCGCCTGGGCCGCCCAGGGCGCCGCCGCCGTCGCTGCTCGCGGACTCCTGCTGGTCGGCGTCGGCGGCGAGCTGGTCGGCCGCGGCGTCGAGGAGGGTCGCGGTCGTCACCAGCGATGGACCGAGGGTGGACGACCAGTCGCTGCGGAACTCCGCGGCGTCGGGCCCCTCCCACCGGGTCGCGGCGTCGACGACCGACGTGACCTGCGCACGGTGTGCCCGCAGGGCGTCCGCGCCGCCGCGCAGGGTCGACGCGAGCGCACGCAGCGCCCGGACGTCGGCGCCCCACATGCCGCTCATGCCGTCTCCTCCCAGCACCTGCGCGCGTCCTCTCGCGCGCACGTGTGTCGACAGCCTCGTCTCGACGGTCGCACGCCGACGCTACGCGGCGCGGACCTCCGCCGCGATGGGGAGCGCTGCCCATCCCGCGCGACACGCGCGCCGGTGGGGCGTGCGTCGCGCGGGACGGGTGCCGGGCGGTCCGGCCTCAGCTCAGGCGGCGCTCGAGGCGGACGGTGACCGTATCGCCGACATCCTTGCCGAGGCGCTTGCGCACGGCCGCGTTGAGCGACAGCATCAGGCCGCCGGACCCGGTCGGCATGAGCCCGACGTTCCGCAGCGGCACGTCGTCGACGGTCGCGTCGACCCGCACCGACCGCAGGGATCCGAAGAGCTCGCGCGCCTCCGGCACCTCGACGCACGGCCAGGTGTCGCCCTTGACGTCGACGCCGACGGGCGCGGTGAACGTACGGTCCAGGGCGACGGGTTCGAACGGCATGCGGTCCTCCGGAGGGGGTGGGGGCGTCGGTCGGTGTGATGACCGGCCGGGGCGGGCGGAGTCATCGGCGGCGACCACCCGGACCGGCGCGCGGCACTCAGGCCGCCGCGCGCACCGACTCCCCCATGCGCGCGACCGCCTCGGTGAGCACGTCGACGCCGGTCGCGAGGTTGAGCCGCACGTGACCGTCGCCGCCGGGGCCGAACCGACGGCCGTCCTCGAGCGCGACGCGCGCCCGGTCGAGGAACCAGCCGCGCGGGTCCGCCCCCGCACCGTCGGGGAGACCGCGCCCGTCGAGCCAGGCGAGGTAGGTCGCCTCGCCCGGGCGGTACCGCACCCCGGGCAGGTGCTCCGCGAGGAGGTCGGTGAGGAGCCACGCGTTGCGCTCGACGCCCGCGAGGACCGCGTCGAGCCACGCCTCGCCGTGGTCGAGCGCGGCGACGTGCGCGAGCACCGACACGTGCTGCACGCCGTGACCAGCCTCCTCGGGGATGCGCCGCAGGTCGTCCGCGGCGCCCGGGCCGGCGACCGCCGCGGCGGCCTTGAGGCCCGGGAGGTTCCAGGCCTTGGACGCCGAGACGATCGCGACGGCGGTGTCCGATCCGGGGACGGCGAGGAGCGGCGTGTGGGTCGTCGCGGGGTGCCCGTCGAGCCCGGGGCGGGTGAGCGGGGCGTGGATCTCGTCCGCGACGACGCGCACCCCGTACCGAGCGGCGAGCGCGAGCCCCGCCTCGAGCTCGGCGGGCGTGTGCGTCGTGCCGGTGGGGTTCTGCGGGTTGCACACGAGCCAGACGGCGCGGCGCCCGCTCCCGGGGCCGCGCCCGTTCGCGGCGACGCCCGTCGCGTCCGCGAACGCGCGCTCGAGCGCGTCGAGGTCGAGCCGCCCGTCGGTGCCCAGCGGCGCGTCGACGACGCGCCGCCCCTCGTTCGCGGTGAAGCCGTAGAACGGCGGGTAGACCGGCGGGTTCACGACGACCGCGTCGCCCGGGGCCGTGAGCACGCGCAGCACCTCGACGATCGCGAGCATGACGTCGGGCAGCGCGCGCGACGTCGAGGCATCGAACGACCAGCCCCACCGGCGCGCGGCGAACCGTGCGTACGCCTCACCGTAGGTGGTGCCGACGTCGTAGCCCGTGTCCCCCGCGCGCAGGGCGGCGGTCACCGCGTCGACGACGGCCTCGCACGGTGCGACGTCCATCTCCGCGACGAACAGCGGCAGCACGTCGGGGTCGAACGCGCGCCACTTCACCGACGTCCGGCGGCGCAGGGCGTCGAGCGTGAGGACGTCCAGCGGTGTGCGCATCGTGCTCCTCCCTCGGTGCCGAACCCGGGACGGCTCCTCAGGAAGTCGTCCGTGCGGGGAGCGACCCCGGGTTCGGCGGGTCGACCCGGCCCACCCTAGGTCGTCCCCGGGGCCGCGGCAGCGGGGGCCGACTCCTCCGCGGCAGCGTTCGCCGGGCTCGTCGCGAGGACGACGCAGCCGCCCACCGCGGCGAGCGTCGCCACCACCGCGGGAACGGCCCAGCCCGACCGCACGACGTCGCCGAGCACCGCGAGCCCCACGATCCCCGGGACGAGCACCTCGAGGACGGACACGGTCGCGGCGACCGTGCCCACGGCGCCGCGCTCGAGCGCGCGCAGGTACGCGAGCGCGCCCGCGACGCCGCCGAGGACGATCGCGATCGCCAGCGGCTGGAACACGGTGTCGAGCAGGTCGCCGGACGCGTGGGCGCCGCGCGCGGCGACGGCGGCGACGGAGTAGCCGAGCCCCCCGAGCACGGCGAGGAGCACCG
This sequence comes from Cellulosimicrobium cellulans, assembly GCF_042723955.1. Classification (GTDB taxonomy): domain Bacteria; phylum Actinomycetota; class Actinomycetes; order Actinomycetales; family Cellulomonadaceae; genus Cellulosimicrobium; species Cellulosimicrobium cellulans_H. The sequence goes on along the minus strand of NZ_JBHXIC010000020.1, from coordinate 23,867 downwards.
GGTGCCCGCGCCGGTACGCGGCAACCGTGCCCACCGCGACGGCGGCCCCGGCGACGTTGACCCACGTCACGAACCCCGCGGGCGGGTGCGTCGCGGGCTGCTCCCCCGCGGCGAGCGCGAGCACGACGAGCCCGGCCACCACGACGCCCATCGCCACGAGGTCCGTGCGGCGCAGCGTCGCGCCGAGCACGAGCCGCGCGAGCAGCACGACGACGACCAGCGACGCCGCGACGACGGCCTGCACGACGAACAGCGGCAGGTGGTCGAGGGCGAGGAGCGAGAGCAGCCACGCGACGCCGTCGACCACGAGCCCGCCGATGACGAGCGGCTGCGCGACGGCCGCGAGGCCGTGCGCGCGTCGCGTCGCGACCGCCTGCATGATCGTGCTCACCGCGTACAGGACGCTCGCGGCCACGGCGGCGAGCAGGGACAGGATCACGAGGCCTCGTCCCCGGATGCCGCGGGTCCGGCCGTCGTCTCGGCGGCCTCTGCCGGCGCGGCGCCCACCCCGCGCAGGAACCGGCCGATCACGGGGATCTCCGTGACCCCCTCCGCGCCGGCCATGACGAGCGCCTGCGCGGCCATCTGCTCCGCCGAGTCGAGGACGACGTAGCGGCGGGTCCAGCCCGGGTCGAACTTGTCGTTGAACGTCGCGAGCGTCTCCACCTGCGTGCCCTCGGAGAACCTCTTGACGACGGGACGCACGAGCTGGTCGAGCCGCGAGTCGCGCTCGCCCTCCATGAGCTCGCGCAGGACGGCGAAGTTGAGGCCCAGCCCGCGCTGGCCCCGCGCGACGAGCTCCGCGATCGTCGCGACGATCGTCGCGTCCACGAGGCCGTTCGGCAGGTCCGGGACGTCGAGGCGGCGGCGCATGACGTCGAGCGACCAGCCGTCGATGTCGCTCGCGGGCACCCACTGGCAGAACGCGTCCACGCGGCCCTCGGCAGAGCGCGTGACGGAGAGCATGAGCCCGGTGTCGTGCGGGTCGAACAGGCGCGAGAGCGTCATGGAGAACCCGCGCTCGTCCTCGCCGCGCCGGGACTCGTCGCTCATCGCGACGATCTCGTCGCGGAGCGCCGGGTCGAGGGTCGTCGGGTCGTGGAACGTCGTCGTGTACCCGGCGCGTGCGACGCGGTTGACCGCCTGGCGCAGCGACTTGTGGGCCTTGCCCTCGAGGGTGAACGACGGGCAGTCGACGGTCGCCTCGTCGCCGAGGTAGGCCGGGAGCAGACCCGATGCCTCGTACACGGGCAGCCACGGCTCCCCCGCCGCCACGACCGCGACCTTCCAGCCGTTGCGTGCGACGTGGTCGAGGAACTCCGCCCAGACGAGCTCGCGCTCGGCCGGCGGGCAGACCGGGTCAGGAGAGACGAGGCAGACGCCGTTGCGGACCGAGTGCGCGACGACACCGTGGCCCACGAAGAACCAGTCCTTGTCGTCACGCAGGGCGAAGTAGTCGAGCGTGCCGCCCCCGTGCGCGGTCACGACGGCGCGCGCCTTCTCCCGCTCGGCGAGGTGCTCCGCCGTCGTCGCGGGCCTGGGCGAGCGGGGGGAGAGCAGCCACCAGAGCACGAGCACCACGAGCACGAGGTTGAGCACCGTCGCGACGACGGCGAGCACGCGGGCCGCGCTCTCGAGCTCGGCGTCGCCCGCGTCGCGCGCCGCGAGCACCACCGCGACCGCGACCACGACGAGGACGAGCGCGACCCCGATCGCGACGAGGAGCAGCACCGCCCGGCGCACCGCGCGCCGCGTGGGCAGCACGGGGAACGCGCGCCACTGCGTGAGGAGCCACCCGACGGCGAGCAGGACGACGACGGCCGGCAGCGCGTGCCGGTGGTGCACCAGGTGCGCGACGGCCGTCAGCCCCAGCACCGCGCACGTGACGACCCACGACAGCCGGTGGCCGTTGCGCAGCCCGCGCGCCGTGAGGAGCAGGACGACGGCCGCGAGCAGGATGCTCGACGCCCGGCTGCTCGCCTCGACGCCCGGGAGGAAGTCCTGGAAGACCGTCAGGTGGACCCAGAGCCGGCGCGCCACGAGGCCCACGAGCGAGAGGACCGCGAGGACCACGACGACGGTCGCGGCCACCCGGCGGACGCGGACGCGGTGCCGCTGGGCAGCGAGCGGGGAGTGCCGCCCCGTCGCGACGAGCGCAGCGTCGGGCGCGGCCCGGGACGCGTCGGACGACGCGCTCGAGGACTGGCTCGGCGGCGCGCTCGCGCGGGGGGTCTCGTCGGGCACGCTCCGATCATCCGTCAGGCCCGGCCCGACCGCGCGGGCGGCAGACCTCGGGACACGGCGGCGGCGTGCGCCCCGAGGGGCCGGGTGTCGAGCCCGTCAGGCGGCGGAGAAGATCAGGTGTCGTCGCGTGCGGGCGACGACGCCTGTCCGCCGCGTGCGTGGGCGGGCCGCTCGTCGTCGTGCACCCAGCGCCAGACGCGCGTCACGACGAACCACACGACCGCGGCCGCGACGACCGCGATGACGACCTTCTGGAGCACGCCGGCGTACTCCTCCACGACGTGCCACTGCTCGCCGAGCGCGTACCCGGCGTAGACGAAGATCGTGTTCCACACCGCGCTGCCCGCGGCGGTGAGCGCGACGAACTTCCACAGCGGCATGCGCTCGACCCCGGCCGGGATCGAGATGAGGCTGCGGAAGATCGGGATGAAGCGGCCGAAGAAGACGGTCGCGCCGCCGTGCTTGAGGAAGAACTGCTCGGTGCGGTCGACGTCCGCGACCTTGACGAGCGGCAGCCGCTCCGCGATCCAGCGCGTGCGCTCGCGCCCGACGAGCGCCCCGACCAGGTACAGCGCCAGTGCCCCGACGATCGACCCGGCCGTCGTCCACAGGATCGCCTCGACGAGGCCGAAGCTGCCCTGGCTCGCGGTGAAGCCCGCGAGCGGCAGGATGATCTCGCTCGGCAGGGGCGGGAACAGGTTCTCGAGCGCGATCGCGATGGCGGCGCCCACCGGGCCGAGCGTCTCCATGAGGTTCACGGCCCACCCGGCGACGCCGTCGAGCGCAGGCTCCGCCGTCGACGCGGCGGGCAGGGCTGCCGAGAGGGCGGCGGAGAGTCCGGAGGGCACGGTTCACGAGCCTAGGCGAGCGTCGGGACCCCGCTGGGCCGATGCGGGCGAGACCGTGTGGAGGTCTCGTGCGGAGGCTCGGGCCGTCTCGTCGGGTGCGCGGCCCGTCTCAGCCGCGCACGAGAGGACGACGCGCAGGCGGGGGTTGCCCGGCAGGTGCGACCAGCAGGTGCCCGGCGGCGGACCCGGCCCGTTCGCGCTCGCGCGCAGGCGCCGCGTCGTCCGTGACGAGGACGTCGACCTCGTCCAGCGCGGCGAACGGGTGTCCCCCTCCAGGCCGCCAGGCGGACCGGCTCGCGAGGACCACGACCCGGTCGGTGCTCTGCACCATGGCCCGGCTGACGTCCGCCTCGTCGCGGCCCTGGTCGGCCACCCCGGTGTCGGACGAGATCCGGTAGGCGTCGACGAACACGAGCGTGCTGGGGAGCTCGCCGAACGCACGCCGTGCCAGGGGGCCGACGAGGGCGTCCGACGCGGTGCGCGTGCCGCCGGAGAGGATCGCCGTCAGCAGGCCGTCCCCTGCGGAGTCCACCACCCGCGCGACGGCCGTCGAGCTCGTCAGGACCGTGAGGGGCCGTAGTCGTGGGTCAGCCACGATCCGTTCCGCGAGGAGCCGGGTGGTGGTCCCCGGCCCCAGGGCGACGACGCCCCCGGGCTCGATCAGCCGCACGGCTACCTCCGCCCGTGCGTCGTCGCCTGCGCGAGGGACTCCCGGCCGCGGGACGTGCACCGATCCCCGCCGTCCGGCCGACGTCGCGCCGCCGTGCACGCGGTGCAGCAGGCCGCGGTCCGCGAGGGCGGCGAGATCACGGCGGACGGTCATGTCGGACACACCGAGGTCGCGCACCAGGTCGGCGACCGTGACGACGCCACGGGCGCGCACGGCGGCGACGATGCGCTCCCTGCGGACCGCACCGAGCAGCCGCTCGCCCCTCGGCTCCCCCTGCACGGAGGCGGCTCGCGGGTCGGTCGTCATGGCGGCCTCCTCGAAGGTGCCGTCGTGCCTGGTGTCGGGGTGCTGGACGCGCAGCCGGGCCGGTCCAGGGGCAGGGAGCGCGATCCGGTGCGCGCCTCCGGGTCCGGACCGGACGTCGACGAACCCGGGATGGATCCATGCATGGATGGTCCCGGCGCGCGCCAGCGCGACGTACCCGCGGGACCAGGGGATCCAGATGTCGTCGAACGCGACGTCGGCGACGACGTCGCGAACCGCCGCGACGGACAGGGCGTCGCTCACGCCGAGCTCCCGCAGCGCGCGCACGAGGTCCGTGTGGTGCGTGCGACCCGGAACCCGCCGCTCGGGCCTCGCCTCGTTCATGTGCGAGGCCCGAGCGACGTGGCTGACGACGGGGAACCAGCCGGTCAGTCGCAGTCGAGGGCGTCGTACGAGACGTCGTACCGACCGTCGCGCCCGTCCGTCGCACCCGCCACCGTGACGGTGCCCGCCTCGAGCCGGGCCGCGCGCGTGGCGAACGACTGGTAGCCGGAACGCTCGGGAGCGACAGCGGCGAACTCGCGCGTGCCGTAGGCCGTGACGACGCTGAGGTCGACCGCAGACGGCTCCTGGTTCGTCGCGCGCACCGCGAGGAAGGCCTTGCCAGCCAGGCAGCGCGGCTGGACCTGGACGTCCAGGGCGACGCCCGCGGAGGAACCGGAGTTGGTCACGTCCAGCACCAGCGGCGCCAGGGCGAGGGTGTCCAGGTTCGGGGCCCAGCCCGTGGCGTTGCCCAACGTCAGGGCCCCGTCGTCCGTGGTCAGGTCGAGGGCGACCGTGTGGGTCCAGAAGCCCTTCCACGAGTAGTTGTGCCGGAAGGCGCCACGTGTGGTGCCGCCGCCGGCCTCGCTCACGTCGAGGAAGCGCGTGATGACGTCGGTGTTGTACGCGTGCCCGGTGTTCTTCTCCGCGTTCGCGTACCGCACCACCAGGTCGTACTGGCCGGCGCCCACGCCCTCCGCGCGCGGCCACACCGCGACGCTCTGCGCGCTGCCGCCCAGCCAGGAGACCTGCTGTCCCGACACGTCAGTGGGCTGCGCCACCGACTCGAGGCGCGCGCCACCCGAGAGCTGGAGCACGTCCTCGGCCTCGACCGTCTCGGCCGCAGCGTCGGACCCGGCGGCCCGCGTGGTCGTCAGGGACCGGAGCGCGATGCCCTCGGGCGAGGTGACCGTGAGCTGCGTGATGCCCTTCGCGAGGTGCACCCGCGCCGTCGAGGTGCGGGTGCCCGCGGCGTCCGCCGCGAGACCGGCCACCTCACGACCGTTGAGCCGCAGGCCCACCGCGGTCGCCGCGTCCGTGGAGTAGTCGAGCGACACGTCGTAGTACCCCGTCTCGCGTGCGGCCACGTAGAACGTCGCCGTGCCCTGGCCGCCTACGTGCACCTGCCCGGCCTCGCCCGCGTCGTAGGAGACGGACGCACCCTCGAGGCGGGCGAGGTGGGCCGGGTAGGTCGCCGTGTCCGGACCGTCCACCCGCTCCAGGTCGAACCGGTCGAGCGTGACGTTCGCGCCGGGCAGCACCGTGGACCCGTCGGCGCTCGCTCGCACCGACAGCTCACGCGCACCCGCCTCGAGCTCGACCAGGACCTCCGCCTTGCCGCGGTAGGAGTCCGAGAAGCCGGCCTCGTAGCGGACCGTCCCCGCCGGGGCACCGTCGACGAACAGCGCGTGCGACCCCGGTCCCACGTTCGGCCCGTTCACGCCCGCGATGACGCCCAGGCGGTAGGTGCCCGTCGTCGGGACGTCGACCGTCCACGACGCCGACGCCCCCGCCGACGTGAACCCGCGCACGTCCTTGGCCCCCGAGGCCGCGAACGTCCACGCGTCACCGGCCGGTCGGTCCACCACGGTCAGGCCGGACAGCCGGGTCGACTCCGCCTCGACACGCTGCTTCCACGTCGTGTCGACGACCGGTGCCTTGTCGAGGACCGGCGTCACCACGACCTGGTACGCCGAGTGACGGTCGCGGTTCGGGACCACGACCTGCACCGCGCCGTCGACCACTGTCGCGCGCTCGGCCACCACGACCGGCGGCGCCAGCGCCTCGCCCTCCTGCCCGGTGAACTCCGCACGCCGTACCTGGACGTCGACCTCGTCGCCGAACACCTCGGCGTCGATACCCGACACGTCGAGGCGGACGTCCTTCGAGCCGCCGCCGAACAGGACCGTCGCCTGGCGCTTCTCCGCGTCCAGGGCCGCGAGCCCCTGCAGCGTGTCGACCGTGTTCAGCGCCGGCGGCGTGAGCTCCACGGTCTCCCCCGTGAGGTCGCCGTACCACTTGAGCAGCCACCACGCGCCGTTCGCGGCGTTGTTCTTGGCCATGTTGTCGTTGAGGTTGCCCGCGAACGTCCAGTACGCCGTCTGCGCGTCGACCTTCTCGTCCTCGAACATCGAGATCCACTGGACCAGCTGACCCGGGACGCCCATGTCGCGGCGCATCGCGTACTCGGTGATGTTCACCGGGAGCGGGCCGACCCCGACCTCCCGCTCGATCTGTCGGAACTCCGCGAGGTGCGAACGGAACGTGGCGAGGTTCTCGACGCCGAGCTCATGCCAGGTCCACCGGTCCGGCAGGACGTCGTTCGCCTTCGCGTAGGTGAGGATCTGGCGCGTGCTGGTCCCGTGCCACCAGGCGTCACCGGGTCCGGCGATCTTCGCCTCCGGGTAGATCTCCTTGATGGTCTCGTACGCCGCCTTCCAGTCGGCGAGGAACGTGTCCCGCATGACGTTCCAGTCGCCGTACCAGTTGATGCCGTCGGGCTCGTTGAACGGCGTGAAGACGTAACGCTCGGGGTAGTCGGACTCCTCGACGATGCTCGTCACGACGGTGCGGACGATGTCGAGGTAGGTGTCGAAGTCCTCGGGGCGCTTGCCGCCGTTGTAGGCCCAGTCGGGGTAGTAGTCCTGGATGTTCACCATCAGGTACTCGCCCCCGTTCTCGAACAGCGAGCGCTCGACGTCGAGGGGGTCACCGTTGGGGTGCTGGGCTCCGTGGGGCGCCTTCTGGGTGACGTTCGTCGGGCGCGCCCCCGCGATGATCGGGTCGGTGGGCACGCCGTCGTCGCCCAGGCCGTAGAGCATGCCCGACGCTCCGCCCTGCACCGCGCCCGTCGACGCCGACAGGTCGACCGCGAGGACCTCGACGTCCTCGGCGGCCGCCGCACCGGGCAGCAGGGTCACCGCTCCGGTGGCGGCGACCACTGATGCGGTCAGTCCTGCCGTGAGTCGGCGGAGCATCCTGCGCCCGCCGTCCGCTCTCTTGCCGTGCATCTGTCCACACTCCTTCGTGTGTCGGAACGCGGGGCGACCGGGACGACCGCCCCACCGGCGGGGCGCGGCGCCGCCGCCGCACCCCGCCGTCGTGCTGGTGCTCAGTCCGCGAGGACCGCGTTGATCTGCTCGTTGGCCTCCGTCAGCGACGACGCGTCCTTGTTGCCGAGAGCGATGTCCTCGAACGCGACCGACGCGATGGCGTTCACCTCGCCGGCGCGGACCGTGATCGGCGGGAGGAACGTGCGCCCCTCCTCGCGGTAGCTGAAGAACGCCGAGACGTCCCAGCCCTTCGCCTCGAACGCGGCCAGCGCCTTGTCCGCAGACTCAGGGATCGCGGGAAAGACGACGGCGTGCTCGGCGACGATGTCCTGGCACGCGCTGGAACCGAGGAACTGGACCCACTCCCAGGCCGCGTCCTGCTTCTTCGACGACGCGCTGATCGAGTCGGCCACGCCGTTGAAGACCGAGGCACGGTCACCCGTCGGCCCGACGGGTCCGGGCGCGATCCCGACCTCCATGCCCTCGAGCGCCATGAAGGTCCCCGTGGCCCAGGAGCCGTTGGTCCCCATGGCGACCTTGCCGGAACCCACCTGGGTGAGCGTCTCCTCGGAGAACACCCCCGCCGCGGGCGCGTAGCCCTTGTCGGCCAGGCCGTAGAACCAGTCGACCGCCTTCTGGAACTCCGGGTCGTCGAAGTTGTAGCGCGTGCCCCACGGGTTCTCGTCGAGGTAGTCCCAGTCGAGCGACCCCGTGAAGTTGGCCCACTGCATCTGGCCCGTCTCCTCGAAGTTCGGGTTGATGCCCAGGCCGTAGACCGCGACGTTCGACTTGTCGAACCCGGCCTCGTCACCGCGTACCCCGTTGGCGTCCACCGTCAGGTGCGCGACGATCTGCTCGAACGTGCCACCGTCCTCGGGGTTCCAGTCCGCCGCCCAGAGGTCGTCCGCCGTGTAGCCGGCGTCGGCGACCAGCGCCTCGTTGTAGAAGAAGGCGGTCGTGTCCCAGTCCTTCGGGAGGCCGTACAGCGAGCCGTCGGCGTACCGCCACGGGTCGATGAGGCCCTCGGCGTAGACCGTGGTGTCCACCGAGTCCTTCTCCACCAGCTCGTCGAGGGCGACGATCTGGCCCTGCGCGGCGAACTCGCCGTACTTCGACAGGTGGTCGACGAAGACGTCGGGACCCGAGCCGCCGACGAACGAGGCCGTGAGCTTCGTCCAGTAGTCGTCCCACGCGAACTGCTCGATCTTGATCGTGGTGTCAGGGTTCTGCTCCGTGAACGCGGCCGCGCACTCCTGGTAGGCGGGCACCTGGTTCGAGTCCCAGAGCCAGTACGAGATCTCTTCACCGGAGCCGCCCGAGCCCGAGCCGCCTCCCGAGGAGCACGCGCCGAGGGCCAGGACCAGGGATCCTGCCACCGCGACGTGGACAGACTTGCGCATCGTTGTTCCCTTTCGCAGACATCCGCGTCGATGGTGCGGAATGGTTGTCGGGTCCGACGGCCGCCGTACCCGTGAGCCCCCTGGTGCCGAGCGGCTACTTGATTCCCGTGAAGCCGATCGAGTTGACGATCCTCTTCGCGAAGGCGAGGAAGAGCAGGAGCATCGGCAGCGCTGCGAGCAGCGTCGCCGCCATCAGGCCGGCCCAGTCCGGAGACGCCTGGGGGGACTGGGCCCGGAAGATCCCGAGCGCGAGGGTCAGCACTCGTGAGTCGTCGGACTGGCTCACGAGCAAGGGCCACAGGTAGTCGTTCCACGCCGTGATGTACGTGAGGACCGCGAGAGTGACCACGGCGGGCGAGGCCATCGGCAGGACGATGGTGAAGAACGTCCTGAACCGGCCCGCACCGTCGAGCTTCGCCGCCTCCTCGATCTCGAAGCTGATCCCGGCGAAGAACTGCCGGAGGAAGAACACCGCGAACGGGGTCATGAGCATCGTCGGGAGCGCGATGCCGGGCAGCGTGTCGAGCAGGCCGAGGTCGCGCACGAGCAGGAAGTTCGGCAGCAGCGTGAAGATGGTCGGGACCATCAGGCCGGCGAGGAAGACCGCGTAGACGACGTCGCGCCCGGGCCAGCGCAGCCGCGCGAACGCGTACGCCGCCATCGCCGAGAAGAAGACCTGGCACACCGTGACGAGCGTCGCGACGACGACGGAGTTCAGGAGGTACCGCGGGAAGTCCATCGAGGCGCCGGACCCGCCGTCGGCGAGCGACTCCTGCGCCGTGGCGAGCCCGAGCGCACGGCGGAAGCCTTCCCCGCTGAACCCCACGGGGAGCGGGTCCGCCGCGCCACCGGGCAGCGCGGCGTTGGTGGACAGCGCGGTCCGCAGCATCCAGTAGAACGGGAAGAGCGTCACGATCATGAGGAGGACGAGCACGACCCAGCCGAGCACCCGGCCCGGGGTGGTGCGGCGTCGGCGTCGGCGGGGTGCCGGCTCGGTGCGGACGCGTCCGGTCGGCGTCGCGACGGGAGCGGGAGCTGTGGTGGTCATCGGTACCTCACGCCATGTCGTTCTGGTTCGCCCGGGTGAGCCGGAACTGGACGATCGCGATCACGGCGAGCACGACGAGCAGCGCGACCGACATGGCCGACGCGTACCCGAAGTCGTACCCGCGGCTGAAGGCGACCTGGTAGATGTAGTACTGGATGACGTTCGAGGCGTTGGCCGGCCCGCCCTGGGTGGCGACCGAGACGGTGTCGAACACCTGGAACGAGCCGATCATCGTCACGATGAGCACGAGGCCGAGGTGCGGGCGCAGGAGCGGCAGCGTGATCGACCGGAACATGCGCAGCTCGGACGCGCCGTCGACGCGGCCCGCCTCGTAGAGGTTCTCCGGGATCGTCTGCAGCCCCGCGAAGATGAGCAGCGCCGTGTACCCCAGGTGCCTCCACACGTTCACCAGAGCGATCGTCGGGATCACGAGGGACTGGTCGCCGAAGAACATGATGCGGTCGCCGCCGAGGGTCTCGACCAGCTCGTTCACGAACCCGAGCTGGTAGTCGAGCAGCATCAGGAAGAGCATCGCCGCGACGACGTTGGACACGAGGTACGGGGTGAGGATGATGCCGCGGACCACCATGGACTGCGTGAGGCGGTGCATGAGCACCGCCACCACCACGGCGAGCACGGTCTGGAGCCCGATGTTGAGCAGCACGTACCAGATGGTCACCTTGAAGGCGTTCCAGAAGACCGGGTCCGCGGCCATCCGCTGGTAGTTCTCCAGCCCGACGAAGCCACCCGTGGCGAACGCGGTCGAGTCGGTGAAGCTCAGCCAGATCCCCCGGAGCGTCGGCCAGAGGAAGAACACGACGAACCCGATGCCGGCAGGCAGGACGAACAGCAGGGCCGCCGGGAGGTTCCGCACGTCCTGCGACAGCCGTCGGCCCGCCCGCGGCGGTGCGGGCGATCTCGTGCTCGTCTGGGCGCTCATCGCTCCACCTCCACGTGGATCAGCACCGCCTGGTCCGGATGGAGCGCCGGGACGCTCAGGCCGACGGAGCCGAGCGCGGCTCCGCTGAGCCGGAGACCGTCCTCCCACCACGCGGGGGCGGAGCGGGGGTCGTCCCCCCGGACCACGGCCGGGCCGGACGGGCGGACGCGGTAGGTCGCGTCGGGGTCCAGCCCGGGCAGCCGGACCCGGCCCGCGGGCCACGTGACGTGGCGCTCGCGGAGCGTGAGCCCGTACAGGGCCTCGGTGCGGTCCGGGCTCACCGCGCCGTGCAACCACAGGTCGCCGCCCTCGAGGGAACGACGCACCACGCGACCCGTGTGCACGAGCTGGCGCACCTGCTTGTAGTGGTCGACCCAGCCGGCGAGCTCCTTGCGTTCCGCCTCGGTCGCCTCGGAGAGGTCCCACTCGATGCCGAAGTGACCGAAGATCGCCGTCGCGGCCCGGAACGACAGGTCGAGTCGGCGGCCCGTCGTGTGCGCCCGGTCCGCCCCCACGTGGCTGCCGACCAGCTCGGGCGGCAGGAGCTGCGCCGTCCAGCGCTGGATCTGCTGCCGCTCGTGGGCGTCGATGCAGTCCGACGCCCAGACCCGGTCGGTCCTCTCGAGGATCTCGAGGTCGACGCGCGCGCCGCCGGACGAGCACGACTCGATCTCCAGACCCGGGCACCGCTCGCGGATCTCGTCGATGAGGCGGTAGGCCGCGAGCGTCTGCTCGTGGACCCCGGCGCGACCGGTCCGCGTCGACCCTGCGTCGACGAGGTCGCGGTTGTGGTCCCACTTGACGAAGTCGACCCCGTGCTCGCGGACGACGCCGACGACGCTGGACAGCACGTGCTCGTACGCCCCCGGGTGCGACAGGTCGAGCACCTGCTGGTGACGCGCCTCGACGGGGAGCCGGTCCTCGACCTGGAGGATCCACTCCGGATGCTGCCGGGCGAGGTCGGAGTCGAGGTTCACCATCTCGGGCTCGAACCAGAGCCCGAACTCCATCCCGAGTTCCTTGACGTGCCGGACGAGCTCGGCGAAGCGTCCGTCGCCCCAGACCTCCTCGGAGACGGCCCAGTCGCCGAGGCCCGTGGTGTCGTCGCGACGCCCCCCGAACCACCCGTCGTCGAGCACGAACCGCTCCACCCCGACCTCCGCGGCAAGGTCGGCGAGCTCCTTGAGACGGTCGAGGTCGTGGTGGAAGTAGACGGCCTCCCACACGTTCATGACCACGGGGCGCGGCGAGCGCGGGTGCCGAGGGCGCGAGCGCAGGTGGTCGTGGAACCGGGCGGCGAGCGCATCCAGCCCGTCCGCATAGCTCGCATAGATCCACGGGCCGGTGTACGACTCCTCCGGGGCGAGCTCGACCTCGCCGGGCAGCAGCAGCTCGCCGCCGAGCAGGAGGCGGCGTCCGTCGAAGGTCCGCTCGGCGGACGTGACGTGGTTGCCGCTGAAGGCCACGTGGACCCCCCACGTCTCCCCCGACTCGAAGCCGAACCCGGGTTCGCCGGCGACGAGCACCGTCGCCGCGTCCGCACCGGTCCGACCGTGCCGCCCCTCTCGGACGTGGGATCCGACGACGAACGGGGACCGCTGCGGCACCCGCTCCTTGGCCCAGCGCCCGGCGAGGTCGAGGAGCTCGTCCGCCTTCGTGGGGACCGGCAGGGCGAGGCGCAGGCCGTCGAGGGTGTACGGCCGGCCCGCCACGTTGGTCAGCCGCCCGCGCAGCCGGAGCAGACCCGAGGGGAGCAGCTCGAGCTCCAGCCCGAGGCGGAGCCCGGCCACCGCGTCGTGCGCCTGGACGACGACCGAGCCGCCCTGGGGGAGCTGGTCCACGTCGACCCGCGTCGGGCGGAACCGCGGCGACCAGCCCTCGCCGGCCCTGTGGCCGGACAGCCCGGGCGTCCCCGTCCAGCCCGTCCAGGACTCCGGCAGGAGCGCGACGCGCACCCCGTGGTCGACGCCGTTGGTCGCGAGGACCGGCCGGGTCGCCCTCTCGAGGTCCTCGAGGTCTTCCGGGCTCTCCCCGATGTCCGCCCCCCAGTGGAGCATCTCGGGGAGGCCGTCCTCGGGGAGCAGGAGGACGACGGCCGTGCCGGCCGCCGCCAGACGCACCACTCGAGGCCATGCATGGGTGCCGCCCGCGTCTCGGACGTCCTCGGCCACCGTTGTGCTCACCACGTACGCGCACTCCCTCGTCGCCCCGCATCGGTGCGGGTCCTGCAAACGTTGGTCAGAAGTTAGCGCACACATCCGTGGCTCTGCAAACGTTGGTCAGAATGTGTCCGTCGGCGCGCGGACCCGGACGGCGCGCCGACGAGCCGCGCCGGAGGCGGGATGGGGGACGGCGAGAGGGTCAGGCGCGGGGAGGCGCAGCGCTCTCGCGAACGACCAGCTCAGGCTTGGCAGCGCTGTCCTCCGGGCGCTCGCCCGTCTCCACCCAGCGCGCCAGCATCCCGAACGTCCTGCGCCCGAGATCGACGAAGTCCTGGGCGACCGTCGTGAGGGGCGGGCTCCACATGCGCGCGAACGGCTGGTCGTCGAAGCCGACCACGCTGACGTCCTCGGGCACCCTCCGGCCCTGCTCCGCGAGTGCGCGCATGACGCCGATGGCGAGCTCGTCGTTGCCGCACAGCACGGCGGTGACGGCCGGGTCCGCCGCGAGGACCAGCCCCGCCTCGTACCCGGAGTCCGGGTCGTAGCTCGCCTGGATCACGTCAGGCCGGTCGACGCCCGCGCTCTCGAGCGCGCGGCGCCAGCCCCAGGTACGACCGCTGCGCGGCCGTGTCGACGGGATCGCCACGTGGTGCACGGTGCGGTGTCCCAGCCCCAGGAGGTAGCGCGTCGCCTCCTCACCGCCCGCCTGGTCGTCGAGGAACGCGTGCGGGCGCGGGCCCGGCCGGCGTCTGGCGCCGGCCGCCGCGACGACGGGCAGCGCGTCCGGCAACGACTCGAGCGTACGCACGCCGAGCGAGTCGAACTCCACGACGATCGCTCCTGCCAGCGACTGCGACAGGACGAGGTCGACCGCGCGATCGAGGTCGCGCGGCGCCTCCGACTCCACGACCGCGATCGACACCACGTACCCCGCCGCCCGTGCGGCCTCCTCGATGCCCTGCAGCGTGGCGGCATAGCCGTACCGCACCGTGTTCCTCGCGAGGACCGCCACCGTGGAACGCCGTCCGCTGACGAGCGTCTGGGCCGCGGCGTTGGGCCGGTAGCCGAGCTCCGAGACCGCCGCCTGCACCTTGTCCCTGAGCCGAGAGCTCACCGGGGTGCGCCCGGTGAGCACCCTCGACACCGTCGAGATGCTCACGCCGGCAAGCTCTGCCACGTCCGACAGCACCGGCGGCTGGTGTCCTCGACTCGTCACCCCGGAAGGTTACGCCGAATGGCGACCTACGTTTGCACATGGCACGCGGCGCACGAGGGCAGCTCTTCGCTCACCCCAGGACGAGCGCGTCGATCCGTCGCACGGGGTCCCAGGCGCCCGCCTCGCCGTTGGACACGACGACGGCCGTCACGCCCGGCGCCCCGGCGGGCGGGAGCGCGTCGGGGCCGTCGGAGGGGGCCACCGGGGCGGGGTAGTGGCGCAGCATCGCGCTCGACCCCGTGTTGATCCCCTCCTTGTACGCGGAGCGCACGGACCCGTCGGCGAGCAGCTCGAACTCGAGCCCGAACCCGTAGCGCACGCTCGCGGCCCGCTCCGCGCCCGGCGCGTCCTTCTCGTCCGTCTCGTCCGTGTCGCCGTCGTCGTGCTTGACCTGCGGCGTGAGGAACGCGCGCGTGAGGTCGAGAGGCAGGAGCTCGCCCCCGCGGACCGCAGCCCAGAACCGGGCGAGGTCGCGCGCGGTGACGTGCGCCCCGCCGTCGGGCGAGCCGACGGGCGGGTAGGAGTAGATGTTCTGCCGCCAGCCGGTGACGGGCCCCTCGTCCTCCGGGCCCTCGCGGACGGGCTCCCAGCCCTCGGCGACGTCGGGCTCGGCCTCGTCCATGCGGAAGAACCCGGAGCGGTCCATGCCGGCGCGGGCGAACACGTGCTCGCGCACGTACTCACGGTAGGTCGTCCCGATGACCGACTCCAGCGCGAGGCCCGCGAGGACGAAGCCGACGTTGCAGTACCGGCACCCCTCGCCGGGCGGGAAGTTCGGCTCCTTGTGGACGAAGCCGGGAAGGAAGTCGGCGGTGCGCGTCACGGAGTAGCTCGGCCGGTCGACCCACAGCGCCTCGTACGACTCGCCCGCCTCCTCGTCGGCGTCGTCGGCGATTCCCGACGTGTGTGTCAGCAGGTGCCGGATCGTCACCTCGCGCGGGATGGTCGTGCCCGCGAGGTCGACGTGATCGTGGACGCGGTCGTCGAGCCCGAGCCGCCCCTCCCCGACCTGCTGGAGCACCGCGACGGCGGTGAACAGCTTGGTCACCGACGCGACGTCGAACCGCGTGCTCGTGCGGACCGGGACGCCCCAGCGGCGCGACGCGACGCCGTACGCGCGCTCGAACAGCGGGTCGCCGTCGCGCTCGATCCGCACGACGCCGGAGAACGCGTCGGCGTCGGCCGCCGCCCGCAGATGGGTGTCGAGGGTGGCGAGGGCGGCGTCGTCGAGCGCGGTCATGCCCCGACGGTAGGCGCCGAGCTCCGGCCGCGGCCAGGGCTTTGCGGTCGTCGGCGGTGACGTCGCAGGTGGGAGCGCTGTCACGGTACGGTCGCGGCATGGCGACCTCGACCCCCACGCTCGGCGTGATCCTGCCGCGCGAGCTGCCCGCCGACCAGATCGTGCCGTTCGCGCGCCGCGCCGAGGAGGTAGGGCTCGACGAGGTGTGGGTCGTCGAGGACCTCACGTTCCACGGCGGGATCGCGCAGGCCGCGACCGTCCTCGCCGCGACGCAGCGCCTCACCGTCGGCATCGGGATCCTCCCCGCGGCGACGCGCGCGCCGTCGACCGCCGCGATGGAGGCCGCGACGCTCGCCGCCCTGCACCCCGGCCGCCTGCACCTGGGGCTCGGGCACGGCATGCCCGCGTGGATGCGGCAGATCGGCGTCTGGCCCGCGAGCCCGCTCGCGATGCTCGAGGAGACGACGTCGGCCGTGCGGGCGCTGCTGCACGGCGAGCGCGTCACCGCCTCGGGCCGGTACGTCACCGTCGACGACGTCGCGCTGCACGCCCCGCCCGCCTCGCCGCCGCCGGTGCTCGCGGGGGTGCGCGGCCCGCGGTCCCTCGAGGTCTCGGGCCGCGTCGCCGACGGGACGATCCTCGACATGCCCGTGACCCCGGAGTACCTGGCCGTCGCGCGCGCCGCGATCGACGCCGGGCGCGCGAGCGCGGGCGACGCCGCCCCGCCCGAGCACCGCGTCGTCGCCTTCGCGATCGGCGCCGTGCACGACGACGTCGCGACCGCCCGCGCGATCGTGCGGCCGAACCTCGCGGTCCTGGGCGAGGCGGACTGGTCGGCGCAGATCGACCCGCTCCCGTTCGCCGAGGACTTCCGCGCCCTGCGCGACGCCAGCGACTCCCCCGAGGCCTTCGCCGCCGCGATGCCGGACGCGTGGGTGGACCAGCTCGCCGTCGTCGGGCCGCCCGACGCCTTCCGCGCCCGGCTCGCCGAGCTCGGCGCGGGCGGGGTGTCGAGCGTCGTGCTCGTCGCGACGAGCCCCGACCCCGCCCGCCCGGACGACCCGTTCGCGGCGCTCGACGCGCTGGTACCCGCGACGACGGCCGCCCGAGGCTAGGGACGGCACCGCGGCGCGAGGCGCGGACACTTCTCGGGTCGGGTCACGAGGTCACCAGGTCCACACCCAGACCACCAGCAGGGTCACCACGGCCATCAGTGCTCCGAAGGCGAGGAGGGTGATCGTCCTGACGCGGGTCTCGTCGAAGCCGGTCTGCAGCCGTGGCAGCGACTGCAGGGCGCGCCGGGGCTGGTGGCGCAGCACCGACCAGATCGGCGACGCGTCGAGCAGGGCACAGACCTCGGCGACGTCGGCGAGGACGCTGGCCCAACGCCGTCCCGAGCCTGTCGCCAGGGGCGACCGTGCGTGCAGGAACATCGAGCCGTCCACGATCTCGATGCAGTACCGGCGACTCAGCCGCGCGAAGACCTGGAGGGCGTCCGGCGTGAGCATCGACCGCACGACGTGCGCGGTCTCCTCCCGCGCGTACACCCGCAACGCACCGTCGGTGCTCAGCGCGACGCGGTCCTCGGCGCGCGGGTGGAACGCGACCCGCACACGCAGGGCGCGCTGTGAGGTCATGACGACGTGCGGGAGCCGGGCAGGCAGCGGGACGGCCACGTAGCCGGCCGGGATGAAGGGCGCGCGCCGCGAGCCGATCCTGTATCGCAGGTTGCCGATCTCGACCGCGTGGCCGTGGAGCTCTCCCCGAACCACCAGGAGCCGCTGCTGCCGGGTGCCCACCCTGAAGCTGCTCCCGGTGTGGCCCGGCGAGTCCACGAGCGCGGCGAAGCGCCACCCGTTGTCGTCGGCGAACCGGCTGATCCGTGAGGCCGCCGCCGGGCTGACCTGCAGGAGAGACAAGACGCTCGTCGGCGCAGCCACGACGCCCGCGAGCACCAGAAAGTCGGTCAGTCTGTTCGAGTCCTGCAGACCGAGGCCCAGCAGCGCCGCACCGACCAGCCCTGCGAGCACGCTGACGACCGTGGCGACGAGCAGGGTGCGGCGCTCCCCGCGCAGCGGATCGGGCAGGGTGACCCGGGGGACGGCACGGGCTGGGGCATCGAACGCGCCGAGATCGGGCTGCACGGCGCTCACCACGCCGTTCCCACGAGACGGTGCGTCAGTAACGCCATGCGCGCATGTCCTCCTGGTAGGTGCGCTGCACGGTCGGGGAGAGCAGGGTCGACGGCGGCAGGTCGCGCGGCGGGTTGTCGGCGGGCAGGTGCGTGGTCGCGGCGAGCGACGCGGCGTCGAGGAACCGCAGCCCCTCCGGGAGGGGCGTGCGCGCGAAGAGGCCGGGGGGGACGACGTCGGGCACCGAGAGCGCGAAGCCCCACTCGCCGAACGACGGCACGTTGACGGTGAGCGGCACGACCGCGCGGTCGGGCGCCGCGGCGCGGACGGTCGACACGACCTGCCAGAACGCGTCCGGCGTGAAGTAGGTGGACGTCGCCTGGGTCGCGAACGCGCCGCCCGGCCGCAGGTGCGCGGCGACCATGCCGTAGAACTCCTGCGAGTACAGCTTGGCGACGCGCTCGGTCGAGGGGTCGACGAGGTCGACCAGCACGACGTCGAACGTCTGCGGGGTGTCCTCGACCCACCGGAAGGCGTCGGCGTTGACGACGCTCACGCGCGGGTCGTCGAGCGCGTGCTCGTTGAGGCCCGTGAGGAGCCGGTTCTCGCGCGCGAGGTCGGTGACCGCCGGGTCGAGGTCGACGAGCGTGACCTCCTGCACCGAGTCGTACCGGAGCACCTCGCGCGCGAGGAGCCCGTCGCCCCCGCCGAGGATCGCGACGGACGCGGGCGCGGCGACGGACGTCATCGCCGCGTGCGCGAGCGTCTCGTGGTACCGGGCCTCGTCGACGGACGAGAACTGGAGCTGGTTGTCCAGGTACAGGCGGGTGTCGCCGCGGTACTCGGTGACGACGACCTGCTGGTAGGCGCTGCGCTCCTGCGCCACGACCGGGTCCTGGTACATCCCCGCGCTGATGCGCGTCTCGAGCCACGTGGACGCGGCGAACCCCGCGAGGAGCACCAGGAGCGTGACGGCGGCGAGGGCGGTCCACCGCGGCGGGTGGCCCATGCGCGCGAGCATGAACGCCGCGACGGCGACGTTGAGCACCGCGACCGCGAACGCGGTGCGGACGAGCCCGAGGTACGGGAGCAGGAGGAACGGGAACAGGAGCGACGCCGCGAGCGCCCCGAAGTAGTCGAGCGCGAGCACCTTCGACAGCAGCGAGACGGAACCCTCGCTCCCCCGTTCCTTGAGGACCGCGACGAGCAGCGGGATCTCGACGCCGATCGCCGTGCCGATCGCGAGCGACAGGACGACGAACACGACCCACGCGAGCTCGGTCGACGCGTACGCCCAGAACAGCGCGAGCACCGACGTCCCGCCGAGGAGCGAGAGCACGAGCTCGTTGCGGACGAAGCTCAGCCCCGCGGTGCGCTGGAGCCGGGGCGCGAGGAGCGAGCCGAGGCCCATGCCGAACAGCGTGAGCCCCGTCGCGACGGAGAACGCGACGACGGAGTCGCCGAACAGGTAGGACGCCGCCGTCCCGAGGATGAGCTCGTAGACGAGTCCTCCGACGGCGACGAGCAGGGCCGCGGCGAAGACCGTCGGCCGGTCCATGGTGCGCGCGCGGCCGGACCGCCCGGCCGGGGGTGCGACGTCGTCCGCGTCGGCCTCTGGCGGACGCCCGGGCGGGAGCTCCTGCTGGTCGAGCACGGTCAGGAGCTGATCGTCCCCGCGATGATGAGGCCGATCGCGACGGCGAGGCCCGCGATCATCACGCCGAACGCGACGTTGTGCTCGTCGACGAGCTCGCGGTGCAGGTTGAGCCGGAACACCTTGTTCGCGACCACGAGCGTGACGAGCAGCAGGACGATGCCGAGCGCCGAGTAGAGGATCGTCGAGAAGAAGGACCAGAGGAACGCCAGCGGGGCGGCGGCGGTTGCGATCACGGTGTCTCCCGGGGTCAGGTCGTGGGACGGGCGGTCGGGCGTGCGGGTTCGACGAGGGGTCCGACGGTCGGGCGGGTCACTTGCCGAGCCCGCCGCCACCGCCGCCGTACACGGAGCGGCGCACGCACGTGCCGCTCTGCTCGGTGGTGGTCACCTGGCCGGACGGGGCGACGGTCTCGACCGTGCGGGGCGTGCACGACCCGTCGTCGGAGGCGGCCCGCGCGGTGCAGGACGCGAAGAGCCCGACGAGCACGACGGCCGCGACCGCGAAGGCCACGAACCGGCCGCCGGGAAGCGTGCGCGGCGCGACACGGCGCCCGAACAGGCGGCGCTGCTCCGCGACGTCGAGGCGCCGGCCGCGGTAGACGGCGGTCACGGGACCGAGCGGGCCGGTCGTGCGCTCGATCGAGACGACCGTGCCGTGGGCCGAGAGGTCGACGTACTCGACCTGCTGCCCGACGACGAACGGCTCGGCGAACTGCCCCTCGACGTGCTCGACCCGGCCGGTGCCGCGCTCGCGCACGACGAGCGAGTACTGCCGCCCGTCGAGGCGCAGGCCGAGCGTGCGCCCGGTGTGCAGCCCCGCGAGGTCGACGACCGGCGGCCACGCCTCGGTCGGGTGCAGCAGCGTGACGTCGCGCGTGTCGTGGTCGTACTCGACCCAGACGTCCGAGCCGTCGTGGCCGAGGAGCTGCCACTCCTCCCACGTGAACGTGGTACCGCCGTGCACGGTCGACAGGACGGCGACGGCGCGCGGCGTCGCCCGCTGGGGCGGCGTGCCGACGAGATCCTCGCCGACCCGCATCGCGAGCCGCGGGCGGGTCCGGCTCACACGAGGCTCCGCACGGCGACCTCGGCCGCGCCCAGGGCGTGCGCGAGCAGGGCGCTCACGTCGTCGGTGAAGGTGGCGGACGCCGGGGCCCGGCAGGTCGTCAGGGTCACGTAGGCGGTGCCGTGCTCGGGCCACGTGTGCACGGCGAGGTGTGATTCCGCGAGGAGGAGCACGACGCTCGTGCCCTGGGGCTCGAACCGGTGGGACGCCTCGCCGAGCGGCGTCATCCCCGCGTGCCGCACGATCGCGTCGAGGCAGCCGCGGACGGTCGCGTCGTCGTCGAGCAGCAGGGGGTCCGCGCCCGTCACGTCGAAGACGTGGACGAGGTTGCGCTGCACGTCCTGGGCCCCCTGTCGCGCTCCTCGGTCCGTGGGCCGCACGCGGGTGAGCGGCCCGCGGTCCGGTGGCCGCGCCGTCGGGCCGCGCACACCTTAGCCGACCGGCGCCGCATGCCGGTCCGGTGCTCCGCGGGCGAGACCGGCCCGTCGCCGCGGCGGAGGACCGCTCAGTCCGGACGTGCCGGACCGTCCACACAGAGTCAGGCCCGCACCCACGACGAGGAGGCCATCATGGCCGTTCGGCTCAGCCCCTACCTGAACTTCGACGGCGACGCGCGTGACGCGATGGAGTTCTACGGCACCGTGTTCGGCGTCACGCCGGACATCAGCACCTACGAGTCGATCGGCCCGGTGGACGACCCGGCGGAGGCGAAGAAGGTCATGCACTCGCAGCTCGAGCTCCCGATCGAGGGCGCCGGGACGCTCATGGCCTCCGACGTCCCGCCGGGGACGACGCTCACGGACCACGCGTCGGTCGCGCTGTTCGGCGGCCCCGACGACCGCGAGCGCCTCCGTGCCTGGTTCGCCGCGCTGTCCGAGGACGCGCACGAGGTCATGGCGATGGAGACCGCGCCGTGGGGCGACGAGTTCGGCATGGTCACCGACCGGTTCGGCGTCGGGTGGATGGTGAACGTCGCCGGCGCCACGACGCCCTGACGGGGGCGCAGGTCGCGGTCGTCCTCAGGCCTGCGGCGCGAACTCGGAGAGGGTGAGGACGGCGCCCTGCGGGTCTCGCACGGTCGCGTGCCGCGCCCACGGGTCCTCCGTCGTCCCGAGCACGGTCGCGCCCGCGTCCCGCGCGGCGTCGGCCGCGTCGTCGCGGTCCGCGACGGCGAACGCGACGGACCAGCGTGCCGGGCCGTCGTCGGGCACGATCCCGGCGACGGCGTCCGTGAAGCCGGGCGGGGCGAAGCCCTCCTGGCGCTCGTGGATGCCCGGGTCGGACGTGCGTGCGAGGTGGTCGCCGTACCCCGGCACGCGGGCCATGCCCGCCGCGAGGTCCGGGTCGACCGCCCAGCCCAGGAGAGCGCCGTAGAACGCGAGCGCCGCCGCGGGGTCGGGCGTGAGGACGTTGCTGAAGTTCCACGTGCCGGGCTCGTTGACGCGCTGCGCGCCGGGCCGGGCGCCCGCGTGCCACAGCCGGCTCTCGACCCCCTGCGGGTCGCGCACCCTCGCGGCGCGACCGGCGGGCAGGTCGGCCGGCCCCACGTCGGCGGGAGGCTCGAGGACCGTGCCGCCGAGGTCGACGACGCGGCCAGCCGCGGCGTCGACGTCGTCGACCGCGACGGAGGTGACCCAGCGGGCGGTGTCGAGGCCGGTCACGCCCGCGACCGCGGCGACCGCCGTCCCGTCGGTGCCGTCCAGGGACGCGACGACGTACCTCGCGCCTCCGCGCGCGGGCTGCTCGACGAACCGCCACCCGAAGAGCTCCCCGTAGAACGCGGCCGTCGCGTCGACGTCGCGCGTCTCGACCTCGACCCAGCACGGGACGCCGTGCGGGTACGTGCGCTGCGTGACCATCGTGGCTCCATCGGCTCGACGTCGGGGGTGAGCAGGCGACCGACCCAGCCTGGCACCGGGGGCGCCGGCTCGCACCCGTGGCTCGTCCGCGAGCGCCTCTCGGGGGGCATCGCGCGAACCACAGGGCGCCCCGGAGGGCGAACGACACGAGTGGCACGTATCGTCGTCCCGCTCACGAGAAGGGAGACCTTCCACGATGGAGGACGGAGTGACCGGAGGCGTCCAGATCGAGGACGACGCGCGGCACTGGGTGATGTGGGGAGAGATCGACTTCTCCGTCGCCCACGCGGTCAAGGAGCGCCTCGCCGCGACGATCGGCCACCGGCCGTGGACCATCGACCTCTCGCGGGTCACGTTCATGGACTCCGGCGGCCTCCACCTCGTCCTCATGGGGACGAGGACGGGGTACCGCCCCCGGCTCCTGCGCACGCCCGGGCACGTGCTCCAGCTGCTCGAGTTCAGCGGGGCGCTCGAGCTCGTCGAGCTCGTCGAGACCGCTGCGGACGCCCCGGACCCCGACCCTCCGCACGAGCGCTCGGCCGGCTGAGCCGCGCGTTCCCCCTCCCGCCGCCCCTGGACAGGACACCCGATGAGAGCGTGGACACCCACGACCGAGATGGTTCGACAGCTGTACGTCGCCGGACGCGAGGCTCGCAGCCCCGCCGAGACGCTGCGCATGCACCCGGACGAGATCGCGGCGGAGTTCGACCGCTGGTTCGACTCCTTCCGCACGACAGCCGACCAGCCCCCCGTGGCGACGGGCCTCCCCGACGCGTCGTAGGGCGCGAGCCGTCGGCGTGCGAGTCCCGACGGTCCCTGCCATGCTGACGGATCTGGGGGCAAAACTCGCACAGCAGACAAAAAGGAGAAATCCATGGGTTGGCTCGCGTACATCGTCCTCGGTCTCGTCGCCGGTCTCATCGCGCGTGCGGTGCTGCCGGGAAAGCAGACGGGCTCGCTGATCATCACGATCCTGCTGGGCATCCTCGGGGCGCTGCTCGGTGGGTGGCTCGGCTCGGTCTTCTTCGGCACGCCGCTGGGTGACCTCGGCGACTTCCGGACCTGGCTCCTCGCGATCCTCGGCTCGCTGATCACGCTCGGGATCTACGGCGCGGTCACCAAGGGGAACCGACGCAACGCCTGACGGGCACCGACAGACCGGGGGGCTCCATGGACGACCTGCCGACCATCGCGGTCCCGACCGACGACGACGATCTCGCCACCTCCCACCCTCCCGAGGGCTACCGCCCCGTCAGGGAGTGGGTGCTGAGCACGACCGAGGGGCTCTCGGCACTCCGTTCCGGAGTGGTCCAGGCCCTGGAGGCGGAGGGCGTGGTCACGACCGGGCGGCTGTCCGCCACCCCCGACACGCTCGTCCTCATCGCGTCGGAGCTCGCGACCAACGCACTGCGTCACGGGCTGCCGCCGACGATCGTGCGACTCGCTCGCACCGACGACCGGTTCCTCCTCGAGGTCGCCGACCACGACGTCTCGCACGAGCCGGTCTACGCCGGGCGCCGCATCCCGGGCGCCGGTGGCGTCGGTCTCCACATGGCCCGCCAGCTCTCGCTGGACGTCGGGTGGTACCGCACCGAGACGGTCAAGACCGTGTGGGCGACGTTCGCCGCCTGACCGACGACTCCCCGCACGACACGACGCCAGGCCCGCCCCGTGCCGGGAAACCGACAAGGGGGGGCGGGGGGGAGCAGTGATCGCCTGCCCGGCACCGGCCGGGGGTAGCGGGGTTA
>NZ_JBHXIC010000019.1:32160-64322 GCF_042723955.1 Cellulosimicrobium cellulans | reverse complement strand
CCCACCCAACCCAGCCACGCGCCGTCGCGCATGACCACGGTTCTACCTCGCGGGACCGCGGTTCTACCTCGGCGGACGACGAACTCGGGGCCGCCCCGTGCGCCGGGTGGCGCGTGGGACGGCCCCGGGTCCGGACCGGAGGGTCAGCCGCAGGACGGCTGGCCGTGCTCCGGGGTCGCGACGGTCTCCCGCTCGTCGGAGGTGTCGGACGGACGGGCGGTGACGGTCACGGATCCGGCCGCCGGGTCATCGACCCCCCGGACGGCGAACGACTGGTAGGCGTTCTTGCCGGGGGCGACGTCGGTGAACGTCTTGGACCCGAACGGCGTGTCGAGGACGACGTCCAGCGGGACGGTGTCGTCGTTGAGCGCGCGCACCGCGACGTACGGCGTGCCCGCGAGGCAACGGACCTCGGCGGTCGCGGTGATCGCGACCTCCTCCTGGGCGGGCTCCTCCACGCTGGAGAGGCGCTCGATCCAGATGTTGCGGAACCGGGGGTTGAGGCCCGGGTCGCCGTGGTCCTGGAGCTTGATGTACCCCGACGTGGGTCCCTCCGCCCGGCCGTTGCCGGTCTTTCCGGTGACCGCGACGTCGTCGTGCACGACCTGCCCGTTCCACACGAGCGTGAGACGCGCGTCCTCGGTCTTCTTGCCGTCGGGGCCGAAGCGCGCACCCCGGAACGTGATGTCGTACGTCTGCCACGTGCCCATCGGGGTCGCCGCGTTCACGTCGGGAGCCCTCTGCAGGTAGATCGCCCCGGCGTGGTCGTTCCTCGGCGGGTCGATGCCGAAGGACTCGAGCACCTGGACCTCGTAGCGCTCCTGGATGTAGACGCCGCTGTTGCCGCGGGCCTGGCCGGTCTGGGAGGGGGCGTGCTCGGGCTGGTACCACTCGACGTGCATCTGGAAGTCGTCGAACTTCTCCTTGGTGCGGATGTCGCCGCCGAAGGACTCCATGGACCCGTCCGCGACCGGCCACGTCGCGGGACCGCCGCCGTTGACCGCAGCCCACGCGTCGAGGTCGTCGCCGTCGAACAGGGTGGTGCGCTCGCTCGGCGTGACGGTGAGGCTGTCCAGGTTGACGTGGCCGATGTCGTCGTCGTCGTGCCGGATCGTGATCGTGTTGGCGCCCTCGCGCAGCGGCACGGTCTCGACCTGTGTGGCCCAGGTGGACCAGGCCACCGTGCTCTCGAACCAGACCTGCTTGAGCTTCTCGCCGTTGACGTAGAGGCTCAGGTTCCTCGGCAGTGCCGTGGGGTCGCTGTTCTGGCCGTTGGCGTAGCGGATCGCGAGGTCGTGCGGGCCCGCCTCCTCGGTGCGGACGGCGAACGTCGTCTGCGCGCCCGGCTCCCAGTTGCGGTCGACGAACCCGGAGCCCGAGTAGCCGGCGTGGTTGCTGTTCCACCCGGCGCCGCCGGTGATGTCTGCCGCCTCGGCCTCGTAGACCGGCGGTGCGACGGATCCGTCGGGCAGGCGCGTGAGCGTGTACCAGGCCTCCGTGCTCCACAGCTCGTTGCCGCTCTCCGACGCGAACGGGCGCGGGGAGTGGACGTTCACGACGCGACCGGCCTTCAGCCCGTCGATCTGCAGCGTCACCGTCTTCCGGTCCTCGGAGACGGTCGCGGCCGTGACCTCGAGGTCCTCCTCGTCGACCTTGGGGCCGCCGTACTGCGGGGTCGCGACGTAGCGCCACTGCGCGGCCGTGTACTTGGACGCGAGGTCCTGCGCCGTCTCCTCGGACAGCGGCTGCGTGTACTCGATCTCGAACCCGCCCTCGACGGCGCGCATCTCGAGCATGTCGAACGCGTTGTTGTCGTCGTACGTGAGCTTCTGGAGGCCGTACGAGAGCTTGCCCGCCTGGCCCCAGTTGCCCGACCAGCCGATGCCGCCGACGTAGATCGCGCCGTCGGGGCCGACGCTCGTGCGGCTGACGCCGGACTCCAGGCCCTGCGTCATGCGGAAGACGGCGCCCTGCTCCTGGCCCGCGACGTCCTCGAGGTAGGCGCGCTGGAGGCCGCCGTAGGTCACGTCGCCGATCGCCATCTGCCCGGCGAACACGCCCTCGGTGAGCACGACCGGGTTGCTCGGCGAGTTGGAGATCTCGCTGTGCGGCATCCACAGGACGGGCTCGGTGACGGGCTGGTCGTCGTACGGGCCGTCGGGGTTCGTGAAGTGGTTGTAGAACGCGCCCTCCTCGACGCGCACGAGCTTCGACGTCGGGATGCGGACGCCCTGGTTGTCGGTGACGTACATGCCGCCGTCGGTGCCCCAGCCGAGACCGTTGGGCGTGCGCAGGCCGCCCGCGACGTACTCGACCTCGCCGGTGTCCTTGCTGATCTTCATGACCGAGCCGCGGTTCTCCGCGAGCTGCGGGTCGAGCGAGTTGCCGCCGGGGATCATCGCGATGCCGGTCGTGACGTAGAAGTACCCGTCCTCGTAGAGCAGGCCGAACGCGAACTCGTGGTAGTTCTCGCCGAACGGCCAGGTCGCGAACGTGTCGTACTCGTCGGCGACCTCGTCGCCGTCGGTGTCGACGAGCGCGGTGAGGCCGTCCTTCTCGGAGACGTAGATCGTGCCGTCGACGTACTTGAGGCCCATCGGCTCCGTCAGGCCCTCCGCGACCTTCGTGTAGGTCACGTCGTCGGCGCCCGTGTCTCCCTGGACGTGGTCGATCAGGTAGACCTCGCCGCGCTGCGTGAGCCGGTCGCCGCCCCACGTGGAGATGGCCAGACGGCCGTCGGGCAGCCAGTCCATGCCCGTCACCTGGGGCTGGAAGCCCTCGGGGCGCAGGTCGGTGAGCGTGTAGTCGGGGTGCACCTCGGTGAGCGGCAGGCCGTCGCCCGGGGCCTCGGTGACGCCCTCGCACTCCTTGCGGCCGGGCGACGTGACGCGCGTGACGTCGGCGTCGGTGCTCAGCACCGAGTTCGGCACGACGACGTAGCCCGACGCGCCCGGCGGGCGCCACTCGAGCTTGAGCCGCTGGTCGAACTCGCCGTCGAAGTGGTCGATGCGCAGCGCGCGGTAGCCCGCCTCGAGGTCGATCGACCCCTCCTTGGGCGTCGCGCCGTGACGGCCCGGGTGGTCGACCACGAGCTCGTCGTCGAGCAGCAGCCGCGCGCCGTCGTCGTTGGTGATGCGGAAGTCGTACGTGCCCGCCTCGGGGACGTTCAGGTACCCCGTGACCTCGGTGACGAACTTGTCCGTGAGGCCGAAGTCGGCCGCCGTGGTCCAGTCGATGGTCGGCATGATCTTGTCGACGTTGGGCGTCTGTCCGGGCTTGAGCGTGCAGTAGTCGTCGAGGATGACCTGGACGTCGAAGACGCGCAGCGTCACGCCCGGCTCCTGCGGTCGGATGTCCGCCTGGGTCGCCGCGGGTGCGGCGGCCGGCGCCGCGGTCGGGACGGCGGCCTGGGCCGTGAGGACGCCGGACGGCACGGCCAGGGCGGCGAGCGCGGCGACGACGGCACGCCGTCTTCTGCGTCGGTGCCGGGGCGTGACGTGCGCGGGTGGTGCGTCGGTCGAGGGGTGTTCCATCAGCCTGCCTCTCCGTCGAGGACCGTGCGTCGGACTGCGCACAGGGCGCGCATCGGTGCGCTGTGCCGTCACTATCCGGGGGCGTGCGCGGTCCGGGCAACGAGTTGCCACTTGTTGCCCCTGGCCCGCCGGCGGCTGCACCCGCGGGGGTGCGGTCAGGCCGGGCGGCCGGTCGAGCCGCGCTCGACGAGCTTGGCCGGGAGCAGCGTCGGCCCGACGGCGGGCGCGGGCGCCGTGCGGAGCTGGGCCAGGAGCCGCTGGACCGCGAACGACCCGAAGTGGCGCAGCGGCGCGGCGACGGTCGTGAGCGGCGGGGTGCAGAAGTCCGAGCCGAAGATGTTGTCGAACCCGACGATGCTCAGGTCGCGCGGCACCTCGACCCCGAGCCGGCGCAGGCCGCGCATCGCACCGATCGCGATGAGGTCGTTGTACGCGACGGCCGCCGTGGCGGGGTGCTTGACGAGGGACTTGGCCGCGGAGAGCCCGCCGGCGAGCGTCGGCGCGAACGGGCCGATCCGCCGCGCCTGGACCTCGGCCTCACGCGTCGCCTCCCGGAACGCGCGCCAGCGCATCCCGTCGGCCCACGACGCCTCGGGCCCCGCGACGTAGGCGAGGCTCGTGTGCCCGAGCCCGGCCAGGTGCTCGACGGCGCTGCGCATGCCCTGCGCGTTGTCCGTCAGGACGCTCGGCACGTCGGTCATGTGCCGGTTCATGACGACGGTGGGCCGTTGCTTCGCGGCGACCCGGATCGAGGAGTCCGACAGCCGGGACGTCGCGAGGATCAGGCCCTCCACGAGGGGCAGCGTCCGGTCGAGCGCGCGGCGCTCCGCCTCGTCGGACTCGTGGGCGTCGACCATGAGCAGCGTGTACCCGGCGTCGCGGGCCGTCTTCTCCGCGCCGCGGATGATCTCGAAGAAGAAGGGGTTGGTCACGTCGGCCACGACGATCGCGAGCAGCGAGGTCCGGCCCGTCGGCAGGCCCCGGGCCAGCGGGTTCGTCCGGTACCCGAGCTCGTTGGCGACCTGGCGGATGCGCTCCGCGGTCTGCGCGTTGACGCGGCCGGGACGCGAGAAGGTCCGTGACACGGTCGAGGGGGCGACGCCGGCCGCCTGGGCGACGTCGTAGATCGTCGGGCTGGCACCATTGCCGGCTGAGGTCATGCGGTCGGACTGTAACGGCCCTGACAGCGGTGGACAACAACCGGTTGTCGCCCTCGTGTCGCGGTCGTGCCGCGTGACCAGCCGGTACACGCGCTGTGCCTGCCTCGTGCCTGCCCCGTTCCCGCGGCGCGTCCCGTGGCAACTCCGCGGCAACCGACGGCAACTCCTTGACGGGCCCCGACGGGCATCCTCCAATGGCTCCGTGATCTCGCGTGCGAACGCGTCCCTGCGCCCGACGGCGGCACGTCGGCGGCCTGGACCCCAGCCCTCCGGTGCCGTCCCGGTCGTGTCCGGCGGGCGGTGTCGATGAGCCGCACCGACCCGGCGCCGCCGGTCGACCTCGCCGTCGACCGGCCCCGCGACGGCGAGGCCGCCGTCCAGGTCGAGGCGGCCGAGAGCGAGCTGCGCCGGCTCGGCCTGGAGGACCTGCGGGTCCACCACCACGGTGACCTCGCCCGGGTCGAGGCCCCCCACGCTGAGCTGCCGGTCGTGGCGGCCGAGCCCTTGCGCGGGGAGGTCCTGCGGGCAGTCCGGTCGGCGGGCTTCCGGCTCGTCGCCCTGGACCTCGACACCCCGGCGGGCCCCGGCACCTGACGCGTCGGCGCGCCCTCCGCGCGCCCCGCCTGGACCACCACCGACGCGGCCCCGGCAGCCGTCGACGGTTCGTCGCCGAACCGCCACCGAACGGTCGCCGGGCGTCGCCCAGCGCCGTCGACGGGTGGCAACCGACGGCAACCGCGCCCTCCCGCGCGCTTCGTGCGCACGCACTGCCCAGCACCGGCGGCCCGGTGCGCCTCGCGACCCGGCCACCCGTCCAGCGCTGTCAGGTGCAACAAATGGCAACTCGTTGTCCGTGCCACGGCCCGCACCTACTGTCCATGCCAGGCGTACGGAGAACGAGCTCCGTGCGCAGGACCTCGACCACCGTCCCGTACGACCCCGCGTCCTCGCCTCACCGGCCCCGTGCCGCCCCCTCCGCACTCGCCCCTCCCCGGGCAGGAGGCTGTGGCCCGACGGGCTCACGGTGCCGGCCGCGTCGTCGCCCGGGAGCCACCAGCAGAAGGGAGGGCGCACGATGTGGACGCTCTCGGGCTTCGCGGACGAGATCTCGTCCGACGTCGAGACGCAGTGCGTCGTCGCCTCCGAGCTCGGGCTGGGGTTCGTCGAGCTCCGCAGCGCGTGGGGCACCAACGTGCTCGACCTCGACGACGACCAGCGCGAGCGGGTCGCAGGTCTCCTGCGCCGCCACGACCTCCGGGTCTCCAGCATCGGGTCTCCCGTCGGCAAGATCTTCGTCGACGACGACTTCGAGCCCCACCTCGACCGGATGCGGCACGCCGCGCGCGTCGCCCGGCAGCTCGAGGCCCCGTACGTGCGGGTGTTCTCGTTCTTCGTGCGCCCCGGGACGGACCCGGCGTCGTGGCGCGACGTCGTCCTGCGCCGGATGGCGGCGCTCGCCGAGGTGGCGCGCGCTGCCGGCGTCGTGCTCGTCCACGAGAACGAGAAGGACATCTACGGCGACGTCCCGGAAAGGTGCCTGGACGTGGTCGAGTCCGTCGGGTCGCCGCACCTGGCGCTCGCGTGGGACTCGGCGAACTTCGTCCAGGTGGGCGTGCGGCCCTTCACCGACGGCTACGCGCTGCTGCGCCCGTACCTGGAGTACGTCCAGGTGAAGGACGCGCTCGCAGCGACGGGGGCCGTCGTGCCCGCGGGACGCGGCGACGGCGAGGTGCCCGAGACCGTGCGGGCCCTGCGCGACGACGGCTTCGACGGGTTCTTCTCGCTCGAGCCGCACCTGAGCGAGGCCCACAGCCTCGGGGGGTTCTCCGGGCCGGAGCTGTTCACCGAGGCCTGGGAGGCCTTCACCACGATCCTCGACGCCGAGGCGGTGCCGTTCCGATGACCGACGCGCCCAGCCCGGACGTCCCGCCGACGACCAGGACCACGACCATGGAGGACCGCACGATGACGACTGCCCAGGAAGTGCGACCGGCCCGCCAGGCGGCGCGCCCGCCCGCCGAGGCGGCCCGGCGCTCCGGTCCGCGGAGCCGCGGTGCGACGTCTCTCGGCAGCCGGGTCCTCGCGGTCGCGTCGGCCGCCTGGCGGCCCGCCCTCGTGCTCCTCGCGATCTTTGCCGTGTGGTGGTTCGTCGCGTGGCGCGAGCTCGTCCCGGCCTATCTGGTCCCGTCGCCCGGCGCCGTGTGGGACACGATGGTCGAGGACTGGGCCATGCTGGCCGAGCACACGTGGGTGACCACGATGGAGACGGTCGTCGGGTTCGTGCTCGCGTCCGTGATCGGCGTCGCGACGGCCGTCCTGCTCGTCTACTCGCCGACGGCCGAGAAGTCGCTCTACCCGCTCATCCTCTTCGCCCAGGTGATCCCCAAGATCGCGATCGCCCCGATCCTCGTGGTCTGGTTCGGGTTCGGCGCGGCCCCCAAGATCATCCTCGCGGTGCTCATCGCGTTCTTCCCGGTCGTCGTCTCGGCCGTCGCGGGGCTGCGGTCGATCGACCCCGAGCTGCTGGAGATGTCGGCGACCATGGGCGCGTCGCGCTGGAAGACCTTCCGCAAGATCCGCTTCCCGGGGTCGCTGCCGCAGCTCATGTCCGGGCTCAAGGTCGCCGTCACGCTCGCGGTCGTGGGCGCCGTCGTCGGCGAGTTCGTGGGGGCCGACCGCGGCCTCGGGTACGTGCTGCTCCTCGCGAGCGGCAACCTCGACGCACCGCTCCTGTTCGCCGACCTCATCCTCATGTCGCTCATCGGCGTGGTGCTGTTCCTCCTGGTCGAGCTGCTCGAGCGGCTCCTCATCCCGTGGCACGCGTCGCGGCGCGGGAACCTCGTCCTCGCGTCCTCCTGACGCGCCCTTGACCCACCCCAGAGTTCGCCGCCCCGACGACGAGGCGGCGCGAGCAGAAGGAGTCTTCCCATGCGTGGTGCACGTCTGACAGTCTCGCTGGCCGTGGCCGGCGTCGTGGTGGCGGGGACGGCGGCCTGCGGGCAGTCGGCCGACCCGTCCGGGCCTGCGGAGGGCGAGGGCGGCCTCACGGAGGTCACCGTCACCCTCAACTGGGTGCCCTACGGCGAGCACGCGCCGTTCTACTACGGCGTCGAGCAGGGGATCTTCGAGGAGGAGGGCATCGACCTCACGATCCAGCCGGGCAACGGGTCGGGGAACACGGTCCAGCAGGTCGCGCAGCGCAACACCGACTTCGGGTGGGCGGACACGCCGCCGCTCGCGAACGCCATCAGCTCGGGGATGCCGGTGCGCAGCGTCGGCGTGTTCCTCCAGACCGGGCCCAGCTCGGTGGAGTTCTTCGCCGAGCAGGGCATCACCGAGCCCGCCGACCTGGTGGGCAAGACGGTCGGCGGCACGCCGGGCGACGCGATGTACGGGACGTTCCCGGCCTGGCTGGAGCTCAACGGTGTCGACCCGGCGGACGTGACCGTGGTCAACGTGGACGCGGCGGGCAAGATCGCCGCGCTCATCGAGGGCAAGGTCGACGCGATCCAGGGCTTCCACCACGACCAGGCGCCGACGATCGAGAACCAGACCGGTGAGGAGGTCGACGCGCTACCCTTCGCGGACTTCGGCATGAACTTGCTCGGCACCGGCCTGGTGGCCAACGAGAAGCTCATCGCGGACGACCCGGAGCTCGTCGAGGCGATGGTGCGTGCGACGTCGCGCTCGTTCCTCGCGGCGTCGGAGGACCCGGACGCGGCGGTCGCGGCGATGGCCGCGGGCGCCGAGCAGGCGCCCGACGAGGCGGTGCTGGCGGCGCAGCTCGCCGCGACGATCGACCTGCTGAACCTCGAGGACGCTCCTGCCCCCGGCGTGAACACCGAGGAGCAGTGGACGGACACCCTGACCTTCCTGTCCGAGAACACGGACTTCGACGGCGGCACGACCCCGGCCGACTTCTGGGACGGCGCGTTCGGGGCGGACCAGTGACCGCGACCGAGCTCGACGCCCGCGCCGACGCGGTCGACGCCGACCCCATCATCGAGGTCCACGACCTCACGATGCGCTTCACGTCGAAGCGGTCGGAGACCGTGGCGCTCGACGACGTCTCCCTGAGCGTCCAGCCGGGGGAGTTCGTCACGATCGTCGGACCGTCCGGCTGCGGCAAGTCGACGCTGCTGAAGATCGTCGCGGGCCTCACCGCCTACACCGAGGGCGAGGTGCGCCTGTACGGGCAGCCCGTCACGCGCCCGCAGCGCGACATCGGGTTCGCGTTCCAGCGCTCCGCGCTGCTGGAGTGGCGCGGGGTGCGCAAGAACATCCTGCTCCAGGCGGAGATGCGGGGCATGGACAGGCGCCGGGCGCAGGAGCGCGCCGACGCGCTCATCGCGCTCACCGGGCTCACGGGCTTCGAGAAGGCCCTGCCGCACGAGCTGTCCGGCGGCATGCAGCAGCGCGTCGCGCTGTGCCGGGCCCTGCTGCACGAGCCGCGGGTCCTCCTCATGGACGAGCCGTTCGGCGCGCTCGACGCGCTCACGCGCGAGCAGATGAACATCGAGATGAACCGCATCTGGCGCGAGACCGGCACGACCATCGTGCTCGTCACCCACTCGGTGCCCGAGGCGGTGTTCCTGGGGAGCCGGATCGTCGTCATGAGCCCGCGTCCGGGGCGGATCGTCGAGACCCTCGAGCCCGGGCTGCCCGACGAGCGGGACTACGGCACGACGCTCGTCGACCCCCGGTTCACGGGTGCCGCCGAGCGGCTGCGCGACCTGCTCGGCGCCAGCCACGTCGCCGAGTGAGCGGGCCCGTGCGGGGGTCCGGCGTCGGCGTCGGGATCGTCGGGATGGGCAGCATCGGCGTGCTGCACGCCCGGGCGCTGCGCGACCTGGCGCCGCGTGCGCGGCTCGTCGCGTACAGCGGGGGCGCGGCCCTCGACGAGGACCTGACCCCGTCCGGGCGCGCCGTGCACGTGGCGCCGGACGAGGTGGTCCGCCACGAGGGCGTCGACGTCGTGGCGGTCTGCACGCCGAGCGGGAGCCACGCGCGCCTCGCGCTCGCGGCGCTCGGGGCGGGCAAGCACGTCGTCGTGGAGAAGCCGCTCGCGCTGACCGTGGAGGACGCGCTCCTCGTCGAGCGCGTGGCGCGCGAGCGAGGCCTGGTCGTCTCGATGGTCTCGCAGCGCCGCTTCGAGCCCCAGCACCAGGCGCTCCGGCGCGCGCTCGACGACGGTGCCCTCGGCGAGCTCCGCCTCGTCGCGACGCACGTGCCCTGGTACCGCGACGACGACTACTACGCCGCCGCGGCGTGGCGGTCGTCGGCGGCCCAGGGCGGCGGGTCGCTCATGAACCAGGGCGTGCACAACGTCGACCTCCTGCGCTGGCTGTGCGGGCCGGTCGAGTCGGTCACGGCCCAGGCCGGCACGCTCGCGCGGACTGCGCGCACGCTGGAACCCGGGTCGGGTTCCGACGACGACACCGCCGAGGACACGACGGTCGCGACGCTGCGCCTGGCGTCGGGCGCGCTCGGCGTCGTCACGACCACGACGGCGACGCCTCCCGGGTTCCCGGCGACCCTCGCGCTGCACGGGTCCCGCGGCTCGGTGGAGCTCGCGCAGGACGAGGTGCTCCGCTGGGACGTGCCGGGCGTCCCGCCGCCCGTGTCGGGCAGCTCGGCGGGTGGTGCGGCGGACCCGCTCGCCATCGGTCATGCCGGTCACCGCACCCAGTGGGAGCGGGTGCTCGCGGCCCTCGACGGCGCCGCGCCGCCTCCCGTGGGGGCTGCCGACGCGGTGGAGACCGTCCGGCTCCTGTGCGCGATCCGCGAGGCTGCCGCGACCGGGCGGGCCGTCCGCCCGGCCGACCTCGCGGCGCCGGGACTGGCGACGCCGCCGCGCTGACGCTGCCGGCACCGTGACCGGAGCGCACCGGTGCCACCCAGTCTGCGAACGTTTGCACACGACGGTCTCAGGCGCTCGCTGCGAGCAGCGCTGCTATGGCTACAATCGTTCGCACAAGTTCTGGGGGCCTGTTCCCCGTCCCGACCGCCGGCGACACCCGTCGCCGACCCCGACACCCGCAGGAGGTCGCGTGACCGCCCCGACCGACGTCCCGAGCCGACCCGGCCCGGCGTCCCACGCCGAAGCGCCGGCCGACACCGCGCGACCGCGCCTGCGCCGCGACGCGCACCCCGCGTTCCCGCCGGCTCCCGTCCGCCCGACGCAGGTGGGGATCGTCCACCTCGGCATCGGCGCGTTCCACCGCGCGCACCAGGCGGTCGTCACCGAGGACGCCGCGCGGGCGACGGGGGAGACGTGCTGGGGGATCCTCGGCGTGACGCAGCGCTCCGCGTCGGTGCGCGACCAGCTCCGTCCGCAGGGCGGGGTCTACACCGTGCTGACGGTGGGGCCGGACGGCGCGTCCCCGCGCGTCGTGGGGTCGGTGGCCGACGTCGCGTGGCCGGCCGAGGAGACGCCGCGGGTGCTCGCGGCGCTCGCCGCTCCCACGACCCACGTCGTGACGCTCACCGTCACCGAGAAGGGCTACGCGCGCCGCGCCGACGGCCGCCTCGACGTCGACGTCGTCGCGGCCGACCTCGACGTGCTGCGCCGCGAGGAGGCGTCCGCCGGCTCTCCGGACGCGGGCGCGGACGTCGCGAGCGGCGAGGCGGCCGACGTCGCCCCGGCGACCAGCGCCGTCGGGCTCCTCGTACGCGGGCTGGCGGCGCGCCGTCGGGCAGGGGGCGCTCCGCTGACCGTGCTGAGCTGCGACAACCTCGCCGACAACGGGCGCGTGCTCGCGCGGCTCGTGGGGGAAGCGGTCGACGCCGCGCTCCCGGGCGCCGTCGGCGACGCGCTGCGCGCCTGGCTCGCCGCGTCGGTGACCTTCCCGTGCAGCATGGTCGACCGGATCGTGCCCGCCACCACGCCCGCGCAGCGCGACGAGGTCGAGACGCTGCTCGGCGCGCGCGACGAGGGCCTGGTCGTCGCCGAGCCGTTCCTGCAGTGGGTGATCGAGGACCGCTTCGCCGGCCCGCGCCCCGCCTGGGAGCGGGGCGGGGCGACCCTCACGAGCGACGTCGCGCCGTACGAGCGCGCGAAGCTGCGCCTGCTCAACGGCGCGCACTCCTACCTCGCGTACGCGGGCTCGCTCGCCGGTCACGCGACGATCGCCGAGGCCGTCGCCGACCCCGCGCTCGCCGCGGGCGCCCGGGCGCTCCAGGCCGACGCGCTCGCGACGCTCGACGCGCCCGACGGCGTCGACCTCGCCGCGTACGCGCAGACGCTGCTCGACCGGTTCGCCAACCCCGCGACGGGGCACACGACCCGGCAGGTCGCGATGGACGGGACGCAGAAGATCCCGTTCCGCTGGGGCGCGACGCTCGCCGACCTCCTCGCCGCGCGGCCGGACGCCCCGGCGCCGCAGGGGGTCGTCGCGGCGCTCGCCGCGTGGGCCGGGTACGTCGTCGCGGAGGCGCGTGCCGGGCGCACGGTGGACGACCCGCGCGGCGACGAGCTGCGCGCGGTCGTGGAGGGCGCGCCGGACGACGCCGCTGCGGTCCGCGCGCTCGTCCTCCTCCCCGGCCTGCTGCTGGGCGTCCCGGAGGAGCGCCTGCCCGAGGTGGCCGACGCGGTCGTCGGCGCGAGCACGACCACCACCCGCACGACGAGCACGAGGAACGAGGAGACCGCGCCGTGAAGATGGGATTCCGCTGGTACGGCGAGGGGAACGACACGGTCACGCTCGACCACGTGCGCCAGGTACCCGGCGTCGAGACGATCGTGTGGAGCCTGCACGGCAAGCAGGCCGGCGAGGTGTGGGAGCAGGCGGAGATCGACGCCGAGGTCGCGAAGATCACCGGCCTGACGGACGAGGCGAGGGCGCGCGGGATCACCCGGACCTTCGACGCCGAGGTGGTCGAGTCCGTCAACGTGCACGAGTCGATCAAGCTCGGCAAGACCGTCCTGGGGCTGAGCCGCGACGAGGCGATCGAGAACTACGTGACGACGATCCGCCGGCTGGGCTGGGCCGGGGTGAAGGTCGTCTGCTACAACTTCATGCCCGTCTTCGACTGGCTGCGCACCGACCTGTGGCACCCGCTGCCGGACGGCTCGACCGCGCTGTTCTTCGAGCGGGCCGTCGTGGACGCGATGTCGCCCCAGAGCCTCATCGCCGACATGGAGGCGAACACGCACGGCCTCACGCTGCCCGGCTGGGAGCCCGAGCGGCTCGCGAGCTTCACCGAGCTCGACGCCGCCTACGAGGGCGTGACGCGCGAGGACGTGTACGCCCACTACCGGTACTTCCTCGACGCGGTGATCCCCGCGTGCGAGGAGTCCGACGTCAAGCTCGGCGTGCACCCCGACGACCCGCCCTACGACGTCTTCGGCTGGCCGCGCGTCGTGTCGACCAAGGACGACCTCGCGCGCGTGCTGTCCCTCCACGACAGCCCGTACCACGGCCTGACCCTGTGCCTCGGCTCGTTCTCCGCGAACCCCGAGCAGGACGCGGTCGACGCCGTGCGCACGTTCATGGACCGCATCCACTTCACGCACGTGCGCAACATCAAGCACCTGGGGAACGGCGACTTCACCGAGGTCGCGCACCGCGCGTGCGAGGGCAGCGTCGACACGACGGGCATCATGCGTGCGTACGCCGAGGCGGACTACCAGGGCTACGTGCGCCCCGACCACGGCCGGCACCTGTGGGACGAGAACACGACCAACAAGCCCCGGCCCGGCTACGGCTTGTACGACCGCGCGCTGGGCATCCAGTACCTGCTGGGGGCGTGGGACGCATTCCGCTACGGCGCGTGACGGCGCGCCGCGTCCGAGGCGACGGCACCCGAACTCTCCTCGTGGTGGGCACCCGCTGGCCGTGACCTCGGCGCGGCCGGCACCTCAGTGTCGGCTCGCCAGGTCACGCAGGGCAAGGACGCTCTCCTGCACCCGATCACGCTGCGCGGAACGCACCGCGACGATCCCGCACCACACCAGCTGGCGCGCGAGAGGTTGGCTCGGCTCGTCCCAGGTGTGGCTCGCGAGCTCCTCGATCGCCCGGGCCAGCGTCCGTGCTGTGATCGTGTCGGCCGACTCGGCACGGTCGGGCACCGGTGTCCGTCGTCTCGAGCCGGAGCGGACCTCGACAGCGGCCAAGAGGGCACCGCGTACCCGAGCCGCGGCGGGGTCACCGCGCCCCCTGCGGCGACACGCCACGTCACCGGTCCGCACCCGGTGGTGAAACATGGCCAGCTCGCCCGGCGTGAGCACAGGCGGGAGCACTACGTCGATCCGCGAGGTCGTCGACAGGACGGCGTGCGTGAACGTCGTCACCCGCGCGTAGCCCCACACGGTCGGCGTCACGGCCGCGATGCCTGTTCCCCGATCCATGCTTCCTCTCCTCACGCAGCCTCGGCAGACAGATGGTGCCCGGTCACGAGCCGGGTGACGCGCGTCCCTCGCGAGCACGCCTGTCCGTCCGAGCTCGTCGCGGCGAGACCACGCGCTCACGCGTGCGAGGACGCTTGCCGTGCCGTGGCCGTGACTGCCCTCCGGGCGCGGCGGCGAGGGCGACCACGGCGAACCCTCCGGCCAGGGCGACCGCCCACCACGGAAAGCCGGGCTGCGTTGGCTCACCGTGCGGATCCGGGTCTCGGGCGTCGAGGGGGCCGGCGACGCGATGGGCGGTGACAAGCAGGCGATGGCTGTTCACCCCGATGGGTGTGCACGTCACCAGGGTGAGGAGGTCCTTGTCGCTCTCGAGGCGCAGCGACGAGGTGTCGTCCGGCGTCACCGTGCGGAGCTGGTCGACCTCGTATCGCAGGGTGGTGTCGAGGACCACGATCTCGATGACGTCCCCCGGCTTCACGTCGTCGAGCCGGTCGAACATCGTCGAGCCCACTAGGCCCGAGTGTCCCGTCAGAACCGAGTGGGTCCCGTTGCCGCCGACGGGCAACGACGAGCCGGGGAGGTGGCCGACTCCGTTGGCGAGCGCGTGCTCGTCCACGCCGTGACGCACCGGCACGGTGACGCCGATGCTCGGGACGCTCACGGTGGCCATGACGTCGCTTCCGGGGACCGTGAGCTGCTCGAGGTAGCGGGCTGGCCGTGGGCCGGCATCTCCGGTCGTCCGATCGCCCGGAAGCGCGCCGACCTGGAGCGGCCCACTCGGCAGAGCGTCGTTGTACTCGTGCGCGCGGTCGAGGATCTGGCGCTGTGCGGTGGTGGGTAGCCGGGCGACCTCGTCGGCATAGCTGGAGAGGGTGGTCGCGTGCTGGCGGTCAGTGAGCCAACGCGCGGCAGTGGGGTAGAGGAGCGTCGCGAGGCCGAGCAGCGCGACGAGCGAGACCAGGACGCGACGGGGGCGGGAGGCGCCGGTGCTCGACGTGACGTCAGGAGACGAAGAGTTGCGTACTGTCGTGGTCGTCGTCGCCATGTGCGCCTCCGGAGGAGGTCGCCCGGGCGCCTTGGTGCAGGCACCGCGCCCGGGCGACCAGTGCGTGGTCAGGACTGGGTTGCCGACTTCTGGTAGCGGCTTCGCAGGGCCAGAACGCCGGCCCCGGTCACGAGCAGGGCTCCCGCCACGATGATCAGCGTCGTGCCGTCTCCACCGGTGAGCGGGAGCGTGAAGCCGCCGTTCGCCTCGACGTTCGTGATGTTCAGGTCGACGGCGGTGTCGCCGCTGATGACATCGACCTTGATCGGTTCGGCGAGGAGCTCGTAGCCGGCCGGTGCAGCGACCTCGGCGAGGTAGTAGTGCTGCCAGCTCGCCTCGTCGGCGATTGCCTGGCCGTCCTCGAAGTTCGAATAGCGCAGACCCGAGATCGTCAGCAGTCCGTTGTCGTCGCTCGTCCAGACGCTAGTGCCGGCGATGGTGATGGCGTTGGTGTCTGCCTTCGCGTCGTCGAGGGTCGGGTAGATCTTGAACTGAGCGCCGGGGAGCACCGTGCCTGCGACGTCGACCTTCTTGGCGGTGAGGTTGCCGAACTTGGTCTGCACAGACGGGGTCACGACGGGGTTCCCGGTGTCGATCGTGTGCTCGTTCGGGTACAGGGCCGCGGTGTTGGAGATCTCGCCGATCGCGTTGACCGTGGTCTCGATCTCGACCTTCACCTGTGCGGCGGGGCGCTCGGCCAGCAGAGCCAGTCCGGTCGGCGTGAACTCGAGGGTCACCGTGTTGGTCGCCCTGTCGTGGGTGACGGTGTAGTGCGTGCCGACCTCGAGAGCGGTTCCGTCGGTGACGGACACCCGCGTGCCGACGTAGTCGAGCCTGGCGTCCAGCGGGTCGACGACGCGGTAGGCGTCGGTCGGGCCCCCGTTGGGGATGTCACCCGTGATGGTCCAGGT
The DNA here is from genome assembly GCF_042723955.1 of Cellulosimicrobium cellulans. Classification (GTDB taxonomy): domain Bacteria; phylum Actinomycetota; class Actinomycetes; order Actinomycetales; family Cellulomonadaceae; genus Cellulosimicrobium; species Cellulosimicrobium cellulans_H. Next base: position 48,324 of record NZ_JBHXIC010000019.1, on the reverse strand, counting down.
GATCGTGTCGCCGAGCGTGGTGCCGGCGTCGTCGTCGACCGTCTTGCTCGCGCCGCTGACCACGTTCTTCGGGTACACGTGCACGTCGTACAGCCACGAGGCGCGGCCGTCCGGGTCTGTCAGCGGGAGGGTGACGAGGAACGGGGCCGAGGGCTGCGTGCCGTCCGGGTACACCGTCTCGGTGACGAGGTAGAGACCCAGCGGCAGGTCGAACGTGGCGCTACCGTCCGAGCCGGTCGTCCCGACCTGGCCGGCCACGGCGGCCGTGGACGTCGAGGCCGAGGCGATGTCGAGCGCTGCGGCAGCCTGCCAGCCGGCGTTCGTCGTCAGGTCGATGCCGGGCACCTTCTGGACCCTGAACTCGACGCCCGGCATGGCGGTCAGGCCGTCGAGCTGGGCCCCGCTCAGCGGGGTGCCGTCGTTCGCCAGGCCGGTCGCCGCGTCGGGCTCCTCGTACTTGTGCATCGTGAGGGTGCCGTTGCGGGAGCCGTCGGGGAGCGAATCGGCGGCGACGGCCGGCCCGCCCAGAGCGATACCCAGGAGGGCGGCTCCGGCAGTGGCGGCGAGCGCGACTCGCAGCCCTCGTCTGACGTGCGTGGTCATGCGATCTCCTTGCGGTGGTGATGCGGCCGACCGGACCGGGCTCGCCCGATCCGTGCCGCCGCGATGAGTGTTGCGAGGACCAGAAGCGCCCCGCCGGTCAGGTAGAGGGACGTCGTGCCCGAGCCGCCCGTGTGGGGCAGCTCCAGGGCCGCGACGTCGACGACGGTCAGCCGGTGCCCGTCGTTCGTGACGGTCACCTGCGGTCCCGCCTGCGGATCGTCGAGCGTGACGACACCGCTGCTCGAGACGGTGAACCGGACGGGCCCGGCCAGGAGCGCGTACCCGACCGGCGCCGTCGTCTCCCGCAGCCAGTACGTGCCCGGCGCAGCGAGCGTGTAGTCGAACAGCCCGGTCTCGGACTGCGCACCTCCGATGTCGCTCACCGGGTCGCCGGGTGCACCGTCGACGTCGGCGAGGATGGCGAACTGCGAACCGGCCAGGCGGGCACCGTCGGCGACCTTCTCGACCTGGATCGGCGCGGTGCGCAGCGCGATCGGTGTCGTGGTCGAGCAGCCCGGAGCGGGGTCGGCTGCGGGACAGTTCCCCCCGGTGCCGTCGGGTGTGATGACCGTGTTGACCATGCTCTGGTCACCGGCCAGCGTGCTGGCGACCGTGACGGAGTACGCGATCGTCACCGTCTCGCCGACGTCCAGCGGGCCGGACCAGGACAGAGTTCCGTCCTGGAGGGTGGCGCCGCCTGAGACGTCACCGGCGTACCCGGCGTCGTCGAGGACGCCGGACAGGTCGTCGGTGAACGACGCCGGTGTGGTGGTGGTGTATCGCGCCTGGCTGGTGTTGGTCAGGCGGATCTCGTAGCGGACGGTGTCGCCGGTATGCGCGGCCGCCACGGACGCGGACTTGTCGACGGTGAAGGCACGTGGTGTGTTCGTCACGACGCACGAGTACGGCCGGTTCTCGGCGGGGGTGAACTCCCAGGACGGCCCCTCACCGCTGACCGGAGCGCTCGAACCCGCGTCGTCGGTGCAGACGAGCCGACCGGAGTAGCGGTCGATGGTGCTCGCAGAACGGGGTGCCATGGACTCGCTGATCGTGTACCGCTGTCCGCGGACGACCTGCGTCGTGGCAGACGTCGCCGAGGTGGCCGACCCCGTGGTCGTCACGTCGACGGCGGTCTCTCGTCCGGACGACGCCGTCACGACGAACTGGTCGGTGACGTCGGCGCGCTCCGTGATGCTCTTGCCGACGACCAGCGTCGGGGCTGCGAGTGTCGTCGTGGCGGCGGAGACGTTGTTCGCCGTGTTGCTGTCCGAGTCGACGCCCGACACGTGAGCGGTGTTCGTGACGACGGTGCCCCGCGGCATCGGGGTCGTGCCGCGCAGCGTAATCGCCGGAGCCGACCGACCGGCCGCCAGCACGACCGAGTCGGCGTGCGTGGACGTCGCGCACACGAGGTCGGCCCATGTCGGGACGACCGAGCTCTGCGCGGCCGTGCAGCCCGGAGGCGCCGACACGCAGACCAGGTCACGACCGTCGAGCGTGCAGCCTTCGGGTGCCGAGAGCAGGGAGACGTCGTCGACCGAGGCCGGCACGGCGTCGTGCACGACGTAGCCGTGAGAGTCTGCGGCGCCGTTGTTCCGCACCGTGATGTCCCACGTCAGCCGACCTCCCGCGTCGACGACCGCGGGAGCGGACTTCGCGACCTGCAGATCCGTCAGCGGCATCGACAGCCCGATCGAGGCGCCCCCGGTCGAGCTCGCCGTCGCGCTGCCAGGCAAGCCCTTGCTGACCACGGCCCACTGCGACGACTCGATCTGGATCGACGACACGAGCCCGCTGACGCCGATCAGGCTCGCGCCAGACACCCGTCCGCTGCAACTGTCGGTAGGGATCGCGGACGTGGCCATCGAGTACGTCGCGCTCGCCGCGTCCCAGGTGAAGTTCCCGCTCGGGGCGGGTTCGACGACCCTCAGCATGCCGGCGGCCGGCGCCGCCCCGTCGACGCGGGCGACCCGCAGGTTGTGCCACGTGTGCGTGCACGTCGACGTCCACGAGCCCGCGGTCCCCGACCCCAGGCTCAGCCGCAGCGCCGGGTTCACCACCGGATGCGGAAACGTGATGGTCACCGTCCCCTTGATCCCGCACTCCTTGAACTGCCCGAGCGTCGCGGTCTGCATGCAGCCGTCCGCTCTCGCCGCGGAGGTCTCCTTCACCCACGCGTAGTCGCCACCCTCGGAGTCGATCAACGGAACGAGCGAGTCCGCCGGGCTGGACACGGTCACCTGACCGAACGCCGAGGCGCTGCCCACCAGCGGCGAGGAGGTCGACGCGCCCGACGCCGACGTCGAGAACGTCCAGCCGGTCAGCCGCACCTGGCCGGTGTCGTCGACCGCGTGGGCCGGCGCCGAGAGGACGGGGACCAGGACCACGACCAGCAGGGCAGCCGATGCGGCGGCCACCGCCGCCCGGAACCGGTGCAGGCTCTCGCGCACGGCACACCTCACGGTGCGCTGTGCCCTCTGCATGACTCTCGTGCCCACTTGCTGCCTCGCTCGTGTCGCCTCCACGGAACCGTGGGGCCGCCCCGGTCAACCGGGACGACGCCGCACGGCATTGCCCTAGGAAGGCTGGACGCAGGGCGGGGCCCTCGGGTGTCGCCGGCGTGGGAACAGGTAGGTGGTCCGGACGAACCATGTATCGATCCGCTTACTTCGGGAGTTCGTGTCGTGGACTCTGGTGACGGGCACGACGCTCAGCGGGCGACACCGCTCGACGCCCCGGTGTGCGCGACCCGGACGCTCCGGCGGTGGGCATGCACGCCGACGGCCGGGACGGGCGCGCGCCTGCTCGTCAGGCCCGCTGCGGCGCGAGCCAGGTTGACACGGCGAGGCGGAGATCGTCGCGGTTGTCCATGCCGAGCTTGCGGTAGGCGGCGAACAGATGGTTCTCCACCGTCCGCGGGCTGATGTTCAGACCAGCGCCGATCTCGGCGGCCGTCAGGCCGGTGCTTGCCAGCTCGATGGTCTCGAGCTCCCGCGGCGAGAGGTCGAGCGACTTCACATACGGCTGGTAGAAGCCGGCTCGCTCACCGCTGATCTCTTCGCCCACCGCCCAGGCGCGCCCGATCGCGGCGAGGGCCTGCGCCCGGTCGGCAGAGGCCAGCCGGACCATGGCCGCGCTCACCGCTGCGCGTACCGCGTAGCTGTGGGCCTCGATCGTCGAGAAGTCGGACTCGACGTCGGCGAGCGCGTCGGCATCGCCGTCACCCAGGGCGACCGCGTACCGTACGAGCGCCTGGAGCAGGGGGCTCTCGACGTCACGTGCGGCCGCGACGACGTGGCGACCGCGAGCACCGTCCGGGCGACGTTCGAGCGCTGCCACTGCGGCGAACACTCCCGCCGTCACGTACCCGTGGGCGAACCGCTCCTCTGCCGTCTCCCAGATCGCCTCGCTGCCCTCGGTGAGATCTCCCGCGCGCGCGATGGCGAGCATCGGCCCGTGCACCATCGCGGGATACGGCCCAGGTCTGTGATTGAGCGCGCGCGCTTGGCGAGCGAGTCGACGACCGTACTCTGCCCGGCCTTGCCAACCCGCAGCGATCGCCGCCATGGCAAGGACACCGGATCGGAAGTGCTCTTCGTGCGGTGTACGGGTGGTCAGGCTGAGCGACGAGGCGACGAGCGCGTCCAGCTCGTGGAAGCGGCCACTCAGCACGAGGCCGGTAGCCGCCGCGTAGGCGAAGGCCTCGAACGCGCCTGGGTCGAGCAGCGTGCGCGCCGCAGCGACCCCTTCGAGCGCGAGGCGGGTTCCCGCGGCGACCTCCCCGGCAAGGATGGCCGTCAGCGCCGGCGCGCTGTCGCTCGTCGCGGCCAGCATGCTCGGGACCTCGGTGCGCGAGTGGAGCAGGCCTCTGGCGGTCGATGTCGCTCCCCTGGCGAGCGCGATCTCGACCCTGACGGCGCCGAGTGTGGCGCGCGATGATCCCGTCGCGGCCGAGAGAAGAGTATCGACCGTCTCGTGTCCGGGCACCTCGTCGAAGAGGAGCTGGAGATGTGCGCGGACCGCGTCGTACTCGGCGTCGGCGTGATGGTGGGTGCGCGCGTCGAGGTGCGCGAGGGCATCGCTCAGCGATCGGCGGTGGAAGACGAGGTACTGGGCGAAGGAGGCGTGAAGGCGTATCACGTCCCGAGGGTCGCTCTCCGTAGCTTCCGTCCCCGCGAGAATCTCCTCCGGCGTTGGGGTCGATGGCGGGCAGACGAGCGTGGCGGTGAGGAGCTCGACGGCGTTCGAGGCGCTCGGGGCCGCGAGCCACGTCTGGTGCAGCGCACGCCGGGCCGCCTCCCAGTGCTCGGCGAACCTTCTGCTGAGGACCGAGTCCGCGACGTGGGGATCGCCGGCCGGTCCCTCGCGGCCGGCGGCCGTCCTGCTCTGCGCCGCGATCCGCCGGTGGATGTGGGCACGCCACAGGCCACCCTGCGAGCGGGGGATGTACTCGGCCAACGCAGGCGGGACGACGGCGACGGTCTGGATGGACGAGTCGTCGGAGAGCGCGACCAAGCCGCGCCGCTCGAGGCGCAGCAGCATCTCACCACCGACGAGCCGGTCGGCGGTCGTCGGAGCCGGGTGATTGGCGAGCGCAAGGACGGCGAGGGCATCGTGCTCCGCGGGGTCGAGGTCCGAGACGATGGGTGCCAGCACGCGCCCGAGGCTTCGGGAGGAGAGGGGTCTCACAGAGCGCCACATACCGTCCGTGAGGACGATCGAGCCCTCTGACCGGGCTGCGGCGACCAGCGCCGTCGTGAGCCCGGGAAGTCGGCCGGCCAGCACGGCGACGCTCGCCACCACCGCTGGATCGACCGGACCGGGAAGGCTGTCGTGCACGAGCTCGTGGATCTCGTCGAACGGGCGGGCGCCGACTTCGACGGTGATCCCCGGGTGCAGGGTCGCGAGCAGGTCGCGCACGGCCTGCGAGTCGTCGGTACCGACGCGGCGGGCCGTCACCGCGGGCGCGCCCGTCTCACGGTGGGCGGCGAGGACAGCGCCGACGCTCGCTGTGTCGAGATCGTCCAGGTCGTCGATGACGAGGACGGACGCTCGCGCGTCGAGCAGTCGGACGAGCGATCGGACGAGCTCCGCCGCCGAGGTCTGCGCCGGCGCGCCGGCACCCAGATCGGCCACGTTGAGGGCAGCGAGCGGCCGCTCGCGGAACGATCGGATGCCGTTGACCCGTACTACCCGCCGGCCGAGCTCCTTGAGCCTGTCGGCAACCACGTCCAGCAACGCAGTACGCCCCGACATCGGGCGCCCGACCACGTCGACGTGGAGGCCCGAGTGAGCGTGAGCGGCCACCTCGTCGGGGAGAGGGCTCATGTGCGTCAACGTACACCTGCGTCTCAACCACCTACCACCGATGCGCGCGGCCTCCGTAGAGAGTCGTCCTCCTACGCAGGGGCACGGGGGCTCCTCCCTGGTCTTCGTCGCCAGGCCGCACGGTCTGCGGTACGAGAATCCACAGGAACCGGGGCAGCGCCCCTAGTGACGCATCCGCCGGGGGAGAGTCGTCGCCCGAAGCGGCAACCAACGCCGCTCGCGCGACAGGAGACGTCAGTGGACATCACCCAGGAGGTCTTCCGGTACCTGACCGACGGTGTCACCGTCGACCTCGTCGGACGTACCGGATCGGGCCGTACCGAGGTTCTGACGAGGGTCGCCGAGGCCCTGGCCTCCGAGCAGCGGCCGGTCATACGCTTTCAGGGCATCCACGCACAGCGCAACCGAACCCTCGGCGCCGTCGTGCTCGGTGCCCCGAACATGGCGCCGAGCACCTACGGAAGCGTTCGAGAGTTCAGCGGAGCGCTCGAACGGGAGCTACGCCCCGGGACGGTGGTGCTCGTCGACGACGCCGACGACGTCGACCCCACCATGATCGGCGTGCTTGCCGCGCTGCACGCCACGACGCAGGCCGCGTTGCTCGTCGCGCGGCGTCTCCCTCTGGAGCCTCGCGGCGACGTCAAGGCGCTCGTGACGAGTCTTCAGCCCGGGGTCCGGATCGCCATGCCTCCTCTGCGCTTCGACGAGGTGCACCAGCTCGTCCACTCGCTCCTGGGGGATCACGTCGAGCCCTTGACCGTGGCCCGCATCGCGACGAAGTCCGGCGGGCTGCCCGGGCTCGTGCGGGCGATCGTCGGGATCGGACGGCGCACCGGTGCCGTCGTCCAGGTCGACGGCGTGTGGAGAGCCACCAGGTCTCTCTGGGCGCCCGAGCTCTCGCACACGATCGGCGCGCTGCTGGCCCACACCCGGCAGCGCGACGTCGAGTCGCTGGCAGATCTCGCGGCGAGCGGTGTGGTCGACCTCAGCCGCGCGGTCGAGATCGTCGGCGGGAAGCGCCTGGCCGCATTGCAGCGGGTAGGCCTCGTCGAGGTGCTCTCGACGAGCGGCGGGGGACAGCTGAGCCTGTTCCCGCCCCTGCTCGGCGAGTACTTCACCCAGGAGTACACCTCGCCCCGTGACCTCGTGGCGGGGGACCTCTACACGTTGGCGACCGACGCACCCGCCGCCGGCGAAACGCCGCGGAAGGCTTCCCCTGCTGGGGATCCGATCATGAGCAGGGTCCTGGCCGAGCACTGGGCGCACCAGACGACCGTGCGGCAGATGCGGTGGGAGACAGAGCCAACGCCTGCCAGGGCGGTCCCGCTGCTGACCGCGATGCTCTCCGCGGGTGCTACCCGGGAAGCGGTCGACGGCGTGTTCTTCGGTACCCGACGCGACGTGGACTCCACGGTCGAGCACCGTGCCGAGCTGAGCGGCTGGTACGCGGTCTACCTGGCAGTCGTGTGCGGCGAGGCGGACGAGGCGTTCCGGCTCCTGGAAGCCACACGCGCCGAGCTGCCGTCCATGGGGGCGTACACCGGGGCGGTCGAGGTCCACCTCCGCTTCCTCCTCGACCGGCTGCCGCACGAGCCGGACACGGCGCGGACGTGGGCTGACGGCGAAGGACTCGACACGGACGCGCACAACGGCGTCCAGATCGAGCTGGCACTGGCGCGCGGTGAGGCCTTGGAGGCGCTGCGGCTACTTGAGTCGTACGCACCGACCGGGCTGACGTTTCAGCGTCACCGCGACGTGTGCTGGGGTCTCGCCCTGGTCTTGGCTGGTCGGCTCGACGCGGGCATCGAGTGGGCGCTCGCCCATCTCGCGTCCGCGCAGAGGATGCGGGATCCGGGCGGGATCGCCGCGCATTCCTACGTCGCGGGCCTGGGCCTCACGACGGCGGGCCGCTTCGGCGAGCTCGACGACGTGCTCGCGGCCGCGATGACCTTGACGACGGTCTCGGTGCTGCGAGAGCACTTCCACGCGGGCACGTTCGCGATCGCCGCGCTCGGCGCCGTCTGGCAGGGCAGGCGCGAGTACGCGGCCATGCTCGCGAGCGAGGCGAGGACGCTGTGGCACCGCTCGGGCCCCTACCCCGCGATGGCCGCCGGGGAGGTGCTGACGACGACGGGGGTTCTGGACTCGGCGTCGGCGATCTGGGAGAGCGTCGACGACCGGTTCGCTCGCGGCTATGTCGCTTCGGGCATCGTCGCCGCCGTCGAGGCAGCCGAACGGGCCAGATCAGGTGCTGCCCTCCGAGTCCCCCGGACCTGGGCGTACGCGGTGGACAGCCCCCTCCTGGTCGCATGCGTCCGCTACGTCGAGGCCGTCGCTGAGCAGGATCGTCAGGGTGTCGAGCAGGCTGTCGCGTCGTTCGAGAGCCTCGGCGCGCAGCTGTATGTCGTGCGCGCACGTGTCTCGCAGGCCCTGCTCATGCGCGAGGAGGGCGAGATGACGCTCGCGGTCGGCGAGCTCGACCGGGCATGGGAGATCGCAGCGGGGTTCGGTGCCAGCGTGGAAGGGCTCTTCGCGGCCTACGTCAGGGCCGTCGACATCTCGGCAAGAGAGTCGGAGGTTCTCGCGCTGCTGTCCACGGGCTTGAACACGGCCGACATCGCTACGGCACTGACCGTCAGTGTCCGCACCGTGGAGAACCACCTGTCGAACGTGTACCGCAAGGTCGGAGTCGACTCGCGGGTCGAGCTGCGCCGGGTCTGCGGCACCTGGTTGGGGTCGGCATCGAGAAAAGTTGCGTGACCCGAGGGCACCGCACTCCGAGCGACCGTTCCGCGCGGCCGGCTCGACGGAGTACCGCTTTCCTCTCGCGCGAAGCCGGGCCGTCGTCCGCACGTTGTCGCGAGCGGTGCCGACGGCGGTCCTCTCGCAGCGGGGCACTGCTCTAGGAGTCTCCTGCGGCCGCTTTCGCCTCGCCCCACCCGTACCAGCGCTCGACCTCGATCCACGCGCTGACGCGCGGGCTGTGCCGGTTCGCGTACTCGTGCCCCGTGTAGTGGCGTGAGATCCGGTCGATGTCGGCCAGGCCCTCGTCGGTGCGCAGCTCCGTCACGCGGCCGATGAGCGTCACGTGCGTGTACCAGTTCTCGTCGAGCACGGTGAGCGAGACGCGCGGGTCGTTCCGCAGGTGCTTGAGGCGCACGCGCGACTCGTCGAGGTTGACGAGCACGCGGCCGTCGTCCTCCCAGACGTACCAGGTCGCCGCCGTGACGGGCGCGCCGTCGGAGCGCACGGTCGCCATGACGGCGGGGTTCGGGCGGCGCAGCAGCTCGACGAGCGCGGCGGGCAGCGGGGGTCGGGACACGACGGTACCTCCAGGCGCGGGACGGCGGGACGTCCCGACGCTACGTCACGCGGGCACCCTCAGCGCGTCCAGGGCGCGCCGAGCTCGGAGAACGTCCGGGCCGTGCGCGCGGCCTCTTCGCACCACCGCGCGACGTCGTCGACGACGGGGCGGCGGTCGTCGCCCTCGCCCGTCCAGGTCACCGCCGCCGGGTCGAGGGGCCGCGGGTCGGCGGCCGTGCGCACGGCCTCCATGACGCGCATGAACGCGCCGGTGTCGCGCACGTCGCACGCGAGCCGGCGCTCCCGGTCGCGGCGTGCGGCGAGCAGGTCCTCCAGGAGCCCGGTGCGGCCGTACGTCTTCTCCACGAACGCCCGGGGGGTGCGGACGAGCACGCGGTCGTGCTCGTACTCGAGCGTGACCTCGCCGTCCGTCCCGAGCACGAGCACCTGGGCCGGGGTGCGCTCGGGAGCGCAGAGCGTGAGCCCGAACCCGTAGGGCAGGCCGTCGCGCGCGACGACGCGCAGCGAGGACGTGTCGTCGGCCTCGATCGGGTTGGCGCGCCAGAGGTCGGTCACGACGTGGGCCACGTCCTCCGCGGTGCGGGCGCCGCCGATGCGCAACGCGGTCGCGACCGCGTGGGCGAGGGGATTGGTGACGACGCCGTCCACGACGTCGCGCCCGTCGAGCCGGCGTCGACCCGCCCACGGGGCGCGGCGCCAGTAGCCGGTGGTCCGCACCCAGGTGCCGACGGCCCCGATGCCCACGACGTCGCCGATCTCGCCGTCCGCGACGAGCTCGGCGACCGCGTCCACCGCGTGCGAGCCGAAGGTCTGGAAGCCCACCTGGCACCGGCGGCCCGTGCGCTCGGCCACCTCGACGAGCGCGAGGTGCTCCGCGAGGGACGCGGCGGTCGGCTTCTCGAGCAGGACGTCGACGCCCGCCTCCATCGCGGCGCGCGCGAGCGGGAGGTGGGTCGGGATCGGGGTCGAGATCACGACGACCTCGGGGCGGACTGTCGCGTCGGACGACGAGAGCAGGTCGCCCAGCGTGGGGAACCAGGGCGCCGTGGCGTCGTCGGGGCGGCGCGGGTCGACGACCGCGCTCAGCCGGACGCGGCCCTGCTCCGCGAGCGCGGCGACCGTGCGCAGGTGCGACCCGCCGTGACCGTGGACCCCGACGACGGCGACCGGGACGGGCGCCTGCCCGGGGTCGAGCACGTGGTTGGTCCCGGGCGCAGCCCGCAGGGCCCCGCTCACCGGACGCGGTCCGCGAGCGCCGCGGCCTCGTCGAGGTCGAGCCCGCGGTCCACGAGCACGGCCCGCGCGCCCGTCTCGAGCCTGCCGCCCGCCGGGATGGTCCGGGGCGCGTCCCAGGCGAGGGCCGGGCCCGCGCCGGGGTACTCGGACGCGCGCAGGAACCACGGCACCGTCTCGCCCTGCTGGACCAGGAGCAGCGTCGTCGTGTGGGAGGGGTGCTCCTGCACGAACGCGACCCACGGGGACGTGCTGCCGTGAGCGCTCTCCTCGCCACGCCCGTGCGCGCTGAGCACGCTCGTCGAGGCCGCCGTGCGCAGGCGCCAGAAGAAGCCGCCGTACCCGGCGCCCGGGCGGCCGTTGGTCGCGGGCGAGCCGATGACGAGCGCGCCGCGCTCGGCGCGCAGGGTGGAGCGCCAGTCGAGGACCCACGACTCGTCGTCGAGGATCCACGCGTCGAGACGGCGGTCCTCCTCGAGCTGGGGGACGCCCTGCTCGTCGTGCCAGCGGACGCCGTCGTGCAGCAGGTGCTGCTCCACGGGGTCGACGGCGAGGGCGTGGCTCACCTGGCGGCCGTGGTTGGGCAGGAGGGTCGGGCCGACGTCGGCGACGAACGTGCGACCGCCCCAGTACGACGTGCCGTTGACGTCGGCGACGGCCATCGAGGCGCCGTAGTGGTGGCGGTGGTCGACGGGTCCGGCGTCGGTGAGCGGGACACCGGCGAGGGTGTGGACCGGGTGCAGGTAGGAGCGCGGCGCGTGCACGGCGGGGATGCGGTCGCCCTGCTGGTAGCGGGCCAGGCGCAGGTCGCCGGCGCGCAGGACGACGGCCTCCCCGTCGGGGGCCCAGCGGACCTCCCGGGACACGGGCTGGTCGGCGGGCCCGGCTCCGGCGCTCTCGACGACGACCGTGCCGGCGGGCTCGGCCGACGGGACCACGCGGGCCCGGGCGACCTGGCGCGGGACGGGCCCGGTGGTGGCGCGCACCTCGAGCCGGGGCTCGAACCGGGTGGTGCGGGACGTGGGCGCCGAGTCGTCGATCAGGGCGGACAGCTCCTTCCACGCGTGGCGGCCGAGCTCGGTCTGCGGCACGGCGACCGTCGTGAGCGACGGCGTGGCGAAGCGGGCGAGCTCGATGTCGTCGAAACCGACGACCGACATGTCCTTGGGCACGGCGACGCCGGCCTCGTTGAGCCCCGCGAGCAGACCGAACGCGACGAGGTCGTTGAACGCGACGACGGCCGTCGGCCGGGCGGTGAGGACCTCGTCGACGGCGGCGTGGCCGGCGGCGATGTCGGGCCCGGCGGGGAGCTCGACGAGCTCGAGCTCGGGCGTGCGGTCGAGCACGCGGCGCAGCCCGGTGCGGCGCAGCGCGTCGGACGCGCTGCCGGGCGGGCCGGCGAGGTAGGCGACCCGGCGATGGCCGAGGGAGAGCAGGTGCTCGAGCACCTGGGCCGCGGCGTCGGCGTAGTCGACGACGAGCGACGGCACGGCGGCCTCGCCCGGGTGCGCGAGCTCGCGGTTGACGAGCACGACGGGGGAGACGTCGGGGACGAGCAGCGCCAGCTCGGTCGCGGGCATGCGCGGCGAGACGAGCACGAGGGCGTCGCAGCGCAGCCGTGCCTCGAGCGCGATCGCGGCCTCCTCGGTGGGGTCCTCGGCCGTGTCCGCGACGAGGACGCGGTACCCGGCCGGGGCGGCCGCGGAGGTGACGCCGCGCAGGATCTGCTGGAAGACCGGGTTGCCCAGGTCCGGGACGACGAGCGCGACCGTGTTGGTCCGCCCGAGCGACAGGCTCCGCGCGACGTTGCTGGGCCGGTAGCTCAGGTCGGCGGCCGCCTGGCGGACGCGCGCGCTGATCTCCGGGTCGACCGTCGCGCGGCCGTTCATGACGCGCGACACCGTCGCCCGGGAGACGCCCGCGGCGGTCGCCACGTCGGCGATCGTCACCCCGCCTCGCCGTGTGCTCACGCTTGCCATCGTTCTCCCTCGAGTCGTGGTCCGCGCGTCGCGGGCACGCACGACCGCGTGGTGCCCGCGCTCACCAGGGTCGGCCGGTGCCGCGCGATGACCTGACCGTACACCATGGGAAACCGGTTCCACATGTGCTACGGTCCTCACCCAGCAACCGGTTTCCCCTCGACGGGGGAACGCAGGACTACCGATCGACGACGACCGGAGGGTGACGGATGACCGGCACGAGGTGCGAGGAGGGTCTCGCATGGCGGTGACCGAGCTCGCGCGGGGGACCGCCACGCGGCGGCCCGCACGCAAGAAGGGGGACGGGAAGGCAGCGGCGCTCTTCCTCGCTCCCTGGTTCGTGGGCCTCGCGCTCATCACGGCGGGCCCGATGGCGGCGTCGCTGTACCTGTCCTTCACGGACTACAACCTGCTCCAGGCGCCGAGCTGGATCGGGTGGGACAACTACGAGCGGATGTTCGCCGACCCGCGGCTGCTCAACTCGCTCCAGGTGACGTTCACGTACGTGTTCGTCTCCGTGCCGCTCCAGCTCGCGGCAGCGCTCGGCCTCGCGCTCCTGCTCGACAAGGGCCTGCGCGGGCTCGCGGTCTACCGCTCGATCTACTACCTGCCCTCGCTCCTGGGCGGCAGCGTCGCGATCGCGATCCTCTGGCGCCAGGTCTTCGGCGCCGACGGGCTCATCAACCAGGTCCTGGCGCTCGTCGGGATCGAGGGGCAGGGCTGGGTCTCGCACCCCGACTACGCGCTGGGCACGCTCGTCGCCCTCAACGTGTGGACCTTCGGGGCGCCGATGATCATCTTCCTCGCCGGGCTGCGCCAGATCCCGCGCATGTACTACGAGGCGGCCTCGATCGACGGCGCCGGCCGGTGGCGCCAGTTCCGCTCGATCACCGTGCCGATGCTCACGCCGATCATCTTCTTCAACCTCGTGCTCCAGCTCATCAACGCGTTCCAGTCCTTCACGCAGGCGTTCGTCGTGAGCGGCGGGACCGGCGGGCCGGCGGACTCGACGATGTTCTACACGCTCTACCTCTACCTCAAGGGCTTCGGCTCGCTCGAGATGGGCTACGCGTCGGCGATGGCCTGGTTCCTGCTCCTGATCATCGGCGGGATGACGTTCGTCAACTTCCTCGCCTCGAAGTACTGGGTCTTCTACGATGACTGACACCACGCACCCCGCCACGGGGACCCCCACCGACGCCGCCGTCCTCGAGGACGCGGCCCCCGGCGCCCGCTCCCGGTCCACGCTCTCGCAGCTCGCGGCCGACGCACCGCCCACCGCCCCGCGCCCCCGGCGTCGTGCGCAGTCCGCACGGGTCCGGTCCGTGCTCAAGCACGCGCTGCTCATCGCGTTCGGGCTCGTGATGCTGTACCCGCTGCTGTGGATGCTCGCGAGCTCGTTCAAGCCCTCGGCGCTGATCTTCCGCGAGCCGGGGCTCATCCCGTCCGCGGTGGACCTGGGCAACTACACCGACGGGTGGAACGCGCTCACCCACCCGTTCGGCCACTACCTGCTCAACTCCGCGGTCGTGGTGCTCGGGTCGGTGCTGGGCAACCTCGTCTCGTGCTCGCTCGCCGCCTACGCGTTCGCCCGGCTCCAGTTCCGGGGCCGCGGGGTCTGGTTCGCGATCATGCTCATGTCGATCATGCTGCCGATCCACGTCGTGATCGTGCCGCAGTACGTGCTGTTCTCCTCGCTCGAGTGGATCAACACGTTCCTGCCGCTCATCGTGCCCAAGCTGCTCGCGACCGACGCCTTCTTCATCTTCCTCATGGTCCAGTTCTTCCGCGGGATCCCCAAGGAGCTGGACGAGGCCGCGCGGCTCGACGGCTGCGGCCACGGCCGGATCTACCTGCGCATCATGATGCCGCTCGCGCTCCCGGCGCTCGCGACGACGGCGATCTTCACCTTCATCTGGACCTGGAACGACTTCTTCAGCCAGCTGATCTTCCTGACCAAGCCGGACATGTACACGGTCCCGATCGCGCTGCGCACCTTCGTGGACGCCACGGGCCAGAGCTCGTGGGGCCCGATGTTCGCCATGTCGATCGTCTCCCTGGTCCCCGTGTTCCTCGTCTTCCTCTTCGGTCAGAAGTACCTCGTCAAGGGCATCGCCACGACGGGGATCAAGTAGCTCCTCCGGCCCGCGGGCACCCGCCCGCGGGGCACCCGGTGCCGACCGGCACCGCTCCGCACGACAGAACGACGACGTCCCGTCACGCACAAGGAGAGTCATGAACACCTCGATCCACCGTTCGCGCCGGCCCGGCGCACGCCGCGCGGCGCTGGCCGCCGCACTGACCGTCGGTGCCCTCGCCCTGACCGCCTGCGGCGGCGACGGCGGCGTCGCGAACCCCGGCGGCGACGACGAGTCGTCGTCCGCGGAGTCCGGGCCGGTCCAGATCCGCTTCTCGTGGTGGGGCTCGGACACGCGCCACCAGACGACGCAGCAGATCATCGACCTCTTCGAGGAGAAGAACCCCGACATCACGGTCGTCGCCGACTACACCGACTGGGGCGGGTACTGGGACAAGCTCGCGACCTCCGTCGCGGCCGGCGACGCGCCCGACGTCATCACGCAGGAGGAGCGCTACCTCGCGGACTACGCCTCGCGCGGCGTCCTCGCGGACCTCGGGGAGCTCGACATCGACACGAGCTCGATCGACGAGTCGGTCGTGGGCTCGGGCGAGACGGGCGGCGCGCTCTACGGCATCCCCACCGGCGTCAACGCCTACGCGGTGCTCGCCGACCCGCAGGTGTTCGCCGACGCCGGTGTCGAGGTGCCGGACGACGCCACGTGGACGTGGGAGGACTACGTCGAGGTCTCGAACGCGGTGACCGCAGGGGCGGCCGACGGCATCTACGGCACGCAGGACTACGGCTTCAACGAGGCCGGCCTGTCGATCCTCGCGCGCCAGCGCGGCGAGGCCCTGTACACGCCCGAGGGCGAGCTCGGCGTCTCCGCGGAGACCGTCGCGGACTTCTTCCAGCTCTCCCTCGACCTCCAGGCGGGCGGCGGCCAGCCCGACGCCGCACGGTCCGTCGAGCTCGAGGGCGCCGGTCCGGAGGGCTCGCTCCTCGGGACCAACCAGGGCGCCATGGGCATGTGGTGGACCAACCAGCTCGGCGCCATCAGCACCGCGTCGGGTCGCGACCTGGAGCTCCTGCGCCTCCCGGGCGAGTCCGAGGGCGAGCGCACGGGCATGTACTTCAAGCCCGCCATGTACTACTCGGTCGCCAAGACGTCCGAGCACCCCGAGGCGGCCGCCAAGTTCGTGGACTTCCTGCTCAACGACCCCGAGGCCGGCGCGCTCATGCTCTCCGACCGCGGCCTGCCCGCGAACACGGAGGTGCGCGCGGCCGTCAAGGACAGCCTCTCCCCGGCCGACAAGCAGGCCGCGGACTTCCTCGAGGCGCTCGGCGCCGACGTCGTGGACGGCCCGCCCGTCCCGCCGCAGGGTGCCGGCGACGTCGTCGAGATCCTCAAGCGCATCAACACCGAGGTGCTGTTCGAGCAGAAGTCCCCGCAGGACGCCGCGACGCAGTTCCTCGACGAGGTGGGCGCGGCCATCGGGAAGTAGCCCCGCCGTGGCGTCCCGCCACCCCTGACCGGGCCGGGGGGGGGGGGGGGGCCCCCGCCCCCCCCCCCCCCCCCCCCCCCCCCCCCCCGCGGCGGGGGAAAAAAAAAAGCGCACA
>NZ_JBHXIC010000019.1:0-32150 GCF_042723955.1 Cellulosimicrobium cellulans | reverse complement strand
CCCACCGAGTTCCCCCTCGTGGGGCGCGCGCCCCCCTGCTTGCCCCCCCCCGGGGGCGCCCCCCCCCCCCGCCCCGGCGGGGGGCGCCCCCCCCCCCCCGCCCCGCCCCGGCCAGGCCCGACGAGGACTCGCACCGGCACGACCCCAGACCGTCGCACCGACCCCGCGCCCAGGACCCCGAGAGGACCGCAGACCCGTGCACCACCCCGGCACCACCCCGACCGAGACCGCGACGACCCGCCGCCCCCGGCGCTACGCCGTCGCCGGCACCGGGCACCGCGCCCGCATGTTCGTCGACGCGCTGCTCGGCGAGCACCGCGAGGACGGGCACCTGGTCGCGTGGTGCGAGCCCAACCCCGTGCGCGCCGCCTGGTACGACCGTCGCCTCGAGGGCGCGGGCCTCGGGCCGCTGCCGCGCTACGAGCCGTCCGACCTCGGCCGGATGCTCGCCGAGCAGGCCGTGGACGCGCTGATCGTGACGACGCCCGACCACGCCCACGCGGACTACGTCGTCGCGGCGCTCGGGGCCGGTGTCGACGTCGTGTGCGAGAAGCCGCTCACGACCGACGCGGCCGGGATGGCGCGCATCCGCGCGGCCGCCGAGCGCTCGTCGGCCACGCTCACCGTGACGTTCAACTACCGGTACTCGCCGCGCAACACCGCGCTGCGGCGCGTGATCGCCTCGGGCGAGATCGGCGACGTCGTCTCGGTGCACTTCGAGTGGCTGCTCGACACGGTCCACGGCGCCGACTACTTCCGCCGCTGGCACCGCGACAAGGCCGCGTCGGGCGGGCTCGCCGTGCACAAGGCGAGCCACCACTTCGACCTCGTCAACTGGTGGCTCGACGACGTCCCCGAGACCGTCGTCGCGCGTGGCGGCCTCCGCTTCTACGGCGACGACGGCGCCGGGCGGCCCCCGGGGGACCGGCCCGGCCTCGGGCGCGACGCCGCGCCGGACGACCCGTTCGGCATCGACCTCGCCGGGGACGACACGCTGCGCGCGCTCTACCTCGACGCGGAGGTCGAGGACGGCTACGTGCGCGACCGCGACGTGTTCGCGCCCGGCGTCACCATCGAGGACACGATCGGCGCGCTCGTCGGCTACCGCCGCGGCGCGACCCTGACCTACTCCCTCACCGCGCACAGCCCCTGGGAGGGGTACCGCGTCGCGGTCAACGGCACGCGCGGCCGGGTCGAGCTCGACGTCGTCGAGCGCGCCCACGTGGAGTCCGGGCACGCCGCCGAGGCCCTCGGGCCGGACGGCAAGCGGCGCCCGGTCGTGGACCCGAGCGCCGTGCACGACCCCGGTGCGGGCGACGTGCGGCCCTACGGCGCGCGGCTCGTCGTGCAGCGGCACTGGGAGCAGGCGCGCGAGGTCGTCATCGAGGAGGGCGAGGGCTCGCACGGGGGCGGCGACCGCCTGCTCCTCTCCGACGTCTTCCGGGGCGCGGGCGAGGACCCGCTCGCCCGCGCGGCGGGCTACGTCGACGGCCTGCGCAGCGTCGCCGTCGGCGTCGCCGCGAACCGCTCGCTCGAGACGGGCCAGGTCGTGCGGACCGCCGACCTCGGCGTGTCGCTCGAGCGCGCCACGGCACCCCGACCCGAGGCGGTGCCGTCGTGACCGCGGCCGCGCGCGCGGCGGACACGCCCCTGCTCGTCCTGCGGCCCGAGGACGACGTCGCCGTCGCGACGCGCGACCTCGCGCCCGGGGACGTCGTCGATCGCCCCGGGGGCGGGACGGTCGCCGTGCTCGACGCGGTCCCGCGCGGGCACAAGGTCGCGCTGCGGGACGTCCCCGCGGGCGGACCCGTGCGCAAGTACGGGCAGGTGATCGGCGCCGCGACGCGCGACGTCCGCGCCGGCGAGCACGTGCACACGCAGAACCTCGGGTACGCGCCGGGGGAGCGCGAGCACGAGCTCGCCACGGTGCGCACCCCGCTGGCGGCGCCGCCCGGACCGCGACCGACGTTCCGCGGCTACCGCCGCGCCAACGGCGCGGTCGGCACGCGCAGCTACGTCGCGATCCTCACGTCGGTCAACTGCTCCGCGAGCACGGCCCGCATGATCGCCGACCAGTTCCGCGGCCTCGCGCTCGACGCCTACGAGGACGTCCACGGCGTCGTCGCCCTCACGCACCAGTCGGGGTGCGGGCTCGTGCCGACGAGCGAGGGCGCCCAGGTGCTCCTGCGCACGCTGCGCGGGTACGCGGCCCACCCCAACGTCACGGGCGTCCTCGTGCTCGGCCTCGGCTGCGAGATGATCGCCGTCGACACCGTGCTCGCCGGGGCCGACCTCTCGGCCGACACGGTCGTGCGCACGCTGACCATCCAGGACACCGGCGGGGTGCGGGCCACCGTCCGCGCGGGTGTCGAGGCGGTGCGCGAGATGGTGGAGGAGATCGACGCGCGCTGGGAGCGCACCGACTGCGACGTCGCCGAGCTCGTCCTGGGGCTCAACTGCGGCGGGTCCGACGGCTACTCCGGCATCACCGCGAACCCCGCGCTCGGGATCGCGTCCGACCGTCTCGTCGCGTACGGCGGCACGTCGGCGCTCGCGGAGACGCCCGAGGTGTTCGGTGCCGAGCACCTGCTCACCCGGCGGGCGGTCACGCCCGAGGTCGGGCAGCGCCTGCTCGACCGGCTCGAGTGGTGGCAGGGGTACGCCGCCGCGGGCGGTGGCACGCTCGACAACAACCCGTCGCCCGGCAACAAGGCCGGCGGCCTGACGACGATCCTCGAGAAGTCGCTCGGCGCCGTCGCCAAGGGCGGGCAGGCCGACCTCGCCGCGGTGCACGAGTACGCCGAGCCGCTCGACACGCGGGGCTTCGTCTTCATGGACACCCCCGGCTACGACCCCGTCTCCGTGACGGGCCTCGTCGCGGGCGGGGCGACCGTCGTGTGCTTCACGACGGGCCGGGGCTCCGTGTTCGGCTGCAAGCCGACCCCGAGCATCAAGCTCGGGACCAACAGCGAGCTCTACGCGCGCATGGGCGACGACGTGGACATCGACTGCGGGAGGATCGTCGACGGCGTCGCGACCCTCGAGGAGGTGGGCGACGAGATCTTCGCGCGCATCCTCGCCGTCGCCTCGGGGGAGCAGACGGCGAGCGAGGAGCTCGACCTCGGCGGCGAGGAGTTCGTCCCGTGGCAGCTCGGCACGGTCACCTGACCCTCGGTCGCCGGGGTAGAGCCCTGGGTCGCGCGGGGAAGAGCCCCGGTCGGCCGAGGTAGACCCGCGGTTGACCGAGGTAGAACCGTGGTACCGCGAGGTAGCACGCTGGTCGTGGCTCAGGAGCTGCTCGCGGACTCCTCCTTCGCGAACGCCGCGGCGTCGGGGTCGTAGGCCACGGGGCGTGACTGGTCGAGCTCGACGAGCACGAGGTCGAGCATCCACCGAGTCTGGTCGCGCCGACCGCCACGGCCCCGGGGCGAGGGGCCGGGGGCCGCGGCGTCCGCGTCGTCGCGCACCTCGTGCACGACGACGACCGGCGCACCGGGCAGGGGCACGCGGTCCTGCGGCGCGACGAGCAGGACCTCGACGCTCCGCTCCGCTCCCGGCGGGCCGTAGGTGACGGTCGCGTCGAACCGCGGCCGTCCGTCGTCGGTCCACGAACCCTGGTACCGCCGGTCCAGCAGCGAGCCCGGCGTGCGGACCCCGTCACGCCGCAGCGCGCGCAGGCGCTCCTGGACGGCTCGGGCCTCGAGCTGCGCCTCGGCGGTCGAGAGCACGGCGACCACGCCCCACGCCAGCGCCCCGACGGCGACGCAGGCGAGCGCGAGGAGCGGCTCGAGCTCGAGGTCTCGTGCGAGCGGGTGCGCGACGCCGGCCAGGTCGAGTCCGACGACGGCACCGACCCCGAGCGCGACGGCGAGGAGCACGGTGGCCCACGTCAGGCGCGACGCGACGCGGGCGGAGCCGCTCGCACCGAGGGCGACGGTGTGGACGCCCAGCAGGAGGACGCACGCGGGGAGCGCGACGACGGCGAGCGCGAGCACGAGCCACCACGGCGCGGGGCGGCCGCCCGGCAGTGCGCCCGGGCCGAGCAGGTGACCCGCGAGCAGGGTGAGGGCGGGCCCGACGACGACCGCGACCAGCGCGCCCGACCCCAGGACGAGCCGGACCAGGTAGCGCGTCTGGGCGCGTGGTGAGAGCGGGGTCTCGACGACGGCCCGGCCGCGACGGTCGCGCACGGCGAACGCGGGGACGCCAGGACTGAGGAACCCGGGGTTGCCGGGCAGGCCCGTCGCGTCCGTCGCCGGTTCCGCCGCCGAGCCCCAGTCCGGGACGTCCGCCGGTGCCGCGGCCGTCCGACCGTCGTGGTCGCGCGATGCCGTCATGGCCACCCTCCTCTCAGGTCAAGAAAACCTCAAGTGCAGGGTAGGGGATGGTTGTCAGGTTGTCACCGGACCGGTGTGCGAGGGGGCCGGCCAGCACCCGTGACGAGGTCGTTCGGGCGCGGCGACGCGTGACATGATCGACCTCATGCTCACTCCCGCCACCGGCGCGGCCGGGTCGCGCATCGCCGGCCTCGGTCACTTCCAGCCCGAGAAGACGCTGACGAACGACGACATCGCGCAGCTCGTCGAGACCAACGACGAGTGGATCCGCTCGCGCACCGGGATCGTCACGCGGCACGTCGCCGACGACGACACGACGGTCGCCGACATGGCCACCGCGGCGGCGCGCCACGCGCTCACCGACGCGGGCGTCGACCCGGCCGAGGTCGACCTCGTGATCGTCGCCACCGCCACCGCGACCGACCGCTCGCCCAACACCGCGGGCCGCGTCGCCTACCACCTGCGCACCGGCGTCATGCCCGGGCAGTCCACGCCCGAGGAGGCGTCCGAGCTCGACCTGCGTGGCGTCGTCGGGCCCGCGGTCCTCGACGTCAACGTCGCGTGCTCCGGCTTCGCCCACTCGGTGGGGCTCGCGGACCAGGCGATCCGCGCCGGCTCGGCGCGCACCGCCGTCGTGATCGGTGCCGAGAAGCTCACCGCGTTCACCGACTGGACCGATCGCAGCACGTGCATCCTCACGGCCGACGGCGCGGGGGCCGCCGTCCTGCGTGCGACGGACGAGCCCGGCGTCGGGCCCGTGACCTGGGGCTCCGAGCCCGACCTCACGCCCGCCGTGCTCATCGAGTCGCCGGCCGAGAAGTTCGCCCAGGACGGCCGCGCCGTCTTCAAGTGGGCCATCACCCGCGCCGCCGACCGCGCGCGCAGCGTCGTCGAGCGCTCCGGCGTCTCGCTCGACGACATCGAGGTCCTCGTCGCGCACCAGGCGAACCTGCGCATCATCGAGCCCCTCGCGAAGTCGCTCGGGCTGGAGTCCAAGATCGTCGTCACCGACATCGTCGAGTCCGGCAACACGTCCGCCGCGTCCATCCCGCTCGGGCTCTCCAAGTGGTGGCACGCCGGCAAGATCCCTGCAGGCGTGCCCGCGCTGCTCTTCGGCTTCGGCGGCGGGTTCGCGTGGGCCGGTCAGGTCGTGGAGACCCCGAGCCGCTGACGCACGATCGCCGTCGACCCGGCCCCTGCACCGGGTCGACGGCGACGCTCACGCCTGCCTACGGGTAGCTGACGACCTTCGCCGGGACGGTCTCGACGCCGCTGGCGCGGGGGCCGACACCGTTGATGACGTGCTCGTACGTGCCCACCCCGCCGAGCGAGACGGTCAGCAGCGAGTGCATCCGCACGCCCGGGGTGTCGGGGACCTCGAACCCGTTGTCGGAGACGATCGACGCGTCCGAGGTGAACACGCAGTAGGAGCCCAGGCCCCACGCCTCGTGGTTCTGCACGTGGTCCGCGACCTTGTACGCGGCCCACCCGCGGATGCCGTCGTGGTTCCACGCGGCCTGGTTCGGCGGGTCGTACGGGAGCTCGTTCTGGTAGAAGATCGTGCGCCCCCGCTCGCCGTTCCACAGGGTGTTGTACTTCTGGTAGTGCTCGACGAAGAGGCCGTAGCCGTCGACGTCGTCGCCGTTGACCACGAGCCCGTAGTCGGCGGTGTTGACGTCCCAGCCGATGCCCTCGCCGTGGTCGCCGCGCCAGGACCAGATGTGGTCGACGATCGTGTCGTCCGCGTTGACGACGATCGCGCTGTCCACCTTGCCCGCGTGCGCGCCGCCGATGCGAACGAACACGTCGTGGATCGAGATCGGGTCGTCCGCGTGGTCCGCGGTCGATCCCTCGGTGCCGACGGTGAGCATCGACGGGGACTCGGCCGCCCCGGCGTCGAAGAGGACGCTCGCGACCCGGACGCCGTCGACATCGCCGACCTGCATCGCCGTCTGCCCGGCGGTGGGCACGATCGTCGCGTAGCCGAGGCCGAGCACGACCGTGTCCGCGCGGTCCACCTCGATCGTCTCGTCGAGGTGGTAGACGCCGGGCGTGAGCAGGAGGTGGAGTCCCTGGTCGAGCGCGGCGTTGATGTGCTCGGCGGTGTCGCCGGGGTGCGCGACGTAGAAGTCGTCGAGCGGGATCGACGTGCCCGGCGTGGAGCCGTTCTTCCATGTCGCGCCGCGCGTGCCCTCGCGCAGCGACGGGACGAAGACGGCGTAGTCGTCGCCGTCGAGGTAGAGG
Source organism: Cellulosimicrobium cellulans (assembly GCF_042723955.1). Classification (GTDB taxonomy): domain Bacteria; phylum Actinomycetota; class Actinomycetes; order Actinomycetales; family Cellulomonadaceae; genus Cellulosimicrobium; species Cellulosimicrobium cellulans_H. The sequence continues at coordinate 25,569 of NZ_JBHXIC010000019.1, read as the reverse complement.
TACGGCTTCTCGCGGACCGTGCCGGTGGTGTCGAGCGTGGTGACGGCGGGCTCGGGGAACGTCGTCGGCGGGGCGTTCTCGGTGCCGGAGAACACCATGTTCCACAGCGTGCCGTCCCAGCCCCCGCGCAGCGTGGAGTCGCGGGTGTACCACTGCTGCTGGGTGTAGCCGCGGACCTGGCCGTCGACGATCGAGTCGGCGGTGAAGCCGCCCGACGCCCACCCGTAGCGCGACGAGTGCAGCATGAGGTTGCCCTTGACGTGGATGCGACGCATGGGCGCGGCCTGGGAGACGGCCCAGCGCATGTCGCCCCCGGTCGGCGTGACGGCGAGGTTCTCGATCGAGCGCCAGAAGTTCTGCGTCGCGTTCCCCTCGAACCACTCCGCGTCGGCCCAGACGCCGCCGGTGATGTTCACGTCGTCGGGGTTCTTGCCGAGGCCGTTGACCGCGGTGTTGAAGCCGACGTCGACGTGCACCGGGTACGTGCCGGGCTCGAAGAGGAACTGGTCGCGGCGCAGCCCGAACTGGCTCTCCTCCTGCGCCGCGTAGGCCGCGTCGACGGCGGCCTGGATCTGGTCGACCGGGGTGCCGGGGCCGAACACGTGCACGTTCGGCCCCAGGTCCCCGCCGCCCTCGATCGGCTCGCCCGTACCGGGGTTCGGTGTCCCGTCGCCCGTGGTCAGCACGCGCAGCTCCCAGATCGAGTAGCCCCAGCCGGTACCGCGCTCGGTCCCGACGATCCGGACGTAGCGACCGGACCCGGTGACGTCGAGGACCTGCTTGCCGCCGGTTCCGTCGGTCACCGTGCGCAGCGTGCGCCACAGGGCGCCGTCGTCGGAGGTCTCGACGCGGAAGCCCTTGCCGTAGGCGCCCTCCCAGTCGATCTCGATCCCGCACACCGGCTCGATCGCGCCCAGGTCGACCTGGAGCCACTGCGCGTCGGAGAACTCGCTGCTCCAGCGCGTGTCGGCCTTGCCGTCCACCGCGAGCCCCGCGGCGTACGCGCCCTCGGCGGACGACGCCGTCGCCGCCTTCCCGAGCGCGGCGTTCGTCGTGCAGTCGTCGCCGGGGTCGCCCGGGTCGACGGGGCCGCCGCCGGTCCCGGGCGTGCCGAACACCTGGAGCTCCCACAGCGAGTAGCCGTAGCCGGTGCCGCGCTCGGTGCCGAGCAGGCGCACGTAGCGCCCGGTCCCGGACACGGGCACCGTCTGCTGCCCGCCCGTGCCGTCGGTGACGGTCCGCAGCGTGCGCCAGGTCGTGCCGTCGTCGGACGCCTCGATGCGGAAGCCCTTGCCGTAGGCGCCCTCCCAGCTCAGCGCGACCGACGAGAGCGTCGAGACCTGGCCGAGGTCGACCTGGAGCCACTGGCCCTCGGCGAACTCGCTGCCCCAGCGGGTGTTCAGGTCGCCGTCGACGGCCCGTGCGGCGGCGTAGTCGCCCTGCACGCTCGATGCTGTCGCGGGCTTGCCCTGGGAGAGGTTGACGGGTTCCGCCGCGACGGCGACGGGCGCGGCGGCCGCCACGAGCGGCGCCGCGACGCACGCCGCGGTCAGCCCCGCGGCGAGGGAGGCCAGGCGGAGCCTGGCCGGGGATCGGAGGTGCATGGTCCTGCCTTCTTCGGGTCGGTGGGCCGTGCCACGGGCACGGCCGTGCCCCGGGCGCGGCGCCGTCGCGGTCGACGACGCCGCACCCGTGGGGAGGTGGGTGTCAGCCGACGAGCTGGTAGTTCTCGTCGAGGACGGTGCCGCGGTGCGGCTTGTAGAGGTCGTACCCGCGCGGGTTGCACTGGAGCCCGCCGTTGATGCAGTGCTCCACGAGGCGCTCGAGCACCTCGGGCTCCCAGCCGTTGATGAAGTCGTAGTGCCACGACTGGTCGGAGCCGCTCACGAGCCGCACGTCGGACATGTCGCCGCTCACGGGCCACGCGATCTTGAACTCGATCATCGGGACCGCGATCGGGTGCGTCATGGGGCACTGCCCGTCCACGGGGTACGCCATGTGCTTGCCGTGCCCCATGTGCGACGCCGCGTCGGGGGACAGGTGCATGCCGTCCCAGCAGCTCGGCGCCTGGTAGCGGATGTTCAGCTCGGTGCCCTCCGGGCAGTGGGCGGGGATGTCCCAGCTCTTCGAGATGTCGCCGCACTCCCAGCCCTCGACGGCGCCCGGCGCGGTCCGGAACTCGTCGTAGGTCGCCATCATGTCGCCCGCGACGAACCGCAGGCCGGGCGGGAACGGCTGGACCTTGGTGTAGTCGTCGATCCCCGACTTGTAGTAGATCGTCATGGGGATGTCGGGCTCGATCGGGACGCCGTTCTTCTCGATCGCGGGGAACCAGTACGAGGAGTGGTCCTGGGGGACCGTGCAGGTCGAGTCGGTGTTCTCGAACAGGTCCTCCGGGACCGTGAACGCGTCGGTCACGCGGTTGCCGACGAACGTGTGCAGGTGCGACTTCCCGGGCTGGCCCGGGAAGACGATCGGGTCGTCGGGCAGGAAGTGCGAGAACGAGCAGTTGGCCTGGAACTCGTGGTGCGTGACCTCGTCGTTCCACTCCGGCGGGTCCTCGGGGTCCGGCGCGTCACCGTCGCCGAACACCTGGAGCTCGTACAGCGAGTAGCCGTACTGCGTGCCGCGCTCGGTCCCGACGACCTGGACGTAGCGTCCCGTCACGTCGACGTCGAACGACTGCACGCCGCCCGTCCCGTCGGCGACGGTCGCGACGGTCGTCCAGGTCTGGCCGTCCGGCGACACCTGGACCGTGAAGTCCTTGCCGTACGCCGCCTCCCAGTCGAGGACGACGCGGTCCAGGTCGTGCGCCCCGCCGAGGTCGACGCGGAGCCACTGGTCGTCGCTCGGCTGGCTCGCCCAGCGGGTGGACCGGTCGCCGTCGACCGCGAACCGGGGTCCCAGGCCGCCGGACTCGGAGCTCGACGCCGCCGTGAGCGCACCCTGGGAGAGCAGGGTGTCCGGGGCGGCCGCGGCGCTCGTCGTGACGACCACCGAGGTCGACACCACGAGGACGCCGGTCATCGTCGCGGCGATCCGACGTCGGCCCGTCCCGGCGCGGCGTCTGCCGTGCCGGGGAGGCGATAGCGTGGTGGTGCGTGTCGTGCCGTGCATGCTTCCTCCTTCGAGGTCGTCGCGCGCTGCGGAGCCTCTCGGGCAGGAGCGCGCGACGCTGCGCGGATGATGGGCACGCCCGGCGGCTGTCACCGGGCGCCGTGCCGGGTGGGGGCGGTCACCGCCGCCCCCACCCGGACGTCTGTGGGTGGTCAGCGCTGGTAGACGCCGAGCTCGAACAGGGAGTAGCCCCACTCGGTGCCGCGAGCCTCGAGCTTGAGCCGCACGTAGCGGCCGTTGCCCGCGACGTCGAGGCTGTCGACCCCGCCGTCGCCGTCGGTCACCGTGCGGACCGTCGTCCAGGACTGCCCGTCGTTGGAGGTCTGGATCTGGTAGGCCTTGCCGAACGCCGTCTCCCAGACGAGCTGGACGTGCTGGAACGACTGGACGGAGCCCAGGTCGACCGAGAGCCACTCGTCGTCGTTCCAGTTGCTCGACCACCGCGTGCCGAAGTCACCGTCGGTCGCCTGGCCGGCCGTGAAGTTGCCGTTCCAGGGGTCGAAGCTCGAGGCCTGGGCGGGCTTGCCCTTCGCGATGTTCGTGCCGTTCACCGCAGGAGGCACGACACGGAAGGACCGCGTCTCGACGCCCACGTTGCCCTTGCCGTCCTCGGCCCAGACGTAGAGCTTCCACACGCCGAGCCGCGAGGGTGCGGTGACCGAGAACTTCCCCTGGCCCTTGCTCGTGAGCTCGGTCCAGGCGAGGCCGCCGGCGCCGTCGACGTACTTGCTGTTGAAGAACGCGACGTAGTTGATCGGGTCGCCGTCGGGGTCGGTCGCGGCGAGGTCGAAGTCGAGCGTGGCGCCGGCGGTCACGGACGTCGAGCCCGGGATCGTCATGCCGGTGATGCGAGGGGCGGTGTTCACGCCCGCGAGGTCGACGCCCCAGGTCTTGGCGATCGCGTGGTAGCCGAGGCGCTTGTTGTTGCCAGGGGTGATGTTGAACCACACGCCGCCGAAGTCGCCCTCGACGCCGTAGTGGAAGAACGTCGCGCCGAGCGCCTTGCCCTCGTGCTCCATGAGGCACTTCCACGACAGCGGCAGCGCACGGCTCTTCTCGATGTCGGTGGGCTCGTCCGGGACGCCGTTCGCGTCGTCCGGCACCTCCCACTCGCCGGCCGCGCCACCCTCGGTGAGCACGTACGGCTTGCCGTAGTTCCCGGCCTCCCAGGCCTCGGCGACGCTGCACACGTCGCCGTAGGCGTTGATCGAGAGCAGGTCGAGGTCGGGGGCGTGGTCGCGGATGTACGGCCAGGCGCCGGTCCACGCGTCGGTGTTCGACGTCGGGTGGTTGGGGTCGATCGCGTGGATCGCGACGCTCACCTCGTTGACGAACGACGCGTACGCGTTGCGGATCTCCTCGAGGTCGGTGCCGGAGTAGCAGTTCTGGAGGCCGAGGATCGCCTCGTTGCCGATGTTCCACATGAGCACGGCCGGGTGGTTCTTGTACTCCTCGACCCAGCGCAGGATGTCGGCCTTGGTGTCGTTCTTGTACGTCGTGTCGGTGCGGTAGTCGATGCAGCCGCCCGAGCCCGGGCCGCCGCCGGGCATGAGCCAGAAGCCTGCGATGACGCGGACGTCGTGCGCGGCCGCGGCGTCGAAGATCGCGCGCGAGTCCGCGCCCGTGCCCCACGTGCGGGTCGTGTTGCCGTTGATGTCGGCGAGGCCCTGCATGCGCGGGCCGGTCTCCTCGGCGCTCGTGCCGCCCCACGTGAACCCGCGCACGGTGTACGGCTGCCCGTCCACCTGGAGGTCCCAGTCGCCGTCGCCGCCGACGACCTTCACCACGCTCGGGCCCGAGTCCTTCACCGGGACCGCCGGGTGGCCGGGGTGCACGTAGTCGGGGAACGGGTCGGTCGGGTCACCGGGGCTGGTGGGGTCGGTGGGGTCGGTCGGCCCCGAGCCGCCGGCCTCGCCGAACACGCGGAACTCGTAGAGCGAGTGACCGTAGCCGCCCGGGCGCGCGGTCGAGAGCACGCGCACGTAGCGGCCCTCGCCGTCGACGTCGAGCATGTCCGTGCCGCCGTCGCCCTGGTCCGTGGAGTAGAGGGTGCGCCACGCGGACGCGTCGTCGGAGACCTGCACCTGGTACGCGGAGGAGTAGGCGCCCTCCCAGACGAGCTCCACACGGTCGCCGCTCGCGTCCTGCTGGAGGTCGACCTGGAGCCACTGGGGGTCGCTCCAGGCGCTGGACCAGCGCGTGCCGAGGTCGCCGTCGACGGCGTTGCCCGCGGCGTACCCGGCCCAGTCGTCCTGGACGGACGACGCGGTGGCGGGCTTGCCCTGGGACAGGAGCACCGGCTCGGCGCTCGCGGTCGCCGCGGGCACGACCAGCGCCGCTCCCGCGAGCGCGCCGGAGGCCAGCGTCGCGAGCGCGGCGCGGGCCGCTCGGCGTCTGCGGGGTCGCCCGGGGGCGGTGGGGGATGTGGTGCGCATCGTGTTCGTCTACCTCTCCGTCCGCCCCAGGTCTGCGTCGACCCGGGGCACAGTTCGTCGTCGAGCCGTGCCCTCAGCCGCGGCGCCGCGGCTGAGGTGTGAAGCAGGGAGAGCGCTCTTACCCGAGGCCCGAGTTTTCACCCGCTCACGGGGGCTGTCAAGCGCGACCGACGCTTGACCTGGTGGGAAGACACCCATAAAACGGGTGAAAACGGGCAGTAAGTCTGACAAACTGGTTAGTAAGGAAACGCGAGGCAGCGCGAGGTCGCCGCGAGCGGGGGCGAGCCGGGAAAGCGCTCTTACCCCTGCTATCGTCGGTGGCGTGAGCGAGGACGTGAGACACCGGGCGCCGACGCTCGACGACGTCGCCCGGGTGGCGGGCGTGTCGCGCGCGACGGTCTCGCGCGTCGTCAACGGCAAGCGGAAGGTCGCGCCCGCCGTCCAGGAGGTCGTCCTGGAGGCCGTCGCGACGACCGGCTACGTGCCCAACCGGGCCGCCCGCTCGCTCGTCACGCGGCGCACCGGGACGGTCGCCGTCGTCGTCTCCGGCGCCGAGCCGGCCCCCGACGACGGGCTGCACCTCCCGCGCCTGCTCGCCGACCCGTTCTTCGGCCGCGTCGTCGGCTCGTTCGTCCGGTCGCTGCGACCGCACGACGTCCACCCGGTGCTCATGCTCGCCGACGGCGACGAGGCGAGACGACAGGTCGTCTCGTACCTCCGGTTCGGCAACGCCGACGGCGCCCTCCTGGTCTCCACCCACGCGGACGACCCGCTCCCCGAGCAGCTCCTGGCGACGGGCAGGCCCACGGTCCTCTTCGCCCGGCCCCCGCGGCCGCTGCCGGTGAGCTACGTCGACGTCGCGAACGCCGACGGCGCACGGCTCGCCGCGCACCACCTGCTGGACCGCGGCTGTCGGACGGTCGGCGTCGTCTCGGGCCCGCTCGACGTGCTCGCCGCCCGGGACCGCCTCGACGGCTTCCGCGACGCCATGGCCCGGCGGGGTCACGCGTACGTGCCGAGCGTCGAGGGCAACTTCACGGTCGAGAGCGGCGAGGCCGCGATGCTCGAGCTGCTGCGCGCCGCACCGGGGCTCGACGGCGTCTTCGTCTCGAACGACGTGATGGCGCAGGGCGCGGTCCACGCGCTGCGCGAGCAGGGGCGCCGGGTGCCCGACGACGTCGCCGTCGTGGGGTTCGACGACAGCCCCGCCGGCACGCTCACGCGCCCGGCCCTGACCACGGTGCGCCAGCCCGTGGAGGAGATGGCGGCCGAGATGGCGCGCCTCCTGCTGGAGCAGGTCGAGACCGGCGAGCCGCGGGTCACGTCGCGGATCTTCGACCCCGTGCTCGTCGTGCGGGACTCGGCGTAGCTCTCCGGGCACGGGGAGGCAGAATGGCTCCATGCCTCTCGCCCCGCGCTACGTCGCCGCCGACGACCGTTACGACACCATGACCTACCGCCGGACGGGGCGCAGCGGCCTCGACCTGCCCGCGATCTCGCTCGGACTGTGGCACAACTTCGGCGACGTGAACCCCTTCGAGACGCAGCGCGCCGTCCTGCGCCGCGCCTTCGACCTCGGGATCACGCACTTCGACCTGGCCAACAACTACGGCCCGCCGTACGGCTCCGCGGAGGAGAACTTCGGCCGCCACCTCGCCCAGGACCTCGGCGCGTACCGCGACGAGCTCGTCATCTCCTCCAAGGCCGGGTACGACATGTGGCCCGGGCCGTACGGCGACGGCGGCTCGCGCAAGTACCTCCTCTCGTCGCTCGACCAGTCGCTGACGCGCATGGGTCTCGACTACGTGGACGTCTTCTACCACCACCGCCCGGACCCGAGCACGCCGCTCGAGGAGTCCATGCGGGCGCTGCACGACGCCGTCCAGCAGGGCAAGGCGCTCTACGTCGGCGTCTCCAACTACTCGCCGTCCCGCACGCGCGAGGCCGCCGCGATCCTCGCCGACCTCGGCACCCCGCTGCTCATCCACCAGCCCAGCTACTCGATGCTCAACCGTCACGTCGAGGACCCCGCGCACGAGGACCGGTACGACGGCGTCCAGGGCGAGTCGCTGCTCGACGTCGTCGGCGACCTCGGCGTCGGCACCATCGTGTTCTCGCCGCTCCAGCAGGGGTTGCTCACGGACCGCTACCTCTCCGGCTCCGCGCCCGAGGGGTCGCGCGCCGCACGCCCCGACTCCCCGTTCCTGTCCGAGCAGAACCTCGACGAGTCCTACCTCGAGCAGGCTCGCGCGCTGAACGAGATCGCCGCCGGCCGCGACCAGACGCTCGCCCAGCTCGCCCTCGCCTGGGTGCTCCGCGACGACCGCGTCACGTCCGCCCTCATCGGCGCGAGCAGCGTCCGTCAGCTCGAGAACAACGTCGCCGCGCTCTCCGCGCCGGCGCTCGCGGACGACGAGACCGCCGCGATCGAGACGATCCTCACGAGGTAGAACCCCGGTCGGCCGAGGTAGAACCGTGGTTGGCCGAGGTAGAACCGTGGTCGGCCCGACGGCGGTGGGGTCCCGCTGAGCGGGGGGCAGACCCGACGCCGCGGGCAGTCGCTCGCGCGAGCCTGGCCAGGGGGAGACGAGGCCGGTCGGGGTGGGTGGTGGTGCCGCGTCGTGGCGGGCCTGGCGGGAGCCGCGAGGAACGAGCGGCGGATGGTAGACGCGGCACCACCACCACCCACCCCGACCACCCAAACCCCACCACGCGCCGTCGAGCACAAGAACCAGGGTTCTACTTCGCGGGACCAGGGTTCTACTTCGCGGGACCAGGGTGCTAGCTCGCGCGACCGGTCTTTCTTGCGACCCTGGTTCTGTCTCGCCCGGCACGCGTTCTCCCTCGCGCGACCGCGGGTCTTGATCGCGCGGTGTTCAGGCGGGGCGCGGGTCGGCCGACGACGACGCCGCGGCGGCGCGTCCCAGGAGGAGCTGGCGCTCGTGGCGGGTCGGGGCGAGGCCTGCGGCGTGCTCGAGCACGTCCGCCGCCTCGGCGTGCCGGCCCAGCCGGGTGAGGAGGTCGCCGCGGACCGCGCCGTAGAGGTGGTGGCGGGCGAGCCGCGGGTCGTCCGCGACGGCGTCGAGCACGGCGAGCGCGGCGGCGGGACCGTCCGCGTAGCCCACGGCCACGGCGCGGTTGAGCTCGACCACGGGGGAGGGCGCGACGGACGCGAGCGCGTCGTAGAGCGCGACGATCGCGTCCCAGTCGGTGTCCGCCCAGGTCGCGGCGCGCGCGTGGCACGCGGCGATCGCGGCCTGGAGCGAGTAGGGGCCGAGCGCCTTCCCGGCGCGGGTGCCGAGCGCGAGCGCGCGGTCGAGCGCGGCGAGGCCGTGCCGCACGAGGAGCCGGTCCCAGCGGGCGCGGTCCTGGTCCTCGAGGAGCACGGGCTCGCCGTCGGGACCGGTGCGGGCCGCGAACCGTGACGCCTGGAGCTCCATGAGCGCGACGAGCCCGTGCACCTCCGGCTCGCCCGGCAGCAGCCCGGCGAGCACGCGGCCGAGCCGCATGGCGTCCTCGGCGAGCTCGCGCCGCACCCACGTGTCGCCCGACGTCGCGGCGTACCCCTCGGTGAAGACGAGGTACACGACCTCGAGCACCGCGGGCACGCGGGCGGCGAGCTCGCCGGCCTGCGGGACGTCGAAGGGGACGTTCGCCTCCGCGAGCGTCCGCTTGGCGCGGGAGATGCGCTGTCCGACGGTCGCGGACGGGACGAGGAACGCGCGGGCGATCTCGTCCGTCGTCAGGCCCCCCACGAGGCGCAGCGTGAGCGCGACGCGGGACTCGCGCGGCAGCACGGGGTGGCACGCGACGAGGACGAGCGCGAGCAGGTCGTCGCCCACGGGGTCGTCGACGATCGCGTCGGGGGCCGGGACCGACCCCACGAGGACCGCGCCGCCGTCGCCCGGGTGCGCGACCGTCGTCGTCCCCCCACCGGACCCCGCACCGGGCGCGGCGAGGCCCGCCGCGAGCCGCGCGTACTTCTCGTCGCGCGTGCGCTCGCGGCGGACCAGGTCGACGGCGCGGCGGCGCGCGACGGTCGTCAGCCACGCGCCGGGGTTGGCGGGGACGCCCTGCTCGGGCCACTGCTCGAGCGCGGCGACGAACGCCTCCTGGGCGACCTCCTCGGCGAGGCCGACGTCCCGCAGGGTCCGGGCCAGGCCCGCGACGAGCCGTGGCGACTCGATGCGCCACACGGCCTCGACGGTGCGGGAGACGTCGGTCATCGCCGTGCCCGTGCTCGCCCTGGTGACCCTCAGGAGCCCTGCTGGGCGCGGATCTGCTCGGCGAGGCGCTCGTCCTTCTCGCGCTGCTCGGGCGTGTACTCGGCGCCGAAGTCCTCGACCTCGAAGATCGGCCGGATCTCGAGGACCTCCTCGAGCCCCATGCTGGGGTCGCTCGGGCACTTGCGGGCCCACTCGACGGCCTCCTCGAGCGAGGAGACCTGCCAGATCCAGTACCCGGCGACGATCTCCTTGGACTCGGTGAACGGACCGTCGACGACCGACGTCTCGCCCCCGCTGAACACGACGCGCGCGGCCTTGGCGGTGGGCTGGAGGCCCTGGCCGTCGAGCATGATGCCCGCCTTGACGAGCTCCTCGTTGTACGCGCCCATCTGGGCGAGCATCTCCTGCGTGGGGGCGATCTTGTCCTCGTCGGCCCCGCTGCCCTTGATCATGACCATGACCCGCATGACGTTCCTCCTCGGTGAGTGCCTCCTCGACCCTAGTGTCGTGAAGGCGCGTTCACCCTGACGTCGGACGGCGTCCCCCGGTTTTCGACACGCACCGCCGACGAGTTCTCCGGAGCGTCAGCGGAAGCGCTGGACGGCGAGCGGTGCTGCCTCCGCGAGCCCCCGCACGGCCGGGTGGTCGGCGCCGGGGGCGGTGCCGGCGAAGACGTCGCGCAGCGCCCCGGAGGCCACGAACGTCCCGTCGGCGAGCACGTGCACGGAGGGGCACATCCGCTCGACGAGCTCCAGGTCGTGCGAGACGAGCAGCACCGCGGTGCCGAGCTCGGCGGTCGCGTCGGCGAGGCGCCGCACGACGTCGCCGCGCATCGCCGGGTCGACGGCGGTGAGCGGCTCGTCGAGCAGGAGGGCGCGCGGGCGCGTGGCGAGCGCGACGGCGAGCGCGACGCGCTGCTTCTCCCCGCCCGAGAGCGAGTGGATGGTGCGCGGCGCGTACCGGGGCTCGAGCGCGACGTCGCCGAGCAGGTCCTCGACGGACCGCCCGCTGGGGCGGCCGGCGCGCCGCGCGTCCTTGAGCGCCGCGGAGAGCGTGCGGTCCACGGTCCAGCGCGGGTCGATGCCGATGCCCGCGAGGCCGTCCTGCGAGACGCGCCGGACGTCGGCGGTGAACTGCTTCTTGTCCCGTCGCGACAGCTTGGCGACGGTCCGCCCGGCGTACGTGACGTGGCCGGCCGTCGGCCGCACGAGCCCGACGAGCGCCCGGACCACCGTGGACTTGCCGGCCCCCGACTCGCCGACGATCCCGACCGGCGGGGCGCCGGGCACGACGTCGAGGTCGATGCCGTGCACGACGTCGGGCCCTCCGTAGCCGGCCGCGAGGCCGGTGGCGCGCAAGATCGGGGTCGTCGTCGTGCTCATGGGTCACCTTCTGGTCGTCGGGGCCGGGCGGGCGGTCCGGGGCCCCGCTCGTCCGACGAACGACGCTACCTCGGAGTTCCGTGGCGTCGCTCACGCGGGGCCTGTCACCTCGCCGCTCGGCGTCACGACGCCGGGGCCGGGTCGGGTCCGGAGCCCCGGGCGCGGTAGCCTGAGGCACTCGACCAGGATCCTCGAGCCCAGGTGGTCCGTCGACCCGCACGCGGCATCTTGTCTGAGTGCGGCGACTCGGACGGAGGACCACGTGACCAGGACGGTCGACGAGCCGGAGCTTCTGGCGCCCGGCGAGGCGGTGGACCTCGACAACTGCGCGCGCGAGCCCATCCACGTGCCGGGCATGATCCAGCCGCGCGGCGTCCTGCTCGTCGTGCGCGAGTCGGACGGCGTGCTGCTCCAGGCGTCGGCCAACGTCGGACGATACCTGGGGACCTCCGCCGAGGAGCTCGCCGGCCGCCCGCTCGCCGACGCGCTGGGCGCGGCCCCGGCGAGCCGGGTGCTCGACCACGCCGCGAACGTCGGCGACCTCGCGACGCGCAACCCCGTGACGCTGACCCTCGCCCGCTGGGACGGGGCACCTGAGTCCGTGGACGCCGTGGTCCACCGGCCCCCGCTGCCCGCGGACGGGCCCGAGACCGAGCCCGTGCTCGTCGTCGAGCTCGAGACGGCCGCGGGCGCGCGTCCCCTGACGTTCCCCAACACGTACCTCGCCGTGCGGCACGCGCTGCGCGACCTCGAGCGTGCAGCGACCCTCGACGAGCTGTACGACGACGCGGCCCGGCACGTGCGCGAGCTCACCGGGTTCGACCGCGTGATGATCTACCGCTTCGACGACGCGTACAACGGCGAGGTGGTCGCCGAGGCGCGCCGGGAGGACCTCAACGCGTTCCTCGGGCTGCACTACCCGGCGTCGGACATCCCGCCGCAGGCCCGCGCGCTGTACGAGAAGAACTGGATCCGCCTCATCGCGGACGTCGACTACGAGCCGCAGCCGATCGTGCCGACACTGCTGCCGACGACGGGCGCGCCCCTCGACCTCACGTACTCCACGCTGCGCAGCGTCTCGCCGATCCACCTCGAGTACCTGCGCAACATGGGCGTGCGCGCGTCGATGTCGATCTCACTCCTGCGCGAGGGCAGGCTGTGGGGGCTCATCGCATGCCACCACTACGCAGGCCCGCACGAGCCGCCGTACGAGGTGCGCACGGCGGCGGAGTTCCTGGGGTCCGCCCTCTCGGTGCGGCTCGTCGCCCAGGCCGAGGACGAGCGCGAGGCCGAGGTGCGGCGCGCCGAGGGCGTCCTCGCCCACCTGGCCGCCGACAGCCGCGACGAGAGCGTCCCGATCGGCACCGCGCTCACCCGCTCGGGGTGGCTGCGGCGCCTCGTCCGGGCCGACGGCGCGATCGTCGTCGCCGAGGGCGGCCTCATCAAGGTCGGCAACGTGCCCGACGAGGACGGGTGCCGCGCCCTCGTGGCCTGGGTGCTCGGCCACGACGAGGACCTCGTGGCGACCGAGGCGCTCGGCCGCGACGCGCCCGACGTCGCGGCGCTCGCGCCCGACGTCGCCGGCGTGATGGGCATCGTCCTGCCCGAGGGGCAGGTCGTCGTGTGGGTGCGCGACGAGGTGCTGCGGCACGTCGACTGGGGCGGCGACCCGTACAACAAGGCGATCGCGCAGCGCGAGGGAGAGACGGTGCGGCTCAGCCCGCGCAAGTCGTTCCAGCGCTGGCGCGAGGTCGTGAGCGGCCAGAGCGCGCCGTGGACGTCGGACCAGACCGACGTCGCGACGTCGCTGCGCGGCCACCTCGTCGAGGCGCTGTACCTGCGCGGGCGCAAGGCCGTGCGCGCGACCGAGGAGCTCCAGCGCAGCCTCCTGCCGGCGCTCCTGCCCGACGTCCCGGGGTGGACCCTCCAGTCCCGCTACGAGTCCGCCGGCACCGGCCTGGTCGGCGGCGACTGGTACGACGCCCTCGTGCTCCCCTCGGGCCGGCTCGCGCTCGTGGTCGGCGACGTCACGGGGCACGGGCTCCAGGCGGCCGCGACGATGGGCCAGCTCGGCACGACGCTGCGCGCGGCGCTCGTGAGCACGGGATCGGCGGTCGAGGCGGTGGCGCGGCTGGGCGAGGTCGCCCGCTGGACGCTGCCGGGCGAGCTCGCGACGCTCGCGGTCGCGCTGCTGGACCCGGTGAGCGGCGTCGTCGAGCACGTGTCGGTGGGCCACCCGCCCCTGCTCGTCGTCGGCCCCGACGGCAGCACCGCCTGGACCGAGAGCGCGAGCGTGCCGCCCCTCGGGCTCGTCGACCGGGTCCCGCCCGTCCAGCACGTGCAGGTACCGCGCGGGGGTGCGCTCGTGCTCTACAGCGACGGTCTGATCGAGCGGCGGGGAGAGTCGATCCGGGACGGCCTGGACAGGCTCGCGGCGGTCTTCTCGACGGGACCGGACGTGGACGTCGACGGCATCGTCACCGCGGCTCGCGACCCGCGCTCCGCCGACGACGCGACGCTGCTCCTGGTGCGTCGCGACGCCTGAGGCGGTCGCGCCGGGTCGGCGGTCAGCCGACGGGGAGGAGCGCGCTGCGCACCGAGGCCCCGGCGCGGAAGACCGGGACGTCGAACCGCGCCCACACGTGCTTCTCGCCCGTGCCGGCCCGGCACCAGCCGACGGCCGTCGACGCCCGCTGCGCGAGCACGAGGCCGAACCCGCCCGCGCCCGGCGAGCGGCGTCCGGCGACCACCGGCGCGTCCGGCGAGTGGTCGACGACGTCGACGACGAGCTCGCGCCCGTCGCTGAGCAGCCGGACGCGCGTGGGCGGCAGGCCGTGGCGCAGGGCGTTGGTGGCGAGCTCGCTCGCGACCAGGACGACGCGCTCCGGCGTCGCCTCGAGCGCGCGGTCCGGCGGGAGCGGCCCGCCGGTGAGCAGGCGGTGCAGGCCCTCGCGCAGCGTCGCGAGGTCGCCCAGGCCGCGCAGCGGCCAGGAGCCGATCTCGACGAAGCCGACGGGGACCGCGGCGTGCTCGACGCTCACGCGTCGTCCTCGCCGGTCGGGTCGTTCGTGAGCTCGAAGAGGTCGACGACCCCGCTGAGCTCCAGCAGGTCGCGGACGCGGCGCGGGACGCGCTCCAGGACGGGAGCTCCCGAGCCCGCGGTCGCGGCGTGGTAGAGCAGCCGCAGGCCGCCCGAGTCCATGAAGGTCACGTCACCGAGGTCGACGTGGATGCGCTCGTTCGCGGACTGCGCGATCCGCAGCAGCTCGTCCTCGCGCCGGGCCTGGACCGCGGCGTCGATCTCGCCTCGCATGGTCCAGCGCGTGCCGCCGCTCGTCGTCAGGACGTCGCCGCTCGTCGTCGGGGTCACCGTGGTGCGCTCCTCCTCGTCCCGGCACGGTGCCGGGCACCCGGGACACGGTACGCGGCCCCGCCGACGCTCGCTCTGCGATCCGTCGCGTGGCGCGGATCTCTTCTGACCGGACACGGGCCCGGGTGCCGGTCCGCCGGACGGCGACGGGCCCGGCCGACGTCGCGGACGACGTCGACCGGGCCCGTGGCGGGGCCGGACGGCTCAGCAGGTGCGTGCGTCGAACGCGACCTCGACGGGCTCGAACCCGTCGACCGTCACGACGGCCGTCCCGGCGGGGACGGACGCCGCGCGCGACGCGAACGACTGGTACGCGCTGGCGCCCGGGGCGACGCCCGTGAACGTCCGCGTGCCGTACGGTGTGGCGAGCGTCACGTCGAGCGGCGCGTCGCCGTCGTTCGTCGCGCGGACCGCGACGTACACCTTGCCGGCCAGGCACCGCGTCTCGGCGACGGCCGTCACCGGCGCCGCACCGGCGTCTGCTGTCCAGCGCAGGTCGTACGCCTGCTCCGTCCCGTCCTCGGCGGTGACGCGCACCGTCGTCGTGCCGGGGACGGCGTCCGCGGCCTCGACAGCGACCGTGGCGTACGGGTCGTGCGCGACCGCCTCGACGGCGGGCACCTCGCCCGCGACGGGCACGTCGTACGCCGTGACCGCGGGGTCGAACCCGGCGAGAGGCTCGCCGTCCACGGTGACGCCCGACGCCGTGGCGTCGCTCCCCGTGCCCGGCACCTTGGCGAGGACCTCGATCTCGGAGACGACCATGTGGGTGTTCGCCCGCGCCGTGAGGACGACGCGCACGGACGACGTCCGCACGTCCGCCGGGATCTCGACGGCCGGCGCCGGGCCGTCGGGCGACGCGTCGACCGTGACCGGTGCGCCGACGTCGGTCCACGTGCCGCCCACGAGGGCCTGGAGCCGGACGGACTGCGCCCAGCTCGCGCTCGACCCGTCCTTCCAGAACCGCGTGACCACGCCCGTGACGTCCCGGTCGGCCGGGAGCGTGACGGTGAGCGTGTCGGACGTCCGCTTGGTGCCCGACACCCAGTTGGACCAGGCCTTGTCCGTGAGGTTGCCGTTGACGACGCCCCCGACGGCGTAGCCCGGCTCGGTGAACGTCGCGCTCGCGGTCGTGCCCGCGGCGAGCGCGCCGTTGGCGGACGCCGCCTCGGTGACCTGGACGCGGACCGTCGCCGGGAGCGTGTCGCCCGCCCCGGCGTCGGCCGTGCCCGTGAGCTCGACGACCCCGACGGCGTCGTACGCGCCTGTGGGTGCCTCGTCCCACGTCACCGGGCGCTGGACCTCGGCCCCGCCGGTCGCGACCGCCGTGACGGTCGCGGGCAGGGCCGGGGTGCCGCCTGCGTACGCCTTGGCGCGGGCGGGGAGCGTGGAGGTGAGCTCGTCGACGACGACGGTCGCCGTCGCGGCGACCTCGCCGCCGGTCGGGGTCGCCACCGTGCCCGCGACCTCGACGGTGCCGGCCTCGGCCCACGCGTCGTCGTCCGGGAGGTCCCAGGTCACGGGGAGCGCGCCCCGTGCGCCGTCGCGGTAGACGGGCGTGACGGTCGCGGGGAGCGCGGGCGCGGTGCCCGGCGTCGTGAACGCCTGGACGGGCTCGGTGCCGAGGACCGTCTCGTCGACGATCCGCCAGCGCTGGTTCACGCCCGAGTTCGCGAGATACGTGCCCACGGGCGAGCCGTCCGCCGTCGCCTGGCCGCCGACCTCGAGGAGGGTCTTCGAGGACGCGTTGACGAGCGTGAAGGTGCCGTCGCCGGTCGTCGAGAGGATCCACTGCGCGGCGAGCGGGGTGTCCGCGACGTCGGCGGGCGCGTCCTGGAGGACGGCGGACGTGTCGGCCGCGACGGCGAGCTGGCCGCCCGTGGCCGCGTTCGTCACGGCGTAGCGCGTGCGGTGCGTGCCGGAGCCCTCAGGGGCGCCGAGCGCCGTGAGCTCCCAGGCCTGCTCGGTGACCGGCGCGTCGGTGCGGATCACGACGCCCGTGCCCGACGCCGACGGCGCGAGCGAGCGGTCCGCCTGCACGCCGTCGAGGCGGTACGCGTGACCGTCCTGGACGAGCGCGGCGTCGTCCGCGACGCCGGAGACGCCGTCGACGACGAACGTCGTCACGGACTCGGCCGGCACGACGAGCGTCGCGCTCGGGCCGTCCGTACCCGGCGTGACGGCCACCGGCTCGCCCTCGACGAGGTAGCCGGCCGTGCTCGTGACCACGGGGGTGACGGTCGCATCGGACCCGACCGCACCGAACTTCGACAGGTCGAGCGTCACGGCGCGCTCGGCCTTCGTGGCGTTCACGTGCACGACCGTCGCGGACGTGCCGTCGGCCGACACCGCGGCCGTGCTGCTGGCGTCGTCCGAGCGGATCAGCGAGTCGCCCGGCTCGATGTAGTGCGTGAAGTTCTGGGTCGCCCAGTACTTCGTGTTCGTGTAGATCGGGCACGTCTCGAGCGTGTCCTCGGCCGTGCAGTCGAACGGGATCTGGATCTCGCCCCAGTTCATGCCGTTCGCGCTCTCGCCGCCGGGCGCCATGTTGGCGTAGTCCTCGACCGGCTGCCAGAACACCCACGCGCTCGGCTCGAGCTCGCGCAGGTCGTCGACGATGTGCTGCGCGCTGCCGAGGCCGGACTCCATGGTCTCGAAGTCCTGGCCCGTCGAGCTCCAGTTGCCGCCGACCTCGCTCATCCACAGCGGCTTGTCCTCGCCCTTGGCGATGTCGCGGACCGTCGTGCGCTGGCCCGTGCCGTAGGTGTGGACGTTGAGCTGCGAGACCTGGTCGCGGACCGCCTGCGGGTACGCGTTCCAGTTGGCCGCGAACGTGCCGGGGTTCGTCTCGTCCATCGCCGAGATCACGGCGTCGGTCGAGGAGCCCTCGAGCGCCGCGGCGAGCGCCGGGACGACCTTGGCCTGGAGCGCCGGGCCCATGTGGGCGCCCTCCTGGCGGCCCCCGGTCGGGTTGCCGTCGGCGCCGAGCTGGGTGCCCCAGTAGTTGGTGTTGGGCTCGTTGAACGGGTCGATCGTGTCGACGTCGATGCCGTGCGCGTCCTCGAGGCGCTCGGTCACCCCGACCATGTAGGCGGCGAAGTCGTCGATGCTCTCCGTCTTGAGCTGGTCCGCGGTCGAGCTGAACCCGCCGGAGACGTACCCGCTCACCGTCATGAACCACGGCGGCGAGTTGCTGAACGTCTCCCAGTGCGTGACGTCGTCCTTGATGCGGTCGACCCACCAGCGCTGCGTCGCGTCCGCGTCCGCGTCCCAGTGGTCCGGGTTCTCGGGGTCCCACCAGTCGACGTCGGTACGCGTCGTGCCCTCGGGCGCCTTCCACCAGCCGTCGACGGCACCGCCGGCACGCAGGTAGTCCGGGACGTCGGGCGCGTTGCCGCCACCGACGTTGTAGCGCGCGATGTTGAGGTTGAGGCCCTCGTCCCCGAACACCATGTCCGCGAGCTTCTCGCGGATCTCGTCCGGGTAGTCGCCCGTGGCGTTGGCGAACCACACGAGGCTCGTGCCCCAGCCCTCGAACGGCGCGCCCGCGTAGGACGGGTCGGGCGTCACGGTGACGCCCGCGACGTCGGCCGCGGCCGCCGTCGGCACCGCACCCGTGGCCGCCGCGCCGAGCGGGGAGGCCTGGGCGGGGAGGGCGGCGAGCGCGCAGGCCGCGACGAGCGCCCCGGCGCCGAGGCCGGCCACCAGTCGTGCTCCCGTCCCGTGGGCTGCCCGACCTCCCGGGCGGCTCGGACGGCGCGGACCGGGTGGTCCACCCCGCGTGGTCGTGTCGGTGTCGGTCGGGCTCATCCCTGAGCCACCTCCTTCGCGTCGCTGCGAACCGGCGGGGTGCACCGGGTGCGGGTCGTTCCCGCGGGGGATCTGTCGGCCGCCGTAGCGGTCCGGTGGCGCGAGGTCGAGGCTGTGGTCGCGACGGGCGTGACCACGGCCCCGACCTCGGCGGGACCGTGGTTCTACCGCGGCGGGGTCGTCTCGGCCGGGCGGCGGACGACGGCGACGCCGCGCGGCTCGAGCAGGAGCGCGCCGTTCGCCGGGCCCGACGCCGCGAGGCGACGGCCCGCGAGGACGTCGCCCGCGACGTCGGGCACCTCGACCGGGCGTGCCGTGCGGTTGACGAGGAACCAGAAGTCGTCGGTGCCGTCGGTGCGCACGGCGAGCTCGACGTCGCCGCGGACGAGGGCGGGCAGCTCGCTGCGCACGCCCGCGTCGTCGAGCAGCCGTGCGAGCACGGGGACGAGGCCGAGGCGGCCGAACCGCGTGGAGACGTACGCGGCGGAGCCCGCACTGTCGCCGGACCGGACCGTGCGGCGCGTCACCGCGGCGCGCCCTGCCTGCTCGCCGGTCTTGTACCAGCCCAGCACCTCGACGTCCGGGTCGACGACGTCGACGGGCTCGGTCCACAGCGTGCCCTCGAGCTGCTCACCGGCGAGCTCGACCGTCGCGCTCTCGCCGTCCAGCAGCGGGGCGAACTCCTCGACGCGGATGCCGAGCAGGTCGCGCAGCGCGCCCGGGTAGCCGCCGAGCCACGCGTGGTCGTCCTGGTCGACGACGCCGGAGAAGTAGGTGGTCACGAGGTGGCCGCCGCCCTCGACGAACGCCGTGAGGCGGTCGCGCAGGTGGGCCGGGACGACGTGCAGCACGGGCGCCACGACGACGTCGTACCCCGCGAGGTCCGTGGCCGTCGGCACGACGTCGGCGCGCACGCCGAGCGCGAGGAACGCCGAGTACCAGTCGAGCGCCTCCTGGCGGTAGCGCAGCCGGTCCGTGGGGTGGGAGTCGAGCTCGCTCGTCCACCACGAGTCCCAGTCGAAGACGATCGCGGCGCGCGCGGGCTTCTGGTCGCTGCCCGCGACGGGCGCGAGGTCGCGCAGCGTGGCGCCGAGCGCGACGACGTCGCGGAACAGGCGCGAGTGCTCGCCCGCGTGGGGGAGCATGCCCGAGTGGTACTTCTCGGCGCCCGCCGCGGACTGGCGCCACTGGAAGTAGCAGACCGCGTCGGCGCCGTGCGCCACGTGGGTGAGCGAGTCGCGCGCGAGCTCGCCCGGCTTCTTCGCGACGTTCACGGGCTGCCAGTTCACCGCGCTCGTCGAGTGCTCCATGAGGAACCACGGCCGGTGCCGGGCGATGCCGCCCGTGAGGTTCGCGGAGAACGACAGCTCGTCCAGGGCCTGCGGCCCGGGGAGCACGTAGTGGTCGTTGGAGACGAAGTCGAGCTCGTCGGCCCAGGCGGCGTAGTCCATGCCCTTCGTCTCGCCCATGACCATGAAGTTCGTCGTCACGGGGACGTCCGGCGTGATGCGGCGCAGGATCTCTGCCTCCGCGCGCAGGTACTGCCGCAGCGCGTCGGAGGAGAAGCGCTTGAAGTCGAGCTGCTGCGTCGGGTTCGGGTGCGACGCCGCGAGGCGCGGCGGCAGGATCTGCTCCCACGCGCTGTACCGCTGGGACCAGAACGCGGTGCCCCACGCGTCGTTCAGCGCGTCGAGGGTCGTGTAGCGCTCGCGCAGCCAGGCCCGGAAGGCCGCGGCGGCGTCGTCGGAGAAGTCGTCGACGTTGTGGCAGCCCAGCTCGTTGGAGACGTGCCAGGCGACGAGCGCCGGGTGGTCGCCGTACCGCTCGGCCATGCGCTCCACGAGGTGCAGCGCGTGCGACCGGAAGATCGGCGACGTCGGGCGCCACTGCTGGCGCGCGCCGGGCCACAGCGTCTCGCCCGTACGCGTCTGCGGCAGGATCTCCGGGTGCTTCGTCGTGAGCCACGGCGGCGGCGAGGCCGTCGCCGTCGCGAGGTCGACGGTGATGCCGTTCGCGTGGAGCAGGTCCATGATCTCGTCGAGCCACGCGAAGTCCCACGTGTGCTCCGTCGGCTGGATCCGCGCCCACGAGAAGATCGCGAGCGAGACCACCGTCACGCCCGCCTCGCGCATGAGGCGCACGTCCTCGTCCCAGACCTCGCGCGACCACTGGTCCGGGTTGTAGTCCGCGCCGTAGGACAGGCCCGACGGCGCGTACGCGTCGGCCGGCCGGGAGGCCGTGGGCTCGCCCGGCGGCGTGTGCGGCCCGGGACGGCGCAGCCAGCGGAACGGGGTGGGGGTGGACATGCAGGCTCCTCAGATGCTCGCAGAGCGGTGGACGGCGCGGTGCGCCGCCGGTGGGGGTCGCGTGGTCGTGCCGGGGGCACGACCACGCGACCGTGGGGGGCAGCCGGGCACCCCGGCAGGCGCCCGGCGGGACCAGGTCACTCGTTGACGGTGAAGCCCTGCTCCGTGCCGTACTTCGCGGACGCGTCCTGCCAGGCCTTCAGGCCGTCGGCGAGGGTCGTGCCCGAGACGTACGCCTGGCCGACCGTGTCGTTGAAGATCGAGTTCGCGTAGACCTGGAAGGGCAGGTACGACCAGCCCTCGACGACGTCGGAGGCGGACTGCGCAAGGACCTCGTTGATCTTCTGGCCGCCGAAGTACTCGGACTCGTAGCCCTGGAACTCGTCCGACCCGAGCTCGGCCGTCGTGGCCGGGAACGCGCCGCCGTCGACGCGCGCCTGCACGCCGTCGCCCGCGTTCGCGTACTCGAGGAAGCCGTAGGCGAGCGCCTGGCTCGTGCTCGCGGCCGGCACGGACAGCGCGGAGCCGCCGTTCTCGGCGCTCGCCGACGCGCCCTCCTCCCACTGCGGGAGCGGGGCGACGCGCCACTTGCCGGCGCCGTCGGGCACGCCCGACTCGAGGTTCGCGGGCATCCAGGCGCCGATCGCGAGCGTCGCGATGGTTCCGTTGCCGAGGCCCTGGTACCACTCGTCGCTCCACGAGCTGACCGGAGCGAGGAGGTCCTCGTCGATGAGCGTCTGCCACGTCTCGGCGAACTGCGTGCTGCCCTCGTCCGCGAGGTCGATGGTCACGTCCGTGCCGTCGACCTGGAACGGCTGGCCGCCGGCCTGCCAGATGAGGGAGGTCGTGAAGCCCGCGTCGCCCGTGTCGTTGGTGATGTACACGTTCGGGTCGGCCGCGTGCAGGGCGCGCGCCGCCTCGACGAAGCCGTCCCACGTCGTCGGCACCTCGACGCCGTGCTGCGTGAAGACCTCCTCGTTGTAGAAGAGGGCCATCGGGCCGGAGTCCATGGGCAGGCCGTAGATGCCCTCGCCCTCCTGGACGGCGCTCCACGGGCCGGGCGTGAACGTCCCGTCGAGCTCGTCGGCGCCGAACGACGACAGGTCGGCGACGGCGTCCGAGAGCGCGAACTGCGGCAGCGCGTAGTACTCGACCTGCGCGACGTCGGGCACGCCCTTGCCGGCCGCGATCGCGTTCTGCAGCGCCGTGTACTGGTCGTTGCCCGTGCCGGCGTTGACGAGCTCGACGTCGACGTTCGGGTACTTCGCCTCGAAGTCGGTGACGACCTGCTCGAGCGTGGGCTCCCAGGCCCACACCGTGAGGCTGCCGCCCTCCTCGAGTGCCGCCGCGACGTCGTCGGCCGAGCCGGCGTCCGCGCCGGAGTCGTTGCCGCCGCCGGAGCTGCAGGCGGCCAGGGCGAGCGCGACGACGCCGGTGGCGGCGACGGCGCGCAGGGCGCGGGTGGTACGGATGGACATGAGGGTTCCTCTCACTTCGTCGTCAGACGGATCGGGCGGGGTGGGTGTCTGGGGTGGTGCGGGGCGTGGAGACGACGCGGGCGCGCGTCACTCCTTGACGGAGCCGGCCGCGAGGCCGGACTGCCAGTAGCGCTGGAGGAGCAGGAAGGCGGCGACGAGCGGGAGGATCGTCAGCAGCGAGCCGGTGATCACGAGGTCGAAGATCGCCTCGCCGCCGGCGGTCGCGGCCTGCGCGTTCCATGCGTTGAGGCCGAGCGTCAGCGGGTACCAGTCGGGGTCCTTGAGCATGATCAGCGGCAGGAAGTAGTTGTTCCAGGTCGCGACCATGGTGAAGAGCAGGACCGTGACGATCCCGGGCGCGAGCAGCGGCAGGGAGACCTGGAAGAAGGTGCGGCCTTCGCTGGAGCCGTCCATGCGCGCCGCCTCGAGCAGCTCCGTCGGGATCGACTCCGCGGCGAACACCCACATGAGGTAGAGGCCGAACGGCGAGATCAGCGACGGGATGATGACGGCCCACGGCGTGTTCGTGAGCCCCATCTGGCTGAACATGAGGAACGTCGGGACGGCGAGCGCGGTGCCCGGGACGGCGACCGCGCCGATGACCGTGGCGAAGACGCCGCGCTTGCCCGGGAAGTCGAACTTGGCGAGCGCGTAGCCGCCGAGCACGGCGAGGAACGTCGCGCCGCCGGCGCCGAGCACGACGTAAAGGAGCGTGTTGGCGAACCAGCGACCGAAGATGCCGCCGTCGTACGTGAGCGTGCGCGCGATGTTGTCGAACAGCGCGAAGTCGCCGCTGAACCACAGGCCGAACGAGCTGAACAGGCTCGACTGCGTCTTGGACGCGTTGACGACGAGCCAGAAGAGCGGCACGAGCGCGTAGAGCAGGACGATCCCGGCCAGGACGGTCATCAGGACGCTGCGGCGCGGGCGGGCGACGCTGTGCGGGGCGCGCGAGCGCAGGCGGACGGGCTTGCGCGTCGTGGTGCTCGCCGTCGTGCGGGAGGCGGCGGGGACCGCCGGGGTCGAGGGGGTCGTGGCGGTCATCGTCAGGCCTCCTTGCGCATGCCGCGCAGCTGGACGACGTAGGCCACGATCATCGTGAGGACGCCCATGATGATGGCGACGGTCGCCGAGTAGTTGTACTGCTGGCCGGAGAACGACAGCGAGTACGCGTACAGGTTCGGGGTGAAGTACGTCGTGATGGCGTTCGGCGCGAGGCTCTGCAGGATGCTCGGCTCGTTGAAGAGCTGGAACGAGCCGATGATCGAGAAGATCGTGGCGATGACCAGCGAGCCGCGGATCGCGGGGATCTTGATGGCCCGCACGACCTGCCACTGGGACGCACCGTCGAGCTCGGCCGCCTCGTAGAGCGACGTGGGCACGACGCGCAGCGCCGAGTAGAAGATGAGCATGTTGTAGCCCACGAACTCCCAGGTCACGATGTTGCCGATCGACAGCAGCACCCAGTCCGGGGACAGCGGGTTGGCGATCGACGTCCCCAGCGCGTCGTTGATGTTGGCGACGAGGCCGAACCGCGTCCCGTACATGAAGCCCCACATGAGCGTCGCGACGACGGCCGGGACGGCGTAGGGGAGGAAGATCGAGATCCGGAAGAAGTTGCGGCCGTAGAGCCGGCCCGAGTCGATCGCGAGGGCGACGAGCAGGGCGATGCCGAGCATGATCGGCACCTGGACCACGAGGAACAGCCCGACGCGCGACACGCCCGACCAGAACTGCGGGTCGGAGAAGGCACGCGCGTAGTTCTCGAACCCGACGAACTGGGTGCCGCCGACCATCTGGGTGCGGAACAGGCTGAGGTAGATCGAGTACGCGATCGGCGCGAGGAACACGAGCGCGAAGACCGCCATGAACGGCCCCACGAAGCCCCAGCCGGTCCACGAGCGCCGTCGGCGCCGTGCCGGGAGGGACGAAGGAGCGCCGACCGGTGGCCGGTGCCCCGCCACGGGTGGGGACGTCGTCGTCATGCTGTGGTCCTCGTCATCGGGGGACGGCGACATCGGGCGTCGCCGTTGTTTGCGTAAACATGAGCATGGCACGAGGTTCGGTGTTTACGCAAACATCGCCTAGGCTGGTCCGTGACCGGCCACGATGCCGGTCCGGCCCAGGTACTGTGCCGACACCACGAGGACGAGGACGCCATGACCGACGGGCTCGACGACGAGACCCCCGCCCTGACGCGCACCGGGGGAGCTGCCGTCCGCACGGCACGGCGCGTCTCGATGGCCGACGTCGCACGCGTCGCCGGGGTCTCCGCGCAGACCGTCTCCCGCGTCTCCAACGGTCACCCGGGCGTCGTCGAGGCGACGCGCTCTCGCGTGCTCGAGGCCATGACCGAGCTCGGCTACCGCCCCAACAGTGCGGCCCGCGCGCTCAAGAGCGGCTCCTTCCGCACCATCGGCGTGATCCTCTTCTCGCTCGCGACCACGGGGAACGTCCGCACGCTCGAGGCCATCGCGACGTCCGCAGCCGCCGAGGGCTACGCCATCACCGTCATCCCCGTCGCCGCGCCGACGCAGGACGGCGTGCACGGCGCGTTCACGCGCCTGGGCGAGCTCGCCGTCGACGCGATCATCCTGCTCATGGAGGTCCACCTCCTCGACGTCGCGCGGGTCAGCCTGCCGCCCGGCGTCCAGGTCGTCGTCGCGGACTCCGACGCCGGCGAGAGCTACGCCGTCGTGGACACCGACCAGGCCGACGGCACGCGCCAGGCCGTGCAGCACCTGCTCGACCTCGGCCACGAGACGGTGCACCACCTCGCCGGGCCCGCGCTCTCGTTCGCCGCGGAGCGCCGCACCTCCGCCTGGCGCGCGACGCTCGAGGAGGCCGGTCGCGAGGTGCCGCCGATCGAGCGGGGCGACTGGTCGCCGTCGTCCGGCTACGAGGCCGGGCTGCGCCTCGCGCAGCGCGGCGACGTCACCGCGGTCTTCGTCGCCAACGACCAGATGGCCCTCGGGCTCGTGCGCGCCCTGCACGACGCCGGCCAGCGCGTGCCCGAGGACGTGAGCGTCGTCGGGTTCGACGACCTGCCCGAGTCCAGCGAGTTCCTGCCCCCGCTGACGACGGTCCACCAGGACTTCGCCGAGGTCGGGCGTCGGCTGGTCGACCAGGTGCTCCGGCAGGTCCGCGAGGGCGTCTACGAGACCGGCACCCGCCTGGTCCCGACCCGCCTCGTCGAGCGCGCGAGCACCGCCCCGCCCCCGCGGTAGAAACCCACCCCCACCGAGGTGGAACCCGGCCACGCGAGGTAGAACCCTGGTAGCCCGAGGTAGACCCCTGGTGGCCCGAGGTAGACCCCTGGTCGCGCGAGGTAGAACCGTGGTGGCGCGAGGTAGAACCGTGGTTCTTGTGCTCGACGGCGTGTGGTTGCGTTGGGTGGTCGGGGTGGGTGGTGGTGCCGCGTCTACCATCCGCCGCTCGTTCCTCG
>NZ_JBHXIC010000018.1:54863-65763 GCF_042723955.1 Cellulosimicrobium cellulans | reverse complement strand
GGTGCCGCGTCTACCATCCGCCGCGCGTTCCTCGCGGCTCCCGCCAGGCCCGCCACGACGCGGCACCACCACCCACCCCGACCGGCGTCGTCTCGCCGTGGACGTCGCGCACCCGGGCGACCGCGCGCCGTGTCTGGCCCCACTTCGCGTGACCACGGTTCTACTTCGCGTGACCACGGTTCTACTTCGCGTGACCACGGTTCTACTTCGCGTGACCACGGTTCTACTTCGCGTGACCACGGTTCTACCTCGGCCGATCTGGGCTTCACTTGGGGAGGAGGGCTCTGCCCGGCCGCCGGGGTGGCCGCCGGGCAGAGCTGCTCGGTCAGGAGATGCCGGATCGGGACGACGTCGGGTCAGGACTCGGTGGTTCCGTCCTCGGTCGTCGTGCCGTCCTGGGCGCCCGGGCGGCTACCGGGGCGGCCGCCCATGCCGCCGCCGGTCCACTCGCCCGCGACGGCGGTCGCCGAGCCGGCGGGGGTGGTCACCGTGTAGGTGTCGCCGGTCGTCACGTCGGGCGAGGAGACGACGACGTTCGCGGTGTCCTTGGTGACCGCGTACTCCGTGAGGACGGTGCCGTCGGCGGTCGTGACGGTGACGGTGTCGCCGGCGCTCGCGGACACGTCCGCCGCGAGCCAGCCCTGCTCCGAGTCGGTCGACGGCACGACGACCATGCCCGCGCTGCCCGCCGCGAGGAGCGACCCGCCGCTGATCGTGAACGTGCCGTTGACGTCGAGCGCGCCGTTGCCGTCGTTGGTCGGGCCCTGGACGACGATCTCGCCGCCCGTGACGGTGAGCGAGCCGTTCGAGTCGATCCCGTCGCCGCCGGCGTCGACGGTGAGGGTGCCGCCGGAGATCGTCAGCGTCGAGCCGTCGTCGCCGTCCATGGCACCACCCATGCCGCCGCCCGCGCCACCGGGGCCGCCCTGGGGCATCTCCGTGCCGTCGGGGAGCTCGCCGCCCTGCGGGGGCTCCGGCATCTGGCCGTCGGCCGGCATCTCCGGCGGGGTGCCGCCGGCAGCGGCGCCGTCCGGGGGCTCGGGCATCGTGCCGTCCGCGGACGCGCCGGGCGCGGTCCCGTCGGGCACCGAGCCGGCCGCGGCGTCGCCGCCCGTCGAGCCGTCGGCACTCGCCGCGCCGTCGGTCCCGGTCGCCGTGTCGTCGGTGGTCGAGCCGACGGTGGCGTTGAGGCCGTCGTCGCTCGCCGTGACGTCGAGGTCGCCGCCGGAGATCGTGATGGCTGCGCCCTCGATGCCCTCGACGGACGTCGTGACGGTGAGGTCGCCGCCCGAGACGGTGACGTCGCCGTCGGCGTGCACACCGTCGTCGCCGGACGACAGCTCGACCGTCCCGCCCGAGACGGAGACGGCGCCGTTGGAGTGCAGCGCGTCGTCGGCGGCATCCACGGTGACGGTCGCGTCGCCGCCGACCACCACGCCGACGTCGCCCTTGAGGCCCTTCGCGGAGGCGTCCTCGGTGACGGTCGCACCGGCACCGCCCGCGGCGGTCACGGACAGCGTCCCGCCGGAGACGACGACGTCGGTCACCGCCTGCACGCCGTCGTCGCCCGACGCGATGGTGATCGACCCGCCGCGCACGTCGACGAACCCGAGGGTCTCGTCGCCGTCCTCGGTCGACTTGAGCCCGTCCTTCGCGGCGGTGACGTCGAGGGTGCCGCCCGTGACGACGAGGTAGTCCTTGCCGCGGAGGCCGTCGTCGCCCGCGTCGACGGTGAGGTCACCTCCCGCGACGACGAGGCCGTCCTTGGAGACGATGCCGTCGTTCGCGTGCGACGTGACGCTGAGCGCGCCGTCGCCGCCGATCACGAGGTCGGCCGTCGAGAACAGCGCGCCGTCGGGCTCGCCGTCGGCGTCCTGGCCGGAGTACGTCTCGGCGTCGGTGAGGCTGTTGGTCGACCCGTCCGCGAGGACCACGGCGGCCTTCTCCGCGTCCTGCACGGTCACGGCGGCGTTGGTCGTGGACGTGATGTCGGCGCCGTCGAGCACGAGCTGGACCAGCCCGTCCTCGGCGGTGTCGACGACGACCTGCCCCTCCAGCGTGCCGCTCAGCACGTACGTGCCGGGTGCGGTGATGGTGACGGTCGAGCCGTCGACGGTCACGCCGTCGCCGTCTGCCGTCGCGGTGTCGCCGTCGAGCGCGACGGCCACGGCGGACGACTCGTCGTACGCGAGGTCGGCGTCCTCCACCGTCACCTCGGCGTTGTCCGCGCGGGCCTCGTCGGGGGTCAGTCCGGCGACGGCGTCGGACACGACGCTCGCGGTGGTCGTCGCGTTCGTGTCGGTGGAGGCGGTGTCCGTGGTCGCCGTGCCGCCCAGCACGGAGCAGCTCGCGAGGACGGCGGCCGCCGCAGCGGCGGTGAGAGTGGTCAGGGGTCGGCGGATGCGCATCAGAGGCTCCTGTCGTCGTGCCCGGGGGTGCGGGCGGGAGGGGTCGGGGTCCCGACGGGCGCGGCCGCGCCGGGGGAGGGCGAGAGGTGGCGGCGGATCACGCGCCGCCACGGGCCGTCGGGCAGGTCGGGGCGCAGGAGCGCCAGCCCGGTGCCGTACTTGGAGATCCGCTCGGGCCGGTGGCCGTGCCGCCACAGCAGGCGGTCGAGGTCCGACGGCGTGGAGCCGCCCTTGGTCTCGACGACCACCAGGTGCGGGACCGACCACGTGAGCGGCGCGTGCGCGCCCGGCTGGTCGAGCTGCCACGCGAGGCCGGTGTCGACCGTGGCGCGCGCGGCGTCGTCGGCCCGGGGGAGCAGGAGCGTGGTGCGGCGGTACCGCGACACGAGGCCGGGGGCGAGCGCGTGCTCCGGGACGCCGTCGATCCCCTCGGCCGCGAGGGTCCGGCCGACGAACGTGCGGCCCGGGCCGAGCGCCGTCGGGCACTCGTCGTGCGCGACACGCTGCTTGAGCGTCGCGCCGCGCGCCGCGCGCGTCTTGACCTCGAGGAAGCTCGTGCCCGAGTCCAGGTAGGTGCGCGTGCGGACCTTGAACCGCCGACGGCGTCGCGTCGCCGTGAGGCGGAACGACGCGAGGTCGGGGGTGTCGAAGTACACCGACTCGTATGCCGAGCTGCGCGCGCCGTCGACCTCGAGGACGCGGGCGGCGGTCGTGCGGGCGAGCGCGTCGAGCACCGTGACCGCGTCGTCGACCGGGAGGACGTACTTGCGGTCGACCCGGGTGAGCAGCGCCGCCGCGTCCACGAGCTCGTCGAGGCGGATGCCGTCGAGCGGGTAGAGGACGGCGCGCACCCGGTCGTCGGCCGCCACGGTCCGGGGGCTCATGCGCGCACCTCGGTCCGCGCGGGTCGCGACGCCGTCGCCGACGTCCCGACCTCCGCCATCGGCCGCGCGGCCGGCGCGAAGGGCGCGGTCTCGCGCGGTGCCGGGGACGCGGCGTCGGGCACGGGGAGGAGCGACGGCGATGCCGGCGCGGGCGCCTGTGTCGCGCGACGACGAGCGCGGGGCTCGGTGTAGCGGACGTCGACCCACGTGGTGTCGTTGACGAGGTCGAGGCGCTGGACGCTCACGCCGCGGACCTCCGCGCCGAGGAGCTCCTCCAGATAGCGGGTGAGCTCGGCGGGGTCGGTGAGGGCGCGGTCGACGACGACGCTCTGGCTCTGCGCCCGGCGCAGGACCCGTGGGTGGTCGACGACGGCCATCACGCCGACGACGAGCGCCATGCCCGCGAGGGACAGCCAGCCGGTCGTCGCGCCGAGGCCGCCGAGGAGTCCGAGCGCGAGGGCCGCGAAGTAGTAGGCGACCTCGGTCTGCGACAGCTCCGTCGAGCGGAGCCGGATGATCGACAGCACGCCGAAGAGCCCGAGCCCCAGCCCGGCGCCGACGCTGCTCGTCGCGAGCGTCGCCGCGACGGCGAGCACCCCCACGTTGACGCCGAGGTACGCGACGACGAGGTCGCGCCGCCGGTGCCGGGGGAAGTAGAGGCCGAACGCGAGGACGGTGACCGCGACGAGGTCGACGAGGTACAGGACGGGCTGGGACACGAGGCCTCCGGGTGCCGGGGCGCTGGGCGCCGTGGTCGAGGACGTTCCCATTCCGCCGGGGGAGCCTGTGCGGTCGCTGTGGAGGGCACAGGGTGCGTGTATGAGTCGCGTTCAGCGGGGCGCCGGCCGGAGTTCACCGGGGTCGCGGCGCTCGCGGCCCCGTGACCAGGGTCACGGCCGCGCGCACAGGCGGTGATGTTAGCCTCACCTAAGTCACCGACGAGAGGTTGTCATGTCGACCACCACCGCGCCCGCTTCGCGGCGCGCCCGCCCCCAGACGGTCCTCGAGGTCCTCGAGACCGCGTGGCTCTCCCCGCACCTCGTGCGGGTCGTGGCCGGGGGCGACGGGTTCGCCGCGTTCACCACGAACGAGCACAGCGACAAGTACGTCAAGATCATCTTCGCCAAGCCCGAGCTCGGGCTCGAGCCGCCCTACGACGTCGCGGCGCTGCGCGAGACGCTCGCGCCCGAGGACCTGCCCGTCACTCGCACGTACACCGTGCGGTGGGTCGACGAGGCGGCGCAGCGGCTCGCCATCGACTTCGTCGTGCACGGCGACGAGGGCCTCGCCGGCCCGTGGGCCGCGCGCGCGAAGCCCGGCGACCGCATCGTCTTCTCGGGCCCCGGCGGCGGGTACGCCCCCGACCCGGCCGCCGACTGGCACCTGCTCGCCGGCGACGACTCCGCGCTCCCCGCGATCGCCGCCGCGCTCGAGGCCATGCCGCGCGACGCCGTCGGGCACGCCGTGCTGGAGGTCGGCACCGAGGCGGACCGCCTCCCGCTCGAGGCGCCCGCCGGCGTCGAGGTCACCTGGGTGCTGCGCGGCGACGCGCCCGCCGGGACGACGACGCTCCTGCCCGACGCCGTCGCCGACCTCGCGTGGCGCGAGGGCCGCGTGCACGTCTTCGCGCACGGTGAGCGCGAGGCCATGAAGGCCCTGCGCCGCGTGTTCGCGGAGCGCGGCGTCCCGCGCGCCGACCTGTCGCTGTCCGGCTACTGGGCCTACGGCCGCGCGGAGGACCGCTTCCAGGCGGAGAAGCGCGAGCCCGTCGGCCAGATCTTCGAGGACTGAGGAGTCCCATGCACCGCACCACCACGTTCCGCCGCGCTCTCGCGGCGACGTCCGCGCTCGCCGTCCTCGCGCTCGCCGCGTGCTCGTCCGGGGACGGCTCGGGCGACGACGCTGCGCCGTCGGGAAGCGCGAGCGCCGACGGCGCAGCGGACGCCTTCCCCGTGACGATCCCCACCGCGTTCGGGGACGTCGAGATCCCCGAGGAGCCGGAACGCGTCGTCGCCCTCGGCTGGGGCGACGCCGAGACGGCGCTCGCGCTCGGCGTCCAGCCTGTGGGGGCGAGCGACTGGCTCGCGTTCGGCGGCGACGGCGTCGGACCCTGGCTCGACGGCGCGTACGACGAGTCGCCCGAGATCATCGGCACGCTCGAGCCGTCCTACGAGCAGATCGCCGTGCTCGACCCCGACGTCATCCTCGACGTGAAGTCGTCGGGCGACCCCGAGCGGTACGAGCGGCTCTCCGAGATCGCCCCGACCGTCGCGATCCCCGAGGGCGGCGAGGCCTACCTCACGCCCATGGAGGACCAAGTCGGCATGATCGCCGCCGCCCTCGGGCGCAGCGACGCCGGCGACGAGCTGCTCGCCGAGGTCGACGACGCGTTCGCCGCCGCGCGCGACGAGCACCCCGAGTTCGCGGGCAAGACCGCGGTCATCGGGTCGTACTGGGCCGAGGGCTTCGGTGCCTACGTGTCGACGTCCAGCCGCGGCGAGTTCATGCAGGGCCTCGGGTTCGAGACCAAGCCCGAGATCGACGAGGCCGCCGGCGAGGAGTTCTCCGCCAACCTCGGCACCGAGAACGTCGACCTGCTCGACGCCGACCTCACCGTCATCCAGCCCATCGGCTTCACCGCCGCCGACGTCGAGGCGCTC
The DNA here is from genome assembly GCF_042723955.1 of Cellulosimicrobium cellulans. Lineage (GTDB taxonomy): Bacteria > Actinomycetota > Actinomycetes > Actinomycetales > Cellulomonadaceae > Cellulosimicrobium > Cellulosimicrobium cellulans_H. The sequence goes on along the minus strand of NZ_JBHXIC010000018.1, from coordinate 59,811 downwards.
CCGATCTTCCAGACCGTGCCGTCCGTCGCCGACGGCTGCTACGTCGTGTTCGACGACAAGGACCTCTCCAACGCCTTCTCGCTCGGCACGCCCACGGCCGTCATCTACGCGATCGACAACGTCACGCCGCTGTTCGCGGACGCGCTCGGCGGGTCGTGACGGTGGGCCTCCGGGCGTCGGATCGGGCGGCCTGACCGGCCGATTCGGTGTCCGGGGGTCTGACCAGGTATCCTTCCTGGGCCGGGTTTCCCGGCGAAGGTAGCGTGTCCGAGCGGCCTAAGGAGCACGCCTCGAAAGCGTGTGTGGGTGAAAGTCCACCGTGGGTTCAAATCCCACCGCTACCGCCACCCGAAGGGCCCCACCCGCAGAATCCTGCGGCTGTGGGGCCCTTCGTCGTACCCGCGCGAAGCTCGACGAGATTTCGCTGACGTCGGGCTGGATCAACACCGTGATCCGGACGACCCCTGGAGCTCCTGTGAGGACCGTTATCAGGCTCCTCCGGTGAAGAGGTGGCCCAGATGCTGGTCGATGGCTGCCAGCGCGGCCTGGGGTTCGATCACCTCTAGCTCGAGCAGCGCGGTGAACCCGGTCAGCGCGAGGAGGAGGTCTGTCTCGATGTCAGGGTCACGGTCCGGTGCGATCTGGCCCTGGGCGATCGAGTCTCGGACGAGCTGCGCGACCAGGGCGCGGCCGTCCCGCAGCCCGAGGCTCGCCTGCTTGCGCAGGGCCGGGTCGTGCAGCGCCTCGAGCACATAGGCGGCACTCATCCGGCTCGACGCCCGCGCGTCGGGACCCAGGGGGAGCATCTCGACGAGGACCAGCCGGAGCACGTCGCGAGGATGCGGAGGCTGCTTGAGTGCAGCCAGTCCCCGCGCGACCCGGTCGGCGGTCTGCTCGGCGGAGAACTCCATCGCGAAGGTCAACAGCTCGGTGCGTGACGCGAAGTAGTGCTGGACGTGCCCGAGCGACACCCCGGCTTCGCTCGCGACCTCGCGCATCGTGGCCTTTGTCCAGCCGTGCTCGTCGACGACCCTCCACAGCGCACGCGCGATCGCTGCGCGACGCTCCTGATGGTCCACCAGTTTCGGCACCCCGAGCCCTCCCTTGTCGACGATACGCGTGACACAATACAGCTGTATGGTCAACAAAGGACGGGAGCAGCGATGACCGACCGGCACCCACCCCCGGCGTTCTTCAACCCCTACGCGGTCGCCATCGACGACAAGGTGGCCATCGCCCTGCTGGCCGACCTGCACATCCGCAAGGCGATCGAGCGCGGGGAGTTCGACGACCTGCCCGGCAGCGGCAAGCCGCTGCCCATGCCCGACCGCTACGACCCCGACTGGTGGCTGAAGAACCTCGTCAAGCGCGAGAGGTTCGTGATGCTGCCGCCGTCCATCGAGCTGCGCAGGGAGGACGCCGCGCTGGACGACCGCCTCGACGAGATCTGGGTCGAGGACGACGTGCGTCACGAGGTCGAGGAGTTCAACCGACGCGTGCTCCGCGGCCGCTACCAGGTTCCAGCGGGACCGCCGCTGGTCACCATGCCCCGGGACGTCGAGGCGACGGTCGCCGCGTGGGCGGATCGTCGGGCGGCGCGAGCCGCGGAAGCGCGAGCGAGAGCGCTCGCGAGCGCGTCCGACGAGGGCCGGCGTCGCCGTCGGCGCTTCGTCCGGCGGTCACGGTAGCCGCGCGTCTGCCCTCAGAGCCCGACCTCGGCCGCCACGGCGCGCAGAGCGTCGGCTGAGCGGTGCAGCGCCGCGACCTCGTCGTCCGCCATGGGCGTCGGCAGCACGGTCCCGGCGCCGGAGTGGCTGACCATCGTCGGCATCGAGAGGCAGACGTCGTCGATCCCGTGGAGGCCCTCCATGAGGGACGAGACGGGCATGATGCGGTGCTCGTCGTTGGTCACCGCCTCGACGATCCGGGAGGAGGCGAGGCCGATCGCGTAGGCGGTCGCGCCCTTGCCGGCGATGATCTCGTAGGCCGAGTGCACGACGTCGTGCGCGATCGTGTCGCGGACCTCCTGGGTGAGGGGCTGTCGCCCGTCGAACGGCTCGAGGTCCAGGAGCGGCACGCCGCCGATCGTCGCGGACGACCACAGCGGCACGGCGGTGTCGCCGTGCTCGCCGGCGACGTAGGCGTGCACGTTTTGCACGGCCACGCCGACGTGGTCCGCGATGAGGTACCGGAACCGTGACGAGTCGAGCACCGCGCCGGAGCCGAGCACCTGCGCCCGGGGCAGGCCCGAGTACTGCAGGGCGGCGTAGGTGACGACGTCGACGGGGTTGGTGACCATGAGGTAGACGGCATGGGGCGCCACCTCGACGAGCTGGGGCATGAGCGTGCGGGTGAGCCCGATAGTCCGGGCGGCGAGGTCGGTGCGCGTCTGCCCGGGCCTCATCTTGGCGCCGGCGGTGACGACGACGACGTCCGCGTCCGCGCAGACCGCGACGTCGTCGGACCCCACCACGCGTGCCATCGGCATGAACTGGATGCCGTGGGCGAGGTCGAGGGCCTGCGCGCGGACCTTGGCCGTGTCGACGTCGTACAGGGCGACCTCGCGCGCCGCACCGCGGATCAGGACGGCGTAGGCCAGGGTCGCCCCGACCGAACCGGCCCCGACCACCGCGACCTTCGCGGTCGCGCTTCCCGGGATCCCGCCTGCCCCGGCTCTCGTCTCGCCGGTCTGGATGTCGCTCCGCTCCTGCATCACCGCAGTCACTCCCTCATCTCCGTGCGTCGCATGAGAAGTACGGGCCGCCCCCAGGCTAGGTCGTCGCGAGGAACGGCGTCGGGTGAGCGTCTCGATCGCAGCCTGCGTCCGCCGGTTCCTGGACGGGCGTTCACCGGTCCGGGTCTGCCGTTCCGCACGTCGATTTTCCGGGAGTCGATTTTCGTTCGGACCCTGGCGTAAACGGCCCCCTCCAGGTAAGTTGCAGGAGACCGAACAAATCCCGGGATCCCCAGCCCGGGCCGAAGAGCAACGAGGCCTTCATGAACGATCGATCGACACCCAGCGCGGCCTCTTCCGGCCGCTCGCTCGCCAAGACCTCGCCCGCACCGACCGCTCGCTCGCGCGTGGTCGCGGCCACCGCCGTCGCCGGGGCGCTCGCCCTGACCGCGGCCACCTTCGCGTCGCCCGCCGTGGCGGCGCCCCAGCCCACGGCGAAGCCGGCGGCGTCCGTCGCCGGGCCGTCGGACATCAACGGGTTCCGCAGCGTCGGCTACGTCATGGCCGACTCGCGCGTGACCCGCGACTTCCACGTGGTCGACCTCCTTCGCACCGGCGCGATCGAGGACCTCACGCACATCAACTACGCGTTCGGGAACGTCACGACCGACCTCGTGTGCGACATCGCCGACGTCCCCGGCGAGGGCGACCCGCTCAACGACTTCGTCGCCCAGGTCGCGGCCAAGGACTCCGTCGACGGCAAGGCCGACAAGCCCGGCCAGAAGCTCGCCGGCAACTTCAACCAGCTCAAGAAGCTCAAGGCCGTCAGCCCCGACACCAAGATCCTCATCTCGCTCGGTGGCTGGACCTGGTCGGACAACTTCTCGGAGGCGGCGTCCACGGCCGAGGGCCGCACGGCGCTCGTCGACTCGTGCCTCGACCTGTACATCGACGGCGACCTGCCGGTCGTCGACGGCAAGGGCGGCCCGGGTGCAGCGGCCGGTATCTTCGACGGTATCGACATCGACTGGGAGTGGCCGGTCACCGGTGGCGAGACGGCGAACGCCCGCCCCGAGGACAAGGAGAACTTCCTGCTCCTCATGGAGGAGTTCCGCACCGAGCTCGACGCGCGCGGCGCGGCGAACGGCGAGGACTACCTCCTGACGGCGTTCGCCCCGGCGGGCGGCTGGAACGCCGGCCAGGGCGGCTGGCTCGACCCGCGCCTGTTCGCGGTCGTGGACTTCCTCAACGTCCAGGGCTACGACTTCCACGGCGGCTGGGTGCCGAACCAGACGGGCCACCAGGGCAACCTGCACCCTGACGGCACGCAGAACTGGGGACTCGGGCTCGACGGCGCGCTCGGCATGTACGTCAACGCGGGCGCGGACCCGTCGCAGGTCAACGCGGGCCTCGCGGCCTACGGCCACGGCTGGTACGGCGTCGAGGACGGCTCGCAGGGCTGGCAGCCCGCCGCGGGCTACGTCGGCACCAAGACCTACGCGGAGCTGCGCTCGTTCGACGGTGAGCAGTACTTCGACCCGGAGATCGGCGCGAGCTGGCTCTACGACGGCGACCAGTGGTGGAGCTACGACGACCCGGTGTCGGTCACGGCCAAGGCCGAGTTCGTCGCGACGCAGGGCTACGGCGGCGCGATGTGGTGGGACCTCTCGGGCGACTACCGCAACGAGCTGGGCGACGCGCTGGGCTCGACGCTGCGTGCAGCGACCCCCGGCCCGGGCGTGGCCGACGAGTGCGCCGTGCCCTGGTACGGCACGGGCGTCTACACCGGTGGCGAGGTCGTCTCGCACGAGGGCTCGGAGTACAAGGCCCAGTGGTGGACCCGCAACCAGGAGCCGGGCTCGTCGTCTGCGTGGAAGAAGATCGGTCCGTGCGGCACGGCGCCCGAGGTCGCGGTCGCGGACTGCGCCGCTGCCTGGTCGCGCGAGGCCGTCTACACCGGCGGTCAGACCGTGTCCCGTGCCGGCGTGAACTACACGGCCCAGTGGTGGACCAAGGGCGAGCTGCCCGGGTCCGTGACGTGGGGCTCGTGGGACCCGGTGGGTCTCTGCGCGTGACCTGACGGGTCGTCCGGGCGCGCGCATCGCCCGGACGGCCCCGGCACGACCCCGGGCGGCCCCGGCGGACCGCCGCGCCGCCCCGCGCCGGGGCCCGCGCGGCCGCCCCCGCGGCCCCGGCGACGGCGCCGCGCAGGCGACGTCGTCTGCGGTGGTGCGTGTCCATGGATCCTCCTCGATCGATGTGGGTGTCCTGCGC
>NZ_JBHXIC010000018.1:24162-54853 GCF_042723955.1 Cellulosimicrobium cellulans | reverse complement strand
GGCGGGCTCAGAGGGCGGGGCGGCGCCCGCCCGCCTCCGCGCGCGCCCGCCGCACCGCCCGCGCGCGGGCGCCTCTACCCCCCCCCCCCCCCCGCCGTCGTCGTGGGAGGGGCTCGCGGACCAGCGTTCTATCTCGCACAACCCGGGTTCTATCTCGCACAACCCGGGTTCTATCTCGCGCGACCACGGTTCTGTCTCGCGTGACCACGGTTCTACCTCGCGCAACCACGGTTCTATCTCACGTTACCGGGGTTCTACCTCGCGCTACCGGGGCCTTCTCTCGCGTGGACGTCTGCTCTCAGCGCTTCGCGGCGGCGTCGCGGCGCAGGTAGTTCCAGGCGAGCACGCAGCAGACGATGCCGTTGATCAGGCCCATCACGACGTCGGCCGGGCCGTGCGCGCCGCGGTAGAGGCGAGACATGCCGACCGCGAGCGGCACGAGGCAGCACAGGATCGTGACGACGACGCGCAGGACGGGGTGGGTGATGCGTTGCGCGAGCAGGGCGAGGGTCAGGTAGAACGCCGCGGACGCGCCGGTGTGGCCGGACGGGAAGCTCGACGTGGGCGGCGCCTCGTCGAGCCGCGAGACGTCGGGGCGTTCGCGCCCCACGACGATCGACGACGTGAGAAAGATGAGCGCCTGGAGCGCGACGGCGAGCGCGGGCACGACGGCGAACCACCACTGCCGGGTGCGCCACCAGACGAGCAGGATCGTCAGCACGGTCCCGCCGATGATGAACTCGGTCGTCCCGATCAGGGAGAACACGTCGGTCACGGTGTCCCAGAAGGGTGTGCGCCGCTCCTCCAGCCAGCGGTTCACCCCGACCTCGCCGGGCAGGTCACCCAGCGGACCCGTCACGAGGAACCCGGTTGCGACGATGAGCACCCACAGGACGGCGCCGGGGAGGAACGCCCGGAGACCGACGTCGCGCAGCACCTCCTTCGCGGTGGGTCGGGTCGTGTCGAGCTCGTAGCGGTGCACGAAGGGATGCATCAGACCTCGTTCCTGGGAGCGGAGCCGGAAGAGCGGGCGGTCCGGGCGGACGTCCACCCGTGGTAGCCGACGGCGGACGCCCCTGCGACGGCGCCGCCGAAGAGGATGCCGCCGACGACGTCGGACGGATAGTGCGCTCCGAGCAGCACGCGGTCGGCCGCGGTGACGAGGGCGAGCGCGGTTGCGCCGCTCACCACGGCGATGCGGCCGCGTCGCCCGAGCAGCGGCCAGACGAGCACCGTGAGGCTCACCCCGACGGCGGCGGCGTTCATCGCGTGCCCGGACGGGAAGCTGGACCCGGGGACGACGGTCACCGCGTCCTCGACGACGGGACGCGCGCGGTCGACGAGCTCCTTGGCCCCGAGACCGAGCGCCCACGCGCCCCAGATGGTCCCCGCCGCCCAGGCCGCGCGTGACCCGAGGCCGCGACGCCGCCACGCCCAGAGGCACACGCCCATCGCGGCGAGGTTCATCCACCGCGCGGCGAGCGCCTCCTGACCCACGAGCAGCGTGCGCTCGAACGCGGGCCGCTCGCCGGTGAACCGGGTCGCCGCGGCGACGGCGGCACGGTCGGCGTCGACGACGAGCCCTGACTCGGCGCGCACGAGCCACGCGAGCACGAGGACGGGGACCGACGCCGCGACCCCGTACGCCGCGGCCCGTCCCAGGGCGCGCCCCAGCGGGCGGCGGCGGACAGGGTCGGCGGGCACCCCCGGACGGTAGCCGGGGGCGCGGTCGCACGCCCGTGGAGAGGGGTGTCAGTCGGGACGGCTCACGCGGGCAGTGCCGCGACGGCCTCGATCTCGACGAGCGCGCCAGGCCGGCCGATCCCGAGCCGCAGGACCGTCACGGCGGCCGGGTGCGGACCCCAGACCTCGCCGACCGCGGCGAAACCCTCCATGAGATCAGCCTCGGGGTCGAGGTAGACGGCGAGCCGCGCGACGTCCTCCGGCCCTGCGCCGGCCTCGGCCAGCACGGCGAGGACGTTGCGCAGCGCCTGCGCCGTCTGGGCCGCGATGCCGCCCTCGACGATCGCGCCGTCCGCGTCGGTGCCGTTCTGGCCGCCGACGTAGAGCGTGCGACCGGTCTCGACGATCGTGCCCTGGGAGAACGCCGGGTTGCGGTGCAGCCCGGCAGGATTGAGGTGCGTGACGCTCGGCGTGGTCATGGTCGTCCCCTCCTGCGTTCTGGTCCTGAGACGGCCGACGCTACGCCGCGCCACCCACACGCTCCGGGCGGGGCGGACACCGGTTCTCCGTCCCGGAGCGGGCTCGCGGCCCACCCGGCGGTGCGGCGGCAACCCGGTCCCGACGGGCCGTCCCGCCGTCGGCTGTGTAGGAAGGAGGGGTGAAGCAGTCAGCAGGGCTCGTGCTCTACCGGTTCCGTGACGACGTGGTCGAGGTGCTCCTCGGGCACATGGGCGGTCCGCTGTGGGCGCGCAAGGACGCGGGCGGCTGGACGATCCCCAAGGGCGAGGTGGAGGCGGGCGAGGACGGCCACGCCGCGGCGCTGCGCGAGTTCGCGGAGGAGCTCGGCGTCTCGGCCCCCACGGCGGAGGCACCCGACCTGGACCTCGGCACCGTGCGCCAGCGCGCCGGAAAGCTCGTCGCGGCGTGGGCGCGCGAGGCGGACCTCGACGTCACGGCGATCTCCAGCAACACGTTCGCGCTCGAGTGGCCGCCGCGCTCGGGGCGGATGCAGGAGTTCCCGGAGCTCGACCGGGCCGGCTGGTTCCCGGTCGCGCGTGCCCGCGGGCTCGTCGTCGCGGGTCAGGTCCCGCTGCTCGACCGCCTCGAAGAGCATCTGGCGGACGCCCGCGACCGTGCTGTCGAGCCGTAGGCTCCGGGCGTGGCGCTCTATCACTACGGGCTGTCGAAGCCACCGCGCAACCAGCGGCGGCGCCGCTGGTGGGCCGTCACCATCTTGTTGTTCTGCGCCCTGCTCACCCCGTTCACGGTCCTGGGAGCGGTCCGGGGATGGGCCGCGGGCGACGTCGGCGACGCGCTGGGGCTGACGTTGGTCTCCGTCCTCTGCCTTGGCGGCGTCGCCAGCGCGGTCTGGGCGCTCGTCGACTCGTTCCGCCGCGGCGGACCGCACCGTGACGGGGCGGGAGATCAGCCGAGCAGGTAGGGCGCCGCAGCGAATCCCGCGGCAAGGCCGACGAGCGCGACGGCGACGGCGGACAGGTGCGAGTGGCGCGCGCGGCTCGCGGTGCGGCGGGCTGCGTCGGTCACGGTGGTCATACGGGTCCTCTCGTCGGGGGTGGTTCCAGGGAGAGAGACCGCGCCCGACGCGATCCATGACGCGATTTCGGCCGGCCTCGGCGCGATCTGCGTCACACCGCGGCGACCGAAGCGCGCCAACCCTGGTGCAGCATCGTGCACCAGGGCTGGTCGGTTCGCGCGTCCAGGCGCGTCAGGAGCTCACCAGGCGACCGGCCCGGCGGCGCTGAGGGGCTGTCAGGCGCGCAGGATCAGCGCGTCGCCCTGCCCGCCGCCGCCGCACAGCGCCGCCGCGCCGATGCCGCCCCCGCGGCGCTTCAGCGCGAGCGCGAGGTGCAGCGCGAGGCGGGCGCCGGACGCGCCGACGGGGTGGCCGAGCGCGATCGCGCCGCCGTCGGTGTTCACGACGTCCGCGTCGATGCCGAGGTCGGCGACCGACTGGAGCGCTACCGCGGCGAACGCCTCGTTGATCTCGACCAGGTCGAGGTCCGCCGCGGCGACGCCCTCGCGCTTCACGGCGGCCTCGATGGCGCGCGCGGGCTGGGAGTGCAGCGAGTTGTCGGGGCCGGCGACCTGGCCCGCGGCGCCGATCTCCGCGAGCCAGGACAGCCCGTTGCGCTTCGCGAAGGCACGGCTCGCGACGACGACCGCCGCGGCGCCGTCGGACAGCGGCGAGCTGGACCCCGCGGTGATGGTGCCGTCCTTGACGAAGGCCGGGCGCAGGCGTTCGAGCGCCTCGAGCGTCGTGTCGGCGCGCACGCCCTCGTCGTGCTCGACGACGACCGGCTCGCCCCGGCGCTGCGGTACCTCGACCGGCGCGATCTCGTCCGCGAGGCGCCCGGCGTCGCGCGCGGCGGCGGCGCGCTGGTGCGAGCGCAGCGCGAACGCGTCCTGCTCGGGGCGGCCGATGCCGCGCGTCGCGCACCCGCGGTCGGTGAGCTCGCCCATGACCTCGCCGCTGAACGGGTCGTTCAGGCCGTCGTGCGTGAGCGAATCCGCCATCGTCACGTCGCCGAACGCGAACCCCGAGCGCGACCCGACGACGAGGTGCGGCGCGTTCGTCATGGACTCCTGGCCGCCCGCGACGACGACGGTCGCCTCGCCCGTGCGGATCAGACGCGCCGCGTCGATGATCGCGGTGAGCCCCGAGAGGCACAGCTTGTTGATCGTCACGGTCGGCACGTCCCAGCCGAGTCCCGCGAGGATCGCGGCCTGGCGCGCGGGACCCTGCTTGGCGCCAGCCTGCACCACCTGCCCGAGGATGACGGTGTCGACCTGCTCCGGCGCGACGCCCGACGCAGCGAGCGCGCCGCGGATCGCGTGCGCGCCGAGCTCGGCGGCCGAGAGCGAGGCGAGCGCCCCGCGGAAGCGCGCGAACGGGGTGCGCGCGCCGTGCAGGAGGACCGGAGTGACCTCGTCCTCGGGGGTGACGGCTGCGGCGTCGGGCAGGGTGGTGGCGTCGGTGCTCATGGGGCTCCGTCCGGGGAGAAGGCGGGAGGGCGAGGGCGGAAAGGGGAAGCCCCGGCGCCGCGAGGAGGGGCGAGCGGCGCCGGGGAGCTGGGGGAGGGCGGGTGCCCTCGGGACCGTCAGACGAACGCGGAGACGCCCGTGATGTCGCGCCCGACGATGAGCGCCTGGACGGACTCGGTGCCCTCGTACGTGTGCAGGGCCTCGACGTCCGCGAAGTGCCGCGCGACGCGGTTCTGGAGCAGGATGCCGTTGCCGCCGAGCAGGTCGCGCGCGCTCGCCGCGACCTCGCGAGCGCCGCGCGTGCACGTGTACTTGGCGAGCGACGCCTGCGGGCCGGTGAGTGTCCCGGCCTCGTCGAGCCGCGTCATCTGCGCGACGAGGAGCTGGAGCTGCGTGATCGTCGAGAGCATCTTGGTGAGGCGCTCCTGGACCATCTGGTTCGCGGCGAGCGGGCGGCCGAACTGGACGCGCTGCTTCGCGTACGCGACCGCGGACTCGTAGCAGGCCATCGCGTGCCCGACGGCGGCCCACGCGACCCCGAGGCGCGTCGCGAAGAGCACGCGCGAGGTGTCCTTGAACGACCGCGCGCCCGGCAGGGCGTTCTCGGCGGGGACGAACACGTCGTCGAGCACGACGTGCGCCTGCCAGATCGCGCGCAACGACACCTTGCCGGTGATGGTCGTGCCCGTGTATCCGGGGGTGTCCTGCGGCACGACGAACCCGTGGACCTGGTTGTTCGTGGGGTCGGCGTCGGCGCCGACCAGCCGCGCCCACACGACCGTGACGTGGCCCGACGAGCCGTTGCCGATCCACTTCTTCTCGCCGTTCAGCACGTAACCTTCGACGCCGTCGCGCGTCTCCTTGCGCGCCGTCGTCTCGAGCGAGACGGAGTCCGAGCCGTGGGTGGGCTCGGTGAGCGCGAACGCGCCGAGGATCTCCCCGCGCGCCATGGGCTCGGCGTACCTCGCCCGCTGCTCGTCGGAGCCGAGCATCTGGATGCTGCGCAGCGCGAGGCCGCCCTGGACGCCGCAGATCGTCGCGACGGAGCCGTCGCCGCGCGACATCTCCATCGCGGCGAGCCCCGCGCCGAGCAGGCTCACGCGCGGGCGGCCCTCGACGTCGACGCCGTCGCGCAGCAGGTCGAGCTCGCCCATGCGCTTGACGAGGTCGAACGGGACCTCGGCGCGCTCCCAGTAGTCGTCGATGACCGGGAGCACCTCGTCCTGGACGAACTGCCGGACGCGCTGCTGGTGGGCGCGGTCCTCCTCGGTCGCGTCGGCGAACGCGCCGGCGTAGTCGAGGTCGAGCGGGGTCGCGAGGTCGTAGGTGGGCTCGGTGACGCCGGGCATGATCGGGGTGGTGGGCATCGGTGCTCCCCTGGGAGGGCGGCTGCGGTCGGTCGTGCGCGACCGGCTCCGGCGCGGGTTCCCGGGTGCGGGCCCGGCGTCGGCGGCGGTCTCTCCCATAGTGCAGCGATACCCGGTCTCAGTCAATCTGAGACGGCGTATCGCGCCGGTTCGGCGACGCCGTGCGGCCCCGCGGCCGCCGTCCTACCGTCGAGAGATGACCCTCGACCTGTTCGTCACGATGCACGTGCGCGACCACGACCCGGCGCGCGACTGGTACGTGCGCCTGCTCGGCGCGGAGCCGACGTTCGTCGCGACACCCACCGAGTCCGTGTGGGAGCTCGCCGAGCACCGGTGGCTCGTCGTCGAGCAGGTGCCCGAGCACGCCGGGCACGGCGTCCTCACGGTGTTCCGCGACGACGTCGACGCGTTCCTCGCGGCGGCGTCGGACCGGGGGATCGAGCCGGACCGGCGCGAGACGTACGACGGCGGGGTCGTGAAGATCGTGTTCCGCGACCCCGACGGCAACGAGGTCGGGCTCAGCGGCGCGCTCCCGGGATAGCGCCGCGCCTCGTCGCCGAGAGCCCCCGCGACGGGGGGGCAGGCGCACCAGGTCAGCGCGCCGGCTGGAGCGCGGGCGCGCCGAGGAACGAGCGGACGTCGGCCGCGACGTCGTCGGGCCGCTCCAGGGCGGGGAAGTGGCCACCGCGCGGGTGCTCCGCCCAGTAGGGCAGCGACTCCCCGGGGTCGAGGATGCGGCGCATGAGCGGTTCCTCCCCGAACGCCGTCATGCCCTGAGGGCGGTCGTGCGAGCGACCCCAGGCCTGCTGCGCGTGGGCTGCCTCGTAGAGGAGGTTCGCGGCGCCGTCGCCCGCGCGCCCGAACCAGCTCACGCTCACGAGGGTGAGCAGGTCGTCGCCGTCGACGGCATCTTCGGGCAGCTCGTGCCGAGGGTCGGTCCACTCGTGGAACTTCTCGGCGATCCACGTGAGCTGCATGGCGGGGGAGTCGGTGAGCCCGTAGGCGACGCTCAGCGGTCGCGTGGTCTGCACCTGGAGGTAGCCGAAGTCCTCGGACCGTGCCGCGACGAGGTTCGCGTGCCGCTCGCGCTCCGCGTCCGTGAGATGGTCGGTCGGGGGCGTGTACGCCGTCGCGATGGCGCCGGGGTCCGTCGACACGAGGGACGCGAGCACCCGGTCGCCAGCGTCCAGGCAGAGCTGCTCGGCGACACCCGCGCCGACGTCGCCCCCGAACACCGCGTACCGGTCGTAGCCCAGCGCGCGGATGACGCGGTCGAACGCGTTGGCCGTGCGGGCGATGTCCCAGCCGTACGACGCGAGCGGCGTCGACAGCCCGTAGCCGGGCATGGACGGCGCGACGACGTGGAACGCCGGGCCGTCGTCGGGCTCGGCGAGGAGCGGGGCGAGGCGCGCGAACTCGGCGAACGACGTCGGGTAGCCGTGGCACAGCAGCAGCGGCGTCGCGTCCGGGCGCGACGAGCGCACGTGCAGCCCGTGGACAGGCTGGCCGTCGACGTGCGCGACGAACTGCGGCATCCGGTTGAGCCGTGCCTCCTGCGCGCGCCAGTCGAACGTCGTGCGCCACCGTTCCGCGAGCCCGCGCGCGTAGCCCACCGGGGTCCCGCGCTCCCACGTGCCGGTGAGCTCGGCGGGCCAGCGCGTGCGCTCCAGCCGGTCGCGCAGGTCGGCGACCTCCGCGTCGCTCACGGCGATCTCGTACGGTCGGACGTCCAGGTCGGTGTCGGTTCCCATGGCCGGTCCTCCTCGGCGGCGGTCGTGACCCCCACCACGCAACCGCGTCCCGCCGGTGCTGTCTTGAACGAGCGCGACACTCAGACGGGTTCGCCGCGGTCACGCGTGCGCCCCGGCGTCAGGCCCGTGAGGCGCTTGAGGTCGCGGGTGAGGTGGGCCTGGTCGGCGTAGCCGAGCCGGAACGCGACGTCCGCGATGGGGCGGCCGTCCTGCAACCGGGCCACGGCCTCGCGCGCCCGCTCGATCCGGCGGACCCGCTGCGGGCTGATCCCGACGGCGTGCGCGAAGTGCCGCTCGACCGTGCGCGGCGACCAGCGCCCGGCGCCGCCGTCGAGCGCGGCCTCGACCACCGCGTCCTGGCGCACGACCCGGGACGCCACGAGCGCGGCGAGGAGCAGGTCGACGTCCGGCGCGTCGAGGTCGAGGGACGGGAACGGCCAAGCGCGTCCCGCGAGGACGAACGCGCCCTGGCCGAGCAGCGGGAGGCGGTCGGTGCGGTCGCACCACGCGGTGACGGGCTCGTGCGCGAAGTAGGCGCCCGGCGCGAAGCGGACCCCGAGGTTGTGGCTCCTGGCCGTGTAGGGGACGGGCGTCGGCCGGGACGACGGCCCGGACAGCAGGACCCGACGATCACCCTCCCGGAGGGTGAAGACGAGGTCCCAGCGGGCGTCCGCGGACGCGACGTAGGTCCCGTCGGTGAGGTCCACGGTGGCCCACACGACGTCCACGGCGGGGGAGGGGGCGGCGCGCTCCCGGTAGAGGAAGCCCACGCGCCCAGTCTAGGTCGCCGCCCCGGCGGGCTCCCGTAGGGTCAGGGGATGGTGGACTGGGACGACGACGCCTCCGCGGGCGCGTGGATCGCGGAGCGGCTCGGGGAGTTCGGCCCGCGCGTCGACGGCACGGTCCCGCGTGGGTACGCGGCGTACGCGTGCGTCCCGCACCCGGGCTGGGACGACGACGTCACGCTCGCGGCGCAGACCGCCGCCCTGGTCGCCGCGCTCGGGCGCTCCACCGGGGACCAGCCGGTGCATCTGGCCCTGTGGACGGGCCACGCGTTCCTCTACGACCACGGGACGGACCCGCGCGCGAGCTCGGGGGTCGCGCCGCTCGTCGGGTGGCCCGAGGACGAGCCGCGGCCTACGCCCGAGGAGATCGAGCGCGCGGTCGCCGAGGCGTGGGAGCACCTCGCGCCGACGCTCGTCGAGCGCCCGGCCGCCCCGATGCTCCTGCTCCCGCACCGCGAGTACCACCTGTGGACGGGGACGCTCGGCGACGCCGGCGCGTTCCGCGACCACGAGCAGCCGCCCAACCTGTGGTGGCCCGAGGACCGCTCGTGGTTCGTCGGGACGGAGATCGACGCCGCCGCGACCTACGTGGGCGGGAGCGAGGAGCTCGTCGAGGCGCTGTGCGCCGACCCGGCGCTGCGCGCGAGCCGCGCGGCGCCGTCGGACCGGATGCTGTTCGAGGACTGACCGACGGCCACGGCTTCTGCCCTGGCCACAGGCAACCGGGTCAGGCGGGCGCGCCCGCCGTCGCGGCGTCCGCCTCGGCAGCGGCCGCCGCGCGGCGGTTGATGCGCCACCACACGAAGAACCCGACGAGCGTGAACGCGCCGTAGAACACGTACATGAACGCCGACGCGTAGAAGCCGGCCGAGATCAGCAGCGGCACGCCCACGACGTCCACGGCGACCCAGATGAGCCAGAACTCGACCCAGCCCTTCGCCATGCCGTACGTCGCGAGCAGCGAGCCCATGAAGATCCAGGCGTCGGCCCAGACGGGCTCGTACGACTCGAGCGCGCGGAACACCGGCGTGAGCAGCGCCGTCCCGGCGACGAGCGCGACGACGAGGAACGCGCGCTGCCGCCACGACGCCCAGCGCGGCACGACGGCGACGCCGTGGCTGTCCGCGTCGGCGTCACCCAGGCGCGCCTGGGTCCGCCGCCACTGCACCCACCCGTACACCGACACGACGATGAACATGACCTGGCGGCCGGCCTGGCCCAGCAGGTTGACCGGGTTGGGCGTCGCGAAGACCGCGCCGAGGAACACCGTGAGCAGCAGCAGGTTGCCGACGATGCCTACCGGCCACGCCCACACCTTGCGCCGCATGCCGCCCAGCGCCGACGCCAGGCCGAACCCGTTGCCCACGATCTCGCGCCACAGCAGGTGCTGGTCGCCGATCGTCAGCTGCGCGTCGAACAGCGTGTGGATCAGGTCCATCGGATGTCCTCGTCCTCCCGGGCACGTCGGCTCCGGGGTGAGGGCGGGCGGCAGGGTCGGGCCACGAGGGCCCGACGGCGTCGCTCACCACGGCGAGGCCGCGCCCCGTCGCGCGGGCTCGCCAGAGCCCGGCCGAGGACGGCCGCGCCGCACGTGCTTCCTCCCATCCGGACTGTCACCGTCGGTCCTGGAGTTCCACCAGGTCAACCGCGCGTGGGCGCGGGTCGCGGACTGTCACCGCCGGCTCGGAATTGCACCGACCCCGGAGCACGTTCGTGCGTACTGCGTTCTGCAACCGCCGATGCTACTCGCGCATTCCCCGCGTGCGACGCGGTCGCGCGGCCGTCCCACGGGCTGGGACGGGTGGCGTCCGGGCTCAGGCGAGCGCGTCGCGGACCGCCCGGGCGACGTCGTCCGCGACGCCCTGGGCGTCCGTCCCGGCGTCGACAACGGTGACGACGACACGGCGGCCGGGCACGCCGTCACCCGAGTCGCGGCGCTCGGCGGTGGCGGTGTCGTCGGGCGCGGCGTACCGGCCGACGGCGGCGCGGCGCAGATCCGCGAACGCCTCCTCGAGGTGCGGGCGCAGGTCCTGCTCGGGGGAGCGCAGCCACCGGCGCAGGAGCGCGTTGTGCACCGCGACGACGGACGCCGCGAACGCGATGGACGCGGTCGACCGGCGCTCGTCGGGCGGGAGCGCGTCGCGCAGGTACGCGGTGAACGCGCGCTCGTAGCGGTGGGTCGTCACGAGCTCGCGGTCGCGCAGTGCGGGCACCTGCTGGAGGAGCTGCCACCGCGCGAGCGAGGTCTCGCGCTGCCCGACGTGGTGGTCGAACACGAGCCGCGCCGCGCGGCAGACCTCGACGTACGGGTCGACGGCCGGGTCCGGCGTGAGCCGGCCGTCGGCGTCGGGCACGGGCCGTGTCGCGGCGAGCATGACGACGACCTCGTCGAGCAGGAGCTCGTGGTCCGCGAAGACCACGTCCTCCTTGGACCCGTAGCGGCGGAAGAAGGTGGCGCGGCTGACCTGGGCGGCGTCGGCGATCTCCTCGACGGTCGTCTGCTCGTAGCCCTTGCGGGTGAAGAGCTCGATCGCTGCGTCGACGGCCTGGGCATGGGTGCGGCTGCGGACGTCGGTCATGCACCGGACGGTACACCGGTACCCGTCGCTCGCCCGGTCCGGGCGGTGGTCGTGCGGCTCGGCCGGGTGCGAGGCTGGGACCATGCCCGACCAGCCCCGCGTGCACACGATCCACGTCGCCAAGGCCCGGCGGCTCCCGACCCGCGTCGTCGAGGAGGTCGAGGCCGAGGAGGGCAAGGGCCTCGTCGGCGACCGGTACCACGGCTCGAAGCACCGGCACGTGACGATCCAGACGCTCACCGACCTGGCGGACGCGTCCGCCGACCTCGGGCAGGAGATCGACCCGGGCCTCACGCGCCGCAACGTCACGCTCACCCACGGCGACCTGCCCACGAAGCCGGGCACGTTCCTGCGGATCGGGGACGTCGAGCTCCAGGTGCTCCGGATCGCCGCACCCTGCCGTCTGCTCGACGACTGGATCGCGCCGGGGGCGATGCGCGCGATGCACGCACGGGGCGGGGTGGTGTGCCGCCTGCTGTCCTCGGGCACGATCCGCGCGGGCGACGTCGTCGTGTGGGACGACCCGGCCGTGGATCAGGGCACGAGCCGGTAGAACCGGAAGAACGAGAAGTCGTCGACGGGCAGCACCTCGACGTCGGCGAACCCGGCCTCGCGCGCGTACCGGCGCAGCGTCGCGGGGCGCATGACGGTCCCCGTGCCGACTGACGGCGGGGACGACAGCCCGTCGGGCAGGCACACGAACAGGCTGTACCCGTACATGACCCGGTCGACGTCGTCGGCGGGAGCGGTGAACTCCTCGCCCACGGCCTCGTCCATGACGACCACGACGCCGTCGGGCCGGACCGCGCGGCGCACGGCGTCGAGCACGGCCGCCGGGCGCGGCATGTCGTGCACGCACTCGAACGCGAAGGCCGCGTCGAAGGGCAGCCCGGCGGGCTCGACGAGGCCGAGCTCGGCGGCGTCCGCGAGGTGGAACGTCACGCGGTCCGCGAGGCCGGCCTCCTCGGCCGCCGCGCGCGCCGCAGCGACCGAGGGCCGGTCCACGTCGACGCCGTGGAGCACCGCGCCCGGGTACGCGCGGGCGAGGGCGAGCGTCGACCAGCCGAACCCGCACCCGACGTCGACGACCCGGGCCCCGGGCCGGCTCAGCACGTCGTGGACCGCGGGGACCCGCGCGAGCGTCGGCGCGAGCTCGCGCTCGAACCACGGCCGGTTGACCTCGGCCTGGGCCTCGCGCGCGTCGTCGCCGAGCTGGTCCCAGGACACGCCGCCCCCCGTGCGGTAGGCGTCGAGCAGGTGCGGGAGCTGGGGCCCGATCGCCCCGACGAAGCGTGCGAGCGGCGCGACGTACGCGAGCGAGGTCGTGTCGGTGAGCACCTCCGCGTGCGCGGCCGGCAGGGCGTAGAGGCGCTCGCGGGCCGCCGCGACCGGGTCGGCGGCGAGCGCGGGACCGGCGCCCGGGTCCTCGGCGGCGAGGATCCCGCTCGCCGCCTGCTGCTCCAGCCACTCGCGCGCGTACCGCTCGTGGGTGCCGGTGCGCTCGGCGAGCCCGGTCGAGGTGAGGGGACCGGCGTCGACGAGCGCGCGGTACCACCCGAGCCGGTCGCCGACGTGGACGGCGAGGACGTCGATCGCGCCGAGCGTCGCGGCGAACAGGCGGTCGGCGAACGCGTCGGCGTCCGGGGCAGAGGCGTCGGACGCGGTGGTTCCCGCCGGGGCCGGGTCGGCCCCCGCGCGCTCGTCCCCCGGGCCTCCGGGCCCGTTCTCGGCTGTGGCGACCATGCGCGGCCTCCGGCTGGACGTTGGCCGGGCGCGTGCCGTGGGCAGCGGCGCCCGTGGGTTCGACGGTAGACCTCCGCGGCGCCCGCGTCGATGGGCGGAGCGGCTGAACTTCGGTCGTCCACAGGTCGCGCGACCGTCCACAATCCCGGTGCCCCGCCCGGCGCCGGATGGCACCATGGCGGCCATGCTCGTGACCCTCGCCGCGACGGCGTCCCCGGGGACGCTCGACGACGCCACCGACCTCGGGTTCCTGCTGCACAAGCACCCGGACCGCGCCCAGGTGTTCGACCTGCCCGTGGGCCGCGCGCACGTGTTCTACCCCGAGGCGACGGCGGAGCGGTGCGAGGTCGCGCTGCTGCTCGAGGTGGACCCGGTGGGGATCGTGCGGAACAAGCGCTTCGGCGGCGGTGACGCCTTCGCGCTCGCGCAGTACGTCAACGACCGCCCGTACGCGGCGTCGTCGATGGTCGCGGTCGCGCTGGGCAAGGTGTTCGCGACGGCGATGGCGGGCCGGTGCGACGCGCGCCCGGAGCTTCCCGACGTCGAGCTTCCGCTGGAGGTGCACGTCCCGTCGCTGCCCTGCCGCGGCGGTGCCGACCTGGCGCGCCGGCTCTTCGAGCCGCTGGGCTGGCACGTGACCGCGACCGCGGAGCCGCTCGACCCGACCGTCCCCGCATGGGGCACCTCGCGCTACGTGGACCTGCGCCTGCGCGGCGCGCAGCGGCTCGCCGACGCGCTCGCGCAGCTCTACGTGCTGCTGCCCGTGCTCGACGACGCGAAGCACTACTGGGTCTCGACGGACGAGGTGGACAAGCTCGTGCGCGCGGGCGGCGGCTGGCTCGCCGACCACCCGGAGCGTGCGCAGATCCTGCGCCGCTACCTCGCGCACCAGCGCCGGTACGTCGAGGACGCGACGGCGCGCCTCGCCGCGCTCGACGGCGCCGCGCCCGCGGACGTGGTCGAGCCCGACGGCGGACGCTGGCCCGCCGGCGAGGTCTCGCCCGGCGGGATCGTGTCCGACGACGGGGTCTCACCCGGGGCTGACGCCGCGCCGGAGCCGCCGCTCGCCCGGCAGCGCGCGGACGCGGTGCTCGGGGTGCTCCACGAGGTCGGCGCGCGGACCGTCGTCGACCTCGGGTGCGGGGAGGGCGCGCTCCTGCGTCGTCTCGCCGCGGACCGGACGTTCACGCGTGTCCTCGGCACCGACGTCTCGGCGCGCGAGCTCGAGCGCGCCGCCGCGCGGCTGCGCCTGCACGACGCGAGCGACGCCGAGCGCGAGCGAGTGCGCCTGCTCCAGTCGTCCCTCACCTACACCGACGACCGGGTCACGGGGTTCGACGCCGCGGTGCTCATGGAGGTCGTCGAGCACGTCGACCCGTCGCGCCTCGACGCGCTGGCGCACGCGGTGCTGGGGCACGCGCGTCCTCGCGTCCTCGTCGTGACGACGCCCAACGCCGAGTACAACGTGCACTACCCGAACCTCCTCGACGGACCGGGCGGGAGCCGGGTGCGGCACCCCGACCACCGGTTCGAGTGGACGCGCGCCGAGCTGCGCGCGTGGGCGGGCACCGCCGCGGAGCGGTACGGGTACGTGGTCGAGCACCGCGACGTCGGCCCCCTCGCCCCGGACGTCGGGGCGCCCACGCAGATGGTGGTGCTCACGCTCGTACCCGACGCGATCGCCGCGCACGGCGCGTCGGACGCCGCAGCACCCGGCACGGACGACGGAGGGGAGGCGCGATGAGCGAGCCCACGACCGAGCAGTCCACCGAGCAGGCGGCCGAGCAGGCGGCCGAGCAGGCGACGACGACCCTCGAGCTGCGCGTCCCCGCGACGAGCCTCGTGGTGCTCGTCGGCGTCTCCGGATCCGGGAAGTCGACGTTCGCGCGTGAGCACTTCGGCCGGTACGAGACGGTGTCGTCCGACGTGTGCCGCGGGCTCGTGTCGAACGACGAGAACGACCAGGCGGCGACCAAGGCCGCGTTCGAGGTGCTGGAGACGATCGTGTCCAAGCGCCTCGAGGCGAACCTGCTCACCGTCGTCGACGCGACGAACGTGCAGCGCGAGGCGCGCAAGTCCCTCGTCGCCCTCGCGCGCGCCCACGACGTGCTGCCCGTGGTGATCGTCCTCGACGTGCCGGAGAAGGTCGCGGTCGAGCGCAACGCGGCGCGTGCGGACCGCGGGTTCGGCGCGCACGTGGTGACGCGGCAGCGCGCGGCGCTGCGGTCGTCGCTCAAGAGCCTGCAGCGCGAGGGGTTCCGCACCGTGCACGTGCTGCGCGGGGAGCGGGAGGTCGCGGCGGCGCGCATCGTGCGCACGCCGCTGCTCACCGACCGCCGCGGCGAGCACGGCCTGTTCGACGCGATCGGTGACGTGCACGGCTGCCTCGACGAGCTGGTGACCCTGCTCGGCGAGCTGGGGTACGCCGTCGTGCGCGACGACGCGGGCCGGCCCGTCGACGCCGCGCACCCCGAGGGGCGGCGTGCGATCTTCCTCGGCGACCTCGTGGACCGCGGCCCCGACTCCCCGGGCGTGCTACGCCTCGTGATGGGCATGGTCCGCGCGGGGCACGCGCTCGCGGTGCCGGGCAACCACGAGCACAAGCTCGTGCGCGCGCTCGGCGGGCGCGACGTGAAGGTCTCCCACGGCCTCGAGACGACGCTCGCCCAGCTCGCCGAGGAGCCCGAGGAGTTCCGGCGCGAGGTCGAGTCGTTCTGCCGCGACCTCGTGTCCCACCTCGTGCTCGACGAGGGTCGCCTCGTCGTCGCGCACGCGGGACTCAAGGAGTCCTACCAGGGCCGGGCGTCGGGCCGCGTGCGGAGCTTCGCGCTCTACGGCGACACCACGGGCGAGACCGACGAGTTCGGGCTGCCCGTGCGCTACCCGTGGGCCGACGACTACCGCGGTAGCGCGATGGTCCTCTACGGGCACACGCCGACGCCCGAGGCGGAGTGGGTCAACAACACGATGTGCCTCGACACGGGGTGCGTGTTCGGCGGGAAGCTCTCCGCGCTGCGCTACCCCGAGAAGGAGGTCGTGCAGGTCCCGGCCGCGCGCGAGTACTACGCGCCCGCGCGCCCGTTCCTGCCCGACGGCACCGCGGACGCCGGAGCGGCCGCGCGCGAGCCCGACCTGCTCTCCGTGTCCGACGTGCTCGGGCGACGCGTCGTCGAGACCTCGACGAACGGGCGCGTGACCGTCGGCGAGGAGCAGGCGGCGGGCGCTCTCGAGGTCATGAGCCGGTTCGCCGTCGACCCGCGCCTGCTGCTGTACCTGCCGCCGACCATGAGCCCGGTCGCGACCTCGACCCTGCCCGGCCTGCTCGAGCACCCCGACGGTGCGTTCGCCGCGTACGCGCGCGACGGCGTCGACCGGGTCGTGTGCGAGGAGAAGCACATGGGCTCGCGCGCGGTCCTCCTCGTCGCGCGCGACTCGGGGCCGGACGGCTCGCGCGTCGTCGCGGAGCGGTTCGGGATCGAGGCGCCCGGCGCGGTGCACACGCGCACGGGGCGGTCGTTCCTCGACGAGCCGACGACGGCGTTGCTGCTCGGGCGCGTCGCCGCGGCCCTCACTGCGGCTGGGACGTGGGGCGCGCTCGGCGCCGACTGGGTGCTGCTCGACGCCGAGGTGCTCCCGTGGTCCCTCAAGGCCGACCAGCTCCTGCGCGACCAGTACGCGAGCGTCGGGGCGGCCGCGCGGGCCGTCATGCCGTCGGCGCTCGCGGCCCTCGGCGCCGCGGAGGCGCGCGGCGTGGACGTGGGAGAGCTCCGCCGCCGGACGGCGCGGCGCGCGACCGACGCCGAGCTGTTCGTCGAGTCCTACCGGCGCTACCGCTGGGACACGGGAGCCGCCGGCGCCGGCGGTGCCGACGAGGGCTCGGCCGATCCGCTGCGCGGTGTGCAGGTCGCGCCGTTCCAGGTGCTCGCGAGCGGGACGTCCGCGCGACCCGGGTCCGCGGAGGCGGCCGGGACGACGTACGCCGAGCGCGACCACCTGTGGCACCTCGACGTCGCGGATGGGCTCGTGGCCGCCGACCCGGTGCTGTTCCGCGCGACGCGGCGGGTGGTAGTGGTTTAAGGCGTGGAGCGCGTGCGCGGGCTGGGGTCGGGGGGGGCGGGGGGGGGGGGCGCGGCCCCCCCGCGCGGGGCGCGGCGCCCGCGCGCGGTGGGGTGGCGCTCCTACCGCCACAGCCCCCGCCCCGCGCCGTGGGGACGGCGTGGTGGGAGGAGCTCACGGCGGCCGGGGGAGAAGGCATGGTGGTCAAGCCGCTGGCCAACCTCGTGCGGCGGCGGGGCGGGTCCGGGAAGGGCGGCGGGCTCGTCCAGCCGGGCCTCAAGGTCCGCGGCCGGGAGTACCTGCGCATCATCTACGGCCCCGAGTACACGGAGGAGCGCCACCTCGGACGGTTGCGCGAGCGGTCGCTGGGACGCAAGCGCTCGCTCGCGCTGCGTGAGTACGCGCTCGGCCTCGAGGCGCTCGACCGGGTCGCGCGCGGCGAGCCGACGTGGCGCGTCCACGAGCCGGTGTTCGCCGTCCTCGCGCTGGAGTCGGAACCGGTCGACCCGCGGCTCTGACCACGCGCGTCGTCCCCCGTCGCGAGCGGGGTCTCGTCACGCGGCTTAGGTTCGCCTATCCTGAGCCGCGTGATCGCGGACGAGACGTCGAACGGCACCCCGCAGCCGCTGCTCGCGGTACGGGGCGTGAGCGTCCGGTACCACGAGCACGACCCCGCGGGACCCGGCGCGGACCCCGCGCCGCGCGTGGCCGGGCGCCCGACACCGGACGGCGTCACGTTCGACGTGCGCCCGGGCGAGGCGGTGCTCCTGCTCGGGCCGTCGGGCTGCGGCAAGTCGACGCTCGCGCTCGCGACGAACGGGCTCGTCCCGCACGTCGTCGGGGCGGACCTGACCGGGGCGGTCCGCGTGCGCGGCCGGTCGACGGCCGAGACCACGCCGCCCGAGCTGTCGCGCGACGTCGCGATGGTCTTCCAGGACCCCGACGCCCAGGTGGTCACGGGCACGCTGCTCGACGAGGTGTGCTTCGGGCCCGAGAACCTGCGCCTGCCCGTGGACGACGTGCTCGCCCGCGGCGAGGACGCGCTGCGCCGGGTAGGCCTGTGGGAGCGCCGCGACGACGACCCCGCCGTGCTCTCGGGCGGCGGCCGCCAGCGGCTCGCGATCGCGTGCGCGCTCGCCCTCGGGTCCCCGCTCCTCGTGCTCGACGAGCCCACGGCCAACCTCGACCCTCAGGGCACCGCGGAGGTCTACGCGGTGCTGCGCGACGTCGTGGCGCGCGGCGACCGCGCGGTGCTGCTCGTCGAGCACGACCTCGACGCCGCGGTGTCCCTCGTCGACCGCGTCGTCGTGCTCGACGGCGCCGGGAGGCTCGCGCACGACGGCCCCGTCCGCGCCGTGCTGGGCGAGCGGGCCGAGGAGCTCGCGGCGCTCGGGGTCTGGCTGCCCACCGCGACGCTCGCGGCGCTGCGGCTCCGCGCCGCGGGAGTGCACCTCGACCCCGTGCCGCTCACCCCGGACGAGCTGGGGGCCGCCCTGGCGGCGGTGCCACGCCTGCCCGACGCGCCCCCGAGGCCTCGCGAGCCCGGGCCCGCTGGGACCGAGCCGGTGCTCGTCGTCGACCGTGTGACGCTGCGACGCGGCGACCGCCGCGGGCGCGGCGCGACGACCGTGCTGCGCGACGTGTCGCTCGCGGTCGCACCGGGCGAGCTCGTCGCCGTCGTCGGCGCCAACGGCGCGGGCAAGACGACGCTCGCGCAGCTCGCCGCGGGCGTGCTGCGGCCGCGCCGCGGGACGCTCGACGGCCGTGTGACCGTGACGGGCCTCGACCCGACCCGCGCCGACCCGCGTGAGCTCTCCCGGCACGTCGGGTTCGTCTTCCAGAACCCCGAGCACCAGCTCGTCACGTCCCGCGTCGACGACGAGCTCGCGCTCGGCCTGCGCGTGCGCGGCGTGCCCGAGGACGAGGTCGCGGCGCGCGTCGAGGACGTGCTGCGCCGGTTCGGTCTCGCCGACCTGCGCGACCGGCACCCGTTCCTCCTGTCCGGCGGGCAGAAGCGGCGCCTGTCGGTGGGGACCGCGATCGTGTGCCGCCCCGACGTCCTCGTCCTCGACGAGCCGACGTACGGGCAGGACCGCGAGCGCGCCGCCGAGCTGCTCGACCTGCTCACCGACCTGCACCGTGGCGGGACGGCGGTCGTCGTCGTGAGCCACGACATGCAGCTCGTCGCGGAGCACGCGACGCGCGTCGTGGCGCTCGCGGGCGGGAGCGTCGTCGCCGACGGACCCCCGGGCGACGTCCTGTCCGACGAGGCCGCGCTGCGCCGCGCCGGTCTGCGCACGCCTCCGCTCGCGCGCGCGACCCGCGACCTGGCCGACCCCGCGTGGCAGCGCGTCGCGCGACTCGCGGACCTGCCCGTCGCGCGCGTCCCCGCAGGGGTGAACGCATGACCGCGGGCACGCTCGACGCCCGGTCCGCGCGCACGACGCCGGGCGACGCGCGCCTCGGCCGGTTCGCCGGACCGGCGTGGGACCTGCACACCTACGACCCGCTCGTCACGGCGTTCGGCCCGCTGCCCGTGGTCGTGTGGGTGTTCACGACCCGCGACCTGCTGACCCCGGCGCTCGTCGGGCTCGCGGCGCTCCTCGTCATCCTCGTCATGGTCCGGCCGCCCCGCCGCGTCGTCGCGGTCCTGCTGCTCGGCCTGCCCGCGCTCGCCGCCGTCATGACGGTGTCGTTCGGCGTGCTCACCGACCCGCGCGACGTCGACGGCACGACGCTGCTCGCGACCGTCGGTCCGTTCCACCTGTGGTCCGGCGCCCTGGAGACCGGCCTCGCGACGAGCCTGCGCACGTGCGCGCTCCTGCTGCTCGTGCTCGTCGGCGGGCTGTCGACGACCGGGCAGGACGTCGTCCGCGCCCTGGTCCAGCAGCTGCGCGTGCCGTACCGGGTCGGGTACGCCGCGCTCGCCGCGCTGCGGTTCGTGCCGCGCTTCGGGCACGAGCTCGAGATGATCCGCGCGGCGCACCGCGTGCGGGGCGTCGACCACGGGCGGGGGCCCGTCGCGGCCGCCCGGCGCCGGCTCGGTTACGCCGTCCCGCTCCTCGCGGGCGGCATCCGCCACGGCGAGCGTGTGTCGCTCGCCATGGAGGCGCGCGGGTTCGGCGCGCACCCGACCCGCACCGAGCGCGTCCTCGTGCCGTTCCGCGTGCGCGACGTCGTCTTCCTCCTCGCGACGTGGGGCGTCGCGGCGGGCATCACGCTCGTCGTGGAGCCCGCGCTGACCCGCTGACCGCCACCCCACCACCCGCCTCCCCGTACCGGCCCAGACCCTCGACGCCACGGAGCCCACGATGCCCAGCACCACCCGCCGTCAGTCCCTCACGACGCGTTACCTCATGACGTGCGCGGCGATCGGCGCCGCGACGGGCGTGCTGCTCGTGCCGGCGAACTTCGTCGCCGCCGCGCTCGCCTCGACCGTGCCCGTGCTCTACTCCGCGATGCTCGGCCTGTGGATCGTCGGGCCCGTGCTCGCGCTCGCCCTCGTGCGGCGCCCCGGCGCCGCGGTGCTCACCATGCTCGTCGCGGGCGTCATCAGCTCCGCGTCGCCGCTCGGGGCGTCGTCGATCCTCACGTGCCTCATGGTGGGCGCGGCGCTCGAGGTCGCGTTCCTCGTCACGCTCTACCGCGTGTGGGCGCCGTGGCTGTTCTACGTCGCGACGTTCGTCTTCTCCGCGCTGTACACCTGGTCGGCGTTCGTGGCCTTCGACGCGGCCTCCATGGCGCCGGTCGTGCAGGTGCTCATCGTGGCGCTCATGATGGCGAGCTCGCTCGTGGGGACGTGGGCGGGCCTGCTGCTCGCCCGTCGCCTCGAGCGCGCGGGCGTCGCACGCGGGCTCGCGCCGAAGCGTCGCGCGGTGGCCGCGGACACGGGTGCGGCGGTCGAGGGCTCGCCCGCGGCGGCCGGTCAGGGCTGAGCGGAGATCCTCAGCCGCCGAGGAACGCGTTCATCGCGAGCACCGAGAACAGCACCGCGCCGGCCACGACGGCCACCGCGACGAGCCAGCCGTTCGCCCGCTCGACCGGCGGGACGGCCGGGCGCGGCGCGGACCCGAGCCCGCGTCGTCGGGCACCGCGACCACGGCGCGCGGTGAAGCGCAGGCCGCGCGCGGCCGCGCGGGCAGCCCCTTCGGGGGACGGGTCGTGGTCGGGGAACGCGGCGTCCCGGGCGGGGGTGGGGGTCGTCACGGTGCGCCTCCGGAGGTCTCCGGCGCCGCTGCCCGACGCCGTGCCGCCAGTCTGCCCGCCGAGCAGCCTCGGGCGCGTCGGTCGTCCGGTGGATCCTGCGGTCCACCGGGGTGCGACCTCCGGATGACGAGCGGTGCCTCCCCGTGGCCCGCGCGGGCGACGGCGAGGGCGGACTCAGCGAGGCGCGTTCTCGTGGTAGCGAGGTCGGCCGCCGCGGGCGGCGCGCTGGAGGTAGCGGACCTCGCGGAGCGCGACGGCGGCGGCGACGAGGAGCGGGAACCACGCCCAGACGCGGCCGCGCAGCACGAGCACGAGGCAGACGAGCGCGACGGCGATCCCGCCGAAGACGGTCGCGACGCTCGCCCAGCGCACGCCCGTGCGCACCTCGTCGGCCCGCTGCCACCAGCGCCGCAGGCGCTCGCCGACGCCGGGCCGCGGGGCCGGGCCCGGGGCGGTGCTCACGGGCGCGCCTCGCGGGCGAGCGTGATGCCCTCGATACTGCGGACTGCCATGCGCAGCGCGTCGGCGCGCGAGATCTCGCCGTCGCCGGCCATGGACCAGGCGTTGAACAACACCCACCAGAGGGTGCGGACGATCCACGAGACGCTGAGCTGGTCGTCGACGGCGCCGCTCTCCTGCCCGCGGCGCAGCAGCTCCCGGACGGGTTCCTCGGCCTCCTCGGCCTCCGCCCAGAACTCCGCCTCGCCGTCCGACATCTCGTTGAACAGGACCATGTACCAGGGGCCGAGGTCGAAGTACTCGAAGGCGAGGCGACGCAGGGCCGCGGCGGGGCGGCCGTCATCGAGTCGGGCCGCCACGATCGCGGCGCGCGTGCGCTCGACGGCCTCGGCACCGATCGCCTCGACGAGGTCGGCGCGCTCGGGGAAATACCGGTGGAGCGTCGTCCGCCCGACCTGCGCGGACTGAGCGACGTCGGCGAGCGACGCGGACTTGTCCGTGCTGAGCACGGCGACCGCGGCGTCGAGGATCGCGCGCCGCGTGCGGGCGCGGGTTCCGCTCTCCGCGGGCACGCCGTCGTGCACCGCTGCGGGGGCCGGCGCGGTGGTGGCGTCCCGCGCGCTGGTTCGTGCCGTCACGCGGCCCACGATAGCCCTCTGAAGCGCGGAACACCTCTTGCCACTAGTGGAACATGCGTGTTCCACTAGTGGCCAAGCCAGTTCCGCTCCCCGGATCCATCTGCGCGTCAACCACAGTTGACACGAGAGAGGATGTCAACCATGGTTGACGCTATGTCCACGACCGACGCCCCCGGCTCGCCGACCACGACGCCCGCCACGACAGATGCTCCGAAGGGCCCGTTCCTCCCGCGGCTCAAGGTGCTCTGGGAGTTCGTCCGACCGCACCGCCGCACGCTCCTGCTCGGACTCGTGCTCGGTCTCGGCACCACGGCCGCGGCGCTCGCGACCCCGATGGTGACCAAGTGGGTCCTGGACACCCTCGGGACGGGGGCGTCGCTCACCCCGGCCGTGCTCACGCTGGTCGGGCTGCTCGTCGTCGGCCTCGTGCTCGGCCTGTGGCAGTGGATCCTGCTCGGCACGCTCGCGGAGCGGGTGGTCCTCGACGCGCGGTCCTCCATGGTGCGGCGCTACTTCCGCGCGCGGATCGGCGCGCTCACCGGCCGCCCGACGGGCGAGCTCGTCACGCGCGTCACGTCCGACACCGTGCTGCTGCGCGAGGCCGCGTCGTCGAGCCTCGTGAACCTCGTCAACCTCGCGGTGTCGCTCGTCGGGACGGTCGTCCTCATGGGCGTGCTCGACATCGTGCTGCTCGGCACGACGCTCGGCGCGATCGTGGTCATCGGCGTGCTCGTCGGGGCGCTCATGCCGCGCATCGCCAAGGCGCAGGAGAAGGCGCAGGAGTCGCTCGGCAGCCTCGGCGGGACGCTCGAGGGAGGGCTCCGGGCGATCCGCACCATCAAGGCGAGCCGTGCCGAGGGCCGCCAGATCGACCGCGTGCTCGACGACGCCCAGGCCTCCGCGCGGCACAGCGTCCGGGCCGTGCGCACCGAGGCGGTCGCGTGGAGCATCGCCGGCGGCGGCATCCAGCTCGCGATCATCGTCATCCTCGCGCTCGGGGCGTGGCGTGTCGACGAGGGGCTGCTCGCGGTGTCGAGCCTCGTCGCGTTCCTCCTCTACGCGTTCCAGATCGTCGAGCCCGTCACCGGCCTGACGATGAACGTCACGCAGCTCCAGGCGGGCATCGCCGCCGCGGGACGCATCAGCGAGGTCCAGGCGATCGAGCCGGAGGAGGTCGACGACGTGGCCCGGCCGGTCCGGGCGGGCTCGGCGACGCTCGACCCGGCCCGCGCGGAGGCAGGCCGGCCGGCGGTGGCGGGTGCGGCGTCGGGCACCGGCCGGACCGCGGCCGAGACGCCGCGACTCTCCCTGCGCGGCGTCACGGCGCGCTATCTGCCGGGCGGCGAGCCCGTGGTCCGCGACCTCGACCTCGACGTGCCGCACCGCGGGCAGGTCGCGATCGTCGGGCCGTCCGGTGCGGGCAAGACCACGACGTTCTCGCTCCTGCTGCGATTCCTCCAGCCCGAGTCGGGGCAGATCCTCCTCGACGGGGTGCCGTACGACGACCTCACGTTCGACGACGTCCGGCGCCGGTTCGCCTACGTCGAGCAGGAGACGCCCGTCGTTCCGGGGACGATCCGCGAGAACCTCCGGCTCTCCGACCCCGATGCGACCGACGAGGCGATGTGGGCCGCGCTCGCGAAGGTCCGGCTCGAGGCCAAGGTGCGCTCGCTCGCCGACGCGCTCGACACGTCCCTCGTCGGGACGACCGTCTCGGGCGGCGAGCGTCAGCGCGTCGCCCTCGCGCGCGCCGTCCTGCACGCGCCCGACGTGCTGCTCCTCGACGAGGCGACGGCCCAGGTCGACGGGCTCACCGAGGCCGCCGTGCACGCCGTCATCGAGGACCTCGCCCGCGACCGCGCGGTCGTGACCATCGCGCACCGGCTGTCCACCGTGATCGACGCCGACCTCATCCTCGTCATGGAGGACGGTCGCGTCCGCGCCCGCGGCACGCACGCCGAGCTCCTCGCGACCGACGAGCTCTACCGCGAGCTCGTCGCCGCCCTGCGCATCGCGACCGAGGAGGCAGCGACCCCGAGGTAGAACCCTGGTCGCGCGAGGTAGAACCCTGGTCGCGCGAGGTAGAACCCTGGTCGCGTGAGGTAGAACCCTGGTCGCGTGAGGTAGAACCCTGGTCAGCCGGCCGGCGAGACGCGAACCCCGCTCTCGACGACGACGGGGACGCCCACCTCGTCGCGCAGGGTTGCGCCGAGCTGCTCCTCCTGCGAGGACGTGAGCTCCTTCCCGATCCCGATCTCGATGCCGCTCCCGTCGACGCTCGGGCCGCCCGTCGTCACGGGACCGTGCGCCGTCCCCGACTCGAACAGGGCGAGCACGGCAGCACGCAGGTCGGCCGGGAGGTAGGGCGTCTGCACGACCTCGACGGATGTGTCACCGGCGAGCTCGGCCAGGTCGTCGGGTGGCTCGCCGTGCCAGTACAGGACCAGGCCGGCGCCACCCTCGGCGAGCGCGAGGGTCCCGAACCTCGGGTCGGCGCCGTGCCGGTCGTAGATCGCGTCGGACGCACCTGCCGAGCCGTCGGCGCGGGGCGCCTGGTCGGGCCGCTCCCGTCCGAACGTGCCTGCGGGCGGCAGAGGCGTCGTCGCACCGTCGGGGACCTCGACCTGCGCGCACGCCGCTGCGCAGAGGATCGTCGAGGTGAGGATCGCTGCCGCCACCGGCCGCCGTCGTGGCACGGGTGTCTCCTCGTCGTCAGGTCAGCTTCTCACCGGGACTGTGTCGGGTCCGGCGTCGTCCTTGCAGCCGGCTCCCGGACCGGCGATGAGTTCCGGGTGCGCGTCCGGTCGGAGGTTCCGAGACGACGGACGACGGCTGTCGCGGGCTCGCGCGGACCGCGGAGGGTGAGGGCGGCATGGGGAACGTGACGTGCGACGTGGCGGTGTCGGTGGACGGGTTCTCGTCCCGGCCCGACCAGACGCAGGAGCATCCGTTCGGCGAGGGAGTGGACCTGCACCGGTGGATGTTCGAGACGGCCGACGAGAACCGCGCGGAGCTCGACGCGATCGTCGCGGCAGGGGCGTTCGTCATGGGGCGGAACATGTTCGCGCCCGGCCGCGGCGAGTGGGACCTCGACTGGCGCGGCTGGTGGGGACCGGAGCCGCCGTACCACGGGCCGGTGTTCGTCCTGACGCACCACCCGCGCGAGCCGCTCGTCATGGAGGGCGGGACGACGTTCCTCTTCGTCACCGACGGCGTCGAGTCGGCCGTCGCGCAGGCGCGGGAGGCGGCCGGGGACCGCGACGTCGCGATCGCCGGCGGGGCCGCGACCATCAACCAGGTGCTCGCGGCGGGCCTGCTCGACGAGCTCCGCCTGCACGTCGTGCCGCAGGTCCTCGGGCACGGCGACCGCGTGCTCGACGGCGTCCCGCCCCTCGCGCTCGAGACCGTCGCCGTGCGCACGGCGTCGCTCGTCACGCACGTCACCTACCGGGTGCTAGGGCCGCTCGGCTGACGGGTCTTTTGTCGCGGGCGGGGCGTCAGCCGAGCACGGCGAGCAGGAGCGGCGCGGCGACGACGAGCACGACGACCGAGCCCACGCCGAGGACCCTGCGCCAGACTCCGGAGTCGTCGGACGCGCGGCGGGTGCGGGTGCGGTCGGTCCACGCCGCGCCGTCGTACCAGCGCTCGCTGCCCGATCCCGGCGCGTCCGCGTACCATCCCGCCGTTGCCTTGCGCACGTCGCCTCCTCGCGTCGCAGTCCCGTGAGCCCTTCTGCACGACCTGTGTCACGGGGCTCCCACCTCTTACACGCAGCGGGGCCGGGGCAGGTTCCCTCCGGCGCGAGGTGCGGCGGTCGCGGTCGGTGTCCGAGGAGGTGCGGGCGGCTCAGAGACCGCGGACCTGCGCGGCGCCGTCCGTGGCGATCTGCTCGAAGACGCGCTGGTCGGCCGCGAACTGCGTCCCCGGGATGGGCCGGTGGACGACGATCTCCGTGATCCCGGCCTCCGCGTACCCGTGCGCGGTCTCGACGAACGCGTCGACCGACTCCAGGGCGGGGTCGGGCGTGAAACCGGTGAGCAGGATCCGCTCGACCGACGCGGGGTCCCGCTCGGCGTCGGCGCAGGCGGCCTCGAGCCGCTGGACCTGGTCGCGGACCGCCGCCCACGACTGCGCCGGGGTCGCGTCGTCGCCCAGGCGGCCGTCGCCCGTCGTCACCCACGCCTGGCCGTAGCGCGCGGCGAGCCGCAGGCCGCGGGGGCCCGTCGCGGCGATCGCGAACGGCACGCGCGGGGACTGGACCGGGCCCGGAATGGTCCGCGCCTCGTGCGCGCGGTAGTGGCCCTCGTCGTGCGTCACCGCGGGCTCGGTGAGCAGCCGGTCCAGCAGGACCGTGAAGTCGCGCAGCCGGTCGGCCCGCTCCCGCGCGGACCAGGGCTCGCCACCGAGGACCGTCGCGTCGAAGCCCGTCGTGCCCGCGCCGAGGCCGACGGTGACGCGCCCGCCCGAGAGGTCGTCGAGCGTCATGACGTCCTTCGCGAACGTCACCGGTTCTCGGAAGTTCGGCGACGACACGAGGGTGCCCAGGCGCACGCGTTCCGTCACGCCCGCCGCCGCGGCGAGTGTCGGGACCGCGCCGAACCACGGCCCGTCGCGGAACGTGCGCCACGACAGGTGGTCGTACGTGTAGGCGGCATGGAACCCGAGGTCGTCGGCGGCCCGCCACACGTCCCGGCCCTCACGCCACGGGTAGATCGGCAGGATCACGGTGCTCACGCGCATGGTCGTCAGCCTAGGGTGGTGGAGTGATCCAGCACACCGTCGCCTTCCGCCTCGTCCACCCCGCCGGCAGCGCCGAGGAGGCCGAGTTCCTCGGCACCGCGCGCCGCACGCTCACCGTGATCCCGGGGGTGCGGGACTTCACCGTCTCGCGCCAGGTGAGCGCCAAGAGCCCGTTGACCTTCCAGTTCTCCATGGTGTTCGACGACGCCGCCGCCTACGCCGCGTACGACGCCCACCCGGACCACCGCGGCTTCGTCGCCGACCGTTGGGTGCCCGAGGTCGCGGAGTTCCAGGAGCTCGACCTCGTCCCGTTCGCGGACTGAACGAGCGAACTCTCGTCCCGCCGAGGGAGAACCCTGGTCCGCCGGGGGAAAGCCCTGGTCATGACCAGGGTTCTACCTCGCGTGACCAGAGTTCTACCTCGCAGGACCGCGGTTCTACCTCGCGGGAGCTGGACCGACGCACGGTGTGGCAGGGTGACGGCATGACCCAGATCGACCTGCGCATCTTCACCGAGCCCCAGCAGGGCGCCTCCTACGACGACCTCCTCGCGGTCGCGAAGGCGACCGAGGACCTCGGGTTCGACGCCTTCTTCCGCTCCGACCACTACCTCGTCATGGGCGACGGCGACGGGCTGCCCGGCCCGACCGACGCGTGGACGACGCTCGCGGGCCTGGCCCGGGAGACGAGCCGCATCCGGCTCGGCACGCTCGTGTCGTCGGCGACGTTCCGCCACCCGGGCGTCCTGGCGATCCAGGTCGCGCAGGTCGACCAGATGTCGGGCGGTCGCGTGGAGCTCGGGCTCGGCGCGGGCTGGTTCGCGCGCGAGCACGAGGCGTACGGGATCCCGTTCCCGGAGAAGCGGTTCGGGATCCTCGAGGAGCAGCTCGCGGTGATCACGGGGCTGTGGGAGACGCCGGTCGGCGAGACGTTCTCGTTCGGCGGCGAGCACTACACGCTCACCGACGCGCCGGCGCTGCCCAAGCCGGCGCAGGAACGCGTCCCCGTGATCGTGGGGGGCCACGGTCCGCGCCGCACCCCGGCGCTCGCGGCCCGCTACGCGAGCGAGTTCAACGCGGCGTTCCCGGACCCGGGCGTGCTGCCCGAGCGGTTCGAGAACGTGCGCGCCGCGTGCCTCGACGCCGACCGCGACCCCGACTCCCTCGTGTACTCGGCGGCGTTCGTCGTCGCGGTGGGCAAGGACGAGGCGGAGTTCCGCCGCCGCGCCGACGCGATCGGGCGCGAGCCCGACGAGGTGCGTCGCAACGGCCTGGCGGGCACCGTGAGCGAGGTCGCGGACAAGATCGCCGCGGCCGCGGAGCAGGGTGCGACGCGCTTCTACCTCCAGGTGCTCGACCTGCACGACCTCGACCACCTCGACCTCATCGCGAGCGAGGTCGTGCCGCAGCTGCCGTGACGGCCCGCCCGCGTCACGACGAGCAGCTCGTCATGACGCGGGCCGGACCGCCGGCCGTCCGGTGAGGCCGACGTCCGCCGGTCAGCCCGCGGAGGTCGGCCCGTAGACGGTCACCTGGAAGCTGCCCCCGACGAACAGGTCGACACGGGAGCAGGTGACCCTCTCGTCGGGCACGCTCGTCGTCGGGAACGGGCCGTCGACCGCCGTCAGGGCCTCGTCGGCGACGGCCCGGGCCTCGTCGAGCGAGACGCACCGGTCGGTGATCCCGCGCTGCAGCGCGGCGACGATCCCGGCGGCCAGCGGGTCCTCCAGGATCCCGTCCGTGTGGGTCGTACCGCCGACCGTGACCGTGTGCCCACCGACGTCGACCGTCACGGAGGCGCACACCTGCGCTCCGCCGGCCGCCTCCGGCAGCGCGCCGTGCTCGCCGACCGTCCAGTCCTCCAGCCCGAGCCGGTCGAGCTCTTCCTCGGCCCAGGCGAGGCCCTCGGCGACGGTCCGGCAGACGCTCGCCCCGCCGTCGACCCGGTCGGTCACGCTCTGCTGCAGCTCGACCACGGCGGTGTCCAGCGCGGAGCGGCCCTCGAGCCGTTCGACGCCGTCGGGCACCTGGTCGGCCGGGGCGACGTACGTCTGGCCGTCCCAGGCGAAGGCCACCGGGTCCTCGACCGGCGGCAGGCCCTGTTCCGCGAGGAGCGTGGTGCAGTCCGCGTACGGGTCGCCGGTGAGCCAGGGCCCGGCCGCGTCGACGTCGAGCCCCTCGGCGACGTCCGGGTTCCAGGCGCTGACGCAGGTGACGCCCTCGCCCGACGAGCCGCGGAACGCCTGGATCGCCGCGTACGCGACGCCGCCGCCCGCCAGCACCGTGGCCAGACCGAGCGCTACCGCGCCGCGGCGTCCGAGCCGCCGCTGGCGCGACGGCGGAGCGGCCGGGGCCGCGTTCGTGGGGTCGAGCGTCGTGGTCATGAGGATCTCCTCCCGCAGGGCGGCGAACGCCGCCTCGTCCACGGCACCGAGACCCGCGCGTCGGGCCGGGTCCGCGCTGCGCAGCTGCATCATCGGGTCCGTCATCGTGCCTCCTCGGTTCCGGGGCGGGGTCGTCCCCACCCGCTGACCACGTGTCCGGTCGGGTCGTCCCGTTTCCTCCGGGGTGCGGACGTCGGTGCGCCGGGCGCGACGAGTCCGTCGAGCTGCTCGGCGAGCCGACGGCGGGCCCGGTGCAGGCGCACCCGGACGGCGGCCCGCGAGATGCCGAGCACGAGGGCGATCTCGTCCCGCGCGAGCTCCTCCCACGCGACCAGGCGCAGCAGCTCCTGGTCGTCGGGGCCGAGCCGCGCGAGCGCGCGCTCGACGTCGCTCACCTCGCCGGTCGGCGGTGGGGTCGCCTCCGCGACCTCGGCGCGGAGCCTGTCGGCGAGGGCGAGCCGACGCCGCGTGCCCCGGCGGTGGTTCGCGAGGACGCGGCGTGCGACGCCGAACATCCATGGTCGCGCGTCGTCGCCGACGGGGACGTCGTCGAGGCGCCGCCAGGCGACGAGGAACGCCTCGGCGACGACGTCTGCGGCATCGGACGGGTCGGCCACGCGCCGCACCGCGTAGGCGAGCAGCGGTCGGTGCGTGGCCTCGAACAGGGCGGTGAACCGGGCAGCGCGGTCCTCGTCCGGCGGAAGGGCCGACGGGGTCCGCTCGGGCGGACGGTCAGGGGCAGGCATCCAGGGTCCTCTCGACCGGGAGACGTAGACGACCGTCCCATGTCCGGGGCTCGCCGGTGCGTTACACCCCCGGGTGCGGCCGTGGTGGTGGCCGTCCCGCGGTTCGCAGCGGCGGCGCCGGACGACCGGCTGGCTCCCGCAGGGCGTCCACCAGGCGGACGCTCGGCGCGTCGGCGCCGTGAATTCTCCGTTTCCGCCCGTGAACGGCGCGTTTCCGGGTCGTGCGGACCGCCGCGCGGGTGAGCGCTCACCGGGTAGGGCGCGACGGCGTCGGGCCGGGACGGGAGCGGCGGCGCGCCAACGGTCCGAGCCGGTCACGACGATGCGGCGTCCGCCCGGTGCGGGTCTGTTCACACAAGCCGCCGCGCGCCCACGCCGCGGCGAAGACCTCTCAGGCGGTCCGTGACACGGGCGTCGTGCACCGCTACCTTCGGCGCAGACGAAGAGGTGGCCCGCGCCGGGCGGGCCCCCACCACCCCGCACCGGGGGCCCCCCCGCGCGGGGGCCCGGCCGGGGGGGGGGCCGCCCGGGCCCGCCGGTAGGGTATAAACA
>NZ_JBHXIC010000018.1:0-24152 GCF_042723955.1 Cellulosimicrobium cellulans | reverse complement strand
GGCCCCACACACCTCTGGGTCTCCGACTCGGGGGAGTGGCCCCCCCCTCCCTCGCCCCACCATCTGGCGGGCCCCCCCCGCGCGCGCCCCCCCTCGACCCGTCTCCGGGTCCCCCCGCGCGAGGGTGCCCGGCAGGGGGCTCGACAGCAGTGCCACTCACGCCATCACGACGCCGACGACGTCGCCGCACCCGGGCCCTCGAGGACCCGGTGGGCTCCCCGCTCGCCGCCGTCCGCCGTCTGCCCGTCCGCGACCCCCCCGGGATCCCCGCATCCCGTCGAGAGCCGGAGGACATGCGATGGCCGTCTCCGAGTTCGACCGCCTGGTCGTCACGCCGCGCCGTACGCAGCACGTGAGACCCGCCCCGTTCGGCCCGCGGGCCGACGCCGACCGTCCGACCGGCCCGCCGCGCGACGAGAACTCCGCCGCGCGCTCGCCGTCGCTCGTCATGATCATGCTGCTCGCGACGCTCGGCGTCGTCGCGTACGCGGTGTTCCTTCTCAACCCCGCGAACCGCGGCGACGCCCTGCCGTACGTCATGGTCATCACGGCCGAGTCGGTGCTCGTCGCCCAGGCGCTGCTGGCGATGTGGACCGTGCTGTCGAGCGGGCACGACCCGCGCGGGTTCTCGTTCCACCACGCCAAGGACCGCCTGTTCGACGTCCCCGAGATCATCCGCGACGGCGCCGAGGACGACCCGACGCGCTGGAACCTCTACCTCCACGACCGCCCGGTCGCCGTCGACGTCCTCATCACGACCTACGGCGAGGACCTCGACACCATCGCGCGCACGGTCCGCGCCGCCGTCGCGCTCCGCGGCACGCACCGCACGTGGGTGCTCGACGACGGCCGGTCCGACGACGTGCGCGACCTCGCGGCCCAGCTCGGCGCGCGCTACGTGCGGCGCCTGTCGAGCAACGGCGCGAAGGCCGGCAACGTCAACCACGCGCTCGCCATCGCCAAGGGCGACTTCTTCGTCATCCTCGACGCCGACTTCGTCGCCAGGCCGGAGCTCCTCGTCGAGACCGTGCCGTTCTTCGTCAAGGACGACGTCGCGTTCGTCCAGACCCCGCAGACCTACGGCAACCTCGACAACCTCATCTCGCGCGGCGCCGGGTACATGCAGGCCGTCTTCTACCGGTTCGTGCAGCCCGGCCGGAACCGCTTCAACGCCGCGTTCTGCGTCGGCACCAACGTCATCTTCCGCCGCGCCGCGATCGACGACATCGGCGGCATGCACACGGACTCCAAGTCCGAGGACGTGTGGACGTCGCTCATGCTCCACGAGCGCGGGTGGCGCACGATCTACATCCCCACGACGCTCGCCGTCGGCGACACCCCCGAGACCGTCGAGGCGT
Source organism: Cellulosimicrobium cellulans (assembly GCF_042723955.1). Lineage (GTDB taxonomy): Bacteria > Actinomycetota > Actinomycetes > Actinomycetales > Cellulomonadaceae > Cellulosimicrobium > Cellulosimicrobium cellulans_H. Next base: position 22,794 of record NZ_JBHXIC010000018.1, on the reverse strand, counting down.
ACACCAAGCAGCAGCTGCGGTGGGCCACCGGCGGGTTCGAGATCCTGCTCCAGCACAACCCGCTCAGCCCGCGCCGCAGCCTCACGCTCGACCAGCGGCTCCAGTACACCGTCACCGCGACGCACTACCTCGCGGGCATCGCGCCGCTCGTGCTGCTGCTCGTGCCGCCGCTCCAGATCTACCTCGACCTCACGCCCATGAACCTCACCATCTCGTGGGGCACGTGGCTGCTCTACTACGCGGGGTTCTACGTCCTCCAGATCGCCATCGCGTTCTTCACGCTCGGGTCGTTCCGGTGGGAGGTGCTCATGCTCGCGTCCGTGTCGTTCCCCATCTACACCAAGGCCCTGTGGAACGCGCTGACCGGCAAGGAGCAGGCGTGGCACGTGACCGGGAGCAAGGGAAAGGTCACGTCGCCGTTCAACTACATGATCCCGCAGGTGCTGTTCTTCGCGTTCCTGCTCGTGACGTCGGTGGTCGGGGCCTGGAAGGAGTCGGGCGACACGATGCCGAGCCTCGCGCTCGCGTGGAACGTCACCAACACGCTGATCCTCGGGGCGTTCGTCGTGACGGCCCTCCGGGAGTCGCGGTCTGCCCGGCGTGCGGCGCGCTCCGTCCGGCGGCGAGAAGGGACGGCCGTGGCTGTCGTCGACGAGGCGCTGTCGGAGCGGCTCGGCGTCGAGGTGACGGTCGGCGTCGGGACGCGGGCCGGGAGGCGGCGGGCGCTCCGTGGCGGGGACTCGTCGTCCGTACCCACCGGAGGTGTCGCATGACCTGGTCGAACCGATTCCGACTCGTGGGCGGGCTGCTCGTGGTGCTGCTCGTGTGCGCCGCGTTGACGCTCGTGATGAACCGGCGCCTCGGGCAGGCGACGAGCACGACGGCGACCATCCGGGCGGAGGTGCTCGACGTCGGCAGCGACTACGCGGGGACCGTCACCGCGGCGGAGGTCGCCGAGGGGGACGAGGTCGACGCGGGCGACCCGCTGTTCACCGTGAGCAGCCTGACGCTCCAGCACGACATCGCGCTCGGGCTCGTCAGCGCGGACACGTCCGCGTACCAGGTGGCGCCCGACGGCACCATCACGCTCGTCGCGCCCTACGACGCCGTGGTCACCCACGTCGCGGCCCGCGAGGGCGCGTTCGTCCAGGCGGGCGAGGTCGTCGCGTCGCTCGAGCGGGAGGGGTCGCTGTTCGTCGACGCCCGCCTGACGTTGGACCCGAGCGACTTCGCGCGCGTGCGCCAGGGCGCGGAGGTCACGGTCGTGCTGCCGAACCAGGCGGAGGTCGCGGGCGAGGTCGCGTCGGTCGCGGTGCAGAACACCGCCAACCAGGCGGAGGCGACCGTCGAGGTCACGAGCGACGCGCTCGTGCGCGGGGCCGAGCACGGGCTCGTCGCGTCGGGCACGCCGGTCACGGCGAGCATCGAGCTGCACGACGACGGCCCGCTCGCCGGGGTCGACGAGTCGTTCGGCGAGTTCCTCCGCAAGGTGGGGCTGTGACGCCCCGCCGAGGTCGACCCGTGCGTCGCGCGGTCGACCTCCCGAGGGTCGACCTCGGACGCTCAGGTCGATCTCGGGGCCGGGTGGTTGCCACCGTTCCCGCCGCGCTCCTGGCGTCAGCGCTCCTCGTCGCCGGGTGCGGGCTGTTCGAGACGGACGCGTCGCCCGGGGCGACGGGGCCGCCCGGGGCGGGCTCCGCCGTCGGGCACCCCGCGGCGGACCTGCCCGGCACCGTGCCCGACGTGGACCCGTCGATCCTGCCGCAGGAGTCGGTCGCGCCGATGCCCGCCGCGCGGCTCGCCGACGGGCTGGTGCCGCCGACGAACCGGTGGTTCTCCGGGCTCGTGCTCGGCGACGAGCCCCTGCCCGTGTTCCCCGTGCCGCTCGCGTTCGGCGTGACCGACGGCGGCTTCGCGTTCGGGCTCCCCGACGTCCAGGTCACCGAGCAGTCGATCCTCGGGCCGTACGTGCCGCAGGTCGGCGTGGACGTCGGGGCGTCGTCGGTCGTGGTCAGCGCCTACGACACCGCGTCCGTCACGCTCGACCTGCTCGACGGCGCAGGCTCCGTCCTGGGGGCGGTGACCATCGTCGAGGGGTCGCCCGTGCTGCGGTACACCGCGGGTACGGACCAGACGGTGGCGCTCACCGTCCCCTTCGCCGCGACGGACGGACTCGTGAGCGCCGAGGCCGGCGGGCGCGACTACGTGCTCGTCGGGGCGGGCGACGCGCTGTCGGGAGGCGGCCGGTCGCTCGACCTGGCGGAGGGAGACTCCGTCGCCTGGTTCCCCGTGCCCGACGACGCCCCGGACGGCGCGGTCGCGACGCTCGCCGAGGCGGCGGCGCACCCCGTGACGGGCACGACGCTCGCCTACGGCGTGGCCGACGACGCCGTGACCACGGCGATCACGTACGAGACGGGAGACGACCCTTCCGGTGCGCCGACCGTCGTCGTGCGGCTGCCGCACCAGAGCGAGAGCGACGGCGCGACGTGCGGCCTCGGCACCTACACGACCGTGCGCGGGACGGTCGACGTCTGCACGGCGACCACGCTCGCGTGGACGAGCCCCGCCGTCGAACCCGCCGGGACGCTCGACGTGACCGCGCTGGGCGACGACGAGAAGGCCGAGCTCGCCGACCAGGTGCGTGCGGACGCCGCGACGCTCGAGGCGGGGTCTCTCGAGGTGCCGTCGGACACGTACTTCGGGGGCAAGGCGCTCGCGCGCGACGCGAACCTGCTCGCGCTCGCCGAGCAGCTCGGGCTCGACGACGTCGCGGCGCCGCTGCGCGACGACCTCGCCGCCGCGCTCCGCGAGTGGGCCGATCCCGCGGGGTGCGCGGAGCGCGACGCGCGCTGCTTCGTCTACGACCCGCAGGTGCGCAGCGTCGTCGGGAGGACGCCGTCGTTCGGGTCGGACGAGCTCAACGACCACCACTTCCACTACGGGTACTTCCTCTATGCCGCGGGCGTGGTGGCGGCCGACGACCCGGCGCTCGCGGCCGACCTCGCGCCCGTGCTCGACCTGCTCGCGGCGGACGTCGCGTCCGGTGCGGGCGACGAGGACTTCCCGGCGCTGCGCGTGTTCGACGCGTACGCGGGGCACTCCTGGGCGTCGGGGTACGCGCCCTTCGCGGACGGGAACAACCAGGAGTCCGCGTCCGAGGCGGTGTCGGCGTGGAACGGGCTCGCGCTGTGGGCGCAGGCGTCGGGGGACGCCACGTTCGAGGTGCAGGCGCGCTGGCTGCTGTCCGCCGAGGCGGCGTCGGCGCGCGCGTACTGGACCGACTTCGACCGCGACGACCCGGCCGTCGACGGGTTCGGCCACACCGTGACATCGCTCGTGTGGGGCGGCAAGCGCGACTGGGCCACGTGGTTCAGCGCGGAGCCGAGCGCGATGCTCGGCATCCTCGTGCTGCCGATGCAGCCCGTCGCCGGGTACCTCGCGGGCGACCCGGAGCGCATCCGGGCCAACCTCGACGAGGCGCTCGCAGGCCCGCGCGACGCCCCGGCCTCGTGGGACGTGATGTTCGGCGACCAGCTGCTGATGTACGCGGCGCTCGCAGGCCCGGACGACGCCGCGGCCGCCCTGGACGTCGCCCGCACCCTCCCGGACGAACGCATCGACGACGGCAACACCCGCAGCTACCTCCTCGCGTGGCTCCTGGTGCACGCGACGGCGTAGCACCGCCGACCGCCGAACCCGTGGTTGTCGCCGGGCTCGGCGACCTGGCGTGCGACAAGCCCGGGTTCGAGGGGGCACTACCCTGCTCCGAGGGTCTTCACACGAACTTCACGGACGGGAGAGACATGAGCACCATCGGGTGGCGGTTGCACGGGAACGGGAAGACGGTGGCGCCGGGGGACGTCGTCGACCCGGACGAGCGGCTGACCTGGCCGCGGACGATCGGGATCGGCATGCAGCACGTCGTCGCCATGTTCGGCGCGACGTTCCTCGTGCCGCTCCTCACCGGCTTCTCGCCCGCGACGACGCTGTTCTTCTCCGCGATCGGCACCGTCGGGTTCCTGCTCATCACGCGCAACCGGCTGCCGAGCTACCTCGGGTCGAGCTTCGCGTTCATCGCCCCGATCGGCGCCGCGACGGCGTCGCAGGGCCAGTCCGTGGCCGTCGGCGGGATCCTCGTCACCGGTCTCGTGCTCGCCGCGGTCGGCCTGCTCGTGCACGTCGCCGGCGCGCGGTGGATCGACATCGTCATGCCGCCGATCGTCACGGGCACGATCGTCGCGCTCATCGGCCTCAACCTCGCCCCCGCGGCGTGGGGGAACTTCCAGAAGGCGCCGGTCACGGCCGTCGTCACGCTGACCGCGATCATCCTCGTGAGCGTCCTGTTCAAGGGCATCATCGGTCGCCTCTCGATCCTCGTGGGCGTGGTCGTCGGCTACGTCGTGGCGGTGCTCCAGGGCGAGGTGGTGTTCGACGAGGTGCGCAAGGCCGCCTGGATCGGGCTCCCCGAGTTCGTCACGCCCACGTTCGACGTCGCCGTGCTCGGCCTGTTCGTCCCGGTCGTGCTCGTGCTCATCGCGGAGAACGTCGGCCACGTGAAGTCGGTCGCGGCGATGACCGGCAAGAACCTCGACGACCTCACCGGCCGCGCGCTCTTCGCGGACGGCCTCGCGACCACGCTCGCGGGCGTCGGCGGCGGCTCGGGTACGACGACCTACGCGGAGAACATCGGCGTCATGGCCGCGACGCGCGTCTACTCGACCGCGGCGTACTGGGTCGCGGCGGCGACCGCGCTGGTGCTCTCGCTCTCGCCGAAGTTCGGCGCGCTCATCGCGACCATCCCCGCCGGCGTCCTGGGCGGCGCGGCGACGATGCTCTACGGCATGATCGGCATCCTCGGCGCACGCATCTGGGTGCAGAACAAGGTCGACTTCTCCAACCCGGTCAACCTCACCACAGCCGCCGTGCCGCTCGTCGTCGGCATCGCCAACTTCACCTGGGCGGTCGGCGACCTCACGTTCGAGGGCATCGCGCTCGGCACCGCCGCGGCGCTCGTGATCTACCACCTCATGCGGAACATCGCGCGGTGGCGCGGCACCACCCAGGAGCCCGCCAGCCCGGCGTCGGCCCCCGGCGGCGACGAGCCGATCGTCCACGACGCGGTCGAGGACGCCCGCTGACCACCAACCCCGGTTTCGGCGACTCACGTTGCCGAACCCGGGGTCGGGCGTCATGGAGACACCGCAGTGACGCGTAAGGACGGTTTCGCGGGTCGGGGGTGACCTCAGCCCGGGGGGCGAGGCGGGTTGTCCGGGTGCGCGACAGAGAACGTCCTCGTCACGGTGCACGACGCCGGCCCGTCGTCCGGAGTGCCCGTCGCACGGTGGTCGCCGAGCGCCCGGGCACGCGTGCGTCGGCTGACGTGAGTCGGAGCAGCGCAGCGACGTCGGCGGTCACGAGGTCGTTGTGCCGTTCCCGGTCCGCGAACGCGGCGCTCGGTGTGTCGTGAAACTCCGCGCCGTCGGCCTCGGCGATGACCCAGCGGCCGTCGTCGAGCCGCCAGCCCAGGTCGCCCCGGCGCGACCGTCCGCTCGCGCCGACGAGTGGCACCTGAAGCTCGTCCGGCGGGATGCCGCCGTCGACGCAGTCGAGCCGCACCCACGTCTCGAGCGGCGACTCCGCGCGACCGTCCGCGAGCTCCCACCACGAGTGCGTCCGGGCGACTCCCCGTCGCCCGCGGGCGTGATCGTGCGCGCGGACCAGCCCGTCGGCCGCAAGGAGGCCGAGGTGGAGCGCCGAGTCCATGACCGCCACGGCCCACGGGCGGTCGAGCTCGGGCACGGCCTGGGCCAGCGCCCACTCCGGTGCGGCCACATACCGATCGCCGACGCGCGCGACGGTCATTCCGTCGTCGAACATGCGCAGCCGGATGCCGTCCCGCGACTCGAGGGAGCGGGCACCCGGCAACGTGGCCTGGGGTACGACACGCGCGGGCAGCCCTGCGACTCCGAGCAGCGCGAGCGCGCACGGTCCGACCGCGATCGACTCGGGCCCGAACGCGAGCAGCGCGGCCCAGGCAGCACGCCGTCGGCGGTGATCGACCGGCCTGGACGCGACCGGCGCGGGCTCGGTGTCGTGGACGCCCCGCGTGACGTGCCGCCAGCTCCCAGTCCGCAGGAGACGACGCAGCACGTCGGGGCTCACGCCGGCGTCGCGGCACTGTCCCGTCGTGATCAGGCTCTCCTGACGGGACGCGATGTGGAGGGCCTCGTCCGGGACGAGAGTTCGCGCTGGCATGTCGAGATCACACCGTGAACCAGCACCGCCGGGCTTCGATCACCGGCGTCCTGTGGATGGGCCACCAAGGATGCGCTCCTGTGGACGCGCAGGATGCCTGCGCCACGTCGCCAGGAGGGACTCCCTCTTCTGAGACGGGCTGTGGGACGCCCGGCGAGCCCCGGGTTGTCGGGTACTCGGCGGCGAACGTAGCCCGCAACCCAGGGTTCGGCGGGGACGGTGCCGCGGAACCCCGGGTTCGGCGCCGAGGGGGCGGGGGGCCCAGGACCGGGTCAGAGGTGGAGGCCCAGGACCAGGCCCTCGTCGACGTCGAGGCGGGTGAAGCCGAGGTGCTCGTAGAAGCCGATCGCGGAGACGTTGTCCTCCGCGACACCGAGGTGGACGCCCTGGACCCCGGCGGCGCGCAGGGCGTCGAACAGGGAGTCCATCAGCCGGCGGCCGTTGCCGCCGCCCTGCGCGGCGGGCAGCAGGTCGACGTGGAGGTGCGCGGGGTAGTCGGGGAGCACCGAGGGGTCGGTGAGGTGCGGACGGTGGATCTGGCGGACGAGCGCCTCGTCGCGGGAGCCCTCCGGGAAGCTGCCCAGCGGGTACCGCTCGCGCAGCGGCGGCCACCACTCCCGCTCGGACCGTTCCTCGAACGCGGCGGTGTCGCGCGCGCCGAGCACGTAGCCCGCGGCGACGCCGTCGGACTCCACGACGAACGCGAGCGACGGCTCGAGGGCGAGGTACGCCCCGAGGTAGACCTCGCCGAGCAGCCGCGGGTCGGTGTAGAGCGAGGTCGCGTCCGCGCCGGACGCACCGGTCCGCAGGCAGATCTCGTAGAGGCGGTCGACCTCGTCGGGGTCGGTGGTCCGGGCGGGCCGGAGGGGCAGGGTGCTCATGGGTACCGTTCGGCGGTCGTGAGGCTCGGCGGAGCGCCGGGCGAGGGACGTGCTCAGCCCTCCGCGGGCGGCACGGGCAGCGGCTGGGGGGTGATCTCCTCGATCGCGACGCACCCGGCGCGGCTCTCGAGCGGGACGTCGCTGGACAGGCCGACGAGCTCGGGGTCCACGACGTCCTCGAAATCGGTGCCCACGTAGAGGTCGACGGTCGGGGCCTCGCGCGTGTCGAGCACGAGGCCCGGGTTGTCGTAGTGCGCCGCGAGCGTGTACGCCTGCGCGAGCCCCGTGACCCCGAAGTGGATCTGCGTCTGCGCCACGACGTCCGACTTCCCGTCGCCGTCCAGGTCCGGAGCGTTGCCGGTGGTGAGCACCGTGAAGCCGCGCGACGTGAGCAGGTCCTGGTTCAGCCGCCCGAGGGGGGCGTCCTTGCCGGACGCGTTGTAGACGTTGACCTGGACGTCGGCCGTCGCCACCGGGAGCGTGGCCTCGGGGAGGCAGGGGACCTGGACGTCCGCGAGGTCGTCGACCGCCTCCGGGGACGACAACGGCCGGTCGAACGGCGCGTCGATCGCGCCCGTGTAGACGGCCAGCGCACCGAGCCCGACGACGGCGAGCGCGGCGATGAGGAGCCCGAACACGACGGCCTGGCGCTCGTGCATGCGTCGGCGACGCTCGGCGCGTGCGGTGTCGGGGCGGGTGGTCACGCCAGAAACCTACCGGACCCCGCGCTCATCGCACGGTCAGGACGCGGGCGTGCAGGATGGCGCGCTGCTGGAGCGCGGCGCGCACCGCGCGGTGCAGTCCGTCCTCGAGGTAGAGGACCCCCTCGTACTCGACGACGTGCGCGAAGAGGTCGCCGAAGAACGTGGAGTCCTCGGCGAGGAGCGCGTCGAGGTCGAGCGTGCGCTTGGTGGTGACGAGCTCGTCGAGGCGCACCTGACGCGGGGGCACCTCGGCCCAGTCCCGCGCGGTCACCCGGCCGTGGTCCGGGTAGGGGCGCCCGTCGCCGACGGCCTTGAAGATCATGCGGCACATCCTAGAGGCCCGACGGCGTCCCTCGCCCGGGACGGCGGGGTGCCGGTCACGCAGTCGTCACGATCTCCCCACGAGGAGTACCCGTCTCCTCCGCGCCGTTGGCCCCCGTCAAGGTTTCGGCAGAGGGCGTCAAGGTTCCGTCAGAGCCCCGTCCGTGACTCTGCCGCCGGGCGTAGAACGGCAGTGCGCCCGGGTTCCGGGCGCCGGCACGACGCCCCGCCGCGGGCACGCGCCGACCCTCGTCGAGAAGGCGTTCCCACCATGGCCGACCTGGCCTTCCTCCTCCTCACCGTCGCGTTCTTCGCGACGGTCGCGCTCGTCGCACGTCGTCACGGCTCCTCCGGAGGTGCCCGGTGACGGTCCTGGACTGGGTCGCGCTCGACGCCGTCGTCGCCGTGCTGGGCTACCTCTTCGTCGCGCTGCTCCGCAGCGACCGGGCCCGGTGAGGGCCGTGCCGACGACGGTCGACGCCGCGGTCGTGTGGGCGGCCGTCGGTCAGGTCGCGCTCCTCGTCGCGGCGCTCGCGGCGGTGCACGCGCCGCTCGGCGCGTACATGGCGCGCGTGTACACCTCGTCGCGCCACCTGCGGGTGGAGCGCGCGGGCTACCGCCTGGCGCGCGTGGACCCGGACGCGGAGCAGCGGTGGAGCACCTACCTCCTGTCCCTGCTGGGCTTCTCGCTCGCCTCGGTCCTGCTCCTCTACGCCCTCGGGCGACTCCAGGACCACCTGCCGATGAACCTCGGGTTCACGGGGCTCGACCCGGCGGGCGCGTGGAACACGGCGGTCTCGTTCGTGACGAACACGAACTGGCAGTGGTACTCGGGCGAGGCGGCCGCGGGCCACCTTCTGCAGATGGCCGGCCTGGCCGTGCAGAACTTCGTCTCGGCGGCAGTCGGGATGTCCGTGGCGATCGCGCTCGTGCGCGGGTTCGCCCGCTCGGGGACCGACGCGCGGATCGGCAACTTCTGGACGGACCTCACCCGGTCCGTGGTCCGGATCCTGCTGCCGATCGCGTTCGTCGCGGCGGTCGTGCTCGTGGCGAACGGCGTCATCCAGAACCTGAGCCCGCACACCGTGGTCGAGACGCTCGCCGGCGGCACGCAGCACGTCCTCGGCGGTCCCGTCGCCTCCCAGGAGGCCATCAAGGAGCTCGGGACCAACGGCGGCGGGTTCTTCAACGCGAACTCGGCGCACCCCCTGGAGAACCCGAACCCGTTCACGAACATCTTCGAGATCTTCCTCATCCTGCTGATCCCGTTCACCCTCCCGCGCACGTTCGGCCTCATGGTCGGCGACCGCCGCCAGGGCTGGGCCGTCCTCGGCGCGATGGCCGGGCTGTTCGCCGTCGCGCTCGCGCTGACGACGTGGGCGGAGCTCGCCGGGCCGGGTGCGGCACCCCAGGCGGCGGGCGCCGCGCTGGAGGGCAAGGAGGCCCGGTTCGGCCTCGCCGCGAGCGCCCTGTTCGCGACGGCGACGACCGGTACGTCGACCGGCGCGGTCAACGCGATGCACGACTCGCTCACCGCACCGGGGGGCGGCGTCGTGCTCTTCACCATGCTCCTCGGCGAGATCGCCCCCGGCGGCGTCGGTGCGGGGCTGTACGGGATGCTCGTGGTCGCCGTCGTCGCGGTGTTCGTCGCGGGGCTCATGGTCGGCCGCACGCCCGAGTACCTGGGCAAGAAGATCGGCCGCGAGGAGATCACGCTCGTCGCGCTGTACGTCCTGACGACCCCGGCCGTCGTCCTCGTCGGCACGGCGCTGTCCGTGGTCCTGCCGGCCGGGCTCGCCGGCCAGCAGGAGGGCGGCCCGCACGGGCTGACCGAGGTGCTGTACGCCTTCGCGTCGGCCGGGAACAACAACGGTTCCGCGTTCGCCGGGCTGTCGGCCGGGACGCCGTACTACGACACGCTCCTCGGGCTCGCGATGCTCGTCGGCCGCTTCGTCCCCATCGCGCTCGTCCTCGCCCTCGCCGGTCGTCTCGCCTCCCAGCGGTCCGTGCCGCCGTCCGCCGGCACGCTGCCGACCCATCAGCCGCTGTTCGTCGGCCTGCTCGGCACGGTCGCGCTGGTCGTCGTCGGCCTCACCTTCGTCCCCGTCCTGTCCCTCGGTCCTGTCGTGGAGTCCCTGTCATGAGCACGCCGCTCGCTTCCGTCCCCCAGCTGCCCGGCACCCCGGCGCCCCCCGCGGGTGCGCTCGACGGCGGCCCGCACCACGACGACCGTCCCGGCGGCGGGCGACGTGCCCCGCGGGCGTTGTCTCTCGCGCAGGTGGGCGCGGCGCTGCCCACCGCGCTGCGCAAGCTCGACCCGCGCGTGCTGTACCGGTCCCCGGTGCTGTTCGTCGTGGAGCTCGGCGCGGCCGCGACGACGGTGCTCGCCGCGCTGGAGCCGGACCTGTTCTCGATTCTGGTCGCGGCATGGCTGTGGGCGACGGTCCTGTTCGCGACGCTCGCCGAGTCGGTCGCGGAGTCGCGCGGGAAGGCGCAGGCGTCGAGCCTGCGCGCGACCCAGCGCAGCACGACGGCGCGCCGCGTGGACGCGCCGTCCGACACGCTGGCCGTCGGGTCGGGCCTGCACCTGCTGCCGACGGTCGACTTGCCCTCGTCCAGCCTGCGGGTGGGCGACGTCGTGGTGGTCGTCGCCGGGGAGACGATCCCGGGCGACGGCGACGTGATCGAGGGCGTCGCGTCGGTCGACGAGTCGGCGATCACGGGCGAGTCCGCCCCGGTGATCCGCGAGTCGGGCGGTGACCGCTCGGCGGTCACGGGCGGGACCGTCGTCCTGTCCGACCGCATCGTCGTGCGGATCACGGCCCCGGCGGGCCAGACGTTCGTCGACCGGATGATCGCGCTCGTCGAGGGCAGCGAGCGCCAGCGCACGCCCAACGAGATCGCGCTCAACGTGCTGCTCACGTCGCTGACGATCGTGTTCGTCCTCGCCGTCGCGACGCTCCAGCCGTTCGCCGTGTACTCGGGGGCGCGACAGTCGCTCGTGGTGCTCGTCGCGCTCCTCGTGTGCCTCATCCCGACGACGATCGGCGCGCTGCTGTCCGCGATCGGCATCGCGGGCATGGACCGCCTGGTCCGGCGCAACGTCCTCGCGATGTCCGGGCGCGCGGTGGAGGCGGCGGGCGACGTCGACGTGCTGCTGCTCGACAAGACCGGCACGATCACGCACGGCAACCGGTTCGCGACCGAGGTGCTGCCCGTCGGGCACGTGAGCGCGACCGAGCTCGCCGACGCGGCGCGCCTGGCCTCGCTGTCCGACGAGACCCCGGAGGGGCGCAGCATCGTCGACCTCGTGACGTCGCTGGACGGGCGCCCCGCGAGCGACCTGGCACGCGAGACGACGGGCGCGGAGTTCATCCCCTTCACGGCCCAGACCCGGATGTCCGGGGTGGACCTCCCGGTGCCCGACGGCGGTGTGCGGCGCGTGCGCAAGGGCGCGGGCTCCGCGGTCCAGCGCTGGGTGCACTCCACGGGCGGGAGCGTGACGGGGCCGGAGACGGACGAGCTCGCGGCGCACGTGGAGACGGTCAGCGGGCAGGGCGGCACGCCCCTCGTGGTCGCCGAGCAGATCGGCGACGGCCCGGCGCGCGTGCTCGGCGTCGTCCGGCTCAAGGACGTCGTCAAGGACGGCCTGCGCGAGCGGTTCGACCAGCTCCGCGCGATGGGCATCCGGAGCGTCATGGTCACGGGCGACAACGCGATCACCGCGCGGGCCATCGCGGCCGAGGCGGGCGTGGACGACGTGCTCGCCGAGGCCACGCCCGAGGACAAGCTCGCGCTCATCCGGCGAGAGCAGGAGGGCGGGCGCCTCGTCGCGATGGCCGGCGACGGCACGAACGACGCGCCCGCACTCGCGCAGTCCGACGTCGGCGTCGCGATGAACACGGGGACGACGGCCGCGAAGGAGGCCGGCAACATGGTCGACCTCGACTCGAACCCCACGAAGCTCCTGGAGATCGTCGAGATCGGCAAGCAGCTCCTCATCACGCGCGGCGCGTTGACCACGTTCTCCGTCGCGAACGACGTCGCGAAGTACTTCGCGATCCTGCCCGCGATGTTCCTGGGCGCGTTCCCCGCTCTGGAGGTGCTCAACGTCATGCGCCTGTCGAGCCCCGAGTCCGCGATCCTCTCCGCGGTGATCTTCAACGCGCTGATCATCGTGGTCCTCGTCCCGCTGGCGCTGCGCGGGGTGCGGTACCGCCCGGCGTCCGCGTCGGCGCTGCTCCGGCGCAACCTCCTGGTCTACGGCCTCGGCGGCCTCGTGGCGCCGTTCGTCGGGATCAAGCTCGTCGACCTCCTCGTGTCCCTCCTCCCGGGCTTCTGATCCCGGTGCCGAAAGGAACTCCCGTGCCCAGCTCCTCGCAGGTCCCGTCCGGCGCCCGTCCGTCGATCGCCGGCGGCGCCGTCTCGTTCGTCCGCCAGTCGTGGGCGGGGCTGCGCGTCCTGCTCCTCCTGACCGTCCTGCTCGGCGGGCTGTACCCGCTGGCCGTGACGGGCGTCGGCCAGGCCGTCTTCGGGTGGCAGGCGAACGGCTCGCTCGTCCGCGCGGACGGGACGCGGGCCATGTCGGTCGACGACGTGGGGGCCGGCGGCGCGCCGGTCGTCGGGTCGGCCCTCGTCGGGCAGGCGTTCGGCGAGCCGGGGACCGCGCCCGAGTGGTTCCACGGTCGCCCGTCGGCCGCCGGGGACGGCTACGACACGCTCGCCTCCGCGGGGTCGAACCTCGGCCCGGACAACCCCGAGCTCGTCGCGGCGGTCGAGGCGCGCCGGGCGGCGGTGGCCGCGGAGGACGGCGTCGACCCGGCGAGCGTCCCGCCCGACGCCGTGACGGCGTCGGCCTCGGGCCTCGACCCGCACGTGTCGCCCGCCTACGCCTACCAGCAGGTCGAGCGCGTCGCCGCGGCGCGCGGGGTCGACCCCGCGGCGGTGCGCGCGCTGGTCGACGCCGCCGCCGCCGGGCGCGTGGCCGGCGTGCTGGGCGACCCGCGCGTGAACGTGCTCGCGCTCAACCTCGCGCTCGAGCGGCTCGCCCCCTCCGACGGCGGTCCCGACCCCTCGGACGCGTCCTGACGTGCGGCGTGATGGACTGCGCCCATGAGTGCTGATGCGCCCGAGGTGCGGCGCCGGGGGAGGCTGACGGTCTACCTCGGCGCCGCGCCGGGCGTCGGCAAGACGTTCGCGATGCTCGACGAGGCCCAGCGGCGCCGGGGCCCCGGGGCGGTCGCGGGGGGTGGGGCGGGCGCGGCGGCACGGGGCCCCGCCCCGGCGGCGCAGCGGGGGCGGCGGCAACGCGTTGGGCCTGCCTGCCCGCGCCCCCGCGGCGCGGCCCCCGGGGGCCGTCGGTGGGGGGGGGCCTCGTCGAGACGCACGGGCGCCCGGCCACGGCGGCGAAGGTCGGCGACCTCGAGGTGGTGCCACGCCGCGCCGTCGGGCACCGGGGCGTCGAGCTCAGCGAGCTCGACGTCGACGCCGTCGTCGCGCGGGACCCGGACGTCGCGCTCGTGGACGAGCTCGCGCACACCAACGCCCCCGGCTCGCGCCACGCCAAGCGCTGGCAGGACGTGCACGACCTCCTCGACGCGGGGATCGACGTCGTGACCACGGTCAACGTGCAGCACCTGGAGTCGCTCACGGAGGACGTCGAGTCGATCACGGGCGTGCGCCAGCGCGAGACCGTCCCCGACCACGTGGTGCGCGAGGCCGACCAGATCCAGCTCGTCGACCTCTCGCCCCAGGCGCTGCGGCGGCGGCTCGCGCACGGCAACGTCTACCGGGCCGAGCAGATCGACGCGTCCCTCTCGTCCTACTTCCGCGTGGGCAACCTCACCGCGCTGCGCGAGCTCGCGCTCCTGTGGCTCGCGGACCGCGTGGACGACGCCCTCACCCGGTACCGCGCGGACCACGCGATCTCCGGGACGTGGCCGGCGCGCGAGCGCGTCGTCGTCGCGGTGACCGGCGGGCCCGAGAGCGCGACGCTGCTGCGCCGCGGCGCCCGCATCGCCGAGCGGGCCGCGGGGTCGGAGCTGCTCGCCGTGCACGTGCTCGCGACCGACGGCCTGCCGACCGCCTCGCCCGCGGCGATCGCGGCCGACCGCGCACTGGTGGAGTCCCTCGGCGGCACCTTCCACACCGTCGTCGGGGAGGACGTCGCGTCGGCCGTCGTGGACTTCGCGCACGGCGCCAACGCGACGATGGTCGTCGTCGGCGTCTCGCGGCGCTCGCGGTGGCGCGAGGCCTTCCTCGGCTCGACGAGCGCGGAGATCGCCCGGCTCTCGGGCTCGCTCGACGTGCACCTCGTCACCCACGAGCGCGCGCGGTCGGGGCGCGTCGCGCGGCGCGGCTGGAGCCCGCTGTCGACGCGGCGGCGCGTCGCGGGGTTCGTGCTCGCCGTCGCCGGCCCGGCGGGTCTCACGGCGCTGCTCGACGCGGAGCGCGCCGCGGTGGGCCTGTCGACGCAGGTCATGCTCTTCCTCGCGCTGTCGGTCGGCGTCGCGCTCGTCGGGGGCATGTGGCCCGCGCTGGCCTGCGCGGTCGTGTCCTTCCTGTGCCTCAACTGGTTCTTCACGCCGCCCACCGGCCTGCTCACCGTCGCCGACCCGGAGAACCTGCTCGCGCTCCTCGTGTTCGTCCTCGTCGCGGCCGCCGTCGCGTCGGTCGTCGACCTCTCGGCGCGCCGCACGGTCCAGGCGTACCGGGCGAGGGCGGAGGCGTCGACGCTCGCGGCCCTGTCCCGCTCGGTGCTGTCCGGCGAGGACACGGCCGAGGCCGTGGTCGCGCGGCTGGCCCAGACCTTCCAGCTCCGCCGCGTCGCGCTCGAGGAGCGGGCGCGCACGGACGGGCGGGCGCAGGCGTGGTCGACCATCGCGGTCGCGGACCGCGCCGTCGACCCCGGGGCCGGTGACGAGACCCGGACCGTGGTGAGCGTCGACGACGACCTCCGGCTCGTGCTCGACGGCCGCCCCCTGCCCGCCGGCGACCGTCAGGTGCTCGAGGCGTTCGGGGCGCAGGCGGGCATCGTGCTGGAGTACCGCCGGCTGCGCGAGGAGGCGGCCCGCGCCGCGGTCCTGGCCGAGGCGGACGCGACCCGCACGGCCCTGCTCGCCGCCGTCTCGCACGACCTGCGCACCCCGCTCGCGGCGATCCGCGCCGCCGTCGACGGGCTGCGCTCGCCCGAGGCCGTCCTCGAGCCGCAGGACCGGACGGCGCTCGTCGAGACCGCGGCCTCGGAGACCGAGCGGCTGGAGCAGCTCATCGACAACCTGCTCGACCTCTCGCGCCTCCAGACGGGGTCCGTCGCCCCGGTCCTGCGGGACGTGTCGCTCGAGGAGATCGTCCCGGTCGCCGTCGAGCCGCACGGACCGCGCGTCGCGCTCGACGTGCCCGAGGACCTGCCGCTCGTGCGCACGGACCCCGGCCTCCTCGAGCGCGTCGTCGCGAACGTCGTCGCCAACGCCGCGCGGTTCGCGCCGGCGGACGACCGGGTCCGGGTCCGGGCGTCCGCGTCGGGCGGCATCGTCGAGGTGCGCGTCGTGGACCGCGGCCCCGGGGTGCCCGACGACGCCAAGGAGCGCATGTTCGAGTCGTTCCAGCGGCTCGGTGACGCCGGGGGGCACGGGGTCGGCCTCGGTCTCGCCGTGGCGCGCGGGTTCGCCCGCGCCGTCGGCGCGGCCCTCGTCCCCGAGGACACGCCGGGCGGAGGCCTCACCATGGTCCTGTCCGTCCCCGTCGCGCCGCCCCGCGAGCCGGGGGCACGCACCGAGGAGGAGGAGCGCGCGTGAGCGACGGCCCATCGACCCACCACGTGCTCGTCGTCGACGACGACCCCGGCCTGCTGCGCGCGATCGCGATCACGCTGCGCACGCACGGGTGGAGGGTGAGCACCGCGACGTCGGGCGGCGCGGGCATCGACCTCGTCGCGACCGACGCGCCCGACGTGATCCTGCTCGACCTCGGTCTGCCCGACCTCAGCGGGTTCGACGTCATCCGCGCCGTCCGCGCGTGGAGCACCGTGCCGATCGTCGTCCTCTCCGCCCGCCACCTCGGCGACGACAAGGTCGACGCGCTCGACGCCGGCGCCGACGACTACGTCACCAAGCCGTTCGCGATGCCCGAGCTCATGGCGCGGCTGCGCGCCGCCGTGCGGCGCTCGGCGAGCAGCACCCGCGACGGGCCCGCCGTCGTCGAGACGGGCGACCTGCACATCGACCTCGCGCGACGCCGCCTCCTGCGGCGCGGCGCCGAGGTGCGGCTCAGCCCCACCGAGTGGGCGCTCCTCGAGATCCTCGTCGCGCAGCGGGGCCGCGTCGTCGAGCGCGAGCACCTGCTGCGCGAGGTGTGGGGGCCGACCGCGACGCGCGACACCCACTACCTGCGGGTCTACCTGGCGCAGCTGCGCCGCAAGCTCGAGGACGACCCCGCGGCGCCGCGCCACCTCATCACGAGCCCCGGCATCGGCTACCGGTTCGAGGCGTGACCCGCCGCGTCGTCCACGAGGCGCGCGAGCTCGCGCACGACGGCGCCCGGCAGCACGGGCGGGAACAGCAGCGCGCGCTGGAGCTCGCCCGCGCGCCAGCCGTCGCACGCGAGCGCGGCGAGCACGAGCGACGACGGCGCGCCCTCCTCGCGCCACGCGCGCAGCACGAGCGCGTGCACCGCGTGCTGCCCCTCCGGGACGTCGTCGCGCGCGACCCCGCCCAGCGCGTACAGGCGCAGGAGCGCGGCCGCCTTGCGCGAGTCGTCCAGCGCGGCGACCGACGCCGCGACCGCCGCGCGCGACGGGTCGAGGCGCAGCGGCGAGAGGTCGTCGAACCCGGACTGCAGGACCTCGATCGCGACGTCGTCGACGAGCGTCTCCGCGTCGCCGAACATCGAGCGCAGCGTCGACTCGCTGCGCTCGCAGCGGCGCGCGACCGCGGCGAGCGTCACGTTCTCGACGCCCTCCGCGAGCGCGACCCGCAGGACGGCGTCCACGAGCGGGCGCTCGTCGTCGCGGAACGGGTCCTCGTCGAGGTCCACGTCGCGGAAGACGACGGCGCTCGCCGGCGGGCGCACGTCCGCGTACCGGGAGAGGTCGCCGAGCAGGCCCTCCCACTCGGCCTCGGCGAGGTCGTACGCGTCCTGGTAGAGACCGAGCCACGTCCCCTCGAGCGCGAGCGCCGCGACCCACGTGCGCGGGTCGGGGACGCCCGGGGCACCGTCCGGAGCCCGGCTCGGCTCCTGGGTGGGGATCGCGGCGACCCATTCGTGCAGGGTGGCCCTGGCCGAGCGCGTCGCGTCGCTCCGGTCGGGCGTGGACATGACCGTCACCTCCGTGGTCGGAAAAGGTGGATCGAGCCTAACCGGACGCCCTCGCTGTCTCGCGTCAGGGGCGGGGGACGTCGCGGCGGCGGAAGCCCACCAGACCCAGTGCGACGAGCGCGACGGCGAGGAGCGACAGCCAGACGAACGGCCAGGGCTCGACGTCCGCCCCCGGGAGCTGGGGGACGTGCCAGAACGGCGAGACGCCGCTGGCCCACGACGGCAGGTCGAGCAGGGCACCGAACATCGTCACGACGAACGAGTACGCGAGGAGCGCCCAGGCGAGCACCGCCAGCCCCGGACGCCAGCCGAAGGCCGCGACGGCGACGCCCACGACGACCGCGATCGCCGGGAGGTACGCGAACGACGCGGCGAGGTAGTCCCCGAACCCGAAGGCGTCCTCCCCGACGCTCAGCGCGCCGAGCCACAGCCCCACAGCGCTCACGGCGAGCAGCACCGAGGTCCCCACCAGGGTCACGACGAGCTGCGCCCCGAGCCAGCGGACGCGCCCGACCCCGGTCGCGAGCACGGGCTCGAGCCGCCCCGCGGTCTCCTCGCCGCGGGCCCGCTGGGCCGACGCGACCGCGAACCCGCCCGCGCCGAGGCCGAGGAAGAGGGCCATGATCGCGACGAAGCCCGCCACGAGGTCGGTGGGGTCGCCGAGCATCGCGGCGATGTCGGGGTTGTCCGCGAGCATGTCGCCCACGGAGTCGACGAACGTGCCGCACGCGACCGCGGTGACGCCGACCCCGACGCCCCACGCGAGCACGGACGCGCGCTGCTGGCGCCACGCGAGGGCGAAGGGGCTCGCGAGCCATCTCGCGGCGTCGGGCCGCCCCGCGCGCGGTGGGACGAGCCCCGCGCCGAGGTCGCGCCGCGCCGCGAGCGCCGCGCCCAGGGCGAGGAGCAGCACGACGAGCGCGAGCGACAGGCCGAGCGGCCACCAGCGGAGGTCGACGAACGCGCGGATCTGCTGCGCCCAGCCGATGGGGGAGAGCCACGAGACCCAGCTCCCGTGCTCCTCCTGGACGTCGCCGACCGCGCGGAGCAGGAACGCGACGCCGAGCACGGCGAGCGCGAGGCCGCTCGCGGCGCGCGCGTGCTCGGTGACCTGGCTCGTCACGACGGCGACGGCGGCGAACACGAGACCCGTGACGCCCACGGCCGCGCCGAGCGCGAGCGAGTCGACGGCGTCGAGCCCGGTCGCGACGAGGACCGCCCCGGTCGCGAGCGCGATGGCCGCGTTCGCGACGAGCGCCGCGCCGAACGCGGCGGTCGCGGGCGCGTGGCGCCCGACGACGCCGGCCCGGACGAGCTCGGCCCGGCCCGTCTCCTCCTCGGCGCGCGTGTGCCGCACGACGAGCGAGATGCTCATGATCGCGACGGCGACCATGACGGTGAGGGCCATCTCGTTCGCGATCATCGCGCCGAGCGTGTAGTCCTCCATCCCGTACTGGGGCCCGGACAGCATGATGCCCGCGGGGCTCGAGACGAGCGCCGCGCGCGCCTGGCGGTCGGCGGCGGTGGGGTAGAGCGTGTCGAGCGCGACGGCCGCGTACCCGAAGAGCAACGCGATCGACGCGGTCCACACCGGGATGCGGACGCGGTCGCGCCGCAGCACGAAGCGCAGCAGCGTGGTCCAGCCGGTCACAGCGCGCCCGCCCCGTCGAGCACGGCGAGCTCGTCGCCGTAGTGGCGCAGGAACAGCTCCTCGAGCGACGGCGGGTTGACCGTCACGGAGCGCAGGCCCAGGTCGGTGAGCGTGCGCAGGACGGCCTCGACGTGGTCGTTGTCGACGTCGAACCGCGCGCGCGTCCCGTCGCTCCCGGGCTCGACGACGAGGTCGTGCACGCCGTCGAGGCGGTCGAGCACGGACGGGTCGCGCTCGGTCACGGCCGTGACGGACGAGCGCGTGAGGTGACGCAGCTCGGTGAGCGTCCCCGACTGGACCGTGCGGCCCGCGCGGATGATCGTCACGGTGTCGCACAGCTTCTCGACCTCGGCCAGGATGTGGCTCGAGAGCAGGACGGACCGGCCCTCGGCCGTCACCTCGCGCACGCACTGCGTGAACACCGACTCCATGAGCGGGTCGAGGCCCGACGTCGGCTCGTCGAGGACGAGCAGCTCGACGTCGGACGCGAACGCCGCGACGAGCGCCACCTTCTGCCGGTTCCCCTTGGAGTAGGTCCGCGCCTTCTTCGACGGGTCGAGCTCGAAGCGGTCGAGCAGCAGCTTCTTGCGCTGCGGGTCGACGCTCCCGCGCAGGCGGGTGAGCAGGTCGATCGCCTCGCCGCCAGTGAGGTTGGGCCAGAGGTTGACGTCGCCGGGCACGTACGCGAGGCGCCGGTGCAGGTCGACGGCGTCGTGCCAGGGGTCGCCGCCGAGCAGCCGGGCGCTGCCGGAGTCGGGCCGCAGCAGCCCGAGCAGCACGCGGATGGTGGTCGACTTGCCCGCGCCGTTCGGTCCGAGGAACCCGGCGACCTCGCCCGCGCGGACGGTGAGGTCGAGGCCGTCGAGCGCCTGCACGTGGCCGAAGGCCTTGCGCAGGTCGTGCACCTCGACGGCGGGGGTCGTGCTCGTCATCGCGTCTCCTCCTGGTGGGTGGTGTGCTGCACGTAGGCGTCGAGCAGCGTGGGCTCGACGAAGAGTCCTTCGGTGAAGACCTCGAGCGCGGGGAGCATCACGCGCTCGACGTACTCGCGGAGGTCCGCCTCGGGGTCGCGCGGCTCGCTCCGCTCGCGTAGCGCGCCGTCGATGAGGAGCGAGCCGAGCGAGAGCGAGACGAGGTAGCGCGCGCGGGCGGCCTCGTCGCGGCTCGGGCGGATCACGCCGGCGGCGACGCCGGCCTGCATGTACTCGAGGGTGACCTGCGTGAGGTGCTCGACGAACGAGCGCGCGAGGTCCCCGCCCGCCTGGAGGCTGCGCAGCGTGTACTCGAACACGGGCGCATAGTCCTCGATCCCGGCGAGCTGCGTGAACAGCGCCATCGGGCCGGCGGCGGGATCCTGCGGCGAGATCGCGTCGGTCTTGGCGGCGCGCACGGCGTCGAAGACGTAGTCGTCGCACGCGCGGCGCAGCCCGTCCTTGGAGCCGAAGTGGTGCACGACGAGAGCCGCGCTCACCCCGGCGTCGGCGGCGATGGTGCGCAGCGGGGCGCCGAACCCGTCGCGCGCGAAGCGCGAGATGGCCGCGTCGCGGATGCGCGCGCGGGTCGTCAGATCGTCGGTGGCCGACGGCGCGGGGCGGGCGCGGCCGGTCGATGAGGGCTGGTCTGAACGCACGTTCAACAGATTAAACACTCGTTCAACGGTTGTCCACCGACGGGGGAGCGCTCTGCCGTGGCTCACCCCTTGACGCCGGTGGTCGGGGCCGGTTGAGTGGAGGTCGCGACGTGATGGGAGCGCTTCCATCCGTCGTCCCGCACCCCGTGTCGATCGAAGGAGATCCGCATGAGACGTCGTGCCGTCCTGTCTGCCGCCGCCGGGCTCGCGCTCGCGACCCCGCTGCTCGTCGCCGGCGGGAGCGCCGGCGCCACCCCCGTCCCCACCTCCGCCGTACCCCTGGCGACGGCCGCCACTGCGGCGGACGACGTCGTCGGGCCGGAGACCCGCCTCTACGTGGACCCCTTCTCGACGACCCTCCAGGCCGCCGCCTCGCTCACGGGCCAGGCCCGCGCGGACGCCCAGCTCCTGGGGTCGTTCCCCTCGGCCTCGTGGTTCACCGGCGGCACGCCCGACGAGGTGCGCGACGACGTCGCGTCCGTCGTGCAGGCGGCCGCGACGGACGGCGCGGTGCCCACCGTCGTCGTCTACAACCTGCCGTTCCGCGACTGCGCGCAGTACTCCGCGGGCGGCGCCGCGGACACGGCGGCCTACACGGCGTGGGTGGACGCCGTCGCCGAGGGGATCGGCGACGACCCGGCGATCGTGATCCTCGAGCCGGACGGGCTCGGGATCATCCCCTGGTACACCGACATCAACGGGAACCCCGAGTGGTGCCGCCCCGCCGAGCTCGACCCGGAGACCGCCGCGGCGGACCGGTTCGTCCAGCTCAACCACGCCGTCGACGCGCTCACGGCGCTCCCGGCCACGTCCGTGTACCTCGACGGGACGCACAGCGGGTGGCTCGGGGTCGGGGACATCACCGACCGGCTGATCAAGGCGGGCATCGAGCGTGCCGACGGCGTGTTCGTCAACGCCTCGAACTACGTCGAGACCGAGCGCCTCGTGAAGTACGGCACGTGGATCAGCGACTGCGTCAACCTGTCCGTGAACAGCTGGTGGGAGCCCGCCTGGTGCGCGAGCCAGTACTACCCGGCGAACCCCGACGACTTCACGACGTGGGGGCTCACCGACGCCGCGTACGCGCAGGCGTACGCCGACACGGGCGTCGTGCGCGACCCCGCGGCGCAGAAGCACGTCGTGATCGACACGAGCCGCAACGGCCAGGGGCCATGGACCGCGCCCGCCGGCGCCTACCCCGACCCCGAGGTGTGGTGCAACCCGCCGGACCGCGGCCTCGGCGAGCGGCCGACGACGGACACCGGCGACCCGTTCGTCGACGCGTACCTGTGGATCAAGGTGCCGGGGGAGTCCGACGGCAAGTGCTACCGCGGCACCGGCGGACCGCTCGACCCGGCCCGCGGCATCGAGGACCCCGCCGCGGGGCAGTGGTTCGTCGAGCAGGCCGCGGAGCTCCTCGCGCTCGCCGTGCCGCCCGTCGAACGCCCGACGTGCGAGGTCGCCTACACCGTCCACGGGACGTGGCAGGGCAAGAAGGGCAGCGGCTTCATCGCCCAGGTCGAGCTCCGTAACACCGGCACGGCTCCGCTCGCCGGGTGGGAGCTGCGCTGGACGCCCGACGGGGACCAGCGGCTCACCGACGTGTGGGGCGCGCGGGCCGACCGCGACGGCGCCGCCGTCACCGCGCACAGCCTGTCGTGGAACGCGACGGTGCGGCCGGGCGCGACCGCGACGTTCGGCTTCGTCGCGTCGGGCTCTCCAGGTGCCGACCCGGAGCTCGTGACGCTCGGAGGACGACCGTGCCGCGTCGTCTGAGCCCGCGCCACGATGGCCGGCGCCACCCGGGTCGCGGAGATCACGGGCACTGGGGACGAGAGACCCCTGCCGTTCCGGGCCAGACACCCGTAGGCTGGGGGTAGCCGTCGGCGGCACCGCCGGCGCCACGTCCCGGCGCGTCGGACCGTCGGGACGTCGAGAGGCGCGGGGGCCGCCGGCGGCCGGGGGGGTGGGGGGGCCCGGGCCCCAGGGGGGGGCGGGGGGGGGCGCAGGGGGCCCCCCGCCGGGGGGCGGGGC
>NZ_JBHXIC010000017.1:0-67258 GCF_042723955.1 Cellulosimicrobium cellulans | reverse complement strand
GTGGCGGGCCTGGCGGGAGCCGCGAGGAACGAGCGGCGGATGGTAGACGCGGCACCACCACCCACCCCGACCACCCAGGGCGACCAGACCGCCGTCGGGCAGGAAACGACCACGGTTCTACTTCGGCCGACAGAGTTCTACCTCGAGGACTGCGGTTCTACCTCGCCGGGGCGCGGGCGGGTTCCTAGAGTGGGGGCATGACTGGGCAGACCCCGCGCACCGACGCCGGACCCGACCTCAAGCCTCGTTCCCGCCAGGTCACGGACGGCCTGGAGGCGACGGCCTCGCGCGGGATGCTGCGCGCCGTCGGCATGGGAGACGAGGACTTCGCCAAGCCGCAGATCGGCATCGCGAGCTCGTGGAACGAGATCACGCCGTGCAACCTGTCGCTCGACCGGCTCGCGCAGGGCGCCAAGGAGGGCGTGCACGCGGGCGGCGGGTACCCGCTCCAGTTCGGGACGATCTCGGTGTCCGACGGAATCTCCATGGGGCACGAGGGGATGCACTTCTCGCTCGTGAGCCGCGACATCATCGCGGACTCGGTCGAGACGGTCGTCCAGGCGGAGCGCCTCGACGGGACGGTCCTGCTCGCCGGGTGCGACAAGTCGCTCCCCGGGATGCTCATGGCGGCCGCGCGGCTGGACCTCGCGAGCGTGTTCCTCTACGCGGGCTCGATCATGCCGGGCTGGGTCAAGCTCTCCGACGGCACGGAGAAGGACGTCACGCTCATCGACGCGTTCGAGGCCGTCGGCGCGTGCGCGCGCGGGCTCATGAGCCGCGAGGACGTGGACCGCATCGAGCGCGCCATCTGCCCCGGCGAGGGCGCGTGCGGCGGCATGTACACGGCGAACACGATGGCGTCGGTCGCCGAGGCGATGGGCATGTCGCTGCCGGGATCGGCGGCGCCGCCGTCGGCGGACCGGCGCCGCGACGCGTTCGCGCACCGCTCGGGCGAGGCCGTCGTCAACCTGCTGCGGCTCGGGATCACCGCGCGCGACATCATGACCAAGGAGGCGTTCGAGAACGCGATCGCCGTCGTCATGGCGTTCGGCGGCTCGACCAACGCGGTGCTGCACCTGCTCGCCATCGCGCACGAGGCCGAGGTCGACCTCACGCTCGCCGACTTCGACCGGGTCGCGAGCCGCGTGCCGCACCTGGGCGACCTCAAGCCGTTCGGCCGGTACGTGATGAACGACGTCGACCGCATCGGCGGCGTGCCCGTCGTCATGAAGGCTCTGCTCGACGCCGGGCTGCTGCACGGCGACGCGCTCACCGTCACGGGCCGCACGGTTGCCGAGAACCTCGCCGACATCGACCCGCCCGACCCGGACGGCAAGATCCTGCGGGCCCTCGACAACCCGATCCACCACACGGGCGGCATCACGATCCTGCACGGGTCGCTCGCGCCGGAGGGAGCCGTCGTGAAGTCCGCCGGGTTCGACGAGGACGTGTTCGAGGGAACCGCGCGCGTCTTCGAGCGCGAGCGCGCGGCGCTCGACGCCCTGGAGGACGGCACGATCACGGACGGCGACGTCGTCGTCATCCGCTACGAGGGCCCCAAGGGCGGGCCGGGGATGCGCGAGATGCTCGCGATCACGGGCGCGATCAAGGGCGCGGGGCTCGGCAAGACCGTCCTGCTGCTCACCGACGGCCGCTTCTCCGGCGGGACGACCGGGCTGTGCGTGGGGCACGTCGCGCCCGAGGCGGTCGACGGCGGCCCCATCGCGTTCGTGCGCGACGGCGACCCGATCCGGCTCGACGTGGCGAACAAGACGCTCGACCTGCTCGTCGACGCCGACACACTCGCCGCACGCCGCGACGGCTGGGCGCCGCTGCCACCGACGTTCACGCGCGGCGTGCTCGCCAAGTACGCCAAGCTCGTCCAGTCCGCGTCGCGTGGCGCCATCCTGGAGTGACCCCGGGGCGCGCGGGCGGGGGAGGCGCGCACTAGCGTGGTGTCGCACCTCGCCGCAGCGACGCCGACCCGGAGGACCGCCATGACCGAGACCGCCGACGACCGCATCACCGCGCGGCAGTTCCACGACAGCGACGGCGTCGAGGACTGGCGGGTCATCCTGAGGACGGTGCAGACGCTGTTCCGCACTGGCTCGTTCACCGCGGGGGTCGAGCTGGTCGACGCGATCGGCGAGCTCGCCGAGGCGGCGAACCACCACCCGGACGTCGACCTGCGCTACGGGACCGTGACGGTCCGGCTGACCTCGCACGACGTCGGTGGCGTCAGCGCGCGCGACGTCGCGCTCGCGCGGCAGATCTCCGCCGCCGCGCGCGAGCTCGACCTCGTCGCCGACCCGACGGCGGTGCAGGACCTCGAGATCGCGATCGACACGCTCGTCGGCTCGGCGGTCCAGCCGTTCTGGCGTGCGGTCCTCGGGTTCGACGAGGGTGCCCCGGAGCTGCCCGCGCCCGACCTCCACGACCCGACGACCCATGCCCCCGCGTTCTGGTTCCAGCAGATGGACGCGCCGCGCGAGCAGCGCAACCGCATCCACGTGGACGTGACCGTGCCGCACGACGTCGCCGAGTCGCGCGTCACCGCGGCCATCGCCGCGGGCGGGCACCTCGTGTCCGACCGCCGCGCGCCCGCCTTCTGGGTCCTCGCCGACGCCGAGGGCAACGAGGCGTGCGTGTGCACGTGGCAGTCGCGCGACTGACCTTCTCCTGAGGCGCGAGGGTGGTGAGACGGGAGCGGGCGGTGCGCTCGTGGCCTGAGACGCTGGTCCCATGACAGCCCGCACCGCGAGGACCCCGCGTCGTCGTCGCCCGATCGTGCCGTCGGTCGTGCCCGTGCTCGTCGCCGCTGCCTGCGTCGTCGCGCTCGGAGCGTGCTCGACCGCCACGGAGCCGGGGCCCGGGTCGACGACGTCGGCCGACGCGCCGGGCCCGTCGGTCACCGACGACGCGACGGACGTGACCGACGAGCCGTCGGAGGACCCGACCGACGAGGCCGCCGACCCGCTCGCCGACCGACCGACCGAGCCGCCGGCGCAGTCGGTCGACGCGGGCGCGGTCGCGGCCGGCGCGCCCGCTGCCGCGAGCGGCACGGGGAGCGCGACGGTGTCGTTCGTGCGTGACGGGGACTTCGCCGTCGTCGTGCACCTCGACTGCGGCGAGTGCGCCGACACACGGGCGTTCATGGCGCCCACGGGCGTCACCCCGTACCCCGGCACCCTCGGCGAGGCGACCGGCTCGTATCTCATGGACGTGTTCGAGGACTCCGCGCCGCAGCAGTCGATCTGGCTCGAGACGCCCGGGGAGTGGTCGGTGCGGTTCGAGAGCTGGAACGACCTCCCGCCCGTCACGGGAGCGCAGTCGGGCACCGGGTCGACCGTCCTGCGGCTGGACGGCACGGCGTCGAGCGCGGAGGTGTCGTGGACCCCCGGCGGCCCTGAGGACTCGTTCCAGGGCCGGTACTTCGGCGTCACGCGCGAGGCGTCGCGCATGTTCGGCGACACCGAGGCGTTCACCGAGACGTTCGACCTCGTGCTGCCCGGCGTCCTGGCTGTGAAGACCGCGGGCACGTGGAGCGTGACCCCGCAGGGCTGACGCCGGCGTCGCGGCTCCGGCCTCGCCGCGTCAGGCGCGCGCGACGACGAGCTCGTCGTATCCCGGCACGAGCACGCGGCGCTTGGCCCGGCGGGACACGATCCGCAGGGGCAGGCCGTCGTCCCACAGCGCGTGCAGCAGCGCGGCGATCTCGGCGCGCGCGAGCGCCGCCCCGAGGCACAGGTGGCGTCCCGCGCCGAACCAGAGCTGCCGGGTCTCGCGCACGTAGGGGCGGTCCGCGCGGAACGGCCCGGCGGCGACGTTCGCGGCCCACGTGAGGATCATGACGCGCTCCCCGGCGCGCAGCGTGCGGCCCGCGACCTCGACGTCGGCGGACACGCCGCGCCCGATGACCGACGCCGGGCTGGTCACGCGCAGCCCCTCGCGTACGGCGTTCTCCACCACGTCGGGCTCGCCCGCGGCGCGCTCGACGGGGTGCGCGCGCTCGTCGGCCATGAGCCGCAGCAGGCGGTGCTGCTCGCCCGTGTCGATGAGGAGCGCCGTGGTGCGGGCCATCGCGGACGCCGACGTCTCGGTGCCCGCCACCATGAGCAGGCTCGCGAGCCCCGTGGTCTCCTCCAGCCCGAGGCCGAGCTCGCGGCACCGGCCGAGCAGGCGGTCGGCGGGGGCGTGCCGCCACCCGTCGGGCACGCCTCGGGTCAGCCCGGTGACGATCTCTTGCGCCGCCGCGACCTGCTCCGGCGAGAGGTACGTCGAGCCCGCGGTGCCGAGCGCGATCGACGCGAGGCGCTCTCCCGTCGCGAAGGCCGTGAGCGCGTCGTCGTCGCCCGGGACGGCGGCGGTCGTGCCGTCGGGGGTGGCCGCGCCGCCGAGCGTCGGGATGCCGAGCAGGGAGATCATCATCCGGCCCACCAGACCGGGGGCCACCGGCCGCCCGTCGCCCGCGCCCCCGGCGGCGCGGGTGCGGCGCGCGTCGTGGAGGGCGACCGACCACGCGCCGTCGACGAGCGCCGCCGCGCTCGCCTCCGTGAAGAGCTCGCGCGAGCGCGTGCGCAGGTCGTGGTGGCCCGGGCCGTCGAACAGGTCGAGCACCCAGTCGCCGAGGATCTGCGCCCACAGGTGCCCGACCCCGCCCTCGCCGACGATCGTGAAGTGCCGGTGGTCGGTGAGGATGCGACGACCGACCGTCGGGTCGGCGGTGACCCAGCCGAGCCCCGGGACCTTGCGCAGACCGCCACCCTCGCGCGTTCCGGCGAGCGCCCCGCCCACCAGCAGGACGCCGGCCATCGCGGGCCGCGCGGCGGCGAGCACCTGGAGCTCGCGCCGGGTCGTGGGCAGGGCGCGGCGACGGTGCTCGGTCTCCGTCGGCGAGGTCGTGGTCGCGGTCACCGGGTCAGTGTGGCGCACGCGGAGCCCGCCCGGCGGCGTGCGCCGCGATCTGGTGATGGGCAGTTCACCCCATCGGATCCTGTGGACGACCGCCGTCGGAGGGGGTCTGCTTGGCTACTGTGTCGCGCGTGCCAGTCAACCCCGCCGGGACTCCGTCCCGTCCGTCCCTCGCGCCCCCGACGGCGGTGCTCGCCGCGGTCGGGGTGCACCTGCCCGAGCGCACGGTCGACGTGCGCGAGGCGGAGCGCGCCCTCGCGGCGCGCAACCCGGGCGCGGCGCCGCGCGTGCCGATGGTCTCCCGCCTCACGGGCGTGCGGCAGGTCCACGTGCTCCCGGACGACTGGGACGCGTCCGACCTCGCGGTCGCGGCCGCGGAGAAGCTGCTCGCGACCGAGGGGCTGGCGACCGACGATGTCGACCTGCTGCTCTTCGCGTCGGCGAGCCAGGACATGGTCGAGCCGGCGACGAGCCACATCGTCGCGGCGAAGCTCGGCGTCCGGGCACCCGTCATGGACGTCAAGAACGCGTGCAACTCGGTGCTCAACGCGATCGAGGTCGCGGAGGCGCTCATCGGGACGGGCCGCTACGCGACCGTGCTCGTCGCGTGCGGCGAGGCGCCGTCGCGCGCGGTGCGGTGGGACGTCCCGGACCGCGCGACGTACCTGCTCTCCGCACCGGGCTACACGATGTCCGACGCCGGCGCGGCCGTCCTCGTGCGCCGTGCCACCCCGGCGGAGGCCGACGCGCGCGACGCGTCCGGGGCGCCCGCGCCGCGCGGAATCCTCGCGAGCGCGTTCGGCGCGGAGTCGACGCACTGGGACGTGGGCATGCTCCCCGGCGGTGGCACCGCGCACCCGCGCGACCTCGAGCGCACCTACTTCGAGATCGACGGGTCGCGCCTGCGCGACGCGTTCCTCGCCCTGGGTCCGGGCGTCGTCCTCGACGCGCTGGGCCGCGCGGGCCTCGCGTGGGACGACGTCGCGCTCGTCGCGGTCCACCAGGTCGCGGTCGCGTACCTCGACGACGTGCACGCCGCGCTCGGCCTCCCGACGGGCCGCACGCTCGTCACGGTCGCCGACCACGGCAACGTCGCGTCCGCGACGCTCCCGCTGCAGCTCGCCACCGCGCTCGAGACAGGGCGGGTCGGCCCGGGCGACGTCGTGGTGCTCGTCGGGCTCGCCGGCGGCATCAGCATCGGCGCCACGGTGGTGCGGCTGTGACGGCGCCGTCACCCTCGACCGCTGCGGACTGGCGTGCGGACCGGGTGCGGAGCGCGCTCGTGGGCACCAACCCGACCGTCCTGGCGCGACTCGATGCAGCGTTCGCCGTGATCGGGGACGTCCAGTTCCTCCCCGGGTACTGCGTCGCGATCACCGACACACCTGGTGTCGACCGGTTGACCGACCTGCCGCGGTCCCGGCGTCTGCAGTTCCTCGCCGACGCCGAGCTGCTCGCCGAGGCCGTCGAACGCGTGTGCTCCGCGCGCGACGACGGCTTCCGGCGCGTCAACCTCGAGATCCTCGGCAACAAGGACGCGTTTCTCCATGCGCACGTGTGGCCGCGGTACTCCTGGGAGCCGCCTGACCTGGTCGCGCGGCCCGTGTGGGCCTACTCGCCGACTCGGTGGCACGACCCCGAGACCATGCTCTCCCCGCTCCACGACGAGCTGCGGCGTCTGCTGACGTCCGAGGTGCACCGCCTGCGCGAGCTCGATGACGAGCCGACCGGAGGGGCCTCGTGAGCGCGCCGCGCCGGTTCACGCGGCACGTCGCGAGCCCGCAGCGGCTCGCGGTCGTCGTGCCCGCGCGCGACGAGGCGCACGGGATCGTCGCGACGCTGGAGGCGCTGCGCGACCAGCAGGACACCGACTTCGACCTCGTCGTCGTCGACAACGGGTCGTCGGACGGCACGGGGGACCTCGTCCGGGAGACCGCGGCGGCGTGGGGCATGACGCGGTGGCGCGTCGTCGACGAGCCGCAGAAGGGCACGGGCGCCGCGGCCGACACGGGGATGCGGGCGGCGATCGAGCAGGGGGCGACGCACCTCGCGCGCACCGACGCCGACTGCCTCCCGCTGCCGGACTGGACCCGGCGCGTGCGGGCGGCGTTCGCGAGCGGGCACGACCTCGTCGCCGGCAGGCTCGTGGCGCGGACGGACGACCGTCCGGTCTCGCGCGTCCAGCAGGGCGTGCTGTCGGCGGCGGTGAGCGTGGCGAGCACGTTCGGGCGCTTCCGGCCCGGCAACCAGGACCCGTCCTACCTCGGCCCGTACGTCATGGCGCCGGGCTGCAACATGGCGATCACGGCCGAGCTCTACGAGGCCGCGGGCGGGTTCCCCCGCACGGCGATCGAGGACGTCCACGAGGACCGCGCGCTCGTCAACGCGGTGCGCCGCCTCACGCGGCGCTACGGCGCGCACCGCGAGGTCGTCGTGCTCGCGTCGGCACGCCGGGCGCACGCATGGGGCCTCGTGCGCACGCTCGGCTGGTACGCCGACCACCGCTACCGGCCCGACGTCGTGGACATCCGGTGACCGGGACGACCCTCGCCCCCGCGCCCGCCGGGCTCGCCGCGGCGATGCGCTGGGAGGAGCGCGTCCAGCGCGGGGCGCACCCGCTCGTTTACCCGGCGATCCGGGCGCTGCGCCACCGCGGCCCGGTCGTGCGCGTCCCCGGCATCGGGGTGGTCGTGTCCGACGCCGCGACCGCGCGAGCCGTGCTGCTCGACACCGAGCGCTTCACCAAGGTGGGCCCGGGGTCGCCGTCGGACCTCTGGACGCCCGTGCTCGGCCCGTCCGTGCTGCTCAACATGGAGGGCGCGGACCACGCGCGCCTGCGCCGGGCCCTGTCCGGGCTGTTCACGCCGCGCGCGGTGCGCGAGCTCGTCGCGGTGAGCGTCCCCGACGTCCTCGCGGGCCTCGCCCCGCGCCTCCTCGCGGGCGCTCGCGTCGACCTCGTCGCGGAGACCGCGACCATGGCGGGCACCGTCATCTGCGCCATGACCGGGCTGCCGCCCACCGACGCCGCCGTGCGCGAGGCGATGACGGCCGCGCAGTCCGTGGTCGGGCTCGTGCGGCTGCACCGGCGCAGCCTCACGGCCGCGCAGGTGCGGCACGCGCGTGCTGTCCTCGCCCGGCTCTCGGCCCCGGCCCGCGACGCCTACCGCGCGGGCGATCCCGCGACCGTGCCCGGTCGCATGCGCGAGCTCGGGCTCTCGGAGGACGAGGCGATGGGCGCGGTCGGCGCGTTCGTCCTCACGGGGACCGAGACCATCCAGTCCTTCGTGCCACGCCTCGTCGCGCTCACCGCGGACACCGGCTGGCTCGACCGGCTCCTCGCGGCCGACCCCGGCGCCGGACCGGAGGCCGCGGCGCTGCGCGGCCGCGTCGTCGAGGAGGCGCTGCGCGTCACGGCGCCGACCCCCGCGATGCTGCGCTCGGTGCGCACCGACGCGACCGTGGGCGACGTCCGCGTCCGCCCGGGGGACCGGGTCGTGATCGCGACGATCTCCTGCTGCAAGGACGCGGGCCCCTTCGACCCGGACGCCCCCGTCGACCCGGCCGTGCGACACCTGTGGTTCGGTGCCGGCCCGCACTTCTGCCTCGGCATGCCGCTCGCCATGGCCCAGGTCGACGCGGTGCTGGACGCGCTGCGCCCCGTCGCGGCCGCGGGGCGGAGCGTCGAGGTCACCGGCCGTGCCGTCGCGCGTGGGGTGCTCATCCCCGCGTACCGCTCGCTCGTCGTGCGGGCGGCCGGCGGCGGGCTGCGCTCGTCGGGTGCGGCCGCGCGCCCGGTCGCGGGATCGGCCGCGCCGCCGGCAGGGGAGGCGGCGTGACCGCGCCCGACGACGTGGCCCGTCACCTGCTGGACCCGATCCTCGAGCGGGGCGCCCCCGGGCACACGTCCGAAGGGGCCGTCGCGCTCCGACGCTGGACGCGGCCGGGCCGTCGGGGCGCGCGCGTGCGCGAGGAGGTCACGTACGCCGACCTCGCGCGCCGCGTCGAGGCGACCGCGACGGCGCTCGCGGCCGACGGTCTCGCACCCGGCGACCGGGCGCTGTTCTCGGTGCGCCCCCGGCCGGCGGGCGTCGTGCTCGCGTTCGGCGTCGTCCGTGCGGGCGGCACGATCGTGTTCGTCGACCCCGGCTCGACCCCCGAGCTGTTCACGGCGCGCGTGGGCGCGGCCGGGCCGTCGTTCGCGACCACCGAGTCGCTGCTGTACGCGGTGTCGCGGGGGCCGCTGCGCCGTCTGGCCCGCTCGCGAGGCCTGCTGCTGCCGGACTACGCGAGCCTGCCGCTGCGGCACGTCCACGCGGGGCCGTGGCTCCCGGGGGTGCCGCGCGGCTCGCGTGCGGCGCGACGCCTCGCCGCGGGGCCGGTCGACCGCGCCGTCCTTCCGGAGCTCGACCCGGACCGCGAGGCGCTGACCGTCTTCACGTCCGGCACGACGGCGCAGCCCAAGGCCGTCGTGCACACTGCGGGGTCGCTGCTCGCCGGGTGCGACCTGCTGCGCGACGTGTTCGAGCTCGCGCCGGGCGACGTCGTGCACACCGACCAGATGCTGCTCGGCGTCCCGGCGCTGCTCGCGGGCGCCACGTGGTCCGTGCCGGCCGACCCGCCGGGCCGCGACATCGTGACGTTCGCGCGCCAGCTCGACGGCGCCGCGGGCACCTACCTCGTGCCGGCGGACGTCACGGCGCTGCTCGACGCGGTCGAGGCCGGGACGGTGCCCGCGCGTGGCCCGCGCGTCGCGCTCGTGGGCGGGGCCCCCGTGACCCGGGCGTTGCTGGAACGCGCGACGCGCGTGCTGCCCGGGACGCGCTGGGTCGCGGTGTACGGGATGACGGAGATCCTGCCGGTAGCGGTGGTCGAGGCGCGCGAGAAGCTCGCGTACGCAGGCGACGGCGACCTCGTCGGCGTGGCGCTGCCCGGTACGGTCGCGCGACTCGACCCGGTCGAGGGCGAGGAGCCCGAGGACGGCCAGGACGCCCCCGGCGAGCCGGGGCGCGACGCCGTCGGGGAGCTCGTGCTGTCCGGGCCGTCGCTCATGGCGGGCTACCTGCACGACCTCGACGCGCCCGCGCGTGGCCTGGGCGCACGGGCCGCGGAGCACCGTACCGGCGATCTCGCGCGCGTCGACGACGCCGGGCGGCTCGTGCTCGTCGGCCGCACGCGAGACATGATCATCCGCGGTACGACGAACATCTATCCCGGCCTGTTCGAGCCCCGCGTCACGGCGCTCGACGGAGTCGGCGAGGCGCTGCTCGTGGGCGTGCCCCAGGTGGACGGCGACGAGCGGGTCGCGCTGGTCGTCACCTCGGCGGAACCGGCGTCGGAGGATGCTGGGACCGTGCCCGCGCCGACGCGGAACGACCGCGCGTTGGCGCGCCTCGACGCGGACCATCCGCTGATCGCACGCGTGCGCGCCGCGCTGCCGCAGGTGCTCGACCACGACGCGCTGCCCGACGTCGTGCTGCACGCCGACCGCGTGCCGCTCGCCGGTCGCTCGCGCAAGCCCGACCGTGCCGCGCTCGCGCGCGCCGCCGCGCCGTTCGTGCCCCCCACACCGCTCGCGAGCGCTGAGCCGACCGTGCCTGCCGGGCCGAACGCCGTTGGCCGAGGCGTTCGCGGCGCCCGCCCGTGAGGGTCGTCGTCACCGGGGCGTCGGGCTTCGTCGGGGGAGTCGTGGCCCGTGGCCTCCTCGCCGACGGTCACGAGGTCTGGACGTCCTCCCGCCGCGACCCGGGCGTCCCGGGCGCCCGGCACCTCGCGTGGGACCTCACCGTGGGTCCGCTCGCGGACCCGCCCGCGGTGGACGCCGTCGTGCACGCGGGCGCTGCCGTGTCCGACTGGTGCGCGCTCGACGTCGCGCGCGCGACCAACGTCGGCGGGACGCTCGCGGTGCGCGACACGTTCCCCAGTGCGCGGTTCGTGCACGTGTCGTCCGGCAGCGTGTACGACCCGTTCCGCCCGAGCGTGCGCGCCCGCGAGCACGAGGCTCCGGTCGACCGGTACCTCGACGCCTACGGGACGACCAAGGCGGAGGCCGAGCGCGCGCTGGCCCGCGACGCGGCGGACCACCCCGACCGGGGCACCGTCGTCGTGCTGCGCCCGCACGCCGTCTACGGCCCGGGGGACACGACGCTCCTCCCGCGGGTCGAGGCCGCCGTGCGCCGCGGGCGCCTCGTCCTGCCGGGTGGCGGGCGCGTGCTCCAGTCGCTCACGCACGTGGAGACGCTCCTCTCCGCGGTGCGCGCCGCCGTCGCGCTGCCCGACGACGCGGCCCGCGCGCCCGGACGCGGGGAAGGGTCGACCCGGGGACTGCTCGTCGCGAACGTCGCCGACGCCGAGCCGGTGGTCCTGCGCGACGCTCTCACCGACGCGCTGCGCCGCCGCGGCACCGATGTCCGGGTCGTGGCCGTCCCGGTCCGCCCCGCGTGGGCGCTGGCGGGCGCGGTGGAGACGGTCGCACGCCGGCTGCGACGCCCTGAGCCGCCGCGCCTCACGCGGTACGCGCTGAGCCACCTCGCGATGGAGCGCACCTACGACCTCACGGTCCTGCGCGACGTGCTCGGGGTCGAGCCCGCTCCCACGAGCTTCGTCGGGGCCGAGCGGTGGTAGCGGCGAAAGCCCTGGGCGTGGTGACGACGACCGGCTAGGTTGCCCGGGTGGAGACCGGGACCGACCTCGCGCGGCGCTACTACGACGAGGTCGTCGGGCCGATCGTGCTCGGCCGCTGGCCCGGGCTACCGCACGCGGCGGGACGTCTCGGGAGCGGGTCCGACGTCCTCGGGCTCGACGACGCGACGTCGCGCGACCACGACTGGGGCCTGCGTCTCACGTTGCTGGTCGACGTGCCGATGGTCGATCAGGTCGACGCGCTGCTCGACGCCGAGCTGCCGGACACGTTCCACGGGCGCCCGACCCGCTTCCCGACCACCTGGAACCCGCACGGTCCGCACCAGGTCGAGGTCGCGTCGCCGTCGGGCTTCGTCACGTCCCGCCTCGGCGTCGACGCGACGCGCCCGCTCGCCGTGGACGACTGGCTCGCGCTCACCGGTCAGGCGGTGCTCGAGATGACGGCGGGTCCCGTCTTCGTGGACACCGAGGGGACGCTGACCGCGGCGCGCGACCGCCTCGCCTGGTACCCGGACGACCTGTGGCGCTACGCGGTCGCCGTCGACTGGGCGCGGATCGGCCAGGAGCTGCCGTTCGTCGGCCGGACGGCGGACCGCGGCGACGACCTCGGGTCACGCGTCGTCGTTGCCCGGCTCGTGCGCGTCGCGATGCACCTCGGGTTCCTGCTCGAGCGGCGCTGGCCTCCGTACGCGAAGTGGTTCGGGACGGCGTTCGCCGCGCTCGCGCGCGCCGCCGTCGCCGGCCCCGACCTCGCGGCGGCGCTGGCCGCCGCCGACTGGCGGGCGCGCGAGGAAGCGCTCTGCCGGGCGCTGGAGACCCTGCACGACCTCCAGGGCGAGGTGCGGCTCCCGACCGTGACCGACGTCGTCGTCCCGTTCTTCGACCGGCCCTTCCGGGGGCTCGGGCCGGTGGCCGACGCGGTGACGGCCGCGATCCAGGACCCGGTGGTGCGGGCGCTGCCACCGGGCGTCGGGACGGTCGAGCAGTGGGTCGACGACGTCGACGTCCTCACCGACCCCGGCCGTCGCGTCGCCGCGGCGCGCGGCGTCGGGCAGGCTGGGACGACGACCCCGTGACCGAGAGGAAGCCGTGCGATGACCTCGTCCGCACCCACCCCGGACGCCCTGCCCCGCGGCGGGTGGCCCGACGTCGAGACGCCCGGTGACGCGCCCTGGTGGACGCGCTCGGTCGTGTACCAGGTGTACCCGCGCTCGTTCCAGGACACCGACGGCGACGGGATAGGGGACCTCCCCGGGATCACCCGGCGCCTCGACCACCTGGAGCGGCTGGGCGTGGACGTCGTGTGGCTGTCCCCGGTGTACCGGTCGCCGCAGGCGGACAACGGGTACGACATCAGCGACTACGAGGACGTCGACCCGCTGTTCGGGTCGCTCGCGGACCTCGACGCCCTGATCGAGGGTCTGCACGCGCGCGGGATGAAGCTCGTCATGGACCTCGTCGTCAACCACACGAGCGACGAGCACCCGTGGTTCGTCCAGTCGCGGTCGTCGGCCGAGAGCCCGCGGCGCGACTGGTACTGGTGGCGCCCCGCGCGCGCCGGCATGGAGCCCGGGGCGCCGGGCGCCGAGCCGACCAACTGGCGCTCGTTCTTCGGCGGGAGCGCGTGGCGGTTCGACGAGGCGTCGGGGGAGTACTACCTGCACCTGTTCGACACCAAGCAGCCGGACCTCAACTGGGAGAACCCGGAGGTGCGCCGGGCGGTCTACGCCATGATGCGCCGGTGGCTCGACCGCGGCGTCGACGGGTTCCGCATGGACGTCATCAACCTCATCTCCAAGGACGTCGCGCCCGACGGCTCGTTGCCCGACGGCGAGGTGCACTGGGGCACGTACGGCGACGGGAGCCCGCACTACACCGACGGGCCGCGCGTGCACGAGTTCCTCGCCGAGATGCACCGCGACGTGTTCGCGCCGTACCTCGCGCAGGGCCGCGAGATCCTCACCGTGGGGGAGACGCCGGGCGTGACCGTCGAGCACGGCGTCCGGTACACCGACCCCGACCGGCGCGAGGTCGACATGGTCTTCCAGTTCGAGCACATGGGCATCGACCACGGGGCGACGCGCTACGACCCGGTCCGGTGGGACCTCGCCGACCTCAAGGCGACGCTCGGCCGGTGGCAGGCAGGACTCGCCGACCGGGGCTGGAACGCCCTGTACTGGGACAACCACGACCAGCCGCGCGTCGTCTCGCGCTTCGGGGACGACTCTCCCGAGCACCGCGTCGCGTCGGCCAAGGCGCTCGCGCTCCTGCTGCACCTGCACCGCGGCACGCCGTACGTCTACCAGGGCGAGGAGCTCGGCATGACGAACGCGCCGTTCACGCGCGTCGAGCAGTACCAGGACGTCGAGTCGCTCGGGTACTTCCGCGAGCTCACCGGCCGTACGGGCGGCCCGCGCCTGCGCACCGACGGCGAGATGCTCGCCGTGCTCGCGCACGCGAGCCGCGACCACGCCCGCACGCCCGTGCAGTGGGACGCGAGCGCGAACGCCGGGTTCACGACGGGGACGCCGTGGCTCGAGGTCAACCCGAACCACACCACGATCAACGTGGAGGCGGCGTGGGCCGACGAGGACTCCGTGCTGCACTTCTACCGGCGGCTCGTCGCCCTGCGCCGCGAGGAGCCGGTCGTCGCGCTCGGCGACTTCCACATGCTCCTCCCGGACCACGGGGCGCTCTACGCGTTCACGCGCGCCCTCGACACCCCGCTCCCCGCCGGCGGGACCAGGAGGGACGAGCTCCTCGTCCTCGTGAACGTCGGCGGACAGCCGCAGGACGTCCCGGCCGGGTTCCTCGCCGGCTGGGAGGACGCCTCGACCCTGGTGGCCACCCACCCGGCCCGGCCCGCCACCGGGGAAACGGATGACGACCGTCTGAGGCCCTGGGAGGCCGTCGTGCGCCGCCGCTCGACGGAGCTCCGCTCGAGGTAGGCGTCAGGTCATACGACGGTAGGAGACGGGTTCCGTCCCGACCAAGAGTGCCCTATGCTCACCCCCAGCCGGCGGAGCTGCCGGGCAGGGGGGCCGCAGGCCGGCCCGGGGAGGGGCGCACGGGTGCAGACCACGGGAGCCCCCGCGATCGAGACGCGGGGGCTGCGCAAGACGTACCGGAGCCGCAGGGGGCGGTCGGTGGGCGTGGAGGGGCTCGACCTCGTCGTGCCCGTCGGCGGGGTCCACGGGTTCCTGGGACCGAACGGTTCCGGCAAGACCACGACGATCCGCATGCTCCTCGGTCTCGTGCGCGCCGACGCGGGGAGCGCGCACATCTTCGGCCGCGAGGTGCCGCGGCACCTGCCCGACGTCGTCGGTCGCGTCGGCGCGATCGTGGAGTCCCCGAAGTTCTTCCCCGCGTTCAGCGCACGCAAGAACCTCGACCTGCTCGCAGCGGCGATCGGCGCGCCCGCGGGCCGGGTGGGGGAGGTGCTCGACGAGGTCGGGCTGGCCGACCGCGCCGGCGACCGGTACCGCGGCTACTCGCTGGGGATGAAGCAGCGGCTCGCGATCGCCGCGACGCTGCTCAAGGACCCCGACCTGCTCATCTTCGACGAGCCGACGAACGGCCTCGACCCCGCGGGGATCCGAGAGATCCGGGACACCATGCGCTCTCTCGCGGACCGCGGGAAGACCGTCCTGGTGAGCAGCCACATCCTCGCCGAGGTCGAGCAGGTCGCGGACACGGTCTCGATCATCGCGCGCGGGCGCCTCATCGCGTCGGGGAGCGTGAGCGAGCTCATCGGCGACGGCGGCGCGACGCTCCAGGTCGGGGTCGCCGACCCGGCGCGCGCCGCCGCGGCGCTACGTGCCGACGGCCTCACGGTCCGCGAGGACGGGGACCGTCTGCTCGTGGACGGGGTCGCCGACGCCGCGCAGGTCACCCGGGCGCTCGCCGCCCACGACCTCTGGCTCACCGAGCTCGTCCCGGTCCATGCCGGCCTCGAGGCGGTGTTCCTCGAGCTCGTCGGCAAGGACGAGGCCGCGGGCACGCGGCACGACCGTCGTGGTGAACACCCTGTCGCGACGCAGGGGGGCCGTCGCATGAGCCGCCTGCTGAGGGTCGAGCTCCGCCGCCTGCGCGCGCGTCGCCTCGTGCGCTGGGCGAGCGCGGGGACCCTCGTCCTCGCGGCGCTGAGCGTCCTGCTCGCCTACACCCAGAGCCTGCCGCCGTCGGAGCTCCAGGTGGAGCAGGCGGAGCACGCCTACGAGCAGCAGCTCGACGACTGGGAGCAGAACGGCGACGAGTACGTCGCGCAGTGCGAGTCGGACGAGGAGGCCGCCCGCGAGAGCGACCCCGCCGTCGACTTCGGGTGCGACGACATGGAACCCCGGCTCGAGTGGTTCCTCTCGGAGCCCCCGACGTTCGACGGCGACGAGGAGTCGTGGCCGGTCCCGGGCGCGACGACGGTCACCCAGCTCGCACCGCTCCTGCTCCTCTTCGCGCTCGTCGTCGGGGTGTCGTTCCTCACCGCCGAGATCTCGTCGGGGGCGATCGGGCTGTGGCTCACGTTCGAGCCGCGCCGTCAGCGCGTCTACTGGTCCAAGGCCGCCGCCGCCGCGCTCGGTGTGCTGCCCGTCGTCGTGCTCGCCTATCTCGTCATGGCGGGCGGCGCGTACGGGGCCTACGCGATCAACGGGCAGCTCGGGACGGTCACCGCCGAGACGTGGACGCGGCTCGCGGGCGTCGGCGGACGGGCGGTGCTCGCCGCCGCGCTCGTCGCGGCCACGGGTGCTGCGCTCGGCGTGCTGCTGAAGAACGCGGCGGGAGCGCTCGGTCTGGTCGTGGTCTGGGTCGCCGTCGTGGAGACGGTCGTCACGCTCGCCGTGCAGGACGCGCAGGCCTGGCTCGTGCGGACCAACGTCGCGGCCTGGGTCCACGGCGGCACGACGGTCTGGGTGCAGGAGTGCACCACGGACACGACCGGGATGACGTGCCAGGGCGTGGAACGGATCGTCACCCAGACGCAGGGCGGCCTCTACCTGCTGGCGGTCGCCGCCGTGCTGTCGCTGGTGGCCGCGGCCGTGTTCCGGCGCCGCGACGTCTCCTGACACCCCGTGCCGCCGCGGCGGCCTCTCCTCGTGCCGAGGCGCCCGTCCCACCCCGTGAGACGGGCGCCTCGACACGTGACATCCCCGAAACATGGGCGTACAGTCCCATGACGTGCAGACGATCCTCCTTGTAGTACTTCCTGAGCGCGCCGGCTGAGGCCACGCCACCAGGCTTCGTCAGCGCGCTCACCCCTCGTCCAGCCCGGCATCCCGGGTCCGAGGGGTTTTTTGTTGCCACCACACCGGCACGACAACACCACACAGGACCGCGGACGGCCCACCCCGGCCACCGCGAGCGCCGCACCCGCGAGACCCGCGAGCAGCGGCACCGCACACCGCGACCAGCACGACCGCACCACCACGGTCGGCTCCGGTACTCGGCGGGGCGCCCCCCACGGGGCGCCTGCCGGGCCGAAGCCACGACACGCAGGAGACACCATGGCCCAGGGTCCCACCCCGGCACCTCCGCGACCGGGGGCCCCGACGCCCGCGGCGCCGGCGCCGAAGCCCGCCCCGACACCCGCGTCGGTCGCCCCGCGCGGCGACGTCCGGCGCGCTGCCACGGCTCGCCCGGCCGGCAGCACGCAGGGCACCTCGACGGGTGAGGAGATGACCGGCGCGCAGTCGATCGTCCGCTCGCTCGAGGAGGTCGGCGCCGACGTCGTCTTCGGCATCCCGGGTGGTGCGATCCTCCCGACGTACGACCCGCTCATGGACTCCCAGCGCCTGCGGCACATCCTCGTGCGCCACGAGCAGGGCGGCGGCCACGCGGCGCAGGGCTACGCCCACGCCACCGGCAGGGTCGGCGTGACCATGGCGACGTCGGGCCCGGGCGCGACGAACCTCGTCACGCCCATCGCCGACGCGAACATGGACTCGATCCCGCTCGTCGCGATCACGGGTCAGGTCGCCGAGTCCCTGATCGGCACGGACGGGTTCCAGGAGGCGGACATCGTCGGCATCACCATGCCGATCACCAAGCACTCCTACCTGGTGACCGACCCGGCGGACATCCCGCGCACCATCGCGGAGGCCTTCCACATCGCCTCCACCGGTCGGCCCGGTCCGGTGCTCGTGGACATCGCGAAGTCGGCGATGCAGTCCCGGACCACGTTCTCGTGGCCGCAGGACGTGCAGCTCCCTGGCTACCACCCGGTCACGAAGCCGCACAGCAAGCAGATCAAGGAGGCCGCGCGCCTGCTCGCGTCGGCCCGCCGGCCCGTCCTCTACGTGGGCGGTGGCGTGGTCCGCGCGAACGCGTCGGCCGAGCTGCGCCGCCTCGTCGACCTGTCGGGCGCACCGGTCGTCACGACGCTCATGGCGCGCGGCGCGGTGCCCGACACGCACCCCCAGAACCTCGGGATGCCCGGCATGCACGGCACCGTCCCCGCCGTGGCGGCGCTCCAGAAGGCCGACCTCGTCGTGTCCCTCGGCGCGCGGTTCGACGACCGCGTGACGGGCAAGCTCTCGAGCTTCGCTCCGCACGCGCAGGTCGTGCACGCGGACATCGACCCCGCGGAGATCGGCAAGAACCGCGACGTGGACGTCCCGATCGTCGGCGACCTCAAGGAGGTCATCGCCGACCTGCTGCCCGAGCTCGAGCGCGAGCACGCGGCCAAGGGGAAGCCGGACGTCGAGGCCTGGTGGCGCCAGATCGACGACTGGCGCGAGACCTACCCCCTCGGGTACACCGAGCCCGACGACGGCCACCTCGCCCCGCAGCACGTCATCTCGCGCCTGGGCGAGATCTCCGGCCCCGAGTCGATCTACGTCGCGGGCGTCGGCCAGCACCAGATGTGGGCCGCGCAGTTCATCCGGTACGAGCACCCGCGCACCTGGATCAACTCCGGCGGCCTCGGCACCATGGGCTTCTCGATCCCCGCGGCGATGGGCGCGAAGGTCGGCCGCCCGGACGCCACGGTGTGGGCGATCGACGGCGACGGCTGCTTCCAGATGACCAACCAGGAGCTGGCCACCTGCACGATCAACGAGATCCCCATCAAGGTCGCGCTGATCAACAACAGCTCGCTCGGCATGGTGCGCCAGTGGCAGACCCTGTTCTACGACAAGCGCTACTCCAACACCGACCTGCACACCGGGCACGGCACGGCGCGCGTCCCCGACTTCGTCAAGCTCGCCGACGCCTACGGGTGCGAGGGCATCCGCGTCGAGTCGATGGGCGAGGTCGACGCCGCGATCAAGCGCGCGATGGAGATCGACGACCGCCCCGTGGTCGTCGACTTCAACGTCTCGCGCGACGCGATGGTGTGGCCCATGGTCGCCGCCGGTGTGAGCAACGACGACATCCAGTACGCGCGAGGCATCTCGCCCGCGTGGGACCGAGAGGACTGACCCGCCATGTCTCGCCACACCCTCTCCGTGCTCGTCGAGAACAAG
This sequence comes from Cellulosimicrobium cellulans, assembly GCF_042723955.1. GTDB lineage: Bacteria > Actinomycetota > Actinomycetes > Actinomycetales > Cellulomonadaceae > Cellulosimicrobium > Cellulosimicrobium cellulans_H. Next base: position 48,251 of record NZ_JBHXIC010000017.1, on the reverse strand, counting down.
CCCGGCGTGCTGACGCGCGTCGCGGGACTGTTCGCTCGCCGCGCCTTCAACATCCACTCGCTCGCGGTCGGCCCGACCGAGCACGAGGAGATCTCGCGGATCACCGTCGTCGTCGACGTCGAGGAGCGCCCGCTCGAGCAGGTGACGAAGCAGCTCAACAAGCTGGTCAACGTCATCAAGATCGTCGAGCTCGACGCGGCCGCGTCCGTGCAGCGCGAGCTCCTGCTCGTCAAGGTGCGCGCCGACGGCGCGAACCGCACCGGCGTGCTCGAGGTCGTCAACCTGTTCCGCGCGAAGGTCGTCGACGTCGTGCCCGACGCCGTGACCATCGAGGCGACGGGCACGGGCGAGAAGCTGAACGCCCTGCTCGGGGCGCTCGAGCCCTACGGCGTGCGCGAGATCGTGAAGTCGGGGACCGTCGCCGTCGGGCGCGGCTCCCGTTCGATCACCGACCGCGCGCTGGAACGCGTGGTCCGCTCCGCCTGACGATCGCCTACCCTCGCACCAAGACCCGCACGGGCGTCGGTGCGCACCCGATCGTCGTTCCACCGCGAGACATCGCAACAGACCCCCTGCACCGCAAACGAAGAACCGAGGAGAACCATCGTGGCTGAGCTGTTCTACGACGACGACGCCGACCTGTCCATCATCCAGGCCAAGAAGGTCGCGATCGTCGGCTACGGGAGCCAGGGCCACGCGCACGCCCAGAACCTGCGCGACTCCGGCGTCGAGGTCGTCGTCGCCCTCCGCGAGGGCTCGAAGTCGACCGCCAAGGCCCAGGACGAGGGCTTCGAGGTGAAGTCCGTCGCCGACGCCGCGGCGTGGGCGGACCTGATCATGATCCTCGCGCCGGACCAGCACCAGCGCTCGATCTACAACGACGAGATCAAGCCGAACCTCGCCGCCGGCAAGACGCTCGCCTTCGCGCACGGCTTCAACATCCGCTTCGGCTACATCGAGGCCCCCGACGGCGTCGACGTCATCCTCATCGCGCCCAAGGCTCCGGGCCACACCGTGCGTCGCGAGTTCGTCGCGGGTCGCGGCATCCCCGACATCATCGCCGTCGAGAAGGACGCTTCGGGCCAGGCGTGGGACGTCGCGCTGTCGTACGCGAAGGCGATCGGCGGAACGCGTGCCGGCGTCATCAAGACGACGTTCACCGAGGAGACCGAGACCGACCTGTTCGGCGAGCAGGCCGTCCTGTGCGGTGGCGTGTCGCAGCTCGTCCAGTACGGCTTCGAGACCCTCACCGAGGCCGGCTACCAGCCGGAGATCGCCTACTTCGAGGTGCTGCACGAGCTGAAGCTCATCGTCGACCTCATGTGGGAGGGCGGCATCGCCAAGCAGCGCTGGTCCGTCTCCGACACCGCCGAGTACGGCGACTACGTCTCCGGCCCGCGCGTCATCGACCCGCACGTCAAGGAGAACATGCAGGGCGTCCTCGCGGACATCCAGTCCGGCGCGTTCGCCAAGCGCTTCATCGACGACCAGGACGCCGGCGCGCCGGAGTTCACGGAGCTCCGCGAGAAGGCCGCGCAGCACCCGATCGAGAAGGTCGGCAAGGAGCTGCGCTCGCTGTTCGCGTGGAAGCAGCAGGACGCCGACTACACCGAAGGCTCTGCAGCTCGCTGAGACTGAGCGCGTCGCTCACCTCGAGGAGGGGGCGGCGTCGTGCGCGATCTACCATCCGGCCTCGTGCCTCGGCCTCCCGCCAGGCCCGCCACGATCGCGCACGACGCCGCCCCCTCCTCGTGCTGTCGGGTCGCCTCCGCGTCCTCACGGGTTGGCACCTTCCCGGAACGCAGGGGCGCCGGTGGGGAAGGTGTCAGGTGCTCGGTCCGGTGCGACACGGGCGGGACGAAAGGCGGGAGACCGGGCAGATCGACCTCGGGTGCGCCACGATAGGGGCATGACCCGACAGGCGGACGAGGGGGAACCGGTGACGGACGACGTGGTGGTGGACGAGAGGGCGGCGGAGATCCTCGCGTTCTGGGAGCTGGCGCGGCCGAGCGCCGGGATGGCGCGGGTGGGTGTGGTCACCGGCACCACGGTCTCCGAGACGGTGCCGCCGCCCGCGTGGTCGTTCGGCGACAACCCCGAGCTCGCCGACGGCCTGCTCGCGGCGGTGCTCAGCGGCGAGAAGACCGCGACGTCGTCCGCGCTGTGGGAGTACGAGGACTCCGGGGAGCCCGTGCCGCGCGTCGGGGAGCTGTCGATCCTGCTCGACGGCGCGGGTCACCCGCGGGCGCTCGTCCGTACGACCTCGGTCGAGATCGTCGCGTTCGAGGACGTCGACGCGGACTTCGCCCTGGCGGAGGGGGAGGACGACGGCTCGCTCGAGGCGTGGCGCGACGGTCACGAGACGTACTTCCGGCGCGTGCTGGAGCGAGAGTTCGCTCCGGACATGCCGCTCGTGTGCGAGCGGTTCGAGCTGCGCTACCCGCGCTGAGCGGGGGGATGAGCGGTGGCCGACCGTGCCACGTTCGGCCGGCCACCGCTCGCGGGGCAGGTGAAGAGGACTACCCCGGGACTGGTGACGCGCCGACCCGGTGGTCCGGTCGGCCCGCCGCGGTGAGCAGGAGCGTGCGCACGTCCTGCGCGACGACGGAGCGAGCGCCGCGCAGGACCGCGAGCTCGGGGACGGCGCTCGCGAGGACCGCACCCGTGCGCTGGTCGGTGCCGCGGAGCACGGCGGCCGTGGCCTCGGCGAGCTCGTCGCCGCACGCGACCCCGGTCGGCCCGCCGAGCACCACGGCGTCGGGCTCGAGGATCGCCACGACGGGCTGGAGCACGATCGCGACGCGACGTGCGAGGTCCTGCACGAGCTCGTGGACGGCGTCGGTGCCGCGGTGCTCCCGGACGGCGGCGACGGCTGCGGCGTAGGGGGTGCCCTCCGTGACCCCGGGGACGCCCGCCCGGGCGCAGAGCTCGACGAGCCGGAGGCCGCCGACGAGGTCCTGCACGTTGACGGAGTCGTCGACCCCGGCGGCGGGCACGGGGAGGTAGCCGATCTCGCCGGCGCCGCCCGAGGTGCCGTGGTGGACGCGGCCGTCGAGCCACGCTCCCATGCCGATGCCCTCGCCGAGCCACAGGAGGGCGAAGCTCTGCTCGTCCCGACCGGCGTCGCGCTCGGCGATCGCGGCGAGGTTCACGTCGTTCTCGACGCGCACGTCGATCCCGAGGGCGTCCTCGAGGTGCCCTCTCAGTCCTGCGCGCGGCCAGCCGGGCAGCTCGCCGACGAGGGCGATGTCGCCCGTGCGCGGGGCGACGGCCGCCTGGACGCCGACGACGGCGGTCGCCACGCGCGCGACCGGGATGCCCGCGTCCGCGCAGGCCTCGTCGCGCGCCCGGCGGACGTCGGTCGCGGCGGCGCGGTCCGGGCCGGCGGCGACGGTGGTCTCGCCGAGCGTGCGACCGAGCGCGTCGACGACGCTCGCCCGCACGCCGTCGGGCACGACGTCGAGCGCGAGCCCGACGAGGACGTCGGTGCGAGCGGCGTACTGTGTCGCCTGCGGCCCGCGCGCCCCCTGCACGGAGCCGGTCGGCTCGATGAGACCGGACTGCTCGAGCCGTGCGACGATCTGCGAGGCGGTCGGACGTGACACGCCCGTGCTGTCGCCGATCTGGGACCGCGTGAGCGGTCCGGCGTCGAGCAGGAGCTCGAGGGCCGCGCGATCGTTGATCGTGCGCAGGAGCCCCGGAGTGCCGGGGACCCTCGACGAAGTGGGCGCAGTCATCATGTTCCTTCGAGCCGTTTTAAGAAAGTTTCCTAATAGTGCCTCCTTCGCGCCGTGAGTGCAAACCCGCGTCACGTCCGAGACGTGAGACCGCCGTCCCGAGGGGTGGCGCGGCGGCGTAGGCTCGCCGCATGACGCGCACCATTGATCTGGCAGTCGTGGCCGGGGACGGCATCGGGACCGAGGTCGTCGAGCAGGGCCTCGCCGTGCTCGAGGCCGCCGTGGCCGGCTCGGACGTGAAGGTCTCCACGACGCCGTTCGACCTGGGTGCGCGCCGTTGGCACGCGACGGGCGAGACGCTCACCGACGCGGACCTCGAGGCGATCCGCAGCCACGACGCGATCCTCCTGGGCGCGATCGGCGACCCGAGCGTCCCGTCGGGCGTCCTCGAGCGCGGTCTGCTGCTCAAGCTGCGCTTCGCGCTCGACCACTACGTGAACCTGCGCCCCGGCAAGCTGTACCCGGGTGTCACCTCGCCCCTCGCCGACCCAGGCGAGATCGACTTCGTCGTGGTGCGCGAGGGCACCGAGGGCCCGTACGTCGGCAACGGCGGCTCGCTGCGCACCGGCACGCCCCACGAGATCGCGACCGAGGTCTCCCTCAACACGGCGTTCGGCGTCGAGCGCGTCGTGCGCGACGCGTTCGCCCGCGCCCAGGCGCGTCCGCGCAAGCACCTGACGCTCGTGCACAAGCACAACGTCCTCGTGCACGCGGGCCACCTGTGGCGCCGGACGGTCGAGGCCGTCAACGCCGAGTTCCCCGACGTCACGACGGACTACCTGCACGTCGACGCGGCGACCATCTTCCTCACCACGAAGCCCTCGCGCTTCGACGTGATCGTCACGGACAACCTGTTCGGCGACATCCTCACCGACCAGGCCGCCGCGATCACGGGCGGGATCGGCCTCGCCGCGTCCGCGAACATCAACCCGGACCGCACGGCGCCGTCGATGTTCGAGCCGGTGCACGGCTCGGCCCCGGACATCGCCGGGCAGGGCAAGGCCGACCCGACGGCGACGGTCCTGTCCGTCGCGCTGCTGCTCGACCACCTGGGCCTCGGCGACGAGGCGAAGCGCGTCGAGGCGGCCGTCGCGGCCGACCTCGCCGAGCGGGGGAGCCGAGTACGCTCGACGGCCGAGGTGGGCCGCGAGCTCGCCGCTCGCGTCGCCGGCTGACACGCCGCCCGGGTCCTGCGCGGACCCGGGCACCGGTTCGCCCGCAGTCCCCGCACCTCGGTCGTCATCGCCCCAGGACCGGATCCCTCCCGTTCTGACCCGGTGGCGCCCCTGCCGTCGTCGTACCCTCGCGCGGATCGCCGCACGAGCCGTACGGTCGTGGAAAACTAGGCGGAGACCACCCGGGTCGCCAGGTGAAAGGCCTCATGATGAGCACCCTTGCAGCGCAGCACCAGCCGTCCTCCTCGGCGGAGGACCTCGTCGCCCTGTTCGATGTCCGTCCCACGGACGCCCCGACGCCGCCGGCCGAGCGCGAGGCCGCGATCGCGGCCCCGAAGTTCGGCACGGTCTTCACGGACCACATGGCGCGGATCAGCTGGAACTCGACCGACGGGTGGGTCGACCGCCGCATCGAGAAGTACGGCCCGCTCCTGCTGGACCCGGCGACCGCCGTCCTGCACTACGCGCAGGAGATCTTCGAGGGCATGAAGGCCTACCGGCACGCCGACGGGTCGGTCTGGACGTTCCGCCCCGAGGCGAACGCCGCCCGCTTCGCGCGCTCGGCCCACCGGCTCGCGCTGCCCGCGCTCTCGGTCGACGACTTCGTCGGCTCGATCACGGCGCTCGTGCGCACCGACGTGGACTGGGTCCCGTCGGGCGAGGAGGCGAGCCTGTACCTGCGGCCGTTCATGTACGCGTCGGAGGCGTTCCTCGGCGTGCGCCCGTCGCTCGAGGCCGAGTACCTGGTGATCGCCTCGCCGGTCGGGCCCTACTTCTCGGGGGGCGTGAAGCCCGTGTCGATCTGGGTCGACCGCGAGTACAGCCGCGCCGGAGCAGGCGGCACGGGCGACGCGAAGTGCGGCGGCAACTACGCCTCCAGCCTTCTGCCGCAGGTGGTCGCACAGCAGCACGGGTGCGAGCAGGTGTGCTTCCTCGACTCCGGGACGCGGACGTTCCTCGAGGAGCTCGGCGGCATGAACGTGTTCGTCGTCAAGGCGGACGGCTCGGTCGAGACGCCCGAGCTCAGCGGATCGATCCTCGAGGGCGTCACGCGCTCGTCGATCATCCGCCTGCTCACCGACCGCGGGCACGAGGTGGTCGAGCGTCGCATCCCGCTCACGGACGTCCTCGCCGGGATCCGCGACGGGTCCGTGACCGAGGTGTTCGCGTGCGGCACGGCCGCCGTCATCACGCCGATCGGGCGCCTCGCGGGCTCCGACTTCGACCACACCATCGGCGGCGGCGAGGCCGGAGCCCTCACGATGGCGATCCGGACCGAGCTCACCGACATCCAGACCGGGCGCGCGGCCGACCGCCACGGCTGGCTGCGCCGCCTCGCCTGAGGCGCATCCTCCGCACACACTGCACGACGACGGGGCGCCACTCCCGCAGGAGGGGGGCCCCCGGCTGGGGCGTTCCGGGGGGGGGGCCAGGACGCGCCGGGCGGTGAGACAGCGGCGGGTCGCCGCCCGCACCACGATCGTGCGCCCGGCGACACCCGCGAGCAACGACCAGACCGCGATGCCGATGAGCAGGTTGATGAGCCCGGACAGGGCCGCGGCAGTGACGTCGCTCGACCATGCGAACGGGAGCACCGCGATCACCACGACGACCAGCGCCATGATCCAGCCGAAGAACGCGCGCGGGCGCGGCGTGCTGAGGATCAGCAGGTGCAGGATGCCCGCGGCGAGGACCGCGAGGATCGCCCCGTCGATCGCCCACGCCGCCTGGCGCGACCCCGTGCCGAACAGGTCCGGCGGCGGGACCAGGGTGATCGAGAAGATCCGCTCGAAGATGATCACCCCGAGCAGCCCGATGAGGGCGGCGACGAGGGCGGTCGCCGCGGCGCCCGCCCAGAACCGGCCCGCCTCGACCGCGAGGCGCGGGTCCGCGGGGTTGACGGGCGGCCTCTGCTCGGGGAAGCCAGCCTGCGGGTCCGTGGGCGGGATCGCAGGCGGTGGGGCGTGCTGCGGCACGGGCGGCTGCCCGTAGCGGCGCGTCGGGGGGTTCTGCGGGTCGTACCCGCCCGGGGTCGGGTCGCTCATCGTCACTCCTCGCTCGGCTGCCGCCGCGCCCGAGGGCGGTGGGCGGCTCAGTGGATGGACGCTCCTGTCCATCCTCGCGGAACCTGTGGCACCATGTGCCCTGTGACACACCTCGTCTCCCAGCTCATTATCGAGTAGCGCGCCCGGTAGCACCCACCGGACGCGCAGACCTCCCGCACCCTCGGGGGGTTTTTTTGTTGCTGGGCACCACCTCCGCCCGGCGGCACGGATGCCGGGCCCACCGCCTCACGAGGGCCTCGCCCGGCGTCCTGGGAGACGGACCAGAGGGACGGACGCTGCGGCGTCCGCGACACGACGAACGGCAGGAAGAGGCACCATGACCTCGGCGACGAACCCCGTGACCGGCTACCGCGAGCCCCGGGTCTTCCACGTCTACGACACGACCCTGCGCGACGGCGCGCAGCAGGAGGGCATGAACCTCTCCGTCGCCGACAAGCTCGCCATCGCCCCGCTGCTCGACGAGCTCGGCGTCGGTTTCATCGAGGGCGGCTGGCCCGGCGCCGTGCCGAAGGACACCGAGTTCTTCCGTCGCGCAGCCAAGGAGCTCGACCTGCGCCACGCCGTGCTCGCGGCGTTCGGCTCGACCCGCAAGGCCGGGCTGCGCGCGTGGGACGACCCGCAGGTGCGGGCGCTCGTCGACTCCGAGGCGCCGGTCGTCACGCTCGTGGCCAAGTCGGACGTGCGGCACGTCGAGCGCGCGCTGCGCACGACGCCCGACGAGGGCCTCGCGATGATCACCGACACCGTGTCGTTCCTCGTGGGCGAGGGGCGCCGGGTCGTCGTCGACGCCGAGCACTTCTTCGACGGCTACCGGTACGACGCCGCCTTCACGCGGTCCGCTGTGCAGGCCGCGTTCGAGGCGGGGGCCGAGGTCGTCGCGCTGTGCGACACCAACGGCGGGATGCTGCCGACCTGGGTGGTCGAGGTCGTCGAGGAACTGCGCGACGCCGTCGGGCTCCCGCACGGGCGCGACGCGCTCCCGGGCGACGCGCTGCTCGGCATGCACGCGCACAACGACTCGGGCTGCGCCGTCGCGAACACGCTCGCGGCCGTCGAGGCGGGCGCCGCCCACGTGCAGGGGACGGTCAACGGGTACGGGGAGCGCACGGGCAACGTCGACCTGCTGACGGTCGTCGCGAACCTCGAGCTCAAGCACGGGCTGCGGACCCTGACCGGGGAGGGCCTCGAGGAGTCCACGCGCATCTCGCACGCGATCAGCGAGATCACCAACATCTCCCCGTACGCGCGCCAGCCGTACGTCGGCGCGAGCGCGTTCGCGCACAAGGCCGGTCTGCACGCGAGCGCGATCAAGGTCGACCCCGACCTCTACCAGCACATCGACCCGACGGCGGTCGGCAACGACATCCGCATGCTGGTCTCCGACATGGCCGGCCGCGCGTCGATCGAGCTCAAGGGCCGCGAGCTCGGTTTCGACCTGTCGGGCCAGGGCGAGCTCCTCACGCGCGTGACCAACCGGGTCAAGGACGACGAGGCGAACGGCTACACCTACGAGGCCGCGGACGCCTCGTTCGAGCTGCTGCTCCGCGAGGAGATCACGGGCGAGCGCCCGCCGTACTTCCGGGTCGAGAGCTGGCGCACGATCGTCGAGCGGGCGGGGTCGCGCGGCACGGAGGCGACGGCCGAGGCCACCGTCAAGCTGCACGCCGGGGGCGAGCGCATCGTCACGACCGGCGAGGGGAACGGGCCCGTCAACGCGCTCGACCACGCCCTGCGGCTCGCCCTCGGCCGCGTCTACCCGGAGATCGACGTGTTCGAGCTCATCGACTTCAAGGTCCGCATCCTCGACACCGAGCAGGGCACGGACGCGATCACGCGGGTCCTCATCGAGACGACCGACGGCTCGACGTCGTGGTCGACCGTCGGCGTCGGGCCGAACCTCATCGAGGCGGCCTGGGAGGCGCTGACGGACTCCGCGATCTACGGCCTGGTCCACGCGGGCGTCGAACCGCGCTGACCGGTACCCCGCGCCGCCGAGGGACGCCCGGCCCTCGGCGGCGGTCCTCAGCGGCGGGTGACCGACATCTCCGGCCGAGCCGCGCCCTCGCGGGCTTAGGGTGGTCGGGTGCGCGGTGAGTACAAGGTTCCTGGTGGCAAGCTCGTGGCGGTCGACGTCGAGGTGGAGGCCGGGCGGCTCGCCCGCGTCGCGGTGAGCGGCGACTTCTTCCTCGAGCCGGACGACGCCCTCGAGGACATCGACGGCGCGCTGACGGGCATGCCCGAGACGGCGACGGTCGCGCAGCTCGCGAGCGCGGTGCAGGGCGCGCTCGGCGAGGACGTCACCATGATCGGCTTCTCGCCCGAGGCGGTGGCCATCGCCGTCCGTCGTGCGCTCGGGCACGCGACGGGGTGGCACGACCACACGTTCGAGCTGATCCACGAGGGCCCCGAGAGCCCGGCGATGCACCTGGCGCTGGACCAGGTGCTCACCGAGGAGCTCGACGCCGGTCGCCGTGGCCCCACGCTGCGGATCTGGGAGTGGGCGTCGCCGGCCGTGATCATCGGCTCGTTCCAGTCGCTGCGCAACGAGGTCGACGCCGAGGGCGCGGCGCGGCACGGTGTGACGGTCGTGCGCCGGATCTCGGGCGGCGGGGCGATGTTCGTCGAGCCGGGCAACACGATCACCTACTCGCTGTACGTGCCCGCCTCGCTCGTCGAGGGTCTGAGCTTCGAGCGGTCGTACGCGTTCCTCGACGACTGGGTGCTGGGCGCGCTCGCGTCGGTCGGCATCGACGCGACGTACAAGCCGCTCAACGACATCGCGTCGCCCGCGGGCAAGATCGCGGGCGCGGCGCAGAAGCGCCTGCGCGGGGGAGCGGTGCTGCACCACGTGACGATGGCGTACGACATCGACGCCGACAAGATGACCGAGGTGCTCCGCATCGGCCGGGAGAAGCTCTCGGACAAGGGGACGAAGAGCGCGAACAAGCGCGTCGATCCGCTGCGCTCGCAGACGGGCATGTCCCGCGAGGCCGTCATCGCGGCGTTCGAGGACCACTTCCGGTCGCGGTACCGCACGGTCGAGGGCAAGGTCACGCCCGAGGAGCGGGCGAAGGCCGAGGAGCTCGCACGGACGAAGTTCTCGACGCCCGAGTGGACCGCGCGCGTCCCCTGACGCCGCCACCCGCGAGGGAGAGCTGCCGGTCGCGAGGTAGAGCTCCCGGGGTGCTCCGTCGCGACCGGCCGTCCTACCTCGGCGTGGGACGCGGGCCGAAGACGGCGGTGCCGACGCGGACGATCGTCGCGCCTTCCGCGACGGCGAGCTCGAGGTCGCCGCTCATGCCCATCGAGAGCTCGCGCGCGTCCGTGGTGCCCGGGGCGCCCGAGCCCACGACGGCGTCGCGCACCTCGCGCAGGCGCGCGAAGCCCGCGCGCACCACGTTCTCGTCGGGGGAGTTCGCGCCGATCGTCATGAAGCCCCGCAGGCGCAGACCGTCGAGCGCGGCGACGGCGGTCGCGAGGGCGGTGGCGTCGTCCGGCCGGGCGCCCGACTTGGACTCCTCGCCCGAGACGTTCACCTGGACGAGCACGTCCAGCACCCGGCCGTCGCGCGTGGAGCGCGCCGCGAGCGCCTCGGCGAGCGCGAGCGAGTCCACGCTCTCGACCCCCGTGGCCGTCGCGAGGACCTGGTTCACCTTGTTGCGCTGGAGGTGCCCGATCATGTGGACCTCGACGCGGCCGAGGGCCACGAGGTCCGCGAGGTCGGGGGCCTTCGCGACGAGCTCCTGCACGCGGTTCTCGCCGATCAGGTCCGCCCCCGCCTCCACGACCGCGCGCACGGCGTCCGCGGGCTGCGTCTTGGTCGCCACGAGCAGCCGCACGTCCGACGGCGCGCGCCCGGCCGCGCGCGCGGCGTCGTCCACCCGGGACCGCACCCGGGCGAGGTTCTGCGCGATCTGCGCGGGCAGCACGGACGACGGCTCGGGGAGGGGCATGCGGCCAGTCTAGGTCGGGCGGGCAGCCGGAGATCCGGGTCGTCTCAGGGTGGTCCCGGATCGGCAGCGGCGGCCCGATCGGCGAGAATGGTGGGGAAAGGACGGTGCCGTGAAGACACTGCTCAACATCATCTGGCTCGTGTTCGCCGGGCTGTGGCTCGCCCTGGGCTACGTCCTGGCGGGCATCATCTGCTGCATCCTCATCGTCACGATCCCGTTCGGGATCGCGTCGTTCCGCATCGCGGGCTACGCGCTGTGGCCGTTCGGCCGCACGGTCGTCGACAAGCCGACCGCGGGCGCGTGGTCGACCATCGGGAACGTGATCTGGGTGATCGTCGCGGGGATCTGGCTCGCGATCGGGCACGTGGTCACCGCGATCCCGCTGTTCGTGTCGATCGTCGGCATCCCGCTCGGGATCGCGAACCTCAAGATGATCCCCGTCTCGCTCCTGCCGCTCGGCAAGGACATCGTCCCGACCGACGCCCCGTACACGGCCTACCAGCGCTGACGAAGCGGCCGAGGTAGAACGCTGGTCGTGCGAGGTAGAACGCTGGTAGGGACCAGGGTTCTACCTCGCCCCACCAGGGTTCTACCTCGTGAGACCGGGGTTCTATCTCGCGATCGGGGCGGCGGCGCCGCCCGTGAGGCGCAGGAGGTCCGACGGCGCGAGGCCGACGTCGAGGCCGCGGCGACCGCCCGAGACGTAGACCGTGTCGAACGCGAGCGCGGTGTCGTCGAGGAACGTGCGGTGGCGCTGCTTCTGGCCCAGGGGCGAGATGCCGCCGACGACGTAGCCCGTCGCGCGCTCTGCCGCGGCGGGCTCGGCCATGGTCGCCTTCTTGCCGCCGGCCGCCTTGGCGAGAGCCTTGAGGTCGAGCTGACGGTCGACCGGCACGATGCCCACGACGAGCGCGCCGCCGTCGACCACGGCGAGCAGGGTCTTGAACACCCGCTCCGCGGGCACCCCGATCGCCGCCGCGGCCTCCAGGCCGTACGACAGGTCGCTCGACGGGTCGTGCTCGTACGGGTGCAGCGTGTGGGCGACGCCCTCGCGCTCGAGGAGCGCGACCGCGGGCGTGCCGGCGTGCGCGGACAACTTCGACTTCTTGGCCACGGGCCGATTCTGCCGCAGCGCCCGGTCACACGTTGACGTCGAGCAGGGAGCCGATCGCGTAGGTCACGCCCATCGCGACCGCGCCGCCGACGACGGTCCGGACCGTCGCGCGCCGGGTCGGGGCGTTCCCGAGCCGTGCCGACCCCCACCCGGTGAGCACGAGCGCGAGGACGACCGCGACGAACGTCAACGGGATGCGTACGCTCGCGGGGGCCAGCAGGATCGCCGCGAGCGGCAGCAGCCCGCCGACCGTGAAGGACGCGATCGACGCGCCGGCGGCCTCCCACGGGCTCGTGAGCTCGTCGGGGTCCAGGTGCAGCTCGGCGTCGGCGTGCGCGGCGAGCGGGTCGCGCTCGGTGAGCTGGACCGCGACCTGGCGCGCGAGGTCCGGCGTCAGTCCCTTGGCCTCGTAGATCCCGGCGAGCTCGTCGAGCTCGGCGTCCGGCATCTCGGCGAGCTCGCGGCGCTCGGTCGCGAGCAGCGCCTTCTCGGTGTCGCGCTGCGTGCTCACCGAGACGTACTCGCCCGCCGCCATGGACAGCGCTCCCGCGAGCAGCGCCGCGCCGCCTGCCGTCGCGATGACCGGGATCGACGTGCTCGTCGCCGCGACGCCCACGACGACGCCCGCGGTCGAGACGATGCCGTCGTTGGCGCCCAGCACCCCGGCGCGCAGTCGGTTCAGCCGTGACCCCGTGCTCTCCGGGTGGTGCGGCTCGCCGGGGTGCTGACCGTTGCGCGGTGCGTCGCTCATGGCTTCACCGTAGGGGCCTCCCGGCGCGGCGCGACCGGGGGCCGCGGACTCCTGCGCGAGCGGCCGACGACGCAATGAGCGTGCGCCCCCAGGGCGCGGTGAGGTCTGATCAGGACATGGTGATCGAGCTGGAGACCCCCGAGGTCGACGGGCTGGGCGAGGCCCTGGAGGCGCTGCAGGCGTGGCAGGACGACGTGGCGCCGCTGCAGCTGCATCCCGGCGACGTGGGCTGGTTCTGGCGGTTCGGCGCTCCGGCGACCGCCGCAGCGCTGCGGACGTGGCGCCGCGACGGGCGGGTCGTCGCCGTCGGCCTGCTCGACGGGCCGGACCTGCTCCGGCTCGCGATCGCTCCCGAGCTGCTGCACGACGACGAACTTGCGCACCGCCTCGCCGACGACGCCACCCGGCCCGAGCGCGGCGTGCTGGGGGAGGGCGGGGCGTCGGTCGAGGCGCCGGTGGGGGCAGTGGTGGACCGGCACCTGGCCGCGGCGGGGTGGCGCGTCGACGAGCGGTGGGCGCTCCTGCGCCGCGACCTGCTGGACCCGGTCGAGGACCCGGGCGTCCGGGTACGCGAGGTCGGGCCGCCGGAGGCCGCCGCGTGGGCCGAGACGCTCCGCTCGTCGTTCGGCGGGACGCGGGCCGCGCCGGAGCGCTGGCACGCGCTCGCCACCGGGCTCCCGTACGCCGACGCACGCTGCCTCGTCGTGCACGACGGCCCGCCCGTCGATGGCCCGCCCGTCGGCGGCCCGCCCGTCGGCGGCCCGCCCGTCGGCGGCCCGCCCGTCGGTGGCCGGCCCGACGGCGGCCCCTCCGACGGCGAGGCGGCGCACGTCGACCCAGGGCCCGCCATGGCGGTGATCGGCGTGTGGTCGGCCGGCCCGGGCCGACCCGGGCTGATCGAGCCCATGGGGGTGCACGCCGACCACCGCGGCCGCGGTCTCGGTCGCGCGGTCACCCTGGCCGGGCTGGCGGCGCTCCGCGAGCTGGGCGCCTCGAGCGCGCTCGTCGCGACGCCGGCATCCAACGTCGGGGGCGTCGCCACCTACGTCTCCGCGGGCTTCACCCACCTGCCGGAGCGGTTCGACCGGCGGCGCGACGGCTCCTGACCGCGCGGCTCGCGACGCCGGGAGTGAGACCGTCGACGCAGGTCACGCGCCGTCCCTTACGCTGCTCGACGTGACGCAGGGGAACTTCACGGACGACCGACCGACCACACGCGCGGAGCGCTACGAGCACGGGAGAGGAGTGTTCGGCGCGGTCAACGCGACGGCGGGCGCCGTCCTCGCCGAGGCGCTCGCGGACGTGTCGCCCGAGCTCGAGCACCAGATCTCGGCCTGGGCCTACGGGGAGATCTACGCGCGCCCGCACCTCGAGCCGCGCGACCGGCAGCTCGTCACGCTCGGGATGCTCAGCGCCCTCGGCGGGTGCGAGCCCCAGCTCGAGATCCACGTCCGCACCGCGCTCGACGTCGGCCTCACACCGGCCGAGATCGTCGAGGCGCTCCTCCAGTCGGCCGTCTACTGCGGGTTCCCGCGGGCGCTCAACGCGACGGCCGTGGCGAAGCAGGTCTTCGCCGAGCGCGGGCTGCTGCCGCTCTCCTGAGCGCGGTCGGGACCCACGGCGCTCCGACGGTGGCGCCCCCGGCCGGGGCACTTCCCTCGCGGGAGCGTTCTGCGGCGCGCGGCCTACAGCGGCCCGACCGCGAGCACGGTCACGACCGGCTCGCCCGCCTCGTCGCTCGCCGCGAGGTCGACGCTCGCGGTGATCGCCCAGTCGTGGTCGCCCGCCGAGTCGTCGAGCACCTGGCGTACGAGCCACGTGCCCGCGGGGACGACCCCGCCCGGGGCGTGCTCCGCCGTCGGGCCCTCGTGGCCGGCCGGCAGCTCCGTGCCCGCCTCCACGACCTGGAAGAGGGCCGCCGCGCGAGCACCGGGGCCGATGCCGATCGCGTCGTCCCCCTGGTCCTCGAAGAGCGGGTCGAGCGCGTCGCCCCACGCGTCCGCGTCCCAGCCCGCGCCGCCGTCGAGCGCGCCGAGCGCGCGGTAGTCCTCGCGGGACGCGAGCTCGACGCGGCGGAACAGCGCGTTGCGCACGAGGCGCCGGAAGGAGCGCGGGTTGCCCGTGACCGGCCGGGTCGGAGCCTCGGCACCTGCGCCGGAGAGCGGACCGTCGCCGACCTCGGTGTCCGCGTCGTCGTCGACGGGGTGCGCGAGGCGCTCCCACTCGTCGAGGAGCGACGAGTCGACGCCGCGCACGAGCTCGCCGAGCCACTCCACGATCTCCTGCACCTCCTCGGTGCGGTGCTCCT
Source organism: Cellulosimicrobium cellulans (assembly GCF_042723955.1). Taxonomy (GTDB): domain Bacteria; phylum Actinomycetota; class Actinomycetes; order Actinomycetales; family Cellulomonadaceae; genus Cellulosimicrobium; species Cellulosimicrobium cellulans_H. The sequence continues at coordinate 33,147 of NZ_JBHXIC010000017.1, read as the reverse complement.
CCGGGACCACCTGGCGCAGCGCGCGGTACGCGTCCGCGAGGTAGCGCAGCACGACGCCCTCCGTGCGCTCGAGACCGTAGACGGACACGAACTCGGCGAACGTCATCGCGCGCTCGACCATGTCGCGGACCACGGACTTGGGGGAGAGCTCGGCGTCCGCGACCCACGGGTTGGACCGCTTGTACATCGCGAACGCGGGCGCCAGCAGCTCCTCGAGCGGCTTGGGCCACGTGATCTCCTCGAGCAGCGCCATGCGCTCCTCGTACTCGTACCCCTCGGCCTTCATCGCCGCGACGGCCTCGCCCTTGGCGGCGTTCTGCTGGGCGTAGAGCACCTGGCGCGGGTCGTCGAGGGTCGCCTCGATGACGGAGACGACGTCAAGCGCGTGGGTCGCGCCCTCGACGTCGAGCAGGTCCAGGGCCGCGAGCGCGAACGGCGAGAGCGGCTGGTTGAGCGCGAACTCGCGCGGCAGGTCGCCGACGAGCCGCACGCTCGGGCGGTAGCCCTCCGGGCGCGACGGGTCCTCGATACGCACGCGCTCGACGATCCCCGCGACGCGCAGCGAGCGATAGATGCGCAGCGTCTGGCGCACGTGCTCGCGACGCTGGGTGTCGGTGTCGTGGTTCGCGAGGAGCAGGTGCCGCATCGCCTCGACCGGGTCGCGGCGCGGGTCGGTCGCGTCGACGTGCGCGCCGCGGCCGTGCTGGGCGGTGCGCGCGAGGACGTTGAGCACCATGGCGTGCGTCACGGTGAAGTGGCTGGTCAGCGGCTCGGGCTCGGCGTCGCGCAGGCGCTCGAACGTCGCGTCGGTCCAGTTCACCGACCCCTGCGGCGCCTTCTTGCGGACGATCTTCTTGAGCTTCTTCGGGTCGTCGCCCGCCTTGGCGAGCATCTTGCGGTTCTCGATGACGTGGTCGGGCGCCATGACGAGCACCTCGCCCACGGTGTCGTACCCGGCGCGGCCCGCGCGCCCCGCGATCTGGTGGAACTCGCGCGCCGTGAGGTGGCGCATGCGCTCGCCGTCGAACTTCACGAGGCTCGTGAGCAGCACGGTGCGGATCGGCACGTTGATGCCCACGCCGAGCGTGTCCGTGCCGCACACGACCTTGAGCAGCCCCGCCTGCGTGAGGCGCTCGACGACGCGCCGGTACTTGGGCAGCATGCCCGCGTGGTGCACGCCGACGCCGTGCCGCAGGAACTTGCTCAGCGTCTTGCCGAACCCGGTGCCGAAGCGGAAGTCGCCCAGCTCGGCGGCGATGGCCTCCTTCTCGGACCTCGTCGCGACGTTCATCGACAGCAGCGACTGCGCGCGCTCGACCGCGTCCTTCTGCGTGAAGTGCACGACGTACACGGGCGCGCGGCGCGTGCTGACCAGCTCCTCGATGACCTCCGTCAGCGGCTCGACGACGTAGCTGAAGTGCAGGGGGACCGGCCGCTGGGCCGTGGTCACCTCGGCGACGGGCCGACCCGTGCGCTCCTCGAGCTCCTCGACGAACCGGGTCGTGTCGCCGAGCGTCGCGGACATGAGGAGGAACTGGGTGTTCGGCAGCTCGAGCAGGGGAACCTGCCACGCCCACCCGCGCTGCGGGTCGGCGTAGAAGTGGAACTCGTCCATGACGACCTGGGAGATCGCGTCGTCGTCCGCACCGGCGCCCTCGCCGCCGCGGCGCAGGGCGATGTTCGCGAGGATCTCGGCCGTGCAGCAGATGATCGGGGCGTCGGGGTTCACGGCGGAGTCGCCCGTCGTCATGCCGACGTTCTTGGACCCGAACGCCGCGACGAGTGCGAAGAACTTCTCGCTGACCAGCGCCTTGAGCGGCGCCGTGTAGTACGTGCGGCCGCCGCGGCCCGACCGGTGCGCGGCGAGCGCGGCGAACTGCGCGCCCATCGCGACGAGCGACTTCCCCGACCCGGTGGGCGTCGAGAGGATGACGTGCGAGCCGGTGACCAGCTCGATGAGCGCCTCGCTCTGGTGCGGGTAGAGCTCGAGGCCCTGCTCCGTCGCCCACGTGGTGAACCCCTCGTAGAGCGCGTCCGGGTCGGGGGCCTTGCCCGTCGGGGCGGGCACGTGCGCGAGGAGAGCCGGGGTGCGGCCGGTCGTGGTGGTCACGGCACGAGTCTGTCAGGTGTGGAGCGCTGGCGACGTCGGCCGGCCCGTCGCGCCTACCGCGCCGGGCTGTGCCGAACCCGGGGTTGTTCCCGGGTTCGCCGCCGAACCGGGGGACAACCCCGGGTTCGGCAGGCCGGGAGATCGGGCCACGGGGCTTGATAGCGCTGTCAGCGTGTGCGAGGGTATGCCGCGGGACCGGCGTCGTGGCCGGGCCCGGCCTCCGAGTCATCGATGACCACCGACCCCACGCCGCCGTGGGACCAAGGGGAGCACCACATGCGGGCAGACAGCGCTATCAACGCTGGTCGCGATCCATTCTCGGCACGTACCGGACCGTCACTCTCTCGCCCGCCGCGTCCCGGCGGGCGTCGGCGTCGCGCGGGCGCCGTCGTCGCCCTGGCCACCGCGGCGAGCCTCGCGCTCCCGCTGGCGGCGTACGCGGGGCCTGCGATCGGGGCGTCGCCCACGACCACCGCCCGGACGGAGGCAGCGACGGGGTCCGATGCCGCCGCTGCCGCGGTCGACGGCCCGCTGGCTGACTACGTCAACCCGTTCATCGGGACCAAGGACGACGGCAACACGTACCCGGGCGCCGCCGTCCCGTTCGGCATGGTGCAGCTCTCCCCGGACAACGGGCACAACGTCGGGTACGACTACGACCGCACGTCGGTCCGCGGCTTCTCGCTCGTGCACCTGTCGGGCGTCGGCTGCGGGCTCGGCGGCCCGCTCCCGACCCTCCCGACGACGGGCGCGATCACCTCGACCGACTACGGCCAGTACGCACTCGGCTTCTCGCACGACGACGAGGAGGCCTCGCCCGGCTACTACCGCGTGGGTCTCCAGGCGTCGGCGGGCACGATCGAGGCAGAGCTCACCGCGACCGCGCGCACGGGCGTCCAGCGGTACACGTTCCCCGCGACGGCGCAGGCGAACGTCCTGCTCAACGCGGGCCAGGCGCTCAACCGCGTGACGGAGTCCGACGTGCGCGTCGTCGACGACCGCACGGTCGAGACCCGCATCACCGTCCGCGGCTTCTGCCAGGACACCGAGCCGCAGACCATCTGGACCCGCACGACCTTCGACCGTCCCTTCGTCGCGCACGGCACGTGGGACGGCGCGACCGTCACCGCAGGCTCCGACGCCGCGTCCGGCGGCGAGGGGCGCCGCGGCGCGTACGTCACGTTCGACACGACCGGCGGCGACCTCGACGTCGAGGCCGTCACCGCGATGAGCTACGTGGGCGCCGACGGCGCCGCGGCGAACCTCGCCGCGGAGGCCGGCACGTTCGACGCCGTGCACGACGCCGCGCGCGCGGCCTGGGAGGAGCGCCTAGGCCTCGTGCAGGTCGCGCAGGGTGCGGAGGACGACCTCCGCACGTTCTACTCCTCGCTCTACCGCAGCTTCCTCGCGCCGAACGTCGGCTCCGACGTCGACGGGCGCTACCGCGGCTGGGACCAGGAGGTCCACGCCGCCGAACCGGACTTCACCTACTACCAGAACTACTCGCTCTGGGACACGTACCGCACCCAGCAGCAGCTCCTCTACCTGCTCGCGCCCGACGAGTCGGCCGACATGGCGCTCTCGCTCGTGCGCCAGGGCCAGCAGGGCGGCTGGCTCCCGCGCTGGGGCTACGGCACGGTCGAGACGAACATCATGACCGGAGATCCGGCGACGCCGTTCCTCGTCAGCGCGTGGCGGCAGGGCCTTCTCGCGGGCCACGAGGAGGAGGCGTACGCGGTCCTCAAGGAGAACGCCGACGGCGTCCCGCCCGCGGACTCGCCCTTCAACGGGCGCGCGGCGAACGTCGAGTACCTGCGCGACGGGTTCGTCCCGCACGAGCCCGCGCGCTCGGGCAAGCCCGGCGACTACGACCTCCAGCACGGCGCCTCCGCGACGATGGAGTACGCGCTCGCCGACGCGATGCTCTCGACGATGGCCCGCGGCCTCGGCCACGACGAGGACGCCGACCGGTACGCGGCCCGCGGCCAGAGCTACCGCAACGTGTTCGACCCGCGCACCGACAACTTCCGGGCGCGCAGCGCCGACGGCTTCTTCGTCGGCGACGCCGACCCGGCGCACTCGGACGGTTTCCACGAGGGCACCGCGGTGCAGTACCAGTGGCTCGTGCCCCAGGACGTGCCGGGCCTGTTCGACCTCATGGGCGGCACCGACGCCGCGGTCGACCGCCTCGACGCGTTCTTCGCCTACGACGAGCTCGTCGCGGACCCTGCGCGCGTCGCGAGCGAGGTCTGGGTCAACGGGACGTACGACTACTACGGCTGGGAGACCTACAACCCGAACAACGAGCCGAACCTCCACGCGCCGTACGTCTACCTGTGGACGGGCGAGCCGTGGAAGACGACGGACGTCGTGCGCGCCGCGTCGACGCTCTTCACCGACGGCCCCGACGGCGTCACGGGCAACGACGACCTCGGCACGATGTCTGCGTGGCACGTGCTCTCGTCGATCGGCGTGTACCCGATCGTGCCGGGCACCGACCTGTGGGGCCTGACGACCCCGCTGTTCGACGACGTCACGATCACGCTCGACCCCGAGGTCTTCGGTCGGGACTCCCTGCACCTCACGGCGGACGGCGTCGCGCCGGACGCGCACTACACGCAGTCCGTGGCGCTCGGCGGCGAGCCGCTCGACCGCGCCTGGGTCACGGGCGACGAGCTCACCGCCGCGGGCACGCTCGACGTGTCCGTCGGCACCGAGCCGTCCGCCTGGGCGACCGACCCCGCGGCCTCGCCGGGCGCCGTCGTGCCGGCGGACGGCACGGTCGAGCGCCTGTTCGTCGGTGCGACGCCGCGGCAGCCGGTCCTCGCCCCGGGCGGGGAGGCCGAGGTCGCCGTCCAGGTCGTCGCGCAGGGCGCCGGGACCTCGACGGGGACGCTCGAGGTCACGTCCGACGGCGCCGTGACGGCGACGACCGACCTCGCCGAGTGGACCGCCGAGTCCGACGGCCTGCCGGCCACGGTCGAGGGGACGGTCACCCTTGCCGCGGCGGCGGACGCGGAGCCGGGCGTGCACACCGTGCGGCTCGTCGTGCGCGACGCCGCGGGGACCGAGGCGGTGCGTGAGATCTCGGTCGTCGTGTCCGGGGAGTCGTGGATCGCGGGCGCGTTCGACAACGTCGGCATCGGCGACGCCGGGGCGGCCAACGCGAACCTCGACGGGTCCGGCGCGTACCTCCTGCGCGACCTGCTCGCCGACCTCGGCGTGGTCCAGGGCCTCGAGCTGACCGTCCCGGGCACCGACCTGACGTACCTGCTGGGCGCTGCACCCGCCGGCGAGCCCGACAACGTCGCGGCCAACGGCCAGGTGCTCGAGGTGCCCGAGGCGCAGCGCGGTGCGCGGACGATCTCGGTCGTCGGGACGGCGACCCACGGCACGCAGCGCGGCGACCTCGTCCTTGGTTTCGCCGACGGGACGAGCCAGACGGCTCAGGTCGCCTTGAGCGACTGGTGCACGGGCTCGTCCGAGCCGAGCAACATCCTCGTCGCCAAGCCTGGCGCACGGGGCAACGGGACCGGGACGGACAGGTTCGGCTGCGGGCTCTACGCCACGGCGCCCGTCGCCGTGCCCGAGGGCAAGGTGCTGACGAGCCTCACCCTGCCGCGCAACACACGGTTCCACGTGTTCGCGGTCGCGACCGACGCGACCGGGGTCGTCCCCGCGCCCCAGGTCGACGTCACGGCGCAGGCCCGCTGCCTCGGCGGCAAGGCCTTCGTCGCGGTGCGCGCGCTCAACACCGGCGAGCAGCCCGCCGCGATCGAGCTCGCGACCCCGTACGGCTCGAAGCTCTTCGCCGAGGTCGCGCCCGGGGCGAACGCGTACCAGTCGTTCGCCACCCGCGCCGCCGCCGTCGAGGGGGGCGAGGTCACGGTCACCGTGACGACGCCCGACGGCGAGCCCCAGCAGGTCACGGCCGCGTACGACGCCGTCGCCTGCTCCTGATCGACGGTGGTGCGGGGCCGTACGGTCCCGTACCACCGTCCTCCACGTGCGCTCTGCGCGCGCTCCTGACCGACGACATCGACGAGAGGGACGACCCATGACCGGTACGACGACGTACCCGGCCCCGCGACCCCGCGACCGCCGGACCACCGCGCCGCTCGCCCTGCTGGCGGCGCTCACGACGCTCGCGCTCCTGCTCGCCGCGGCGCTCCAGGCGCCCGCGGCGCGCGCCGCGGAGGCGTTCACGCCGACCGAGGTGGTCGGCGCCGGCACGACCTGGCGCTACCTGGACGACAACACCGACCCGGCCGCGGGGAACGCTGACCGGACCGTGTGGGCCGACCCCGCGTTCGACGACGCGGCCTGGAAGACCGGACGGCCAGGATTCGGCGCGGTCAACGGGACCGCGAGCGGCATCGGCGGCGGCAACACCATCACGACGCTGCTCGACTACTGGATCACGCAGACCCCCAAGGTCGTCGTGCCCGCGTACTTCTTCCGCACGACCGTGACCCTCGACGAGGCCACGCTCGACGAGATCACCGGTCTGCGGGGCACGCTCGTCTACGACGACTCCGCCACCGTCTACGTCAACGGTGAGCGCGTCGCGGGCTGGGGCGACTCGATGATCACCCGGAACCTGCAGTACCAGGACAAGGCGGGCGCGACCGCCCCGCTGCGCGAGACGCTCGTCATCCCCGCCGACGCCCTGGTCTCCGGCGAGAACACGATCGCGGTCGAGATCCACCAGTGCAACGCGACGAGCTCGGACGTCTTCTTCTCCCTCGCGCTCTCCACGACCGACGACCCGTCGATGCCGTTCCCGCAGGACGTCCTCGACCGGACCTACGCGTCCGACGCGACGCCGTCGGCCCCGGCCGGGCAGGACTGGTTCACCTGGATGCTGCGCGGGTTCGCCGACCTGCGCGCGAACCACCCGGAGATCCTCTCGCCCAACGAGCCCGGCCGGCCCACGAGCGCCAACGACCTCGGCTCGCTCGCGCGCAACAACGCCTACGTCGCCGGGGACCCGCAGGTGCAGCGCGCCCTGACCGACGGGCGCGGCTCGGCGTACGAGACCATGGCGGACGCGCTCGGCAGCGAGCTCGGGCCGATCTACCGCGACGCGCTCGCCGACGGCCGGCTCCCCAAGACGAAGGCCCTGCTGTCCGGGCGCGTCGAGAAGTCGGTCGGCAACCACGAGCCCGCCAAGGCCGCCTACGACTACAAGCGGCCGTTCGTCCGCCTCGGCTTCACGTCCGCCGGCGGCCACGTCAACGCGTTCGAGACCTCCGGCAGCTACGAGGGGCTGCGCAACAACGGCTCGTTCCCCAGCGGGCACACCAACCACGGCTACGCGCAGGGCACCGTGCTCGCCACGCTCCTGCCGGAGCTCGCGCCGCAGATCCTCGCGCGCGCGTCCGAGTACGGCGACAACCGCCTCGTGCTCGGCTTCCACTACCCGCTCGACGTCATGGGCGGCCGCATGGCCGGGCAGAACATCGCGCAGCTCCGGTGGTCCGACCCGGCGTTCCGCGTGCTCCTCGAGCAGGCCCGGACCGAGCTCGTCACCGTGCTGGAGCGGGAGTGCGGCGACGAGATCGCGGTGTGCGCCCAGGACCAGGTGCCCTACCTCCCCACCGACCAGGCGCTCGCGGTCTACGACCAGCGCCTGACGTACGGGTTCCCGCGGGTCGGCGAGGCGGGCCGCGACGTCCGGGTGCCCGCCGGTGCCGAGGACCTGCTGCGCACGGCGTTCCCCGACCTCACGGGCGACCAGCGCCGCCTCGTCCTCGCCGCGACCGCGCTCGACTCGGGCTACGCGCTCGACGTCGCGGGCGAGGCCGAGTGGCAGCGCCTCGACCTCGCGGCCGCCATGGCGGCGGACGTCGTCGTGAACGCCGACGGCACGCTCACCGTCGACGGCGAGGTCGTCGGCGAGCCGACGGCACCGCTCGTCGACGTCGAGACGTCCGCGCGCTGCCTCGCCGGGGCGCCGTACGTCGCGGTCCGCGCCCGCAACGTGTCCGACGACGCGCTCGCCGTCGCGCTCGTCACCGGCGCGGGGGAGAAGTCCTTTGCCGCGGTGGCCCCCGGCACGAACGCGTACCAGTCGTTCGCGGTGCGCGGTGTGGAGACGGGCGCCGGCGTGCCCGTGACCGTCACGGCGACCGGACCGGGCGGCGCGACCCAGGAGGTCGCGCGGGACGTCGTCGTCCCGGCCTGCGGCTGACGGACCGACCCGGGAGGCGTCGAGGGAACGCCTCCCGGGTCATCTCCCTGGTCGACTCCCTGGCGCCTCGCCGACCCGTCGGGCACGCTGGTGCCCCGCAGCGACGACGGAGGCGCAGTGACCGAGGAGTACCAGGGCAGGCCGGCGATCCACGCGGAGACGCCGCAGGAGTGGCGGGCGTGGCTCGCCGAGCACCACGACGACCCCGAGCCCGGGGTGTGGCTCCTCACCTGGCGCCGCGAGAGCGGCCGCGCGACCTACGGGTACGAGCCCTGGATCGAGGAGGCGCTGTCCTACGGCTGGATCGACGGGCAGGCCGCGACGGTCGACGCCGACCGGCACGCGCTCTGGTTCACGCGCCGCCGGCGCGGCAGCCGCTGGACCCGGCTGAGCAAGGAGCGGGTCGCGCGCGTCGAGGCGGACGGGCGCATGACCGACGCCGGCCGCGCCGTCGTGGACGCGGCGAAGGCCGACGGGTCCTGGACGCGGCACGACGACGCCGAGGCGCTCGTGGTGCCCGACGACCTCGCCGCAGCACTCGCGGAACGGCCTGCCGCCCGCGAGCACTTCGATGGCTTCACGCCGGGCGTCCGCCGCGCGATCCTCGGCTGGATCGTCGAGGCGAAGCGCCCCGAGACCCGCGCGCGCCGGATCGCGGAGACCGCCGACCAGGCGGAGCAGGGCGTCGCGGCGCACCAGCCGCGCCGCTAGCCCGAACCGTCAGCGCACGACGCCCAGGGCGGCGGCCGTGGCGTCGTCGGCGGGGAAGAACGACTCGATCGCGATCTCGTCGAGCGTGACGTCCCGGGGGGAGCCGAACACCGTCATCGTGTAGAGGAACGCGAGCTCGCCCTGCGGGGTCGTGAGGCGCAGCGGCACGACGGCGTCGCTCGCCGGCGAGCGGTCGTCGCGTCGGTGCTCCTCGGGCGGCAGGTAGCCCTCCACCTCGGCGAGTAGGTCGACGAGCGCCGGGTCGCCCGTGCGGTCGAGCTGGCGCCGCACGCGTCGTCGGACGTGCGCGCCCCACTCCGCGAGGTTCGCGATCCGCGCGGCGAGGCCGTCCGGGTGCAGGGTCAGGCGCAGCACGTTGACGGGCGGCTCGCGCAGCCGGTCGGGTACTCCGTCGAGGAACGTGCCCGCGGCGGGGTTGGCGGCCAGCAGGTTCCAGCGCCCGTCGACCGCCATCGCCGGGAGCGGCTCGTGCCCCGCGAGCACGAGGTCGACGGCGCGGCGTGCGGCGGCGAGCGTCGCGGTCGACAGCGGTGTCTCGCGGTGCCGCGGCGCGTAGCCCGCCGCGAGGTAGACGTCGTTGCGCGCGCGCAGCGGGACGTCGAGCTCGTCGCACAGGCGGTCGATCATCGCCCGGCTGGGCTGCGCGCGGCCCGTCTCCAGGAAGCTGATGTGGCGCGGCGAGACCTCGGCGCCCAGCGCGAGGTCGAGCTGCGAGCGCCGACGCCGCACGCGCCACTCGCGCAGCATCGATCCGGCCGGTGCGTCCACGGGAGGCATGCACCCACCCTGCCCTTCCCCGCGGGGCGCGCCAACTACCTCCGAGGTCATCGACACCGTGTCGTGGTCCGGCCGACGGTGGTGCTCCGGCCACCCGCCGGACCGCCACGGCGCCGCGGACCAGGCGCCGGCAGAGGAGGGACCATGACCGAGACGACGACGCGGACCGCGACGGCGGTCGAGCGCTACCTGGAGTTCTGGAACACGGGGGACGCGGCCGGGCGCGACCGGCTCGCGTGCGACACGTTCTCCCGCGACGTCGAGTACGTCGCTCCCGTGACGCGCGCCGAGGGGTGCGACGCGGTCCTGGCGTTCGCGACCGAGCTGCTCACGCACGTCGCGGGGCACCGGTTCGAGGCGCGCTCGGCGCCGGACCTGCACGACGACCGGCTGCGCCTGCAGTGGCGCGCGGTCGCCCCCGACGGGTCGGAGTTCGCGACCGGCACCGACGTCCTGCACGTCCGGCCGGACGGGCTCGTGTCGTCGGTGACGACGTTCCTGGACCGCGCGCCCGACGGCTTCGACACCCACCACCACTGACCGCTGAGTGCATGAAATAGTCGCTGTCGCATCGATACGACGGCGACTATTTCATGCACTCAGCGGGTCGGGGCGTCAGGAGAGGTCCCAGAGCAGGCGGTAGTAGGCGATGCGCTCCGGGTCCGGGTCGATGCCGTAGCCCGCGTAGACGTGGCCGTCGTACCCGGGGCCGTAGTTCCACTCGGTGCTCCACGCCGCGACGGCGAGATCGGCCCAGCGGTCGGCCACCCCGAGCGAGCCGAGGTCGACGTGCGCGGCGAACGAACCGTCGTCGTGCAGGAGCGTGTTGGGCACGCACGCGTCGCCGTGGCACACGACGAGCCGGTCGACGGCGGGGGCCGCTCCGAGCCGGGCACGTGCCACCGCGACGCCGAGGCCGCGGTGCTCCGGGAACCACCCGTCCGGTCCGTCGCCGCGGGCGAGGCGTGCGTCGGCGTTCGCCACGCGGTCCTCGACGGCCCAGGTGAACGGGCACGACGCGACGGGGAGCGCGTCGTGCAGCGCGCGCAGCCCCCGCCCGATCGCGACGGCGGCGGTCGCCGGGTCGGCGACCCAGCGCGGCTCGACCGCCGACCGTCCCGGGACGGCCCGCGTGACGAGCCAGGCGCCGTCGTCGTCGGAACCCTGGGCGAGGACGCGCGGGACCGGGGCGCGGTCGCCCACCCACGCGAGGCGCGCCGCCTCGCCCGGGAGGTCGATCTCGGGCGTCCCCGCGGGCACCCACTTGGCGAACCGGGCGCCGTCGGCGCCGTCGAGGCGGAAGGTCAGGCCACCGAGCTCGTTGCGCCACACGGGCGTGGCGACGTCGTCGCCGGCGAGCGCGCGGACGGCGTCGGGCACGACGACCGGGCCGGTCGGGACGGCGGCGAGCGGGACGCGACTCATGCGCGCGATCCTCGCACGTCAGCCTTGCGCAGCAGGGACCCGCGCATCAGGGACCCGCGTATCAGGGAGCCCGCGTCGGTCCTCCTTCCGGACGGGGGCGCGGGACCCGACGGCGGGAGCACCCTGCCGGTCCCGCGACGACGGAGGGAACGACGATGACGACCGTCCTGACGGCACTGCCGACCTGGCCGCGCGTGCGACGCGGCGCGAACGGGCACCCGGTCCAGACGCTCCAGCACCTGCTGCGGCACCGCGGGCACGAGCTCGCCGTCGACGGGCTGCTCGGGCCGCGCACCGAGGGCGCGGTGCGCGCCTTCCAGGACGCGGCCGGTCTCGACGCCGACGGCGTCGCGGGCCCGGCGACGTGGTCCGCGCTGGTCGTGGTGGTGCGCCGGGGAAGCGTCGGCGAGGCCGTGCGTGCGGTGCAGCGCGAGGCCGTCGCGCGCGACCTGTCGGGCGGGCCCGACCCGGTGCTCGCCATCGACGGACAGTGCGGCCCGCGCACCGAGGCGTGGGTGCGCGGGTTCCAGGACGCGCTGCACGCGGGCTTCCCGGAGGTCGCCGTCGACGGCGTCGTCGGGCCCGTGACCTGGCGCTGCCTCGTCAGCGGGATGCTGTCGCACTGACCTCGCGCGCGTCCGGCTCGCTGCCGACGAGCGCGTCGCACACGGCGAGCAGGCGCGCGCGCAGGGCCGCGCCGCGCTCCGCGAAGGCCCGCTGGTGACGCACGTACTCGGCCTTGCCCTCGGGCGTCTCGATCGCGACGGGTTCGAGCCCGTACGACGACACGTCGTACGGCGACGCCTGCATGTCGACCACGCGGACGTCGCGCGCGAGCTCGAAGCAGTCGAGCACGAGGTCGCCCGGGACGGCGGGCGTGAGCTTCAGCGCCCACTTGTAGAGGTCCATGGTCGCGTGCAGGCAGCCGGGCTGCTCCAGGGCGGGCTGGGTCTCGCGCGTCGGCCGCAGGCGGTTGAGCGGGCCGGCCTCGGGGGTGAAGAACCGGAACGCGTCGAAGTGCGAGCACTGCACGGGATGGTTCTCGACGACGCGGTCGGTGCCGTCGTGCCCCAGGCGCAGGGGGAGCGGGTGGCGGTGGTCGCGGCCGGTGGCCCGGTCCCGGTAGACCATCGCCCACTCGTGCAGACCGAAGCAGCCGAACCGGCCGGGTCGCGACGCCGTGGCGGCGAGCAGGGCGCGCAGGTAGCGCACCGTGTCGCCGCGGTCGGCGAGGAAGGCCGCGGTGTCGAGCGTCAGTCCGTCGGGCGTCTCCCGGTACCACCGCCACGCGGCGCGCGCCGTGCACGGGTCGGCGGGCTCGTCGTCGGGCCGAGGTGCGGTCTCGTAGACGGGCACGCAGCCCGCCGGGCGGGCGAGCACGACGCCGGGGCCCGGGTGCCAGCGGCGGAGCTGTGCCGGGCGCGTGGGGTAGTAGGTGAAGAGGAAGTCCTCGATCGCGTGCTTCTCGCCGCGCGGCTTGCGTTCGCGCCACCCGGCGGTGAACGCGTCCGCCCGCTCCGCGTGGGCGTGCTCGCGCGCCGTCCACGCCTCGGCCGCGAGCACGACCGGGCCGACGACGTCGGTCGTCGGGGCGGCAGTCGCGGTGACGGTCGGGGGCACGGTTCCAGGGTACGAGAGCGCCGGGGCGGCGCCGACGAGCCGACCCACGAGACGGTTTCACCCGGGCGGGCGTTTTCCCGATGTGGGCGCGAGCGGGAAGAATGCTCGTGAACGTGCTGTGAAGGCCCGGCACGCCAGACCGGACGACCTCCCGTCGACCGGCCACCCGACCCGTTGGACCGATCTCGCGGCGACGCCGCGGAGGAGCACCATGTCGCAGCCGCCCACGGCACCGCAGGACCCGTACCAGTTCGACCCCTACCGGCCCCACGGCGCCGACCCCGCGCAGCAGGCGCCGTCGCACGACGCCTGGGCGCCGCAGGGCGAGGCGCCGACGCAGCCGTACGGCTCGGCGAACGACGCGTACGCAGCCCCGGCCTACGGCGCGGCGCCGGAGCAGGCTCCCTACGGCGCGGGCCAGGGGCCCGCGTACGGCGGGGACCAGCAGCAGGCGTACGGCCAGCAGCCCGGGTACGGCCAGCCCTACGGCGACCCCGCGCAGCAGCCCTACCCGCAGCCGTACCCGGACCCCGCGCAGCAGGCGTACGGCCAGCCCTACGGCGACCCGGCGCAGCAGCCGTACGGCAGCCCGTACGGCAACGGCTACTCGGCGTACACCGCGCCCGCCCCGGCGACGAGCACGGTCGCGATCGTCGGCTTCGTCCTGGCGATCCTCGGCTTCCTCGGGAGCTGGATCCCGTTCGTCAACATCTTCGCGGCCCTGCTGGGCATCACCGGGGTCGTGCTCGGGTTCGTCGGGCTGTCGCAGGTGAAGCAGGGGCGGTCGGGCAAGGGCTTCTCGATCACGGCGATCGTGCTCGGCGTGCTGTCCGTCCTGGCGACGATCCTCATGTGGGTGGTCTTCGTCGTCGCGGCGAACGAGGCGTCGACGCAGTACGAGCAGACGCTGTCCGAGATCCAGGAGGACTCCGACCGCGCGTTCGGCGAGGCCACCGAGGACGTCCTCGCCAACGACCTCGGCGTCGAGTTCGGCACCTTCGAGGGCACGGCCGACGAGCTCGGCTGGGTCGAGTCCTCGCTGCCGGTCACGTTCACCAACACGTCCGACGAGCCCCTCACGTTCGACATCGACGTGGACGCGGTCGCCGCTGACGGCACCGTGATCGAGAGCGACTGGGCGTACTCCGAGACGCTGGAGCCGGGTGCCTCCGAGACCGTGGAGATCTTCGACTTCATCGACGCCGAGAACCTCGAGGCCATGAAGACGGCCACGTTCGAGGTGACGCAGGCGAGCGCCTACTGAGCCACCCCAGCGGTCTGGCCCAGCGAGGTGCCGGACCTGCACGGTACGAGAGCGGAGAACGACATGACCCACCCGACGTGGGGAGACCAGCGGGCGCAGCACCCGACCTCCTTCGCCCCGCCACCACCCAGCGCGCCCGGCGCGGCACCGGGAGCGCCCTGGCATGATGGGCCGGCCCAAGCCTGGCCCACCCACGCCGCGCACCCGCCCGCACCCTACGGGGTGGGGCCTGCGCCGAGCAGCGGGCCGCCGCCACGGCCACCGGTCGGCAACGGTGCCGCTGTCGCGGCGGTCGTCGTCGGAATCGTGGCGCTCCTCCTGTGCCTCGCGCCGGTGGTCAACGTCGTGGCGGGGCTCCTCGCGCTCGTCGCCGTCGGCCTGGGCATCGGCGGGCTCGTCCGAGCAGGTCGGGTACCACGAGGGACCGGTGCGGCGATCACGGGGCTGTGTCTCGGCCTCGTCGCGGGGTTGGGGTCGATCGTGTCGACCGTCGCCTACTCGGCCATGCAGCGCGCCGAGGTCACCTGGGTCGACACCGCCGAGACCGCAACGACCCCGGAGCCGGATCCCGTGACCTCCGACGGCGCAGAGACGACGGGTGACGAACCGGCGGTATCCCAGCCTCTCCCGGTCGAGGAACCGGTGACCCCCGCCCTCCCGGCGGTCGGCACGCCCGTGCGTGACGGGGACTTCGAGTTCGTCGTCGGCGCGATGGAGTGCGGGGTCATGCGCGTGGGCGACGACTACTTCTACGAGACGCCGCAGGGTCAGTACTGCATCGTGTCCCTGAACGTCACGAACGTGGGCGACTCCGCGCAGACGTTCTTCGGGAGCAACCAGTACGCGTTGAACGCGGCGGGCCAGGAGTACTCGGCGGACGACGTCGCGGGCCTCTACCTCGGCGACGACGTGCAGGCGTGGATCGAGCCCGTGAACCCGGGCAACTCGATCTCGCCGCGCGTCGTCTTCGACGTGCCCCTCGACGGTGCGCCGGTCAGCATCGAGCTCCACGACTCCGCCTTCTCCGGCGGAGTACTCGCCGCTCTCGGATGACGACCTGGCCCGCTCGGCGGCACGACGACCCGTACCGCCCGGGCATGCAGGG
Source organism: Cellulosimicrobium cellulans (assembly GCF_042723955.1). Classification (GTDB taxonomy): domain Bacteria; phylum Actinomycetota; class Actinomycetes; order Actinomycetales; family Cellulomonadaceae; genus Cellulosimicrobium; species Cellulosimicrobium cellulans_H. The sequence goes on along the minus strand of NZ_JBHXIC010000017.1, from coordinate 17,921 downwards.
GGAATCGTGAGCAGGAAACCTGACGCGCGGCGCGTCCCTGCCTGGGGGACCGCGCCCGGGGCCGGGCTCGACCCGACGACGAGTGCGGTGTCGCCAGAAGCTGGACCGGGTCACGCCGATTCGGGCGACGAACCGCGCGCCGGAACGGCTGGCCAGCCGGAGGAGCATGCCGCGGGCTCGACCCGCCGTGGGCGGTGGTCGTGGACCACGGCGGCGCTCGTGGCTGCGACGTTGGGCGTCCTCCTCGTCGTCGCCGTGCTCGCCACGGAGGCGGTGACGGCGCGGCGCGGCTGGGCGCACGTCGGGGGCCTCTACGCGGTCGGGGGTGCCGCGGTGGTCGCGGTGGGCGCGGTCGTGTGGCGGCGTGGCACGCGTGGCGTGGCCGGGGCGACGCGCGCGCTCGTCGCGCTCCTGACCGGCACCGTCGTGCTCACCGCCTGGGTGACGGTCGACGTCATGACGGCCGGCGGGCCCGGGTACGGCCCCGGCAGCTCGCTGCGCGGGTACCCGCTCGGCGGGGGCCACGACGAGGTGCCCGAGGTCGACGCGGCGTCGGACCGGGTCTGGTACGGGGAGTCGGTGCGCTATGCGGACGGCCTGGTCGTCTCGGTCGCGGCCCCGCAGCCGTACACCCCGAGCGAGCACGCTTCGGAGCGCGAGTCCGACCACCCGCACGCGGTCCGCCTCCGGGTGCGGGTCACCAACGGCACGGAGCGGGTGCTCGAGCCGGCCGGCCTCGACCTGCAGCCGGTGTCGGGCGGGCTCGTCGCGCGCAAGGTCTACGACTACGCCCCCGACGTGCTCCTCGACCGTCCGGACGAGATCGCGCGCGGGACGAGCGCGGAGTGGGACGTCGTGTACAACGTGTACGACCCGGAGGACGTCGCCGTGGGCGTCGACCCGACGTGGGCGAGCTACGCCGTGGCCGTGTTCTCCTGGTGACCACCGGCGATCCCGGCCCGTCCCGCGTCCGGCGGGGTCACTCGGTGCGGTCGAGGTACTCCTGCGCGAGCCGCTTCGGGGCGCGCGCGAGCCACGCGTCCTGCAGCAGCTCCTCGCGCTCCGGCACGGCGACGAGGTCGAGCCGCGCGAGCACGATCGGGTACCCGTCGAAGTGGCTCGTCGTGCAGAACACGGCGGGGTCGTCGCCGAGCAGCGCGGCCTTCTCGCCCTCGTCGGCGACGCGGAACGCGACGGGCGGTTCGGCGGGCGCCGCGTCCCCGAGCTCGTCGAGGTCCTTCGCCCGCAGGGGCCGCTCCCAGACGAACAGCTTGCCGTGCACGGTCCATTGCCGCGGACCCTTGAGGTCCGTGTCCGGCAGCACCGACACGATCCGCTCGACGTCCTCCCACGAGGCCATGTCTCCACGGTAGGCCGCCCGCCGATGACGGACCACACGATCGGCTGCCTGGCCGGGCCGCGGGTGCGTCAGAAGGGCGCGACCTTCCCGAGCGGCGGGAAGATCTCGTCGAGCTCGGCCAGGTCCTCGGCCGTGGGCGTCCAGGCGCCCGCCGCCGCGTTCTGCCGCACCTGCTCGGGCTTCGTCGCGCCGGCGATGACGCTCGACACCTGCGGGCGCGACAGCAGCCACCCGAATGCGACCTGGACCTCGGTGATCCCGCGCACCTGGCAGAACGCGCGGAGGCGTGCGAGCGCCTCCCACGGCGCCGACTCCAGGAGGTGCGGCTTGCTCGTGACGAGGCGGCCGTCGTCGGGCCGCGCGCCGTGCGCGTACTTGCCCGTGAGCAGGCCGTTCGCGAGCGGGAAGTAGGGGAGCACCCCGAGCCCGTACGCGGCCGCGGCGGGCAGCACCTCGAGCTCGGCCGCCCGGTCGACGAGGTTGTACTGGTTCTGCGCGGACACGAAGCGCACGGTCCCGGCGGCGCGGGCGGTGAACTCGGCCTCGGCGACCTGCCACCCCGCCCGGTTGGAGTGCCCGACGTAGAGCACCTTGCCCGCGCGCACGAGGGCGTCGAGCGCCGCGAGCGTCTCGTCGATCGGCGTCCGCGGGTCGGGCGTGTGGAACTGGTAGAGGTCGATGCGGTCCGTGCCGAGGCGGCGCAGCGAGTCCTCGACGGCGCGCACGACGTAGCGCCGCGACCCGCGGGCATCGAAGTCCGCACCCGCGGCGCCGCGCATCGACATGCCGAACTTCGTCGCGACCACGGCGTCGTCGCGGCGCGACCCGAGCGCCTGGCCGAGCAGCTCCTCGCTCAGCCCGGGGCGACCCCCGTAGGAGTCGGCCGTGTCGAAGAACGTCACCCCCGCGTCGAGCGCGGCGTCGACGACGGCGCGCGTCCCCTCGAGCGTCTCGGTCACCGTGCGGGGGCGGCCGAAGTTGTTGCACCCCAGCCCGACGGCGGACACGGCCAGGCCGGACCGGCCGAGGCGGCGCAGGGCGGGGCGGGGTGCGGTTCCCTCGTTCGCAGTCGTCATGCGGCGACCCTACGACGGGCCGCGGGCGGCCGTGACCGCGGACGCGCGCGCTGCGACCGCCGCGAAGAGGCGTTCGAGCGGCCCGCGGCCGAGCGCCCAGCGCCACAGGGTCGCGACCGCGAGCGTGGCGAGCACGAGGGCGAGGAGGGGACCGTTCGTCGTCTGCTCGTAGGCCGCGTCGCCCCACGCCCACAGCACGACGATCTGCGCCGAGTACACCGTGAGCGCCATCGCGCCGACCGCGGCGACGGGCGCCAGCACCCAGCGCCCGACCCGGCCCGCGAAGAGGCACAGTCCGAGCACCGCGACGGCGAACCCGCCCGACCCCACGACCTCCGGCAGGGTGTCCGTGTGCGGGCCGGCGAGCCACAGGTACGCGCTCGTCGGCCACGGGTCGGACCAGTCCAGCGGCTCGGGCCGGAAGCTGCTCGACCATGCGGCGGCGGCGTCCTCGACGGTCTGGGCCCCGCCGAGGGGACCGGTCATCGCCGCCGAGAGCCCGTACCCGATCCCCAGGGCGAGCAGCCCGCCGCCCACGAGCCCGACGCGCACGGCGGTCGACGACAGGTCGGAGCGCCCGATCGCGATCCCGACCAGCACGTACGCCATCCACACGACCGCGGGGTAGTGCCCGGACACGAGGAAGTCGGTCAGCGCTCCCGACCCGTCGTCGGGCAGGTGCAGCCCGGCGCGCGCCAGCACCTCGGGGAGCCAGTACGCGAGCACCGGTCCGACCACGGCGACCGCGCCGGCGAGCACGAGCAGGTCGCGGCGGCGCCAGCGCAGGAAGGGCAGGGCGAGCACGAAGTACGCGGCGTAGAAGCCGAGGATGAGCAGCACGCGCGTCCCGAGCAGGTCCAGCAGGCCCACGAGCCCGAGGAGCATCACGGCGCGCACGAGGATGCGCGTGCGGGTCTGGAGCGCGGCCAGCCCGTCGAGGGGCGACTTCCCGCCCGAGACGATCGCGAGCGACACCCCCGCCACGAGCGCGAACAGGATCGACGAGCGCCCGTGGGACAGCGAGAGCCAGCCGGAGACCTCGCCGAAGTCCTCGGAGGTGTACCCGACGTGGGCGGCGAACATGCCGAGGACGGCGATCCCGCGGGCGACGTCGACCCCCGGGACGCGCCCCGGCCCGCCGAGCAGGAGGGCGGCGTGCCGCTGCGCGAAGCCGGGGGAGCGCGCGGGGTCGGCCGGGGAGGGGGTCGTGCCGGTCGCCGCCGTCATGGAGGGATTGTCCGCGTGGGGGCGCGCTCCCACCCGGCCGCCACGCCGAAGCGGGCGACGGTGCGATCCTCGCGCGGACCGCGCGCCCAGAGTGTGAGAACGGGGTCGAGAACGATGCACGTCCGGCCTACGGTGCGGGTATGACGCACACCCCCCACGGCGCCGACGCGGCCGCCGACCACCACGCCGACGCCCCCACCGGGGCCGGCAGCGACCCGGCGCAGGAGTCCGAGTCGTACACGCACGGGCACCACGAGTCCGTGCTGCGCTCGCACCGGTGGCGCACCGCGGAGAACTCGGCCGGCTTCCTCCTGCCGCACCTGCGCGCGGGCATGAGCGTCCTCGACGTGGGCTGCGGCCCGGCGACGGTCACCGTCGACCTCGCCGACCGCGTGGCCGGGGGACGCGTCGTCGGGGTCGACGCGTCCGAGGCCGTCCTGGACAGCGCGCGCGAGCTCGCCGCCCAGCGCGGTACCGCGAACATCACGTTCCAGCACGCGAACGCGTACGAGCTGCCGTTCGCCGACGGCACGTTCGACGTCGTCTACGCGCACCAGCTCTTGCAGCACCTGTCCGACCCCGTCGCCGCGCTGCGCGAGATGAAGCGCGTCGCGAAGCCCGGCGGCCTCGTCGCCGTGCGCGACGCCGACTACGCGGCCATGACCTGGTACCCCGAGTCACCGGGCCTGACGGAGTGGAACACGCTCTACCACGAGGTCACGCACGCCTACGGGTTCGAGGCCGACGCCGGGCGTCGCCTCTTCTCCTGGGTCCAGGACGCCGGGTTCGACCTCGACGGCATCGAACCCAGCGCGAGCACGTGGTGCTACGCGACCCCCGCCGACCGCACGTGGTGGGGCGGGCTGTGGGCCGAGCGCTGCGTCGCCTCGAACTTCGCCGTCCAGGCGAAGGAGTCGGCGCTCGCGGACGACGTCGCGCTCGAGCAGCTCGCGCAGGACTGGCTGCGCTGGGCCGAGGAGCCCGCGGGCTGGTTCGCCGTCCTCAACGGCGAGGTCCTCGCCCGCGCGTGAGCGCCGGCGTGCGGAGGGCTCGCGCGGTCGCGGGAGCGCGGGCCGGATAGCCTGGGCCCGTGCGCATCGCGAGATTCACCACCGGAGACGACCCCCGCTACGCCCTCGTCCAGCAGGAGGGGGACCGCACGTACCTCGCGGTCCTCACGGGCGACCCGCTCTACATGCCCGTCACGCCGACGGGCGAGCGCATCGAGCTGGGCGACGGCGTCCGGCTCCTCGCGCCGGTGATCCCGCGCTCCAAGATCGTCGCCGTGGGCCGCAACTACGCGGACCACGCGAAGGAGATGGGCAACGACGTCCCGACGAGCCCGCTGCTGTTCCTCAAGCCGAACACCTCGGTCGTCGGCCCGGACGACCCGATCGTCCTGCCCGACTTCTCGCAGGAGGTGTCCTACGAGGCGGAGCTCGCGATCGTCATCGGTCGGCTCGCCAAGGACGTCTCGCCCGAGGCGGCACCCGCCTACGTGCTCGGCTACACGGTCGCGAACGACGTCACCGCGCGCGACGCCCAGCGCATCGACGGACAGTGGGCGCGCGCCAAGGGCTTCGACTCGTCGTGCCCGCTCGGCCCCTGGATCGACACCGACCTCAACCCCGAGGACGTCGGCGTCCGCAGCCGCGTCAACGGCGAGGTGAAGCAGGACGGCCGCACGAGCGACATGATCTTCGACATCCCCTTCCTGGTGTCGTACATCTCCGAGGCGATGACCCTCCTGCCCGGCGACGTCATCCTCACGGGCACGCCTGCGGGCGTCGGCCTGGTCGACGTGGGCGACCGCGTCGAGTGCGAGGTCGAGGGGATCGGCGTCCTGAGCAACCCGGTCGTCCGGCGGGCCTGAGCGTGCGACCCGCCCCCGGGCGGACCGTCGCGCGCGGAGCGGGCTGGGGCGCGGTCGTGCCCTGTGCCGTCGTCGTCGTGCTCGTGGTCCTGGCGGTTCTCGCCGGGGGCGTCCCCACCGGGGAGGCCTTGTCGTACGGGATCGTCCTCGCGATCGTCAGCGTCCCGGTCTGCGCCCTCGCGGGCGCCGCCATCGGCGGGCTGGTCGTCCTCGTGCGCGCGCGGTCGCTGAGCGATCCTGCCGCTCGCTCGGCCACCGGCGGCCGAGCGCCAGGTGCGGACGGCAACCCGGAGGGACGTGAGGCTGCCCCGCTGCTCCTCACGGCCGACGACGTCCTCGCGATCCCCGGCGTCGCCTCCGTCGAGATGACGCGCGTCGAGTCAGGGCTCGAGGACCTGTACGTGCGGTTCGACGACGATCCTGATGGGGAACGCGACGTCACCGTCCTGCACAACACCGCGGTGAGGGGCGCGCTCGTCCTGCTCGGCACGGCGAGGCTCGAGCTCGGCGAGACAGACCTCCGACTGCTCCTGGAGTCTGTCGGTGCTCGCCGGTGTCGCCTTGAGAAGGGCCATCGGATCGTCGTCTGGCCCGCGTTGGGCGACGAGCGGGTCTTCGTCTGATGGGGACGTCCGGCACCGACGGTGTGACGCGCGACTACCCGACACGGGCGGAAACACGAGAGGTTCTGCTCGGGCTCGCCGACGAGACGCTCTCCCGCGACGAGGCGAGCGACTGGGCGTGGGGGTACCTCGCTCAAGACTCGCGCTGCTACGACGAGTGCATCCAGGACGCTCTCGACCGCCTCGCCGGCGCCGAACCGCTCCCGCCCGGGATCACCGGTGACTACGCCGTCGACGACTTTCGCGACTGGCTCCAGGACTTCGACCGTTGCGTGACCGATCGAACGGTCGAAGACACCGTCACGCGATCAGCGCCCGGTACGGACCCGGCAGGGCTGGACTGAGACGACGACCTGGGCGACGCCGGACGCCCGGGCGGCGGGCGGCGTCGGGCAACTACGCTGGGCACCGTGATCCCCGCACCCGGCTCCTCGCCCGTCCGCGTCCGCTTCTGCCCGTCCCCGACCGGGACGCCGCACGTCGGGCTCATCCGCACCGCGCTGTTCAACTGGGCCTATGCGCGGCACACGGGCGGCACGTTCGTGTTCCGCATCGAGGACACCGACGCCGCGCGCGACAGCGAGGAGAGCTACCAGCAGCTCCTCGACGCGCTGCGCTGGCTCGGGCTCGACTGGGACGAGGGCGTCGAGGTCGGCGGCCCGCACGAGCCGTACCGGCAGTCGCAGCGCGCGGACATCTACCAGGACGTCATCGCGCGGCTCGTCGAGGGCGGGTACGTGTACGAGTCGTTCTCGACCCCCGAGGAGTCCGACGCGCGCAACGCCGCCGCGGGCGTCAAGACCAAGGGGTACGACAACTTCGACCGCACCCTGACGGACGAGCAGAAGGCCGCGTTCCGCGCCGAGGGCCGCGAGCCCGTGCTGCGCCTGCGCATGCCCGACGAGGACATCACGTTCACGGACCTCGTCCGCGGCGAGATCACGTTCAAGGTGGGCTCGGTCCCGGACTACGCGCTCGTGCGCGGCAACGGCCAGCCGCTCTACACGCTCGTCAACCCGGTCGACGACGCGCTCATGGGCATCACGCACGTACTGCGCGGCGAGGACCTCCTGTCGTCGACGCCGCGCCAGCTCGCGCTGTACCGGGCGCTGCTCGACATCGGCGTGGCCGAGGTGATGCCGGAGTTCGGCCACCTGCCGTACGTCATGGGCGAGGGCAACAAGAAGCTCTCCAAGCGGGACCCCGAGTCCAACCTGTTCCTGCACCGCGAGCGCGGCTTCACGCCCGAGGGCCTGCTCAACTACCTCGCGCTGCTCGGCTGGTCCATCTCGCCGGACCACGACATCTTCACCGTCACCGAGCTGGTGGAGGCGTTCGACGTCCACGACGTGCTGCCCAACCCGGCGCGCTTCGACCTCAAGAAGGCCGAGGCGATCAACGCGACGCACGTGCGCCTGCTCGCCCCCGAGGACTTCCGCGACCGCCTCGTCCCGTACCTGCACGCGGGCGGGCTCGTCCCGGCGGACTCGTTCGCGGACCTGTCGCCGCGCAACCAGGAGATCCTCACGGCCGCCGCGCCGCTCGTGCAGGAGCGCATGGTCCTGCTCGGCGAGTCGGTCGGCATGCTCGGCTTCCTCTTCACGGCCGACGACGCGCTCACGGTCGAGGACGACGCGCGCGGCGCCCTGCGCGACGACGCGAAGGACATCCTCGCCGCCGCGATCACCGCACTCGACGTGCTGCAGGACGACGAGTTCGTCACCGCGGCCATCGAGGAGCGCCTGCGCGACGCGATCGTCGAGGGCATGGGCGTCAAGCCGCGCTTCGCGTTCACGCCGCTGCGCGTCGCGCTCACGGGCCGCCGCGTCTCCCCGCCGCTGTTCGAGTCGATGGAGCTGCTCGGCAAGGGCTCGACGCTGGAGCGCCTCGTGCGCCTGCGGGACGCGCTGTGACGGAGGTCGGCGTCCCGGGCGCGCACGCGCCTCTCGAGGGCGTCCTGTTCGACGTCGACGACACGCTCGTCGACACGCGCGCCGCGTTCGCGGAGGCCATCACCGCCGCGTCGCGCGTCTGGCTGCCGCACCTTCCCGAGGACCGGTACGACGAGGTCCTCGCGCTGTGGCGCTCCGACCCGAACGGGCACTACCGCGCGTACACGCGCGGCGAGGTGGAATTCGACGCGCAGCGCATGGCGCGCGCCAACGAGCTCCAGGGGACGTTCGGCGGCCAGCTGCTCGACGACGCCGCGTACGTGGACTGGAAGGACCTCTTCTGGGGCACGTTCGAGGCGTCGTGGACGGCGTTCGACGACTCGCGCCCGGTCGTGGACGCGCTCGTCGCGGCGGGGGTCCGCGTGGGGTCGCTGACGAACGCCCGCGTCGAGCTCCAGACCCGCAAGCTCGCCGCGGCGGGCCTGCTCGACGTCCCGCTGCTCGTCGGCGTGGACACGCTCGGCTTCGGCAAGCCCGACCCGCGTGTGTTCGCCGAGGCGTGCGCGCGGCTCGGGACGGACCCGGCGCGCACGGCGTACGTCGGCGACGAGCTCGACGTCGATGCGCGTGCCGCGCGCGCGGCCGGCCTCGTCGGCGTCTGGCTCGACCGCCCCGGCACGCGCCGCGGCGGCCCGCACCCCGAGGACCCGGCGTCGGCCCGCGCGTCGGGCGTGCACGTGGTCCACGCCCTGGCCGACCTGCCCGCGACTCTCGGCGTCGCGGTCCCCGCGCCGAGGTAGAACCCTGGTATCGCGAGGTAGAACCCTGGTAGTGCGAGGTGGAAGCCTGGTGGTCGACCACGGTTCTACCTCGGCCAACCACGGTTCTCTCTCGCGTGGCCATGGTTCTACCTCGGCGTTCGGCGGCCCGGTGGTCAGGTGAGGAGCAACACCCCGACGAGCGCCGTCGTCGTGACGAGGAGCGCCGACAGCCCGCCGAGGACGAGCGCGCGCCGCCCCGTGCGCAGCAGGTACGGGACGTCCACGCCCAGCCCGAGCGCGAACATCGCGGCGACGAACGCGACCGTCGTCGCGGTCGCGAGCGCGGCGAGCAGGGGCGCCGGCACGACGCCCAGGCTGCGCAGCGCCACCGCGGCCATGAACCCGACGACGAACCACGGCATCGGCGCGACCCGCGGTGGGGCCGCGTCCGTCGTCGTACCCGAGACTTCGAGGTGGTCCGCGCCGGCTGAGCCGACCCGGGCGAGGGCGGCGCGCCGCGCGGCACGGGCGACGACGACCCCTGCCACGGCGACGAGCGGGGCGAGCAGCGCGACGCGCGCGAGCTTGGCGACGGTGGCGGTCGCCAGAGCGGGGTCGGAGATCGTCCCGGCGGCCGTGACGACCTGCGCGACCTCCTGCACGCTCGCACCGATCCACAGCCCGGCCTGCTCGTCGCCGAGGCCGACCAGCGAGGCGAGCCACGGCAGCGCGACGATCGCGAGCGTGCCGTAGACGGTGACGAGCGCGAGGGACGCGGCGACGCCGTCGTCGTCCTCGCGGACCTGCCCGGGGGTGCGCCCGGGGCCGGCGACGACGCCCTGCATCGCCGAGATCGCCGCGGCCCCGCACACCGAGAACCCGGTCGCCACGAGCAGCGTCGTGACGTGTGGCACTCGGAGCGCGCGACCGAGCGCGAGCGTGCCGGTGAAGGTGATGAGAAGGGTCGTCGCGACGACGACGAGCCCGCGCCAGCCCAGCGCGAGGACCTCGGGCACCGAGAGCTGGAACCCGAGCAGCACGACGCCCGTGCGCAGGACGACGCGGGAGGTCCACGCGACCCCGGGTCGGGACGCTGCGACGGCCGCACGCCCTCGCCGGCTCCTGACCGCCCGGCCCAGGACCGGTGCGACGAGCGCTCCGAGCACGAGCGCGACGACGAGCGGAGACACCGTCGGGACGAGCCGCGACCCGAGCAGCACGACGACCGTCGCCGCGGCGACCAGCCCGAGACCGGGCAGCAGCGCACGGGCGCCCGCGGCGCGGCGGGACGTGCTCGCCGCCGCGACGGGTCGTGGGGCGCGGGTCGTGGGGGGTGCGGGAGGGGCCATGCTCACGAGCCTGCTGCGCGCGGCGGCGCCGCGGAAGACCGAGCTGCCTCGCAACCCATAGAGTAGGCCTATGGCCCAGACCTCCCGCGACCGCACCTCGCTCTCCGCGCTCGAGCTGCTCGTCGCGACCGACTCGCACGGCTCGATCAGCGCCGCGGCCCGCGCGCTCGGGGTCGCGCAGCCGACGGCGTCGGCGGGCCTGCGGGCGCTGGAGCGCCGCCTCGGGCTCGAGCTCCTCGAGCGCACGACGCGCGGCTCCCGCCTCACCGAGACGGGCCGCGCCACGGCGGCGTGGGCGCGCGAGGTGATCGAGGCGTCGGACCGCTTCGAGACGTCGGTCGCCGCGCTCCGCGACGCTCCCGCCGCCCGGGTGCGCGTCGCGGCGAGCCTGACGGTCGCGGAGTACCTCGCGCCGCGCTGGCTCGCGCGCCTGGCGCTCGAGGGGTCCGGCCCCGCCGGGGGAACGCCGGACGTCGAGCTCGTCGTCCGCAACTCGCGCGAGGTGACCGATCTCGTCCTCGACGGCGGCGTGGAGCTGGGGTTCGTCGAGAGCGCGACGCTGCGCCGAGGGCTGCGCAGCCGCACCGTCGCGCACGACCGGCTCGTCGTGGTCGTCGGGCCGGCGCACCGGTGGGCACGGCGGAGCGCGCTGCGGGTCGACGAGCTGCTCGCGGGCGGGCTGGTCGTGCGCGAGCGTGGCTCGGGGACGCGCGAGACGCTCGAGCGCGGCCTCGCGGCGGTCGGCGAGCGGCTGCCCGACCACCTGCCCTACCTCGGCTCCACGGCGGCGCTCAAGACCGCCGTGCAGCACGGCGGTGCCGTCGCGGTCCTGTCGAGCCTCGCCGTCGCCGACGACGTCGCACGCGGCTCCCTGGTCCGGGTCGCCGTCCCGGGGCTCGAGCTCGACCGACGACTGCGCATGGTGTGGAAGGACGGCACCGCGCTCTCCTCGGCCGCACGCCGTATCGCGGCCGCGGCGGCCGTCTCGTCGGGCTGACCGGTCGCCGTCCCGCGGCGCCTCAGCGCACCGACGCGTCCCAGCGCCAGCGCATGCGCTGCCGTCGGCCGGGCAGCTCGCCGCGCCCGGTCGCCCAGAGGAGCAGGAGGTCCGTGTCGTCGTCCGGTCCGGGCTCGACGTCCGGGAAGAGCCGGGCGAGCACTCTCGGCGCGAGGTCCGCAGGGAACGGCACGTGCTCGCCCGCGAGCCCGAGCAGGACGTCGTGGCCGTGCACGAGGACCTCGACGACGCCCATCGCCGCGAACCCGGTCGCGTCGGAGGTCCCGTAGGGGTGGTAGGCGCGCGCGGCCCCCGGCCGGGTCTCGGCGAGGGTCGCGAGCAGCTCGCCGCTGCCGAGCAGCGCCTCGCACAGGCCCGCGGTCCCCGCCGTGCGGTCGACGTGCGCGATCTCGTCCTCCCCGCGCGGCCCGACGAGCGGGACGTACGCCAGGCGCGGGAGCGCGGCGAGCTGGAGGGCGTAGGCGAGCAGGTCGTCCACGACGTGCTCCGCCGTCGTCCAGCACGACCACCGCACCGGGCCGGCCTGCGCGTCGAACGCGGCGACCGGGTGCCGTACCAGGTGGTCCGCGAGCCAGCGCGTCGCCGTCCGGACGTCGTCGCCGATGACGACGTCGGGAGAGCGGTCGGTGCGGGCGCTCACGCGTCGTCCGACGTCGTCGTGAGCACGTCGGCCCGCCAGCACTCGGCGAGGTACGGCAGGTCCACGTCGGTGCGCCCCGCGAGCGCCGGGTGCGTCGCGACAAGGCCGTCGATCTCGCCGAGCAGATCCTCCCGCCGTGCGTCGGGAAGCGTCAGGAGGTAGCTGCGCGACGCGGCGAGCGGGCGGAGCGACGACGTCGGGACGCGGTCGGCCCAGGGCACCGTGCGGTGCTCGGGCGGGGTGAAGAGCTGCTCGGCGAGCACGGGCTCGCGGTAGCTGTGCTCGAGGGTGTCGCCCCGGTGGATGACCTCCGTGAACCGGCCGACCCAGTCGACCGCGTTGTCCCGCACGTTCCACACGATGCCGAGCCGTCCGCCGGGGCGCAGCACGCGCGCGATCTCCGGCTGGGCCGCCGGGGAGAACCAGTGCCACGCCTGGGCGACGAGCACGGCGTCGACGCTCGCGTCGGGGAGCGGGATCGACTCGGCCGAGCCGGGCAGGGCCTGCGCGCCCGGGACGGACTCCGCGAGGCGCCCGCGCATCGCGTCCGAGGGCTCGACGGCGACGACGTCCAGCCCGCGGGCGACCAGCCGCTCGGTGAGCTTCCCGGTGCCCGCGGCGAGGTCGAGGACGCGGCGTGCGCCGTCGGGCAGGAGCCAGTCGACCGCCCCGTCCGGGTAGGAGGGCCGCGTGGACGCGTACTGTGCGGCGCCCTGCTCGAACGACGCGGCGCGGTCGGCGCGCGAGCCGGGGTCGGGAGAGTCTCCTGAGCTCATGCCTCGACGGTGCCAGACGGCGGCGGGGCGCGTCGACCCGGAGGGGCACCTCCGCGTGCCCGGCTCAGCGGTTCGGGTCGCATTTGGTCCGCGTCGCCATGTCCGGTAATGTTCTCGGCCGGTGGGACCTCCACAAGAGGGAGCCAGGGGACGAGTCTCGACTCGTCGCGACAGCTCTCCAACAGTGGCTGGTTACCCCCTTGGGGTATGGTGTAATTGGCAGCACGAGTGATTCTGGTTCACTTAGTCTAGGTTCGAGTCCTGGTACCCCAGCGAAGAGCTCCGGCTCAGATCGAGCGGTCAAACCCGCTCGAAACATGAGGTAGAGTTCTCGACGGAGAAACGGACCGGAAACGGTACGGAGATCCACAGGCCCCCATCGTCTAGCGGCCTAGGACGTCGCCCTCTCACGGCGGTAACACGGGTTCAAATCCCGTTGGGGGTACAGAGAAAGGCCCGGTCACCATCACGGTGACCGGGCCTTTGTCATGTGCGGAGAAGCTTCAGCGGCGCGCGACGCGACGTGGTGATGGCGCGCACCGGTGTGACGAAGGTCGCGGCCCACGGTGGGGAGGGTTGATCGCCGCGCTGGCACGACGGACCCGTCATCCCCCGTTCTTCAGCTCGTCGAGGTGCCGTCAGGGCGCGCCGTCGCGACCCGGGCCCGGCTCGTAGGGCTTCGGGATCGGCGTCGGCGTGGGGCGCGGGTGGATGACGGGCACGTACGTCGCGCGGTGCTCCCCGGAGACCGCCCAGCCGGGCTCGTCGTCGTGAGGCTCCGCGGGGTGATCGCCGCCGAGCCGCCCGTCCCTGCGTCCCGCGGCGCCCTGCGTCGCCTCCGACGGCCCCGCGACCGGGATGGGCTGCGTCGGGCCGCTCGACTCGCCCGACGCGCGCCCGGGGACCACGACGACGCGCTGGTCGGCGGGTGGCGGCGCGGGGACGGGCGGCAGGGTCTCGGCCGGACTGCGGCCGTCCCACGCGGGCGCGGGCTCGACGGGCGCCGGCTCGGCCGGCTGGGGAGGGCGCGGGCCCGGCGGCGGGATCGACGCGGGGGCCGCGCCCTGGGATCCGCCCTGGGCTTGGCCGGAGCCGTTCGCCGGTGCCGCGCCGGGGCGGCTGCCCGGCGTGAAGAGCGTGTCGCACAGGAGCCGGTAGGTCGCGTCGGGGTGGGAGACCCAGTCGATCTGGCGCAGCGCCTGATCCTGTCCGGCGGACTCCAGGAGGAACTGCCCGTAGCCGAACACGCGCCCGACGGGCGACCGCCCGTAGTTCATGTCCGTGACCTTGGTGAGCGGCATCATGGCGACCTTGTGCGTGATGAGGCCGTAGAGCAGGAGGAGGCGCTTGTCGGTGGCGACGAACCACTCGTTGCGCCACTCGAAGACCTTCCACACCAGGCGCCCGGCGAGGATCAACCACAGCCACCACAGGAACAGCACGCCGTCCCCGACGGCGGGGCCGGCCTGCACGACGAGCCAGGCGACGACGAACGCTCCCGCGACGGCGGTCACGACGGGCTCGAGCAGCATCCCCCAGTGGTGGCGCGTGGCCACCACGACCCGCTCTCCGCTCAGCACGTAGCGGTCGAGGATCTTGCTGCGGGGACGGCCGCGGGCCACGGTCAGTCCAGGAGCGAGTTGAAGAACTGCCCGATGGAGCTGAAGGCGCCGACGATGACGTCCCAGATGCCCTCGACGATGTCGGCGGCGCGGTCGGGGCTCCTGATGACCGCGTAGACGGCGAAGATCACGAGCACCCAGATCAGGGTCATCTTCACCTTCGGATGCATCGGGACTCCTCGTGTCTCGGGTTCGGACGGTCAGGCTCGCCCCCTGCCGCCACCGAGCCGTCCGGCGCCGGGGCACGCACAGCATGGCAGCAGCCGGTGACATTTTGACAGGGCACGTCCCGTTTGTGGCCCGCGGCACGCCGACCGACGCCGACCCGGCGCGACGTCGTCGACCGGGACCGAACGGTGCCCACCGCCCGCGGTGCGCGCCGAACCCGACGCGCCGAACCCGGGGTTGCCGCCGGGCGCGGCGGCCGAACCCGGCCACATCCCCGGGTTCGGCGCGTCCCGCTACTCGCCGGCGCGGCGCAGCACCTCGGTGAGGCGGTTCGCGGCGGCCACGACCGACCCGGAGTGCAGGCGGCCGGGCTGGCGGCTCAGGCGCTCGACCGGGCCGGAGATGGAGACGGCGGCGACGACGCGGCCCGACGGCCCGCGGACGGGCGCGGACACCGAGGCGACGCCGAGCTCGCGCTCGGAGACCGACTGGGCCCACCCGCGGCGTCGGACGCCCGAGAGGATCGTGGCCGTGAAGACGGCCTCGCGCAGGCCGCGGTGCAGGCGGTCGGGCTCCTCCCACGCGAGCAGGATCTGCGCCGCGGAGCCCGCGTTCATCGTGAGCGTCGCGCCGACCGGGATCGAGTCGCGCAGGCCCACCGGGCGCTCGGCGGCCGCGACGCAGATGCGGTGGTCGCCCTGGCGGCGGTAGAGCTGGGCGCTCTCGCCCGTGTGGTCGCGCAGCGCGGTGAGCACGGGGTTCGCGGCGGCGAGCAGACGGTCCTCGCCCGCGGCCGTGGCGAGCTCGTTGAGCCGCGGGCCGAGGACGAAACGGCCCTGCATGTCGCGGGCGACCATGCGGTGGTGCTCGAGCGCGACCGCGAGGCGGTGCGCCGTCGGGCGGGCCAGGCCGGTGGCCGTGACGAGCTGGGCGAGGGTGGCCGGTCCGGACTCCAGGGCGCCCAGGACGGAGGCCGCCTTGTCCAGCACTCCGACTCCGCTAGTATTGTCCATAGGTCGATATTGACGTCTCACGCACTGAGATGCAAGTCCGGCACGGATGTTCCACCCGCTGGACGTTCTCCCCGGCAGGCTGCCGGACGGCGGACGATCGACCCAGGCGGTTCTCCATACCCCCCAGGAGCACCGTGACAGACGACGAGGAGATGAGCTACATGGCCGGCACGCTGGCGGAGAAGGTCTGGGACGCGCACCTGGTGCGACGTGGCACCGACGGGTCGCCCGACCTCCTCTACATCGACCTCCACCTCGTGCACGAGGTCACCAGCCCCCAGGCGTTCGAGGGACTGCGTCTCGCGGGCCGCCAGGTCCGCCGACCCGACCTCACGATCGCGACCGAGGACCACAACACCCCGACGCTCGACATCGACCTGCCGATCGCGGACCTCACCAGCCGCACGCAGATCGACACGCTGCGCAACAACGCGCGCGAGTTCGGCGTCCGCATCCACTCGCTCGGGGACGCCGACCAGGGCATCGTGCACCAGGTGGGGCCGCAGCTCGGTCTCACCATGCCGGGTCTGACGGTCGTCTGCGGCGACTCGCACACCTCCACGCACGGCGCGTTCGGCGCGCTCGCGTTCGGCATCGGCACGTCCGAGGTCGAGCACGTCATGGCGACCCAGACGCTCCCGCTCGCGCCCTTCAAGACGATGGCGATCAACGTCGACGGCGAGCTGCCCCCGGGCGCGACGAGCAAGGACATCATCCTCGCGATCATCGCCAAGATCGGCACCGGCGGCGGCCAGGGCTACGTCCTGGAGTACCGCGGCGAGGCGATCCGCAACCTCTCCATGGAGGCGCGGATGACGATCTGCAACATGTCGATCGAGGCGGGCGCTCGCGCCGGCATGATCGCCCCGGACGACACGACGTTCGAGTACCTCAAGGGTCGCCCGCACGCGCCCGAGGGTGCCGACTGGGACGCGGCCGTCGAGTACTGGCGCACGCTGCGGTCCGACGACGACGCGGTCTTCGACACCGAGGTCACGCTCCGCGCGTCCGACCTCGAGCCCTTCGTCACCTGGGGCACCAACCCGGGCCAGGGCCTGCCGATCTCCGCGACCGTGCCCGTCCCCGAGGAGATCGCGGACGAGAACGAGCGCGTCGCCGCCGAGCGCGCGATCGAGTACATGGGCCTCACGCCCGGCCAGCCCCTGCGCGAGGTGTCCGTGGACACCGTGTTCATCGGGTCGTGCACCAACGGTCGCATCGAGGACCTGCGCTCGGTCGCCAAGGTCGTGCAGGGCAAGCAGAAGGCCGACGGCGTGCGCGTCCTCGTGGTCCCGGCCTCCGCGCGCGTGCGCCTCCAGGCCGAGGCCGAGGGCCTCGACAAGATCTTCCTCGACTTCGGCGCCGAGTGGCGCAACGCGGGCTGCTCGATGTGCCTCGGCATGAACCCCGACCAGCTCCAGCCGGGGGAGCGCGCCGCGTCGACCTCGAACCGCAACTTCGAGGGCCGCCAGGGCAAGGGCGGGCGCACGCACCTCGTGTCGCCGCTCGTGGCCGCGGCCACCGCGCTCCGCGGGACGCTCTCCTCGCTGAGCGACCTCGACCTGCCCGAGGGCACCGACATCACGTCCTTCGACGGCACGCCGCTCGCGCCGCTCGACCCGCGCGTCCTCGTGCAGGTCTGAGCGACCCGCGCCGCGCTGCCCCACTCGTCGCCCCGAAGACTCGAAGAGGTTCTGTCATGGAGAAGTTCACGACCCACACCGGCGTCGGCGTCCCGCTGCGCCGCAGCAACGTCGACACCGACCAGATCATCCCCGCCGTCTACCTGAAGCGCGTCACGCGCACGGGGTTCGAGGACGCGCTGTTCGCCGCCTGGCGCGGTGACCCCACGTTCGTCCTCAACCAGGACGCGTACCGTGCGGGCTCCGTCCTCGTCGCCGGCCCCGACTTCGGCACCGGCTCGTCGCGCGAGCACGCCGTGTGGGCGCTCAAGGACTACGGCTTCCGCGTCGTCCTCGCGTCGCGCTTCGCGGACATCTTCCGCGGCAACTCCGGCAAGCAGGGTCTGGTCGCCGGCATCGTCGCGCAGGAGGACATCGAGCTGCTCTGGAAGATCCTCGAGACCAACCCGGGCACCGAGGTGACCGTGGACCTGGTCAACCGCACCGCGTCCGCCCAGGACGTCACCGTGCCGTTCCAGATCGACGACTACACGCGCTGGCGCCTCATGGAGGGCCTCGACGACATCGGCCTGACCCTCCAGCACGAGGACGAGATCTCCGCGTTCGAGGCGACGCGCGCGTCGTGGCGCCCCAAGACGCTGCCGGCGAAGACGCTGCCCAAGGTCGAGATCGAGGCGGCGCGCCCCGTCGGCTGACGGAGCTCGCCGCCGGGAGGCGGGGGGGGGGGGGCGGCGACACCTCGGGTGCGCGCGCCCCCCGCGCGCCCGGGGCGGGCGCGGCGCCCCCGCCGCCGAGCCCGGCACCGACGACGAGGACGTCTGCCTGGAGGTCTGGATGGGTCACGCTGGTTCCGTTTCTCTGGTGCTCTGGTGCTCTGAGG
>NZ_JBHXIC010000016.1:36585-70007 GCF_042723955.1 Cellulosimicrobium cellulans | reverse complement strand
CCCCCCCCCCCCCCCGCGCCGCCCCGGGCCCCCCCCCCCCGGGCCGGGTTCCTGACCCTCCTGGGGGCGGTGCTCGTCACCGCAGCGGTCGTCGGCGGTTGCTCCCCGCCGTCCGCCGACGAGCCGGCCGACGGACTCCTCGGACCGACGGCCGACGCCCCGCCCGTCCCGGTCCCCCACCGGGACGGAGCGGGGACCGCAGGGGGGACCTCGGGCCCCGCGCCCGACGTCCCCGTGCGACCGGCCCGGGACATGCCCGCCCCCGCGCCGCCCGCGCCGACGCGTGTCGTCGTCGCGGACCTCGACGTCGACCTCCCCGTCGAGCCGACGGGCGTCGACCCTGAGGGGCGGATGGCCCTGCCGGGCAGCGGGGACGTCGCCGCGTGGTACCGGTTCGGCCCGGCACCCGCGAGCCCCGCCGGCACGACGGTCGTCGCGGCCCACGTGGACGACCCGGACGGCGTCGGGCCCTTCGCCCGGCTCGCGGAGATCACGACGGGAGCGCGCGTCGACGTCGTCGACGCGACGGGCGCCTCGTACACCTACACAGTGACGGACGTGCGGAGCGTCCCGAAGCCCGACGTCCCGCTCGACGAGCTCTTCGACCGCACGGGCGAGCGCCGCCTCGTGCTCGTGACCTGCGGGGGCGCGTGGGACCGCGAGCGGCGCTCGTACTCGGACAACGTCGTCGTGACCGCGGCGCCCGCCCGGTGACGCCGCGTCCCGGCCGGCACCTGCACGGTGCCCCGCGAGCGTGCGGGCGCGCCGGCGCTACGATCGCTGCTACCCGCTCGCCGCTGCCGCCCGGGCGGTCGGCGCCGACCCTCGAGGACCCGACCTGAACCCGACCGAGACCGGGACGTCCGACCCGGACCTGTGGCGCCTCGGCCGCGCGTTCGCGGACGGCGACGAGAGCGCGCTCGCGGAGGCGTACCGGCGATGGTCCTCGCTCGTGCACACGATGGCCCTGCGGTCGCTCGGCACGCGTGCCGACGCCGAGGACGTGACGCAGCAGGTGTTCGTCGCGGCGTGGCGTGGCCGGTCGCGGTTCGACCCCGACCGCGCGCGGCTGCCCGCGTGGCTCGTCGGGATCACGCGGCACACCGTCGCGGACGCGCACGAGGCCCGCGCCCGGGTCCGCCGCTCCGAGCAGGCGGCCGCCGCGGACCCCCGGCCCGCCGTGGACGAGGACGCCGACGTCGGACGCGTCGCCGACCGGGTGCTCCTCTCCGACGAGCTGCGACGGCTCGGCGATCCGGGCCGGACGATCCTCGAGCTCGCGTTCTTCCGCGACCTGACGCACGTGCAGATCGCCGAGGAGCTCGGCCTGCCGCTGGGTACGGTCAAGAGCCACGTACGACGGAGCCTGATCCGGCTGCGCGACCGATTGGAGGTGGACGGTGCAGCACATCGATGACGAGACCCTCGCGCTCCTCACGCTCGGCGAGGACGTGCTCGACGACGACGCGCGCGCGCACCTCGCCTCCTGCGCGGAGTGCGCCGACGCCGCCGCCCGGCTCGCGCGCGTCGCCGACGCGTTCGACGGCGCCGGCGCGCCCGACGAGCTCGTCGAGCCGTCCCCCGCGGTGTGGTCCGCGATCCACGCCGAGCTCGGCCTGACCTCGACGAGCCCGGACCTCGACGCACCCACCGCAGGGGCCGCGGCCCCGGCCCCCGGTCGGGACGCGGCGCGGTGGCACGACGCCGACCGGGACGACGCCGGGCGAGACGAGCCGGGCGAGCGCGACGCAGGACGGGAGGACGCAGGCGCGCCCGGCGTCGTCGTGCCCTTGGCTCCGCGCCGCAGGCGGGTCTGGGTGCCGGTCGCCGCGGCGTCCGCGGCGCTCCTCGTCGGCGTCGCCGGCGGGGTGCTGTGGGAGAGGCGCGAGGGGGAGCCGCCGGAGACGACGGTGGCCAGCGCGACGCTCGACCCGCTGCCCGACTGGGAGGGTGCGACCGGCGACGCGCGCGTCGAGGAGCGACCCGACGGACGCCGCCAGGTCGTCGTGACGGTCGACGCCCCGGTTCCCGAGGGCACCTACCGCGAGGTGTGGCTCCTCGCCGAGGACCTCAGCGGCCTCGTCAGCCTCGGCGTGCTCGACGGCGGAGAGGGCCGGTTCGACCTGCCCGACGGCCTGGACCTCGCGCAGTTCCCCGTGGTCGACGTGTCCGAGGAGCACTTCGACGGCGACCCTGCGCACTCGGGCGACTCCGTCGTGCGGGGGCCGCTGGACGTCTAGGCGCGGCGACCGTCGAGCCGGTCGAGCCACGCGCGGACCGGCCCGGCGGACACGAGGCCCGAGCCTCCCCCGGCGAGCTCGTCCGGCACGCGCGCGAGCGCGTGCCGGGCACGCCGCGCCAGGCCCGCGTCGCCGAGCCGGACGGCGGTCTCCGCGACGAGCGCCCAGCGCAGCTCGCGCAGGTGGTCGGCCGGAGGTTCCGGGGTACGGCGGGCCAGCTCCGCGGCGGCCTCGCGGTCGCCCTGGTCGAGAGCGACGAGCGGCTCGACCCACGGCGTATGCGGGCCGGCGTCGCCGAGCCCGCCGAGCGGGCGCCCGTGCCGGAGGCGGACGGTGAGCAGCGCGAGCGGGAGCAGCCCGTCGCGCACGCCCGGCATGTGCACCCCGGACAGCAGGTCGTCGGCGGCCCGGTACGCGTGCGCCGCGGCGTCGGGCGGCACGGTCTCGGCGTCGCGCATCGCCCGGTACCAGGCCGTGAGCATCGGGACCACGGGCGACTCGTACCCGGCCGCCACGTCCTCCGCCGCTGCGGCGTGGGCGTCGGCGTCGCCGAACCGCCCGGCACCCGCGGCTGCCTGCATCCGGACGAGGTGCCCGAGGATCGCGAACGTCGGCAGGTCGTGGGCCTCCGCCAGCGCGACGAGCTCGGCACCGGACCGGTCCCGCTCGGTTCCCGCGCCCGGGCGCTGGAACGACTGGAGGAACCGGGCGTTGAGCGCGAGCGCGAGCGTCCCCGGGTCACCGAGGTCGCGCGCGATCCCCACGGCGTCCTCCGCCGCTGCCCACGCCCACGCGTCGCGCGTCCCCCGGTGCTCGATCCCGACGACCGCGAGCAACCGCGCCCGCAGCACGGGGCTCGCCTCGGGGCCCAGACGGTGCAGCGTGCGCCGCGCGACGCCGACGAGCGCCTGGGCCGCCTCGGGGTCGTCGCTCCGGGTCCAGACCGCCGGGACGTCGTACGCCGTGACCGTGCGCGCGGTGAGCACCGGGTCGCCCGTCGCCTCGGCCGCGAGCGCCGCGGCGACCCGCTGCTGCTGCGCGGTCGCGAGGTGGTCTCCCCCGGCGATCGCGAGCGTCCGCGCGACGTCGACCGTGGACCGCAGGTGCGTGCGCGAGGTCGGGGCCGTGACCGCGAGGCGGGGGCCCGGCGTCGGGCCGTCGAGCGACGGCGCCTGGTCGAGCACGTCGCGCTCGAGACGCGCGAGCTCCGGTCCCGGGTCGAGGCCGAGCTCGTCGGCGAGCCGACGGCGCGCCCGGCGCACGACGTCGAGAGCGTCGGACTGGCGACCCTCGCGGTACAGCGCGAGCGCGAGCAGCGCCCACGCGTGCTCGCGCCACGGGTGCGCGGCGGCGTGCGGGTCGAGCGCGGCGACCGCCTCGCCCGGGCGCCCGTCCGCGAGCAGCGCCTCCGCGAGCAGCTCGACCGCCCGCGCGTGCACCTCGGCGAGGTGCCGCCGCTCCGCACGCACCCACGCGCGGTCCGGCAGGTCGGCGTACGGCTCGCCGCGCCACGCCGCGACCGCGTCCCGCAGCGCACGCGTGCCCGACGGCGCGTCCCCGGCCCCGTGCCCCGGCGTGGCACCGGGCGCTTCGACGACCGGAGCGTGCGTCGTGCGTCCACCGACCGGGGCGACGGCCGTCTCCAGGCGCGCCGCGTCGAGCGCGCCGTCCGGGAGC
Source organism: Cellulosimicrobium cellulans (assembly GCF_042723955.1). Classification (GTDB taxonomy): domain Bacteria; phylum Actinomycetota; class Actinomycetes; order Actinomycetales; family Cellulomonadaceae; genus Cellulosimicrobium; species Cellulosimicrobium cellulans_H. The sequence continues at coordinate 66,090 of NZ_JBHXIC010000016.1, read as the reverse complement.
CGCAGCGCGTAGCCGCCGTGCTCGGTGACGAGCACGCGCGGCCGCGTGCGCGGTGCGCGCTCGGGTTCGAGGCGACGGCGCAGGTCACCGACGAACGTCGCGAGAGCACCGCGCCGGGCACGGAGGTCGTGCTCCGCGTCGTCGTCCCACAGGTCCGCCGCGAGCCGCTCGAACGACACCGGACGACCGCGCGCGGCCGCCAGCCGCGCCAGGAGCTCGCGCTGACGGGGCCCGCCCAGGTCGACCTCCACGCCGTCGCGCAGCAGCCGGACGGGCCCGAGCACCTCGACGCGCAGCTCCACCACCCCGCCATTCTCGCTGCGCCGTGACACGTCGACGAATACGGCGGCGCGTGCGCGCGGCCCGGCGGCACCCGGCACTGATCGGGCGCTGATCCGGTGCTCGAAGGATGGCGACGAGCCGCCCGGGCAGGACCTGGGACGACCACTCCGCCCCGAGAGAGGACCCACCCATGCACATCCCCGGCTTCGAGACCCGCACCGTCGAGGTCGCGCCCGGCGTCGCGCTGCGCGCGGAGACCGCGGGCGAGGGCACGCCCGTCGTCCTGCTGCACGGTTTCCCCCAGACCCGCCACATGTGGCGGCACGTCGCCGCCGACCTCGCGCGCGACCACCGCGTCGTCGTGCCCGACCTGCGCGGCTACGGCGACAGCGCCAAGCCCGCGGCGACCACGCCCGACGTCTACGCCAAGCGCACCATGGGTGCCGACGTCGTCGCGCTCGCCGACGCGCTGGGCCACGACCGGTTCGCCCTCGTCGGCCATGACCGCGGCGCGCTCGTCGCGTTCCGCGCCGCCCTCGACCACCCGGACCGCGTGAGCCACCTCGGCATCCTCGACGTGGTGCCCACGCTCGACACGTGGGGCGTGCTGCACGGCGTGGACGCCGCGGTCGCGTTCCACCTCTACCTCATGGCGCAGCCCCCGGGCCTGCCCGAGGCGATGATCCGCAACAGCGCCGACGCGTTCTTCGGGTCCTTCCTCGACGCGTGGACCCAGGACCCTGCGGCGATCCCCGACGACGTCCGTGCGCACTACCTCGCGGCGAGCCGGGACGCCGTCGACTCGATCGTCGCGGACTACCGCGCGACCGCGACGGTCGACGTCGAGCACGACCAGACGTCGCTCGACGCCGGCGACCGGCTCGCCATGCCCGTCACCGTGGTGCAGCAGGACTGGGGCGCGCAGCTCGGGTACGACGCGGCGGGCGTCTGGCGTCGCTGGGCACCGGACCTGGAGCACCTCACGACGACGGCCGGGCACTTCATGGCCGAGGAGGCCCCGGCCGACGTCGCGGCGGTCGTGCGGGCGCTCGGCCGGCGCTGACCTCCCGCGCGGGCCGTCCCGCCTTGGCCCGCTCAGCCGCCCGTCACGGCGGCGCGACCCGGGTGCAGGAGCAGCGTGACGAACCCGAGCCTGCCGCGGTACCCGTGGAGCCAGCCGTCGCGGTGCTTCTCGACCGCGGCCAGCACCTCGCGCGCCTCGGGGTGGTCGGGGTTCTCGACCGCCCACCGTGCGGGCGCGCCCGTCCACGCCCACTCGTAGTCGTCCCACTCCTCCTGCGTGCTGACGTGCCCGTGCACCGTCGCCCACCCGTGCTGCGTCACGAGGTCGACGGTGCCGGGCAGGTCGAGGTACTCGTCCGCCGACACCCCGCCCAGGCCGTCGAGCACGGCCTGCGTGGGCGGCGCGGGCCAGAAGCAGTCGCCGAGCAGGAGGAGGCCGTCGGTCGCGAGGTGCCCGCGCGCGGCGTCGAGCGTGGGGCCGAGGCCCCCGAACGCGTAGGCCGCGCCGACGCTGAGCACGGCGTCGAACGGCGCGTCGCCCGCGTACTCCTGCGCGTCGCCCTGGACCAGCGTCAGACGGTCCGCGACGCCCGCGTCGGCCGCCTGGGCGAGCGTCTGCTCGAACCCGACGTCGGACGTGTCCACCCCGACCGCGGTGAGCGAGGGGTGCTGCCGCAGCGCCCGCAGGAGCCAGGTCCCGTCGCCGCACCCGAGGTCGAGGGCGCTCCCCCGTCCCCCGACCGCCCGCCGCAGCAGGTCGTCGAGGCGCGCGTCGCTCAGCGGCGACGCGATCGGGTGGTCGGAGTGCGCGAGCCGTACGAGCGTGGATCGTCCCATCGACGCACCGTAGGCCGGGACCGGTCGGGCGTCAGCCGCTTTCCGCCCGGGCGTCCTGGCGCGGGCGTTCGCCGCCCTCATCCGGTCCCGCTCAGCGGTACCAGTCCTCGTCGATCGTCGCGAGGCGCGACGGGTGCGCCTCCGGACCGAGGCCGTAGAACCGCTGGAAGCTCATGAGGAGCGGGCGCCACCGGTCGGGGTCGACCCGGTGGGCGGTCCCCGGCATGCGGACGCTCTCGTGGACGTGCACCCGCGTCACGCGCACCTCGAACGCGACGAGCGAACCGGCGCGCCCGGCGTCGTCGCGACCGAGCGGGTGCGCGTGCACGAGCCGCGCCTCGACCGCGACGGGGCACTGCGCGGCACGCGGCGGCGCGACCGTGTCCGACGCGACCGGCGTCAGCCCCGCGCGCGCGAACTTGTCCGGCTCGTAGCGGTAGCCCACGGACGCCTTGCGCTCCGGGACCGGGTCGCGCCCGGTCGTCAGGGCGAGGCGGTCGACGGCGTCGACCTCGGCCGTCGAGGGCAGGTTCACCACGACCTCGCGCGTCGCGACGAGGTTGAGCGCCGTCTGCGAGCGCGCGCCGAGGCCGAGCACCGCCGTCCGGCCCAGCCAGAACACCGACGACATCGGGGCGAGGTTCACGTGGCCGTCGGCGCTGACCGTGCTGAGCAGCGCGACGGGCGTGCCGAAGTACAGGATCCCCGGGTCGATCACGACGTGCGACGGCGCGGGGCGGGTCGAGGTGGTGGTCATGGACCCAGCCTCGCCGCGCGCGGGCGCGTCGTCTGGCGGCCGTCGGACGTCGCGTCCGAGGCTCGACGTCGGCGCCTACGACAGCAGCGCGGCGACCCGGTCGACGCGGTCGGCGTCGGGCCGCGTCCCCTCCTCGACGACCTGTCGCGCGAGGTCGCGCAGGCGGACGTTGCGGTCGTTCGACACGCGCTTGAGGACCGCGAACGCCTGCTCCGGAGCGACGCCGAACGTCGTGGCCACGACGCCCTTCGCCTGCTCGATCGGACCCCGGCTGTCGGCCGCGGCGGCGATGTCGCGCTGGGCCTGCCGCCCTGCCTGCGTCCGGACGGGGCGCGTGACGTCGACGAAGTACCCGAGCAGCTCCACGACCTGCCCCGTGTCGCGGTCGCGCCGACCCTGGCCGACGACGACGAGGACGCGCTCGCGGCCGCGCGCGTCCATGATCCGGTGGAGGCTGGAGAACGGCGCGCCGTCGCGGCGCGCGCGCTCCAGGACGTCCCGGACGCGGTCCCGGTCGTCGGGGTGCTTGTGGGCCAGCACGAGCGACGTCGTCGGCACGACGTCGCCCGGCTCGAAGCCGTGCAGGCGGTACGTCTCGGCCGACCACCACCAGGTGTCGGTCGCCAGGTCGACCCGGTACTGCCCCAGCGTGGTGTCGTCGCCGAGGGACAGCGGGTGCAGCGTTGCGTGATCCTCCACGGACATGGGTCGTCTCCGTCGTCGTTCTGCGGGTCGTGAGCCAGGTCCAGACTCGACTCCCGGACTCTAGTCCGGCGTCCGGGTTCTGCAACCCGACGCCTGCGCGGAGGTGACGGCGCTGGTCGCGTCGCCGAGCGAGCGCACGGAGTGGTGAAAAACTGGTCGCGGTGCACGAGGACCGGACGGAGGCGGACGTGGGCGCGTCGGAGCTGCTGGGACATCTCGCCCGCGCGCTCGCTGACACCGACGACGCCCTGTCGATGCCCGCGCGCATGTGCCAGGCGTGCGCCACGGTGCTCGGCGCCGAGAGTGCCGCGCTGACCGTCGCCGCGACGGCGGACGACCGTCTCACCGTCGCCACGTCCGACGGCGTCGCCGCACGCATCGAGGGCCTCGAGGAGATGCTGGGCGAGGGGCCGGCCCAGCTCGCGCTCGCCGAGGACCGCGTCGTGGTCAGCGAGGTCGCCGGGAGGCGTGGCGGCAACGCCTTCCCCGTGTTCTCCCGCGTCGTCGGGACGATCAGCGGGCCCGCCACGTACCACGCCGTCCCCATGCACGCGGGCGGCCGGGTCGTCGGCGTGCTCACCCTCCTCACCGCCTCCGCCACGCTCGCCCGCGAGCCGGACGACGTGCAGTTCCTCGCGGACGTCGTCGGGCTGTCGCTCCTGGCCGACCTGGACTCGCTCGACTGGTCGATGCGCGCCGAGGTGCACCAGGCGACGGGGATGGTCACGGCCCAGCTCCGTGTGGCGCCCCGCGACGCGCTCGCGGTGCTCCGCGCGCACGCCTTCGCCCGGTCGACGACGCTTTTGGACGTCGCCGAGGAGGTCGTCGGACGTCGGCTGAGCTTCGTGTACGACGCGAGCAACGCCGTCGAGACACGGCGGTCCGAGGATCCCTGACGTCCGCGCCCGGGCGCCGCTCACGCCCGCGCGGGCCTGGCGCGGGGCACGGCCGTAGGCTCGACGGCGTCCCGTCCGTCCGCCGAGGGGAGCCACCGTGCGCGCGACCGTCATCCATGCCCCGTACGACGTCCGCGTCGAGCAGCGCGAGGACCCGCGCCTGATTTCGCCCACCGACGCGATCGTGCGCGTCGAGGCCGCGTGCGTGTGCGGGTCGGACCTGTGGACCTACCGCGGCGTCAACCGGATCGACCACCCCGTCGCGATGGGCCACGAGTACGTCGGCACCGTCGAGGAGGTGGGCGCCGACGTCCGGAGCGTCCGCCCGGGGCAGCTCGTCGTCGGGTCGTTCTTCGCGTCCGACAACACGTGCCCGATCTGCCGCGCCGGCTACCAGACGTCGTGCGTCCACCGGGAGCCGGTGCGCGGTGCCCAGGCCGAGCTGCTGCGCGTCCCGCTCGCCGACGGGACGCTCGTCGCGACGTCGGAGCGGCCCGACGACGACCTCCTGCCCGGGCTGCTCACCGCGTCCGACGTGCTGGGCACCGGCTGGTTCGGCGCCCGCACGGCGGAGGCGGGGCCGGGCCGGACGATCGTGGTGGTGGGCGACGGCGCCGTCGGCCTGCTCGCGGTCCTCGCCGCGGCGCAGCTCGGGGCCGAGCAGGTCATCGCCATGAGCCGGCACGCGCCCCGCCAGGAGCTCGCGCGGGCGTTCGGCGCGACCGAGGTCGTCGCGGAGCGTGGTGACGAGGGCGTCGCGCGCGTCCGGGACCTCACCGACGGGCTCGGCGCGCACGGCGTGGTCGAGGCCGTCGGCACGCCGGAGTCCGTGGCCCAGGCGCTCGGGTCCGTCCGCCCCGGGGGGCACGTCGGCGTCGTCGGGCTGCCGCACGGCGTCGAGCTCCCCGTCGTCGACATGTTCTACCGCCACGTGCACTGGTCGGGCGGCCCGGCGCCGGTCCGCCAGTACCTGCCCGAGCTGATGGACCTCGTCCTCGACCGCCGCATCGACCCCGCGCGCGTGTTCGACCTCGAGCTCTCCCTCGACGACGCCGCCGAGGGGTACGCCGCGATGGACGAGCGCCGCGCGATCAAGTCGCTGCTGCGTCCCTGAGACCCGGCCCCGCGGGCGGGTCCGACGTCAGCCGAGCCAGGACGGGTCGTCGACGAGCTCCTGGAGCTCGTCCACGAGGCGCGCCACGTGGAACCCGTCCGCCGCGGCGTGGTGCACCTGGACCGCGACCGGGAGGAACGTCCGCCCGTCCCGCTCGACGTAGCGCCCGAGCGTGACGATCGGCGCGAGGTGCCGCCAGCCGTCGCGGATCGCGAGCGTGAAGCCCGTGAACGAGGTCCAGGGCAGGCTGGACACGTCGAAGCTGTTGGGCGGGGGCGCGCCCTGCGGGAAGAACGCCGTCGCGGACCGGTGCTCGGCGAGCAGCGCCGACGCCGCGGCGTGGAACGCATCGAAGTCCGCGTCGTACGGCGCCCACACGGCCGAGAACGTCTCCCGCTCCGGGTTGGCCACGGTGAAGGACGGGTGCACCACCGGCCAGACCGCCGGGGTGTCGGCGTCGTCGAGCACCAGACGGAACTCCTCGTGCCGGTTCACGACCGTCGCGAGCGCCCAGACCTGCGCGACGTACGTCTTGCGGGACGACGCGGCCAGCGCGGCCGCGAGCGCCGTCACGTCCATCTCGACGGTCATCGCGTACGTGCACGGTGACGCGTGGAGGAAGTGCGCGAAGTGCTCGCGGCGCGGCCAGGTCTCGAGGTCGACCGGTACGGGGGTGTCCACGCCGCCAGCATCACAGTCGCCCCTGCGGAGAGCATGGGAATTTCGGCGGCCGCGCCCATGCGGTCGCGGCCCGTCACAACCCCCGACGACGTCGTCCGCGTGCGGGCGTCGGTCCGGAGCGGGACCATCGCTGACGTGGGACGTCGTGCGCGCTTCAACCGGTCCGGGGCCGTGCTGAGCCTCGCGCTCGCGCTCGGCTCGACGGCGGGCTGCACCGTGAGCCGTCAGGAGCCCGGGCAGGCGACCGCCGCCGTGGCGGACGCGCTCGCGCAGGCGGGGTCGGCGGTCGAGACGACGCGACTCACCGTGCGGCTGCTCGACGACGATCGCGTCACCACGCCCGTCGCGGACGCCGCCGTGCTCGACCAGGTGCGCGTGCTCGAGGAGTCCACCACGGCGCTCACGACGCTCGTCCCGCCCGACGACGTGTCCTCCGCGCAGCGCGACGCCGGCCTGGGGGCCGTCGCCGACGCGACGCGCGAGGTCGTCGCGGCACGCGCCTGGGTGGCGCGCGAGGCGGGCGGCGACCTCTCGGAGGCCGGCGCCGTCCCGCTCACCGCGTCCGAGCTCGAGGCCGACCTCGCGCGCGCCGCCGACGACGTGGATTCGGCCCTGGCCCTGGCGGGTGGCGCGTGAAGCGGCTCCTCGGGGTCGCGCTCGGGATCCTCACGGCGATCGGCGGGTTCGTCGACATCGGCGACCTGGTGACCAACGCCGTCGTCGGGTCCCGGTTCGGGCTGTCGCTCGTGTGGGTCGTGGTCGTCGGCGTCGTCGGCATCTGCCTGTTCGCATCGATGTCCGGCCGCGTCGCGGCGGTCAGCGGGCGCGCGACGTTCGAGATCATCCGCGAGCGCCTGGGCCCGCGCGCCGCGGGCGCGAACCTCGCGGCGTCGTTCGCGATCAACCTGCTCACCCTCACCGCGGAGGTCGGGGGCATCGCGCTCGCTCTCCACCTCGCGAGCAGCGTCGAGCCGCGCCTGTGGATGCCGGTCGCGGCGTTCGCCGTCTGGCTCGTGCTGTGGCGCGTGAAGTTCCAGGTCATGGAGAACGTCGCGGGCCTGCTCGGGCTGCTGCTCGTGGGGTTCGGGGTCGCGCTCTTCCTGCTGGGCCCGGACTGGGGCGAGCTGCTGCGCCAGGCGGTACCGCCGTCTCCCCCGGCGACGGAGCACGTCGCGACGTATTGGTACTACGCCGTCGCGCTGTTCGGGGCGGCGATGACGCCGTACGAGGTGTTCTTCTTCTCCTCCGGCGCCGTCGAGGAGGGGTGGACCGCGAAGGACCTCGCGCAGAACCGGGTGAACGTGCTCGTCGGGTTCCCGCTCGGCGGGCTGCTGTCCGTCGCGATCGCCGCGTGCGCGGCCGTGGTGCTCCTGCCGGCCGGCATCGAGGTGTCGTCGCTGTCGCAGATCGTGCTGCCCGTGGCGCAGGCCGGCGGGACGCTCCTGCTCGCCCTCGTGATCGTCGGGATCGTCGCCGCGACCTTCGGCGCCGCGCTCGAGACCGCGCTCTCGAGCGGCTACACGCTCGCGCAGTACCTCGGCTGGTCGTGGGGCAAGTTCCGCCGCCCGGCGCGCGCCGCGCGCTTCCACGTGACGATGGTCGTCGCGCTGCTGCTCGCGGTGGCGATCCTCATGACGAGCGTCGACCCCGTGGCGGTCACCGAGATGTCGGTCGTGTTCTCCGCCGTCGCGCTGCCTCTCACGTACGTGCCGATCCTCCTCGTCGCGAACGACCCGGAGTACATGGGCGAGCACGTCAACGGGCGCGCGACCAACGCGCTGGGCATGGTGTACCTGGTGATCGTGGTCGTCGCGGCCGTCGCGGCGATCCCCCTGATGATCGCGACGGGAGCGGGCTCATGAGCCGGGACGCCTCCACGCCGACGGGGGTGCGCGTCGTGGACGCGCGCCTGCACCTGCTGAGCCGCCAGGTGCTCGACGTCGACGGCGAGCCCGTCACGACCGTCGACGACCTCGAGCTGGTCGCCGCGGACGGGTCGGAGGACGGGCACCGCGACGCGGTTCCCGGCGAGCCGGCGGAGGTCGGCGCGCTCCTCACCGGCCCGGTGCTCGTGACGCGCCTCCTCGGCGGCCGTCCGCCCGCGTCCCGCTGGGAGCGCGTGCCGTGGTCCGACGTCGGGCACGTGGGGACGGCGATCGAGCTCACCGTCCAGGCGGACTCGCTCGACCTGCACTGGACCGAGGACTGGCTGCGCGAGCACGTGGTCGGACGCATCCCCGGCGGGCGGCACGACCCCGAGGAGGAGTCGTGATCCTGGGCGACCTGCTCGACGCTCCCGTCCTGGGGCCCGGCGGCGAGAACCTCGGCTTCCTCGTCGACGTCCGGCTCGCGCTCGACACGCTGCCCGACGGCGGTCCCTCCGGCCACGACGCACGTCACCGACCCGACGCGTCGTCGGGGGACGACGACCCCGAGGACGCCCACCCCGACGACCGTGCGCTGAGCCAGAGCGTCCGCCGCCGCGACCGGGTGGGGCGCGCGCGGGTCGTCGGCGTGCTCGTGAGCCCGCGCACGGGTGCGTCGTTCCTGGGGTACGAGCGCACGGACGTCACGGCGCCGTGGCCGGTCCCGCAGCTCGTCCGTCGCCACCACCGCGGGACGTTCCTCGTGCCGTGGGACGACGTCGCCGCCGTCGCACCGGGCGAGGTGCGCCTCGCCGCGGGGTACCGGCGCGAGGACGCGGCCCTGCCCTGACCTGCGCCGCCGCTCGGCGCGTTGCGAACGGGTCGCTGCCCCGTGACGCTGGACGGGACGGTGAAGCCACCCGCCGTCGGCCGCCCGGGCGGAGGCACGTGAGCAGCGTCGCCCCGTCCGGCGACACGGGAGGACCCATGAAGGCGCTGTTCGTGAGCTGCACGCTCAAGAAGTCCCCGGAACCGTCCAACACCGAGGCGCTCGGGCGCGTGGTCGCCGAGGCGCTCCAGGGCCGCGGCGTCGAGGTCGAGCACGTCCGGCTCGTCGACCTCGACGTCCCGCCGGGCGTCGTCACCGACGTCGGGGAGGGCGACGAGTGGCCGCGCGTGCACGAGCGGCTGCTCGACGCGCAGATCCTCGTGGTGCTCACGCCGACGTGGCTCGGGCGCCCGTCGTCGATCGCGCAGCGCATGCTCGAACGCATGGACGCGATGATCTCCGAGGAGGGCCCCGACGGCGTCCCTGTCGCGTACAACCGGGTGGCGGGCGTGGTGGTCACGGGCAACGAGGACGGCGCGCACCACGTCATCTCGGAGGTGACCGGCGCCCTCGCCGACATCGGGTACACGATCCCCGGCCAGGCCTGGACCTACTGGAACCAGGGCCCCGGCCCGGGCCCCGACTACGTCCAGACGGGGCACGGCCACGAGTGGGCCCGGGAGACGGGCCGCCTCATGGCGCACAACCTGCACGCCGTCGCGACGGCGCTCGAGGCGCAGCCCGTCCCCGCTCCCGGCTCCTGACCGGCGACCGCTACGACTCCGCGATGCGCTTGATCGCCGCGAGCCGGCGGTCCCACGCGGCGCCGATGGCCTCGAGGGCGCGCGCGGTCTCGCCCAGCCGGGCGCCGACGGCGCGGTAGCGGATCTCCCGGCCCACGCGGACGGACTCGACGAGCCCCACCTCCGCGAGCACCCCCAGGTGCTTCGCGATGGCCTGGCGGCTCACCGGCAGGCGCTCGGCGAGCGCGGACGCCGAGAGGTCCGCGCTGCCGAGCTCCTGGAGGATCCGCCACCGGGTGTCGTCCGCGAGGGCCGAGAACACCGGGGCGAGCTCCGTCGCAGGGGCGGTCATGCGCGACCGCCCTCGGCCGCGAGCGCCCCCTCGAGCAGCTCGACGAGCTCGTCGAGCTCGCTCGTCCACCCCTGCTGGTGGCTCTCGAGCAGGCCGTCCGGGTCCGCGACGAGGTCGAACCCGGTCTCGACGACGCGCAGCACGGTCCTCGGCCCCTGGGGCTCGAGCGTGAAGCGCGCGACGGTCGAGGTGGTCTCGTCCATGACCTGCCCCACCGGGGTCCCCCACCGGAAGGCGAACGCCGTCGTGGGGTCGTACTCCTCGATGCGCACCTGGACGTCGGGGGCGTCGGGCCAGCTGAACACGCCCTCGCCGCCGACGCGCAGATCAGGCAGCTCGGTCCGCTGGCCGAACCAGCCGCTGATGAGGTCCTCCTGGGTGAGCGCCGCCCAGACGCGTGCCGCCGGGGCGTCGATGGTCACGGTCCGGGACACGGTGTACGACTCGCGGTCGACGACGGCCGGCTCGTTGGTGGTGGTCATGGTGCTTCCTCTCCGCTGGGAAGAACTTTTGTCTGCAACTTCAGAGTTGCACATCGATCCCATGAGCGCAACCCCTGGGTTGCGGCGCGTCGATCGCGCGTCCGCTCACGCGCCCCCGACCGCGATCCCCGACACCGCGGCCGCGAGGCACACGGCGAGCATCCCGAGCGCGTGCACCAGCGCGACGGCGCCGCGGCCGGCGAGCAGCAGGCGCGCCCCCTCGACCGACGCCGTCGAGAACGTCGAGTAGCCGCCCAGGAAGCCGACCCCGAGCACCGCCGCGACGTCGCCGTTCCCCGGGTGCGTCACTCCCCAGCCCGTGAGCAGCCCCAGGAGGAAGCACGCGGTGACGTTCACGACGACCGTGCCGAGCGGCGTCGACCACCGGTTGTGCCGGGCCACGAGCGTGTCCAGCAGGAACCGCGACGCCGCGCCGAGCCCACCGGCGAGGGCGACGAGCGCCAGCTCGGGGACGCCCGTCACCGCGCCCCACCGCCCCGGGCGACCAGCCGCCGTCGGGCCGCGGCGGCGAGCGTGATCCCGCCCACCGCCGCCGCGACGCCGAGCACGACGCTCCCCAGCGCGTACGCCGCGCCGAGGGCGGCATGGCTCCCGCTCGCCAGCCGCTCGACCTCGACCGCGAAGGTCGAGTACGTCGTGAACCCGCCGAGGACGCCCGTCCCGCAGCCGAGCCGCACGCCCCGCCGCCACCCGGCGTCGGGACCCGAGCGGAGCAGCGTCTCGAGCAGCGCGCCGAGCACGAACGACCCGGCGAGGTTGATCCAGAACGTGGTCCACGGCCACGACCCGGGCACGGGGGCGAACGCCTGCTCGAGGAGCGCGCGCGCCGTCGTGCCGACCGCTCCCCCCAGCGCGACGAGCCCCGCGAGCGCGAGGAGCGGGGTCCGTCGTCTCACCTCTCCCACGGCGTGCGGAGCTCCTTCCAGTCCACGACCGCGAGCGGGACCGTGAGCACCGGCCGGTGCTGGTGGTGGGCGAGGTGCGCGGCGACGGACCCCTCGACGAGCTCGCGCAGGTGCGCCGCGGACCCGGGAGCGCGCGACCCGACGACGATCACCGCGGCGTCGACCGCCCGTGCGAGGTGCGTCAGCGCGCGGTCGGGACGGCCCGCGAGGTAGCGCAGCTCCCACGCGACGCCCGTGCCCCGCAGACCCTCGTCGACCTCGGCCCGCAGCCGGGTCTCGACCTCCTGCCAGGAGTCGTCGGCGGAGTCCGGGTCGAGCGGCGCGTGCGTCACCGAGCCGTCGGGGTGCTCCTCCACGACGTGCCGGGATGTGTCGGCGAACGCGGCGACCACGCGGGACCCGGCGGCACCCGCCCAGGCCGCCGCCGTCCGGACGACGAGCGGGTCGCCGCCCGGCACGACGCCCACGACCACGGGATGCCCGGCGAACGGGACCATGCGGTCGAGCGCGGGCTGGGGCACGGGTCTGGCTCTCATGCGGACCTCTTCCCGCGGGCAGCACCCTGCCCGCCGACGTGCGACGAGACAGGAACCATCGGCCCTGGCAGCGGTTCGGGCGGCTATGCCCCGGCGGGATCCATCACCGCCCCAGGGTACCCAGCCCGACCGTCGACCGCTCAGCCGGCCTTCGTGTCCAGCCACTTCTGCTCGCCGAACGACTTCGCGAGCTCGTGGTCCGTGATGACGAACCCGACGGCCTGCGCGACGGGCAGGATCTGGTCGCGCTCCAGCCCGTCGTCGATGCCGAGCCGGTAGAGCATGACGACGGTCCCGGTGTTGAGCATGACCCCCGGCGAGTCCCCGTCGTCGAGCAGCGCGTACGTGCCCTGGAAACCCGGCTGCGGCACCGCGGCGGCGAGGGTCGGGTGCGCGGGTCCCGTGGTGTCGGCGATCGGGTCGCCCTCCGGCGCGTCGTTGAAGGCGGCGGCGGCGCGCTCGGCCTCCTCCTCCGACCCGAGGTCCACCAGGACCAGGTCGAGCGCGAGGGTCGGGCCGTCGTCCGACACGACGCGGGCCTCGAACCCCGCCTGGCACGAGCCCGCGAGCGCCTCGATCGCGGGGATCGCGGGCAGGTCGTCGCACGCGAAGTCGCGGCGGGCCACGAGCGCGATGCGGTCCCCGTTGACCAGGTTGTCGTTGTCGAAGAAGTAGTCCCACGACATCGGCGCGAGCGCGGGCCCCGTCTCCGGGTCCATCTCCGCGCCCGCGCGGTACTGCTGCTCGAGCCACGGCTCGTCGTCCGTGACGTCGGTGTCCACGGGCTCCTCGGTCGCCTCCGGCTCGTCGGTCGCCTCCGGCTCCGCCGGTGCGTCCGTCGCGGGCGCCTGCTCGGCGACGGTCGGTTCCGGGGCGGGTGGGGCGTCGTCGCGCACCGCGAGCCACACGCCGAGGCCGCCCGCGACGACGACGAACGCGCCCACGCCCGCGAGGACGGGCACGAGCCACTTCCGCGACCCGCGGCCGGGGGCCGTCGCGTACGGGGAGAAGCCGTAGGGGTCCGACGGCGGGGCGGGCGGCCCCGGCACGACCGTCGCGTCGTCCGGCGCGCCGTAGGCGGGGCCGGACGCGTACGGAGCCGGCGGGGTGCCGTACGGGGCGCCGGGCACGGGCGGGCCCGCGGGGGCACCGGGCGGCGGGGGCGGCGGCGCGTAGCCGGGCGCCGTCCCCGCAGGCGGCCAGGTCGCCCCGGTGTCCGCGGGCGGGAGCGTCGCGTGCGGGTGGCCGGGCCGGCCGGGGCCCCGGCGACCTCCCGTGCCGTACGGGTCGGTGTCGTACGGCGCCTGCGCGTGCGGGCTCGGGTAGCCCGGCGCCGGGGCACCCGAAGCGCCCGGGCTCGCCCCGCCGTCCTCCCCGTACCGTCGCGGCGGCCGCATGACGGTGTGGTCGTCGACCGGCTCGTACGGGTCGGTGGGGTGGGACATCGGGCGGGTCCTCTCGTCGCGGGCGGCTCGTGCAGGGTAGCCGGTCACCGCGCGCGGGCCGAGACACCGACCGGGGGTCATGCTTGGCCCATGGCTTCGATCCTGTTGACGGCGATGCCGTTCGCCGGGCACGCGCGACCGGTCCGGGCAGTCGCTGCCGAGCTCGTCCGCCGCGGCCACGGCGTCCGCGTCTACACCGGGAGGTCGTACGTCGCGATGTTCGACGACGTCGGAGCGCGCGGCGTCCCCTGGGTCGCAGCGCCCGACTTCGACGAGCGCGACCTCGCCGCGACCTTCCCGCGCCTCCAGGACCGCAAGGGATTCCGCCAGGTGCTCCGCAACCTCGAGGACCTCTTCCTCGGGACCGCGCCCGCGCAGGCCGAGGACCTCCTCGCGCTGCACGACGACGAACCCTGGGACCTGCTCGCCGGCGACCCGATGGCGCTCGGGACCCGGCTCGCGGCCGAACGGCTCCGGTCGCCGTGGGCGACGGTCTCGCCGATCGCGGTCTGGCTGCCCGGCAAGGGCATCCCGCCGACGGGCCTCGGGCTCACCCCGGGAGTCGGCGTCCTCGGGAGGGCGCGCGACGCCGTGCTCGGCGCCGTCTCCGGAGCGGGCACCGCCGCGCTGACCCGGCGCTACCAGCGCACGCGGCGGTCGGCCGGGCTCGCGCCGGACACCGCGACCTTCGCGACGATGTGGTACTCGCCGTTCCTCGTCGTCGCGGCCGGTTCGCCGGGCCTCGACTACCCGCGCGACGACCTGCCCCCGCACATCCGCTTCGTCGGGGACCTCACCGACGACGGGACGTCGCCGACCGCGGGCTCGCTCCCGCCGTGGTGGGACGACGTCGTCCACGCCGGCGCGCCCGTCGTCCACGTCACGCAGGGCACCGCGAACGTCGACCCGCGCGACCTGATCCTGCCCACGCTCGAGGCGCTCGCCGACCAGGACGTGCTCGTCGTCGTCGGGCTGGGCCACCGGACCGACCCGTTGCCCGGTCCGCTGCCCGCGAACGCCCGAGTCGCGCCCATGGTCCCGTACCCCGAGCTCCTGCCCCGGACCTCGGTGATGATCACGAACGGCGGCTACGGCGGCGTCCTCCAGGCGCTGCGGCACGACGTCCCGCTCGTGGTCGCGGGCGGGGACCTCGACAAGCCGGAGGTCGCGGCGCGCGTCGGCTGGCACGGCGCCGGTGTGAACCTGCGCACCGGGACGCCGCGGCCCGAGGCGGTCCGGGACGCCTACCGCGCCGTCGCCACCGACCCGGCCTACCGTGCCGCGGCCGCCCGCCTCGGGAGCGAGCTGCGGGCGCTGGGTGGCGCGCGCGCCGCCGCGGACCTCCTGGAGGAACGCCTGGTACAGCCCGACGTGCGGGACCCGGCGACCGGCGGCCGCAGCGGCACGGTGTGACCTGCGTGACGGGTGATCTCCTCCCCAGGGTGGACACGCCCGTGGGGAGGGCAGCGTACGCTGCGGGTGGGTCACCGGACGACGGACAGGGGGAACTACCGCTCGACCGACGAGAGACCGGACCGCCGTCCGACCCGCACCAGCGCTCATGAACACACTCACCTGGACTGCCGAAGACGACGCGACCTGGCGCGCCCGCAGCGCGTCGCGCGAGTACGTGATCCGGCGCGACGACACCGCCGGCTGGACGCTCGACGGGCCGGAACGCACCTGGGTCGCGCTGCCGAACCTCGAGGTCGCCAAGGAGGTCGCGGCGCTCGCCGACGAGGTCCACCACGACGACGACAGAATGACCCGCTACCGCGTGGTCACCGCCACGGGTGCACGCCGCGGCGAGCCGTTCGGCGCGGACAGCGACGAGGACGCGATCGACGTGCTGCGCGCTCGCCGCCGCGCCGGCAACCTGCCGCTCGCGCCGTTCCGGCTCGAGACGAGCGACGGGCGGCTGGTCGGGTCGTGGCAGAAGGCGACCGAGATCCCCGCCCGGCCGGCCACGTCGCACGACGGGACCGCCGGCCCCGTCTAGCCCCGGGACGAGCCCACGGCCCCGACGAGGCCGGGTCAGCCCCCCGAGCGCAGCGCCGCGACGTGCGCGGCGCGCTGGCGCCGGCTGCTGTCGACGTGCGCCTCCGCCAGGGCGGCGGCACGCTCGCCGTCCCGCGACGCGACCGCCTCGAACAGCTCCGCGTGCTCCTCGGTCACGTGCACGAGGTCGTCGTGCTGCGACAACGCCCAGCGCACGCGGCTGCGGATGCCCTGCATCATGTCCCGCAGGAGCCGGTTGTCGGCGAGCTCGGTCACGATCTCGTGGAAGTCGGCCGCGGACCGGCGCGACCCGACGCTGTCGGCCGTCCGAGCACCCTCCTGCTCGCTCGTGAGCGCGCTCCGCAGCCGCTCCAGGCCCTCCGCGGCGTGCCGCTCCGCCGCGAGACGGAACGCCAACGGTTCCAGCACCTCCCGGACCTCGTCGAGGTCGGCGAGGTCCGCGTCGGAGAACTCTCGCACCACGGCCCACGTGTGCGGTCGCAGCACGACGAGCCCCTCCCCCTCGAGCGCCTTGAGCGCGTCGCGCACGGGGATGCGGCTCACGCCGAAGTCGGCCGCCAGGTCCCGCTCGACCAGCCGGGACCCCGGGCGTCGTACCCCGTCGAGGATCTCGGCGCGCAGGGTCGCCGCGACCCGTGCGGACTCCAGCACTCGCTCCTCGGCTCCGGCCACCCGAGCATTCTCGCACCGGCGGGGCCGGACCGGCCCGACCGGGGTCCGGCGGCACGACGACACCGGGAAGGAGGCGCATTCCGAAACCGGACCGAAAGGTCGACACGTCCGGGTCGCCGCGCGAGCGCGAGCCTCGGCCGCGCGACAGGCACCGGGCGACGCCGCACCGTCGCACGTACCGAAACTGACCGAAAAGGATTGCGGCACCTGCCTGCCGTGTGCGACGTTGATCCCGACCGTCTCGACGAGGAGAGGTACCGCAGCATGGCGACGCAAGCACCCGAGCCCCCTTCCACCCTCGCCGGCACCGTGCCCCGAGCGCGCGGGTCCGCCCCCGACCCGCGGCGCGGCGTGGCCGCCGTCGCCGGCCTGGCCGTGGTCGTGAGCGGACTCGCCCTGGCCCCGGGCGCCGGCGCGGCCCCCAACGCGGACGTCGGGCTGCCCGTGTTCTCCGGGTCGTCCGAGCCGGTCCCGGCGACCGGGACGGGCTTCCGCGCGCAGGGTCAGCTCCAGGCGGTCTACGACACCGATCTCGCCGCCGGGGCCGGCACGGACACCGACCACGACTTCTGGGTCGACCGGATGCTCGTCCGCACGGGCACGCAGCCCGGTGGCTCGAACGGCGACGGGAACCAGTGGCTGTTCTCGCGGGGCCGCGCCGTCTTCATGAAGACGCACGACCCGTCCGTCGTCGGGTTCGGCGGCGAGGTCGCGTACTGGGAGTCGATCGCGGGCGGCCAGGGCGCGTACGCCGTCGACGTGCTCGTGGACGGCTCGCCCGTGACCCTCGCGGAGGTGACCGCCGAGCGCAAGCAGACGCCGTCCTACTGGCGATCGACGTTCACGGACGCGACCCACGGCCTGCGGCTCGTGCAGACCAAGTACATCAGCCACGAGAACGTCGCGGTCACGCAGCTCGCGCTCTCCTCGACCGACGGCGCGGCGAAGGACGTGACGCTGCGCGCGACGTCCGCGTTCGCCACCCAGGCCGAGGGCGACGAGCTCACCGGGGCCGTGCGTACGCTCAACGACATCACGACCGTGTTCCCGCGCCTGTCCGGCGACGGGTTCGCCGTGGCCGACGGCGCGATCACGCGCGCCGTCGCGGTCCCCGCGACCGGGGCGGCGACGACCAAGGTGCAGCTCGGGTTCGTCACGCACGAGCTGCCCGGCTCGCTCGACGAGTACGAGGAGCTCCGCGCGCTCGACCCCGCGGCCGCCTACACGCGGCACGTCACGGCGTACAACGCCTGGTGGGCGCTGAACGTCCCGTACCTGGACACGCCCGAGGACAACATCGACAAGACGCTCTTCTACCGGTGGTGGCTGCTGCGCTTCAACTTCCTCGACGCCGACGTCCCGGGCAACGACTACCAGTTCCCCACGACGATGGAGGGTGTCCTCGGGTACAACAACGCGATCGACCTGACGATCGGGATGTTCCTCGACGACCTCAAGTACCTGCGCGACCCGGCGTGGGCCTACGGCACCTGGGTGTCCGCGGGCGAGACCGCCGGTGCGCAGGGTCAGTACCGCGACAACCCCGGCGACCCGGCGAACTGGAACGCGAGCCACACGCAGTACATCTCCGAGTCGGCGTGGGAGTCGTACCAGATCCACGGCGGCCCGGCCTCCGTGGCGCGCACCCTCGGGACGTACGCCGAGCGCGACACCGCGGGCGAGCTCGCCGTGCTCGACACCAACGACAACTTCCTGCTCGACACGAACTGGAACGCGTGGACGGGCAACGACGCCGACGCCGTGTCGTTCGACTGGAAGAGCGGTCGCCTGGACCGCGCGGAGTCGGCCTACGTGTACAGCGGCGCGGTCGCCGGGGCCGAGGCCCTCGAGGTCGCGGGCGAGACGGAGCGCGCCGAGGCCCTGCGGGGGACCGCGCAGTCGGTCAAGGACGCCGTCCTCGAGCACCTGTGGGACCCGGAGGACGACCTCCTGCTGCACGCCGTCGCCGCCACGGGCGAGCAGGTGCCGTGGAAGGAGATCAACAACTACTACCCGTTCAGCGTGGGCCTGGTGCCCAAGCCCGGTGACGCGGACTACGACGACGACTACGTCGAGGCGCTGCGCCTGTTCGCGGACGACGACGAGTTCCCGATCTTCCCGTTCTTCACGGCGAACCAGGCGGACAAGGCCGAGGCCGCCGCCGCCGGGCACCCGGGCAGCAACAACTTCTCGGTCATCAACTCGACGGTGACGTTCCGCATGCTCGCGTCGGTCCTGCGCGACTACCCGACCGACTACGTGACCGCCGACTGGTACAAGAAGCTCCTCTACTGGAACGCCTGGGCGCACTACCAGAACAACGGGGACAACCGGTACCCCGACCAGAACGAGTTCTGGGCCGACGGCTCGGCCGACCCGCAGCGCATCGGCTACCGCTCGTGGATCCACCACACGATGCTCGGGACGACGAACTGGACGGTCGTCGAGGACGCCATGGGCCTGCGCCCGCGGACGGACGCGAAGATCGAGCTCGACCCGATCGACGTCGGCTGGGACCACTTCGCGGCCACGGACCTGCGCTACCGCGACAAGGACCTCGCGGTCGTCTGGGACGCCCCCGACGGCGAGCTCCACTACGGCGACGACGTGCCCGAGGGGTACTCGGTGTTCCTCGACGGCGAGCTCGCCTTCACCGTCGACGCGCTGTCCCGCGTGGTCTACGACCCCGCGACCGGCGAGGTCCAGACCGAGGTCGGCGTGACGGCCACGGACGGCGCGGCGCTGGGCCTCGCCACGGTGACGGACGTGCGGTTCGACGCCGGGTCGCGCGTCGCGGACGTGCTCGCCAAGGCCGGGACCCCCGCCACGGGCGCGGACCACGACGCCGTCGACGTCGCCGCGGGCAAGCCGGTGACGACGACGTACGCCGCCGGCGGGCGCCCGGGCACGCAGGCCGTGGACGGGCTCACGACCATGGAGTCCTTCTGGGGCACCGCCGGGTCGCCGAACGCCGCGGACTCCGTGACGATCGATCTCGCCGACGGCGGGCCGGCCGTCCCCGTGGACGACGTGCGCGTGTTCTTCTACCGCACGTCGTCGACCGCGACGGCACCGGGCTACGCGCCGCCGTCCCAGTACCTCGTCGAGTACGACGACGGGTCCGGCTGGCGTCCCGTGCCCGGCCAGGCCCGCACACCCGCCTACCCGCAGGGGAACCTCAACCGGGTGCGGTTCCCGGAGGTCGAGGCGACGCGGCTGCGCGTGACCGTCCAGCACGCGCCCGGGGCGCGGACCGGCGTCAAGGAGGTGCAGGCGTTCGCGACCGGAGCGGAGGCCCCTGCGCCGACCGACGGCGGTCCGCACGCCGACGCGTGGACCGACTCGGGCTTCACGCAGGCCGGCGCGGTGCGCCTCGTCGGACTGGCCCAGGGCGACGGCGCGTCGAGCGAACCCGTCGCGGCCCGGTGGTCCGTCGTCGACGCACCGACGGACGGCGAGGTCCTGTTCGTCGACGAGCGCTCGGCCGCGACCGTCGCGCGCTTCGCCGTCGCCGGCACGTACACGCTGCGGCTCACCGCCACGCAGGGCGACCGCACCTCGACGGCGGACGTCGTCGTGCAGGCGACCGCGCTCACCGAGGGGAGCATCGACCTCGCCCCGACCGCCACGCCCACCGCGAGCTACACCGCCGGGTGGAACAGCGTGGACGCGGTCAACGACGGCAAGGCGGCGTTCTTCTCGGGCGGCAACCAGACCGACCTGTGGGGCACGTGGACGGGGAACGAGCCCGCCACGCGCTGGCTCCAGTACACGTTCGACCGCCCCGTCCGGGTCGACCGCACGTCGATCGACTTCTGGTACGACAGCACCACGGGCGGGTCCGGCGTCGCCGTGCCGCAGGGCTGGCACCTGCAGCACTGGGACGCCGCCGCGGGCGGCGGGTCGGGGGCGTGGGCCGACGTGCCCGACCCCTCCGCGTTCGGTACCGCGCGCGACGAGACGAACGAGGTGACGTTCGGCGCGGTCACCACGACCCGCCTGCGGGCCACGTTCGACGCGCTCCAGGGATCCGGCGGCCGCTACTCCGCGGTCGGCGTCTCGGAGTGGCGCGTGTTCGCCGCCGAGGCCGCCTCCGTCGACCCGGTGCACGTGCGGACGACGGTCGGGGACCTCCCGACGCTCCCGGACGCCGTCGACGTCGTCTACCCCGACGGCGCACGGGTCGCCACGCCCGTCACGTGGGGCGCGGTCTCGGCGGAGGACGTCGCGCTGGAGGGTGACGTCGCCGTCACCGGGGTGCTCGCCACCACCACGATCCCCGCGCATGCCACGGTCTGGGTGCGTGCCGAGCTCGCGAGCACGGTCACCACGGTGGACCCCGTCACCGTCACCACGGCGGTCGGCGTCGCTCCGGTGCTGCCCGCCACCGCGACCGTGCAGTACAACGACGGCTCGCGCGCCAGCGGCGTCGCGGTGACGTGGGACGCGGTCGACCCGGCGAGCTATGCCACGGAGGGCACGTTCGACGTCGGGGGCACCGTGCCCGGGACCGACCTGCGCGCCCGCGCGACCGTCGTCGTCGGCGAGGGCGGCGGAGAGCCGGGGCCGGCGTTCGACGTCACCGTCACCGCCGAGCCGCGCTGCCTCGCGGGCAAGGCGTACGTCGCCGTCCGGGCGACGAACGACGACGACGTCCCGCTCGACCTCACGCTCACGACGTCCTTCGGGTCGAGGGCCTACGCGGACGTCGCCCCGGGGAAGAACGCCTACCAGTCGTTCGCGGCCCGGGCCACGTCGACCGAGGCCGGGACCGCCGTCGTGACGGTGTCCGGCGAGCGCCCGGGCGAGGGGGCCGTGGTCGTCGACCTCGACGCCGCGTACGACGCCGTGGACTGCGGCTGACAGCGGTTCGGCCGAGACGGACGCCCCGCCGGAGCTCTCCGGCGGGGCGTCCGCGCGTCGTGGCACCGTCGTGCGAGGTCCGGGACGTTCGTGCGAGGGTGGAGGGACACGCGTCGAACGAGGGAGTTGCGATGTCGAGCACCACCCGTCCCCCCGTCCTCCGCCGGGCGCACCGCGCCCGCCTCGCGGGGGCGGCCGCGCTCGCCGTCGGGGTCGCGCTCGCGGCGCCGGCCGCGGCGGTCGTGCCCGCGGCACCCGAGACCACGGCGCCCGAGGCCGCGACGG
This sequence comes from Cellulosimicrobium cellulans, assembly GCF_042723955.1. Lineage (GTDB taxonomy): Bacteria > Actinomycetota > Actinomycetes > Actinomycetales > Cellulomonadaceae > Cellulosimicrobium > Cellulosimicrobium cellulans_H. The sequence continues at coordinate 44,778 of NZ_JBHXIC010000016.1, read as the reverse complement.
CCGTGGCCGCGGTGCCCGACGAGGGGTACGACGTGATCTTCGACGGCACCGCCGAGTCGTTCGACGCCTGGGAGTACGCGGGCGACGGCGGGTTCGACCTGCTCGACGACGGCACGATCCGCTCCCGGGCGGGCGCGGGCGGCGGGTTCGGCACCCTCTGGTACCCGGTCCGGCAGTACGGCGACTTCTCGCTCGTCGTTCAGTTCCGCGACGACGCGCCCGGGGACGCGCGTGCCAACAGCGGCGTTCAGGTCCGGTTCCCCGACCTGTCCGGCCCCGTCGAGGGGTGCCCGACGACGTTCAACGGCAACGAGACGGGCAACCTCTCGTGGATCGCGGTCAACTGCGGGCACGAGATCCAGGTCAACGACTCCCCCGAGGGCGGGTCGAACGACCCGCGCAAGACCGGCTCGGTCTACGGGTTCGCGGACATCGGCCTCGACCGCGCGATGCCCACGCCGAAGGGGACGTGGAACGAGCTCGAGGTGCGCGTCGTCGGGCAGCGCTACACGGTGATCCGGGACGGGGTCGTCATCAACGAGTACGAGAACCTCCCCGGCGTCCCGTTCCCCGACCGTCCGCTCGACCCGGACTCGAGCAGCCGGGGCCTCGTCGGGTACGTCGGTCTCCAGGCGCACGGGTCCGCGCCCGACGTCGTGTCGTACCGCGACGTGCGGGTCCGCGAGCTCCCGCCCGTCCACGTCGAGGTCGACGCCCGGTGCCTGGCCGGGACGGCGCACGTCGCCGTGCGCGCGCTGAACGTCGGCGAGGACGCCGTGGACGTCACGCTCGCCACCCCCGCGGGCGAGCGTTCGTTCGCCGCCGTCCAGCCGGGTCGCAACGCCTACCAGTCCTTCAGCACGAGGACCGCGTCGGTCGAGGCGGGCACGGCCACCCTGACGGTGGCGACCGACGACGGCCCGGCCGTCGTCGAGACGCCCTACGCGGGGGTCGACTGCGGCTGACAAAAAGGGCGGGCGGCGCCCGGCCCCGTCTGTGAGGGTGGGGCCGTGCGCCCCTTCGACGAGCTGATCACCGAGGCCGAGCAGGCAGACGTCACCGGCTGGGGGTTCGGCTGGCTCGACGGCCGCGCCACCGAGGAGCGGCCGCCGTGGGGCTTCGTGTCGCTCCTGTCGCAGCACCTCGCGCGAACGGACGCGGCGCTCGACCTCGACACCGGCGGCGGGGAGGTCCTGGCAGAGGCCCTGACCTCCGCCGTCGACCGCGGCGACCCCGTCCCCGCGACGCTCGTCGCGTCCGAGGGCTGGCCGCCCAACGCCGCGCGCGCCCGCTCGCTCCTCGCTCCGTGGGGAGGGCGCGTCGTCGTCCCGGTCGACGGCGTGCTGCCGGTCGACGACGCGTCGTTCTGCCTGGTCACCGCGCGGCACCCCGTCGCCCCGGCGTGGTCGGAGATCCACCGCGCGCTCCGCCCGGGCGGCACGTACCTCGCGCAGCACGTCGGGCCGGGCTCGGCGTTCGAGCTCATCGAGGCGTTCCTCGGGCCGCAGCCCGAGGCCCGCCAGGGCCGCGACCCGGAGGACGAGGCGGAGCAGGCGCGCGCCGCGGGCCTCGACGCAGGGCTGCGGGCCGGCGCGCGCGACGACGGGACGACGTCCACCCCGTTCGTGGCGCACTCGACCCGCCACCTGGTCGTGGCGCGCCGGGCGGACTGACCCGGGCGCGTCCTGGCCGGTCCGTCCGGGTGACCGTCAGAGGAACTGGCTGGCCGCCTGGTAGCCGCTGATCGCGCCGAGGATGAACCCGAGCGCCGTGCACGCGATCGCGATCCCGAGCGCGATCTTCGCCGTCTTCTCGTTCCGGCGGACCGCGATCGCCGAGAAGACGATCGCGAGCACGCCGAACACGATCGGCAGGAAGAACACCGCGATCGGGCTGAACACGTACGCGAGGATCGTGCGCCACGTCATCGGCTGCGGGCCGACGGGGGCGTAAGCGCCGTAGCCCGGCTGACCGCCGTAGCCGGGCTGACCGTAGGGCGCGCCGTACGGCTGCTGGCCCTGGGGCGGGTACGGCGCCCCGTAGGGCTGCTGCCCCTGCGGCGGGTAGGGAGCCGCGGGAGGAGCCTGCGGCGCCATCTGCCCGTACGCCGGCTGGTGCTGCTCGGGCGGCGCGGGCTGGCCGTACGCGGGCTGGCCCTGGCCGTACGGCGCCTGCGCGCCGTAGGGCCCGGGGGCGGCCGGCTGCCCGTAGGCGGGCTGGCCCTGCCCGTACGGCGCGGGCGCCTGCGGGGGCTGCTGGGCGTCGCCGCCCGGGTACTGCTGGTACGGAGGCTGGCTCACGGCGTGTTCCTTCGTCGCGGGTGGCGCCGTCCCGACGGCGGCGTGGTCCGAAGGCTAGCGCCTCGGGCCGCCGCGCGGGGCCACGCCCGGGGACGGCGGGATCTCGGGGCCTACGACCCCGCGGGCACCGTGATCTCGACGAGCGCCGCGTCACCCAGGTCGCCCGTCGCGACGACGACGCCGCGCTCGCGGTAGTCGCCCGCCCGCGGGGTCGTGGGGACGTCGACGAGCGCGCCGAGGTCGGATCCCGCGCGCACCCGGACGCCCTGACCGGGCTCGGCGACTCGATAGACGACCCGGCGCGCCCGCCCGGCGAGCTCGAGGTCGACGGCGAGGCCGTCGGCCGCCACGGGCAGCACGGGGTCGACGACGAGCGAGCCGACCGCGCCGGACGAGCCGACCGGCTCGGTGCGCTCCGTGAGGCCGAGCACGCCCTGGACGAGCTGACGCAGGTAGATGCCCGGCCCGCTGGAGTACACGCGCCACCCGCCGCGCACGCCCACCGTGCCGTCGCGCAGCCGGTCGAAGTCGCGCGCGAAGCCCTGGCGGTCCGGGAAGTCGGCGTCGCTCGACGAGAAGTACGCGTTGCGCTGCCGGGGCGCGGCGTGCGCGAGGCGACGGCCGAGGTCGACCGGGCTGATGCGCAGCAGCTCGTCGAGCGCGCGGCCGCGGCCCAGGGCCGCGAGCGCCTCGACGTAGCGGATGTGCGCGTGCACGTACATGAGCCCGATCTCGCGACCGACGTTCGCCGCCTGCTCGGCCCGCAGGAACGTGTGCGGGATGCCCTCGTCGAACGCGGCCGGGTGGTCCATGAGGCGCACGCCGTCGGGGAAGTGGAGGTGCTCGACCACGAGGCGCTCGTGGTGCTCCGCCTCCTCGGGCGTGAGGATGCCCGCGATGATCGACTGCGTCATGGGGATGAGGCGGTACCGCATCCCGGAGACGGCGTCGGACGGGTGGATGACGAGCTCGTCGCCGTCGGCGCCGTGGCGCACGTACCCGGCCATGACACCGTCGACGAGGGCGCGCTCGCGCAGGTCCGTGCGGACCTCGGCGGCCAGTGCGCCCGCGCGCTCGGAGAGGGCGGCGTGGTCGTCGCTGCCGGACGTGGTGCGGGCGAGCAGCTCGGCGGCCTGCACGAGCAGCGCGGACGTCCACGTGGACGCGAGGTCCGTGCGCATGCGCGGGTCGGCGGGCTGGAGCGTGTCGTCCCAGTCGCCCTCGCCGTACGCGGGCAGGGCCGTGCCGGGCAGGCGGTCACGGTCGAGGTGGTCGAGCAGACGCGCGACGTGGTCGCGCACGGTCGCCGCGGCGTCGGGCCCGGACGCGGCGGGGCGCCGGTGCGCGTGGTCCCAGAACGGGACCGGCTCGTCGAGCACCGCGAGGTCACCGCTCGCGTCGAGGTACTGCGCGAGCGCGAACAGCGGCCACACCACGACGTCACCGTGCGAGGAGTCGTTGTAGCGCTCGCCGTACGCGTCGAACATGAACCACTGCGGGAACTCGCCCCACGTGTGCTGGTGCGCGAGGACGCGCAGCACGATCGCCCGCGCGACGTCGTACCGCCCGCCCGCGAGCGCGAGCTCGAACGGTCCCTGGCACACGTCGCGCGTGCCCCACGCGGCGCCCGAGTACTGCTCGAGCCCGTGCGGGACGAGGAAGTGGACCAGGGCGTCGTGCGCGTACCAGGGCACGAGGAGGTCGAGCTCCTGCGTCTCGAGCTCCGCGTGCGGCACGAACCGCAGGCCGCGCACGACCCCACGGACGGTCGCGAGGTGGCCCGCGAGCGTCGCGTCGAGGTCGGCGAGCGGGTCGTGGGTCGAGGCGGCGAGCGCGAGCGCGGCGTCGGCTCCGTCCAGCGCGCCGGTGATCGCGAGCCGGAGCGCGCCGGTGTCGGCCGCGCTCGTGAGGCGGTGCGCGATCCCGGCGGAAGCGCCCGCGGGGTCCTCGGAGTCGAGCACGACGGGCGCGCTCGACGCCACGACGTACCGCAGGTCGGGGTAGTGCGCGTCGACGTCGCCGCCCGGGACGGGGTGCACGACGACGGCCTCGCCGGCGTCCGCCGTCGGGGCCACGTGCTCGACGACCCAGCCGCCGGCCTCGTCGTCGAGCTCGAGCGTGGCGGTCACGTGGAGCGGCTGCGCGCAGCGCACGTCCACGTCGATGCGGTTCTCGCGGTCGTGCGCGACCGTCCGCACGTCGACGCGGCCGAGCGGCGTCTCGTAGACCCACCGGACGCCGCCGACGTCGAGGACGAGCGCCGAGGGCAGCCCGAGCAGCCGCGGCCCGCGGCCGTCGTCGACGAGCACCCGCAGCCCGCTGCTGCGGAGAAGGTTGAGGTGGTGCCGGTGCACCGTCGCGAGGCGGTTGGCCGTGGTGTTGCCGAGCACGACGTGCGACGCGAAGACGCCCGGGGCGAACGCCGTCGTGGAGAGCACGTCGTCCGTGGGCAGCACGTCGTCGCCGGCCTTGAGCACGTGCCCGTGCGAACGCTCGGTCACGGTGTCCTTGCGCGCGTCGACCACGTGCGTCCCGGCCGCGGTGAAGAACGAGAGCAGCGTGCCGTCGGCGTCGCGCTCGGGCAGCAGCACCTCGTCGGCGCCGAGGCCGACGGCCGCGAGCAGGTCGGCCTCGCCGAGCTCGTCGCCCGCGAGGAGCGGCGCGTCGCGCAGCACCGACGCGGTCCGCTGCAGCGGGGTGGTCGAGCGCTCGTCCGCCGCGGCGGCGACCGCGGCCGCCGCCCAGCCGGCCACCTCGTCGAGGTGCGCGGCGAGCGGTCCGGGCGCGTCGGGGTCCACGACGGTCACCGCGTGCACGCGGGCCGCACCGCCCGACAGGTCGAGGGGTCGGGACACGAGGGTCGGCATCGCGTACTCGTACTGGAGCACGCCGGAGTCCACGGGCCCGAGCAGGCCGTGCGGGACGCCGTCGTGCCGCGAGCGCGCCGTGAAGACCTGGAGCGAGTCCGTGAGGTGCGCGACCGCGCCCTCGACGAGGAACGCGACGGCGAGGGGGAGGCGCGGCTGGGCGGACATGGTCTGCCGGCTGACGAGCACGGTCCCGGCGTCGGGGTGCTCGAGCGCGCGGTGCAGCAGGTACTGGCACACGTACGGCTCGCTCGACAGCGCGGCCGCGGGCGGCGCGAGCGCGAGGTCCTGCGCGTGCACGACGTTGTAGCGCGCGTCCGCCGGCGTGCTCGCGCCCGCCGTGAGGTCGACGCGCCAGACGAGCGTGCGGCCGTCGAGCGTCAGCGCGACGCGCGTGGCGAGCCCGAGCGCCTCGCCCGACCACACGACGCGGTCGGTGCCGACCTCGACCGCAGTCACCGCGGGCGCCGACCCGGTGAGCCGCGCGACCTCGACCGTGCCGTCCGCGCGGGTCGCGCGCAGCAGGACACCCCCGGGCATGCGGTCGTGCTCGCCCGGCAGGTACTGGTTGACGAGCAGGCCGCCCGTGCTGACGGCGCGCACGTCGCCGCCGCCCGTGAGCTCGACGGTCAGCTCGCCCGAGGAGAGCGTCGCGCCCGCGACGGTGGACGTGCCTGCGGGGCTGGTGGCGGTGAGGGTCACGCGGTCTCCTGCTCGGTGGTGCGGGGCTCGGGCGCTGCGGGCGGGGTGCCCTCGGGGCGCAGCAGCGCGAGGAACTGGTCGAAGAGGGCGACCATGTCGACGTTGTCGGGGTCCAGCAGCCACTGGAGCTGGAGGCCGTCCATGACGGCGGAGAAGAGCTGGCCGATCGCCTGCGGGTCGACCTCGGGGCGCAGCTCGCCGCGCGCGACGGCGTCCTGGAAACGCGTGTCGTCCTGGTGGCGCAGGGCGCGGTAGCGGTCGCGCACGACGTCGTGGGCCGGGTGGGCGGTGTCCGTCGCCTCGGCGGCGACGACGACGTGCAGGGACACGAGACCCGGGGTCTCGGCGTTGCGCCGGACCTGGTCGCGGATGGTCGTGAGGAGGTCCGCGCCGGCGGCCTCGTCCTCGGTGCGACGCACGAGGTCGCGCCGGTCGCGCTCCTCGATCGTCGCGGTCAGGAGGCCCGCCTTGCTGCCGAAGTGGTGCAGGAGCCCGGCCTCGGAGATGCCGACGCGCGCGGCGATCTCGCGCAGCGAGCTGCCGCGGAAGCCCTGCTCGCCGAACACCTCGACGGCCGTGCGCAGGATCTCGCGGCGGCGCTGCTCGCCCCGGACGATGCGCCGGTCGGGCAGGCCGGCCGCCGTCGTGCCGCGGGTCCCGGCCGTCGTCGCTCTGCTCCCGACGCCCCCCGCCGTCCCCGTCGTGGCGTCGCCACCTGCGGAGTCGCTCTCGTTCATCACCGTCTCCTTCGCCAGTCTCTCGGCGCCAACGGTACGGCCTGGACGCCCCGGTTGAAAATACTAACCGAGCGCACGCTAAGGTAGTTTCCACAGCGGCTCACACCAGACGAGCCGACTGCTCGATGAGGAGGATTGCTCATGAAGCTCGGACGCAAGGCGGTCGCCATCGGCGTCGTCGGACTCCTGGCCCTGACCGCGTGCGGTCGTGCGGACGACGACTCGACGGGTGGCGAGAGCGCCGCCGCCGGGTCCACCACGACGGTCGACGACTCGCCCGCGGAGGGTGACATCACGATCTGGGCGATGGGCGAGGAGGGCGAGAAGCTGCCCGACTTCGTCCAGGGCTTCACGGAGGAGAACCCCGACGCGAACGTCGAGGTCACCACGATCCCGTGGGCCGACGTCATGACGAAGTTCCAGACCGCCGTCGCCGCGGGCACCGTCCCCGACGCGATCATGATCGGCTCGTCCTTCATGCCGACGATGGTCGCCACCGGCGGTCTCGCGCCCGTCCCGGACGGCCTCGTCGACAGCGCGGACTTCGTCGAGGGCGCCGCGGCCTCGACCGTCGCGGACGGCGTCGACTACGGCGTGCCGTGGTACGTCGAGACCCGCGTCCTGTACTACCGCTCCGACCTGGCCAAGGCGGCCGGGGTCGAGGCGCCCACGTCGTGGGAGGAGCTCACGTCGTTCGCCGAGGCGATGAAGGCCAACGGCTCGACGTACGGCCTCCAGCTCCCGATGGGCGACGCCGAGGACTCCACGCAGGTCATCCTGCCGTTCTACTCGCAGGCCGGCGGCTCGGTCCTCAACGAGGCGGGCGATGCGTTCGACCTCGACAACCAGGCGATGGTCGACGCGCTCGACTACTACGCGTCCTTCTTCACCGAGGGTCTGTCGCCGCTGTCCGGCTACGGCGACTCGCAGAACAGCGCGTTCGTCGACGGCTCCGACCCGGCCTTCATCTCCGGCCCGTGGATGGTCAACGTGCTCGCCGACCTCCAGGGCGAGGACTGGGTCGAGCAGAACGTCGCCACCGTCCCGGTGCCCGCGGGCTCCGCGAACAACGACTCGTACATCGGCGGCGCGCACCTCGGCGTGTTCGCCGAGGCCAAGAACGCGGACGGCGCCTGGAAGCTCGTGCGCTGGCTCGCCCAGCCCGAGACGCAGCAGGCCTGGTTCGACGCGACGAGCGACCTGCCCGCCCTCACCACCGCGTGGGACTACGAGCCGCTGACCTCCAACCCCCGCACCCAGGTGCTCCAGGAGCAGCTCGACAACACGATCGCCCCGCCGACCGTGCCGAGCTGGGACGAGCTCTCCGCGACGATCGAGACCGAGGCCGAGAAGGTCGCGAACGGCCAGGTCACGTCCGAGGACGCGGCCAAGGCGATCCAGGCCAAGGCCGACACGCTCGGGCTCGGCTGGTAACAGGACCCGTCAGTCATGACCACCACCACCGAGGGACGGGGGGGGGCGGGGGCGCGGGCGCCCCCCACCCCGCGCGCCTGCGCCCCCCGTCCCGGCGAGCCGGTGCGGGGCGTGCGGACGTTCGGGTCGCACCCGGCACTCTTCGTCTACGAC
>NZ_JBHXIC010000016.1:33377-36575 GCF_042723955.1 Cellulosimicrobium cellulans | reverse complement strand
GTTTTGTTTATTTCAATCTCCCACCCCCCATCACCCCCCCCCGCCGCGCGGGGGCCGGCGGGCGCGCCGCGCCGCCCCCCCCGTCCACCGGCGACGGCAAGCACTCGTCGCCTGGCTGTTCGCTCTCCCGTTCGTCGCGGTCTTCGCGGTCTTCATGCTCGGACCGCTGCTCGCGTCGTTCGGGATGTCGTTCTCGGACCTCACGATCCGTGACATCAAGACGCCGTTCGCGGTGAACTTCGTCGGGCTCGAGAACTTCACCGGCGTCTTCCAGGACGAGCTCTTCCGCAAGGCGCTGCTCAACACCTTCTACTTCGTCCTCGTCGGCATCCCGCTGACGATGGTGCTCGGCCTCGCCCTGGCCGTCGCGCTCAACTCGGGGATCGAGAAGTTCCGCAGCGTCTTCCGGGTCGGCTTCTACACGCCGGTCGTGACGTCGATCGTCGCCGTGGCGGTCGTCTGGCGGTTCATCCTCCAGGACTCCGGCCTCGTCAACACCGTGCTCGGCTGGGTCGGCATCGACGGGCCGGACTGGCTCAACGACAGCGCGACGGCGATGCCGTCGATCATCGTCATGGCGGCCTGGCGCAACATGGGCACGCTCATGATCATCTTCCTGGCCGGCCTCCAGGCGATCCCGCGCGACGTCTACGAGGCCGCCGAGGTCGACGGCGCCGGCTCGTGGCGCCGGTTCCGTTCGATCACGGTCCCGCTCATGCGCCCGACGCTGCTGCTCGGCGCCGTGCTGCTGTCGGTCGGCTTCCTCCAGGTGTTCGAGGAGCCCTTCGTCATGACCAAGGGTGGCCCGGTCAACTCCACGCTGACCATCAGCTACTACGTCTACAACCAGTTCGGGTATGGCAACTACGCGTTCGCCTCCGCGGCCGCGTACGTCCTGTTCGCGCTGATCGCCGCGCTGGCCGCCGTCCAGTTCCGCCTGCTGCGGTCGAAGGAGGATTGACATGACCGTCACGTCCTCGCGGACCACCCCCGCGACGTCGACGCCGGAGGGCGCGCCACGCCGTCGGCCGCGGCGCCCCGTGCGCTGGTCGCGCGGCGCCACGTACACCGCGCTCGTCGTCGGGCTGCTCCTGACCCTCATGCCGTTCATCTGGATGGCGCTCGGCAGCTTCAAGACGCAGGGCGAGCTGCTCCAGCGCCCCATCACGTGGTGGCCGCAGAACCCGACCCTCGACAACTACGAGCGGTGGCTCTCCCAGCTCAACTACGGGCAGTACTTCACCAACTCGATCGTCGTGGCCGTCGCCGTGGTGCTCGGCAACATCGTCTTCTGCTCGATGGTCGGCTACGCCCTGGCGAAGATGAGCTTTCCCGGCAAGCGGGTGCTGTTCGCCCTCGTCATGCTCACGCTCATGGTCCCGGGCGTCGTCACGCTCGTGCCGATGTTCGTGCTCGTGTCCAACATGGGGCTCGTCAACACCTACCCTGCGCTCATCCTGCCGTTCCTCGCCGGGCCGCTCGGCGTGTTCCTCATGCGGCAGTTCATGCTCGGCATCCCGGACGCGCTCATCGAGGCCGCCCGGATCGACGGCGCCGGCGAGTTCCGGGTCTTCTTCCGGATCGTGCTGCCCCAGTGCGGGCCGCCGCTCGCGACGCTGAGCATCCTCACGTTCCTCGGGTCGTGGAACAACTTCCTCTGGCCCCTGGTCGTCGCGCAGACCGAGAACATGTACACCCTCCCGGTCGCGCTCTCGCTGTACTCGGTCGGCTCGAACGGCACCTACTACGGCCTGCTCATGGCCGGGTCCGTGCTCGTCGTGACGCCGATCCTCATCCTGTTCCTGTTCCTGCAGCGCTACTTCGTGCAGGGCATCGCCATGACCGGCATCAAGTGACCGGCGACCGACGAGGAGAGCCTGTGTCGATCACCTTCCCCGAGTCCTTCCTCTGGGGCGCCTCGACGGCGGCCCACCAGATCGAGGGCAACAACGTCAACAGCGACTGGTGGGCGCGCGAGGTCGACCCGGCCTCGACGCTCGCCGAGCCGTCCGGCGACGCCGCCGACTCCTACCACCGGTACGCCGAGGACGTCCGGCTGCTGGCCGAGTCCGGGCTCACCGCGTACCGGTTCTCGATCGAGTGGGCGCGCATCGAGCCCGCCGAGGGCCGCTTCTCGCGCGCCGAGCTCGACCACTACCGCCGCATGATCGACTGCTGCGTCGAGCACGGCGTCACGCCGCTCGTCACGCTGCACCACTTCACGTCGCCGCGCTGGTTCGCGGAGGACGGCGGCTGGACCGACCCGCGGTCCGTCGAGCGGTTCGCGCGGTACGTCGAGCACGTGCTGCCGCTGCTCGACCGCGCGTCGCACGTGTTCACCATCAACGAGCCGAACATCCTCGCGATGATGGTCACGGCCGCCAAGGGCGCCGAGCAGCTCCAGGCCGGCTCGATGCACGCGCCCGACCCGGTCGCGACCGAGCACCTCATCGCCGCGCACCGTCGGGCCGTCGAGCTCGTGCGGACCGTCGGGGTGCCCGTCGGGTGGCCCGTCGCGCCGCAGCAGTTCTTCGCCGACCCGGGCGCCGAGGAGGTCCTGCGCGAGTACGCCTACCCGCGCGAGACCGTCTTCCTCGAGGCCGCGCGCGGCGACGACTTCATCGCCGTCCAGGCCTACACGCGCACGCGCATCACCGTCGACGGCCCGCTGCCCGCACCGGAGGACTCCGAGAAGACGCTCACCGGGTGGGAGTACTACCCGGCCGCCATCGCCGAGGCCGCGCGCCTCGGGCACGAGATCACCGGACTGCCGGTCCTCGTCTCCGAGAACGGCATCGCGACGGCCGACGACGCGCGTCGCATCGACTACACGCGCGACGCCCTGCGCGCGCTGCACGCCGAGATGGAGACGGGCCTCCCGCTGTTCGGCTACCTCCACTGGTCGCTGCTCGACAACTACGAGTGGGGCTCGTTCGCACCCACGTTCGGGCTCGTCGGGTGGGACCCGGAGACGTTCGAGCGCATGCCCAAGCCCAGCCTCGGGTGGCTCGGTGGCGTCGCCCGCGGCACGGTCTCGCTCGACGACTGACACGACGCGGTCACGACCCCGCGCCGCACTCCCTCGCAGTCACGACGCGGGGGGGGGGGGGCGGGGGCGACGGGGACCCGGACGCGGGCGGGGGGGGCGCGGGCGGCGCCAACCCCCCCGCCGGCGAGTGGGGCTGGGCGCGGCGCGGG
>NZ_JBHXIC010000016.1:0-33367 GCF_042723955.1 Cellulosimicrobium cellulans | reverse complement strand
TTTTTGTAAAAACTCCACCCCCACCACTCACCCCCCGCGCCCCCCCCCCCCCCCCCCACACCCCCCCCCACCCGCGGGGGGGGGGGCCCCCGCCCCCCCCCCCGCGTCGTCGTTCGTCCGGAGGCCTCGTCCGTCCGGAGGTGTCGTCATACCGCCGCGCGGGCGTCCGTCTCGAACTGCGCCGCCGCGGCGACGGTGTCCGGGTTCTCGAGGAGCGCCGCGCAGAGCGCGGTGGACAGGGTGAAGTCCTCGACCCCGCGGACCGCGAGCGCGGCGACCTGCGTCGTGTCGCGCAGGCTCGCGGCGAGCACCCGACATCCCCGACCCGAGGCGAGCAACGTCGCGTGGAGGTCGGTCGTCTGCTCGACGCCGTCGAGCCCGAGGTCCCCCATCCGTCCCACGTAGGGCGCGACCCAGCCCGCGCCGGCCGCGTCCGCGAGGAGCGCCTGGGACGCGTGGTAGACCGCAGTGACGAGCACGGGCACCCCCTCGCGCGTCAGCCGGCGGGACACGGCGAGGCCGTCGCGCGTCGCGGGCAGCTTGACGACGACGTCCGGCCCCAGGTCGACGAGCTCTCGGCTGTGCGCCTCGAGCGCCGCCTCGTCCGGACCGACGGCCTGGAGGAACACCGTCCCGGCCCCGGCCGCGCGCGCCCACCGGTACACGGCGGGGACGTCGTCGACCGTCAGCCCCGACCGGTACAGGATCGTCGGGTTCGTGGTGACACCGGCGAACAGGCCGGTCGCGAGGAGCCGCTCGACCTGGTCGCGGTCGGCGGAGTCGATGTACAGCATGCGTTCTCCCTGGTGGTGCGGTCGGTCCGCTGTGGTGCGGTCAGGCCACGGGCGGCCGGGGCCGGTCCGCGACCGTGGCGAGCTGGTCGTAGTAGGGGGCGTCGATCGTCGCGGGCCGGTCGCGAGGCGGCACGACGTCGAGCACGGGCGGCGTCCACGACGCGGCGACGCTCGCGACGGTGGTGCCCTCGAGGACGGCGACGGCCTGGACGCACGCCCCGCGTGCCGTCGCCTCCGGGGCTGCGCGGCGCACGACCGGGCGGCCCAGGGCGTCGGCGAGGACCTGCCGGTACGCGAGCGACCGGGCGCCCCCACCGTTGACGACGACCTCTCCGGTCGTGTCGACACCCGCCCGGTCGAGCGCCCGGGCGGCCCCGACGAGCCCGGCCACGACGCCCTCGAACGCCGCCAGCGCGAGGTCCTCCCGAGTGGTCTCGCCGGTGATCCCGCCGAGCACGCCGGTCGCGCCCGGCCGGCGCGGGGTGCGCTCGCCGTCGAGGTACGCGACGAGCGTCGGACGCTCCGCCCGGGCTGGTGCGGCGAGGGCGAGGCGCTCCAGGGTCGCGTGGTCGACGTCGAGGAGCCGCGCGAAGGTGTCGGTGACCTTGGCGGCGTTGAGCGTGCAGGCGAGGGGCAGGTACCCGCCGGTCGCGTCGCACACGGAGTCGACCGTGCCGAGCGGGTCGACCACGGACGCGCGGCGCGGGCTGAGCACGACGCCGGACGTGCCGAGCGAGACGCCGAGGTCGCCCTCGACGAGGCCCAGACCGACGGCAGCGAGGTGCTGGTCTCCACCGCCCGGTCCGACCACGACGCCCGGACCGAGCCCGAGCTCGGCCGCGACGTGCGGGCTCACCGTCCCGGCCGGGGTGTCGGGCCCGAGGACGGTGGGCAGGACGTCCTCCCAGCCGACCTCGGGCGAGACGAAGCGGCCGAGCAGCTCGGGCCGCCAGACGCCGCGGTGGACGTCGAGGTAGCCGGTCCCGGCGGCGTCGGACCGGTCGGTGACCGCCGACCCCGTGAGCCGAAAGGTGAGGTAGTCGTGCGGCACGAGGACGTGCGCGACGCGCTCGAGGAGCGCGGGCTCGGTCTCCGCCAGGTGCGCGAGCTTCATGATCGTCAGCGCGGACGACGGCGCCATGCCGACGTCCTGCATCCACCGCTCGAGCCCGTACTCACGGGCGATCCGCGCCGCCGCGGGACCCGCCGTCGTGTCGTTCCACAGCGGCGCGGGAGCCAGCGGCTCGCCGCTCCGGTCGAGCAGCACGAGCCCGTGGCACTGCGCGCCGACGGCGATCGCGACGACCTGCGCCGCGTCGGCGCCGGCGTCGCGCAGGGCGCCCGAGAACGCCGCCCGGAACGCGGCCCACCAGTCCCGCGGGTCCTGCCGGCTGACGGGTGGCGCGGTCCGGGGGTGGGGGGCCGACGCGGTCCCGACGAGCGCGCCGTCGTCCCGGCGGCGCAGCTCGACGGTGCAGGACTGGGTCGACGAGTCGACCCCTGCGACAAGGTCCATGACTACTTCCAGTAGGGCTCGAGGGGCGGCAGCTCCTGGGGTGCCTCGTCGATCTTGCCGACGGCCCCTGACGGGTGCGAGTGCAGGACGTTCGCCCACGAGTACCCGCGCATCCGCATGAGGACCACGGCGAGCGCGTCGCCCCACGCTGCCGTCACGAGGGTGGAGCCCATCGCGATGACCTCGCCGGGGTCGATCCCGGGGATCATCGTCAGCTCGACCACCACGTCGGCGTTCCGCGCGAGGCGCGAGGAGGCGTCCGCCGTGACCGCGACGACCGTGTCGACGCCGCGCTCCTTCGCGCGCACGACGAGGTCGTTGATCTCGTCGCTCCCGCCCCCGCGGGAGATCGCGACGAGGATGTCGCCCGGCGCCATCGCGCCCATCGTGCCGTGCAGCGCGTCCGCGCCCGAGATGAACACGGACGGCGTGCCGGACACGGACAGCAGGTGCGCCATGCGGCGCGCGACCGCGCCGGAGGTGCCGGCCCCGGTGACGAAGACCTTGCCCGTGCACTCGTACACCCGCTGGACCACGTCCAGGAACACGTCGCCCAGGTCGGTCACGCTCGCGGCGACGCCCTGCGCCTCGTGCGCGACGACGGCCCGGGCGGTCTCGAGCACGGCGGCACGGCGTCGCGTCGTGGTGTCGGGGATGGTCATGGGTACTCCTCGTCCAGGTGTTCTCGGTGTGGTCACGCGGCGCTCCAGGCCGCGTGCCGCAGGTCCACGGAGGACAGGTCGCCGGCTGCGACGACGCCGCCGTCGCACCGGCCCTCCGTGAGGGTGACGACGTCGTCCGCGAGCTCGAGGATCTCCTCCTCCTCGCTCGACACGACGACGACCGTGAGCCCGTCGTCGTGCGCGAGCGAGCGCAGGAGGCGGTGGATCTCGGTCTTGACGCCGATGTCGACGCCCTTGGTGGGCTCGTCGAGCAGCAGCACGCGGGGCGCCTGCGCCAGGACCCGAGCGAGCAGCACCTTCTGCTGGTTGCCGCCGGACAGGCGCTCGACGGGGCCCTCGCGGTCCCCGCGGACCTGCATGCGGTCCATGAGGGCCGTCGCCTCGCGGCGCATCCGGCGCTTGTCGAGCAGGCCGAGCCGGCGGTACCGGTCGAGGACCGGGAGGACGACGTTCGTCGTCGCGTCCAGGCCGCCGACGATGCCGTCGACCTTGCGCTCCTCGGTGAGGTAGACGAGACCTCGACGCTGGGCCTCGGCGGGAGTCGCGGGTCGGTAGGGCGCGCCGTCGAGCTCGATGCTCCCGGCCAGGACCCTGTCGAGGCCGACGAGCGTGCGCAGCAGCTCCGTGCGACCGGCGCCGATGAGCCCGTAGACCCCCAGCACGCGGCCGGGGTGGGCCGTGAGGCTGACGTCGGCGAGCGCGGGCGTGCGCAGGTTCCGCACCACGAGGGACGGGCGTGCGCCCGTGTCGAGCGGGACGACGTCGGCGCGGCGCGCCGCCTCCGTGACGCCGCCCGTCGAGGCGACGGCCTCGTCCCCGGCGATCGCGTGCACGACCGCCTGCCGGTCGACCGTGCCTGCCGGGCCGGCGATGCGGACCTCGCCGTCGACGAGCGCGACGACGTGGTCAGCGACCGCGTACAGCTCGTCGAGCTTGTGGTCGACGAGCAGGATCCCCAGGCCCTCGGTGCGGGCCAGGTCGCGCACGGTCTCGAGGAACCGCTCGACCTGCCCGCCCTCGAGGCTCGTCGTCGGCTCGTCGAGCAGCAGGTAGCGCGCGTCACGCGCCACGGCCACCGCGATCTCGAGGAGCTGGCGGGTCGCGACGGGGTAGGCGCCGAGCTTGCGGTCGACGTCCACCGCGAGTCCGAACCGGTCCGCGAGCGCGCGGGCCTGCTCGCGCATGGTGCGGCGGTCAAGCGCTCCCCCGCGCGACAGCTCGCGGCCGAGGAACACGTTCTGGGTGACCGTGAGGTTCGGCAGGAGCGACAGCTCCTGGTAGACGGTCGAGATCCCCGCGTCGAGCGCGGCGGTCGGCGAGCCCTGGGGCAGCGCGCGGCCGTCCACGGTCACCGTGCCCTCGTCGGCGGGGTGCGCCCCCGCGAGGACGCGGAGCAGCGTGGACTTGCCGGCGCCGTTGTGCCCGACGAGCCCCGTGACCGTCCCCGCCGCGAGCGTCAGGTCGATGCCCTTGAGGACCCGCACGTGCGAGAAGCTCTTGACGATCCCGCTGGCCCGCAGGGCGCCGCGCTCGGCGGCGCCCCGCGGGACCGACGTCGTGCCGTCGGTCATGTCAGCCGACCTCCCCCGGCGCAGGGGTCTCGCCGACGGTGAACGCCTTGAGCGGCAGGAGGATCTCCGGCTCGACGTCCTCGCCGTCGACGTACGCGCGGATCTGCTCGGTCACCTGGGTGCCGTAGCTCTCCGGCTCCTGGGCGACGCAGCCGCGGTACACCTCGGTGAGCGGCTCCTCGGACGCGCAGAACCCGTAGAGCGCGACGTCGGTGCGGTTGCCCAGGGCCTGGAGCGCGCCGTAGACGGCGGGGCCGGTCGAGGCCCAGATGACGTTGACGTCCTGGTTGCCCTGGAGCATCTCGCCCGTGACGCGCAGCGAGTCGTCGGGCTTGACGTTGCCGTCGACCTTGGCGACGACCTCCGCGTTCGGGTTGGCTGACACCGCGTCGGTGAAGCCCTCGTCGCGGATGACGACCGGACGCTCGTCGGGCTCGGTGATGAAGCCGATGCTCAGCGCCGCGTCGGCGCCGAGGTCCTCGAGGACCTTCTCGCCCATCGCGCGGCCGCCCGCCTCGTTGTCCGCGCCCAGGTACTGGACGATCGTCGCGCCCTGGGCGGCGAGCGCGTCCTCGTCGACGATGACGTTCACGGTGAAGACGGGCACCCCCGCGTCGTTCGCCGCCTTGACGATCCCGGCGGCGGGCTCCGACTTCACGGGGTTCAGCGCGAGCGCGCACGGGTCCTTCTGGAGCATGGCCTCGACCTGCGCGAGCTGCTGGGCGTCGTCGTCGTTCGCGACCTGGACCTCGACCTCGAACCCGTTGGCGGCGCCGCCGTCCTCGAAGCCCTGCTTCATGGCCACGTAGTACGGGTTGGTGAGGTTCGGCAGGCTGACCGCGACGTACGGGTTCTCCCCGTCGCACGACGCGGGCAGCGTGGTCTGGGCCTGGTCGGTCGAGCCGCTCCCGCTCGTGTCGCCGTTGCCGGTGCCGGTGTCGACGGCGGAGCAGGCGCCCGCGAGGGCGAGGGCGGTCACGGCGAGGGCCGAGACGATGATCTTGCGTCGCATGAGTACTCTCCTTCGAGCGGTGGGGTCAGGACGTGGCGCCGGAGGCGCGGCGTGGTTGGAGGAGCTGGAGGAAGAGGCGACCTCTCCCCCCGGTGGTCGAGAGCGAGCGGCGGTAGGTGTCGAGGCTGACGCCGGCGAGGATGATCACGCCGATGACGAGGGGCTGCCAGAAGCTGTCGACGCCGACGACGTTCATGCCGTTCGAGACGGTCGCGATGAGCACCGCGCCGAGCAGCGCGCCGCCGATCGAGCCGACCCCGCCGAACAGGCTCACCCCGCCGACGACGGCGGCGGCGATCGAGTAGAAGAGCTCGTTGCCCGACCCGGCGGACGGGTACCCGACCATGAGGCGCGAGGTCGTCACGACGCCGGCGAGGGCGGCGCACAGGCCGGAGACCGCGTAGACGAAGAGGGTCGTGCGCCCGGTGTGGATGCCCGCGAGGCGCGCGGTCTCCTTGTTGCCGCCGAGCGCGTAGATGTGGACGCCCGTGCTCGTGCGCGCCAGCAGGACGCTGAAGACGACGGCGACGAGCGCGACGATGAGGATCGGCGTCGGGATGCCGAAGACACCGCCGCGGCCGAGGAAGGCGAACATCGGGTCGCGCACCGTGACCGACGCGGCGCCCGTGAGGATCATCGGGATGCTGCCGGCGATGCCGAACATCGAGAACGTCGCGATGAACGGGGGCAGGCGCAGGTAGTGCACGAACACCCCGTTGACCAGACCCACCGCGACACCGACGACGAGCGCCAGGATCGTGGCGGCCCACCAGGGGAGGCCGGCCTGCATGCCGAGCGCCGCGGACATGCCCGTCAGGGCGAGGTTGGACCCCGTCGAGAGGTCGATGCCGCCGGTGAGCAGCACGAAGGTCTGGCCCAGCGCGAGCAGCGCCACCACGGCGCCGTTCAGCAGCAGGACCTCGAAGTTCCCGGCGGTGCGGAAGTTCGGGGACAGCAGACTCATCACCACCACCACGAGGACCAAGATCCCCGCGATCCCGACCTCGTCGGGGACGCGTCGTCGCGACATGTACTTCTCGCCTCCTTGCGGGTGCTCATATGAGCACACTGTTGCTCGTATGTCGATAGTATGGACAGCGCGAGGTCACAAGCAACGCGCCTCGGTCACGGATCGATAACATATGCGCATACGTGCGCTCAGATGAGCAAGAATGGGTGACATGACGGACTTCTCGCGCCACGAGCTCGCACACGTGGCCCGCCGCTACTACGTGGACTCGGCCTCCAAGGTCGAGATCGGCGAGGAGCTCGGCGTCTCACGGTTCAAGGTCGCCCGGATGCTCGAGCAGGCGCTCGAGGCCGGGATCGTGACCATCACCATCGACGACGCCGGCGTCGTCGACCCGGCCCTCTCCGCGCGCCTGCGCTCCCACCTCGGCCTGGACGAGTGCCTCGTGGTCCAGGGCCGCGACACCGTGGCCGAGCTGCGCGAGGACGTCGGCGCCGCTGCCGCCGAGCTGCTCACCCGGTCCCTGCGCCCGGGCAACACCCTCGGCTTCGCCTGGGGGCGGACCCTCACCGCCATGACGGAGCGCCTCACCGCGCTCCCGCCCGTCACCGTCGTCCAGCTCACCGGCGCGGTCGGCTCCGACCTCTCCGACTCCCCCGTCGAGGTGATCCGCCGCGTCTCCCTGCGCGCCGGCGGCGACGCGCACGCGATCTTCGCCCCCCTGGTCGTCGAGGACGCCGCGACCGCCGCGACGCTGCGCCGCCAGCCCGACATCGCCCGCGCGCTCTCGCTGTTCGACCGGGTCGACGTCGCGGTCGTCGCGATCGGCTCGTGGGACCCGCCCATCTCCCAGCTCCGCGAGGTCCTCGGGCGCGACGAGCGCGACGACCTCACCGCGCGCGGGGTCCGCGCCGAGATCGCGGGCATCCTCCTCACCGCCGAGGGCGACCTCGTCCCGGACTTCGCCGAGCGGTGCCTCTCGATCTCCGCACGGCAGCTCGCCCGGGTGCCCCAGGTCATCGCCGTCGCCGCCGAGCACGAGAAGGCCGCCGCCGTCCACGCCGTCACGCGGTCCGGCCTCGTCTCCGCCCTCGTCACCGAGCAGCGCTGCGCCGAGGCCCTGCTCGACCTCCCGCCCGTCGCGCGCGGTACCGGCCGATGAGCTCCCCCCGCACCCGCGTCGCCGCCTCGTTCTGGTCCACGCCGCGCGACCGCGTCGCCGCGGAGGCCGACCGGCTCGCGCGGGCGGGGCTCCGCACGGTCCACTGGGACCACACCGACGGGCGCTACGCCGCGCCGGGCGGCTTCACCGCGGCGGAGGCGGCGGCAGTGACCGCCGGCAGCGGGCTCGCCGCCGAGGCGCACCTCATGGTCGAGGAGCCGCTCCGCGAGGTCGACCGCTGGACCGACTTCTGCGAGCTCGTCGTCGTGCACGCCTGGACCCGCGACTGGCGCGCCGCCCTCGACCGCGTCCGCGCCCGGGGCGCGCGCGCAGGCGTCGCGCTCTCTCCCGGCGTCGAAGTGCCCGAGGTCGACCCCGGGACGGACGTGCTCGTCATGTCGATCACCCCCGGCCTGGCCGGCTCGGCGTTCCAGGTCGACGCGCTCGCCACGGTGGGGCGCGTCGCCGGCCCGGGCCACGCCGTCGGCCTGGACGGCGGCGTCACGCGCTCGATCGTCCCGCAGGCGCTCGACGCCGGGGCGACATGGCTCGTGTCCGGGACGGACCTCGTCGCGAGCGAGGACCCCCTCGGCTGGCTGACGGTGGCGCGCGCCACGGAGGTCGCTCCGCACGGCACGCGCGAAGGAGTCGGATGACAGCCTCGCAAGCAGGCCGGCGGCACGCCCCGCTCGCCGCCGTCGCGGCGGAGGCCGGGGTCTCCGTCCCGACGGTGTCGAAGGTGCTCAATGCGCGGCCCGACGTCTCGGCGACGACGCGCCAGCGTGTCGCGGGCGTCCTGCGCCGGCACGGCTACGAGATCCGGCCTCGCACCGCGAAGCGGACCGGGCTCGTCGACGTCCGGATCGTCGACCTCGAGGGGCCGTGGTCCGAGGCGGTCGTGCGTGGCGCGGTCGCCGAGGCACGGCGTCAGGGGCTGGACGTGGTGCTGTCGGTGGAGCTCGACCCCGACGACTGCGGCGCGTGGGTCCGGCACGCGCTCGCCCGGGGCACGGACGGGCTCGTGAGCGTGGTCGCCGTGCCCGACGCCGAGGCACGCGCCACGCTGGCCGAGGCGGGCGTGCCGCTCGTCGTCGTCGACCCGCGCCGTCTACCGCCCGAGGACGTCCTCAGCGTCGGAGCCGCGAACTATCAGGGCGCGCTCGAGGCGACGGAGCACCTGCTGGCGCTCGGGCACCGGCGCGTCGCGACGATCACGGGCGTCCCCGAGCAGGACAACGCGATCGCCCGGCTCGCCGGGTACCGCGCCGCGATGATCCGGGCGGGCGTCCCCGTCGACGACGACCTGGTCTGCCTGAGCACGTACGGCGTGCCCGCGGGCTACGAAGGGGTCCAGCGGCTCCTCGCTCTCGACGAGCCGCCGACCGCCATCTTCGCGTGCAGCGACGACACGGCACTCGGCGCGCTGCGGGCGCTGCGCGAGGCCGGGCTCTCGGTGCCGCGCGACGTCTCGCTCGTCGGTTTCGACGACCTGCCCGTCGCGGCGTGGACCGACCCGCCGCTCACCACCGTCCGCCAGCCGCTCGTCGAGATGGGCGCCTCGGCCGTGGAGCTCGTGCACCGCGCGCGCACCGCGAGCGGGCACACGCTGCGCACCGAGCTCGCGACGAGCCTCGTCGTCCGCGAGTCGACCGCTCCCCCGCGTGCGTGAGGCGGTCCCGACGCGGTCGAGGGCGGCCCTGACGGACGGTCTTGACGCACGCTCGGGACATGGCGGACGGGAGGGGCGCGGTCCGCGCCCCTCCCGTCATCGTGTGCCGGTCAGCCGGTCAGCCGGCGACCCGACGGTCGGTCAGCCGCAGGAGACCCCCGCGTAGCGGTAGGACAGCTCCTGGGTCGTCGACCCGTCCGCGGACGTGACCGTCACCGTCGCGGTGCCGGACGGGATCTCCGCCGTGCGCGCCGCGAACGACTGGTAGGTGCTGCGGTGGGGGACGACGTCGTCGAACGACCGCGTCCCGTAGGGCGTGGCGAGCGTGACGTCCGCGCGACCGTCCCCCGTGCTCGTCGCCCGGACGGCGACGGCCGCCCGGTGGCCGACGCAGCGCGCCTGGACCTGGACGTCGGCCCCGACGCCGGGCGTGAGGTCGGCCGTGGCCGAGAACGTCTCCGCCGCCATGAGCGGGCGCAGGCGCTGCTCGAGCTCGTCGTCGACGAAGTAGTCCTTGAGGCGCGAGTCGTCGAGGACGTTGCCGATCGCGGCGACGATCATCGCCTGGTCGAGCGACAGGTAGCGCTCGGCGACCGTGCCCGACCGCACGGCGACGGAGTCGTAGAAACCGCCCGGCCCGTAGGCGCCGAGGTCGTCGGCGAGGTGGGCCAGGTTGTCGAGCACGCCGTCCGTGTCGTACGCGAGGCCGAGGAACGACGCGTGCGGCGTCACGACGCCGTCGCCGAACTCCGGCGCGGGGTTGGTCGCCTCGCGGCAGCCCTCGAACCCGAGGTCGACGTCGGTCTCGCCGTCGGACAGGTAGCCGTCCGAGCGCAGCCCGATCGCGTCGACGCCGTACTCCGCGTACCCGCCGAAGGGGTTGCTCGCGGGCGAGAAGCCCCAGGCCCCGTACCCGGCCTCGTCGAGCCCGTGCTCCTTGTGCGCGCGGACGACGAGCGGGTGGTTGACGCCCCACGACGTCGGGCCCCACTCCGCCTCGGGCACCAGCATGTCCGGCATGAGCGCCTCGAACATCGAGCCGCCCCAGCCCGGCACGACCGCGAGGTCGCGGTACCGGTACGCGCCCTCGAAGACAGGGACGCCGAGGTACTCCCGCGTCTCGCCGATCGGCTTCTGCTCCTGCCACGACCAGTCGCACGTGTCCGGGAACGTCCGGTAGCTCGCGTAGTACGCCTCCGGAGGTACCTCGCCCTCCGCGATGCCGAGGTACGTCGCGATGCGCGTCTCCGAGACCGTCGTGTCGTAGTGGTGGCACGTGTAGAACACGTCCGTGCCCGTGCCGAGGTAGTCGCCCGCGACCGAGCAGCCGGGCGGCTCCTCGTCCCAGAACCCGCCGCGCAGCAGCCCGACGCCCAGGTCGGGGCGCGCCTCCGGGTTGTAGAACGCACCGAAGTGCATGTCGTCGTAGATCGCGCGCGCCTCCTCGGCGAGGCTCGGCTCCGCCTCCGCGACGACGCGCAGGCCCGCGGCCAGCCACCCGTTGTCCACCGAGCTGAGGAACTGGTGGACCGTGTTCCCGTCGTCCGGCCAGGTCTCCACCCGGTCACCGGTCGCCGGGTCGTACCAGTTGTAGAACATGCCGCTCGCGTCGTGCCGGTCGAGCGAGCCGAGCGTGTCGAGCGTCGTCGCGAGGCGGTCGTGCGCCTCGGCGTCGTCCACCAGGCCCAGGTCGCGCGCGACGACGGTGGACCAGAGCCAGCCACCGATGTTCGTCGGCGACGTGTACGCGCTGCTCGACGCCGGGTCCAGGTCGCCCTCGATGTTGTCCGCGGGGAGGCCGGTCTCCTCGTCCGTCATGGCGACCAGCGAGGCGTACGTGTCCTCGAGGTAGGTCTCCAGCGTCGCGCGCTGCGCGCCGGTCAGGCCGTCGGGCCCGACGCCGGGCGTCGCCTTCGCGGGGACGCTCTCCGCCACCGGGGCGCTCCCCGCGGCCGCGGGGGCGGCGAGACCGGCCGCGAGGGCCAGCCCGCCGACGAGTCCGCCCGCGACGAGCGCGGCTCCCCGGCGGCGGGGCGACCCGCTCCGGTGGGACGTGGTCGATGCATCCATCAGGCACTCCTTCGTGTCGTGACCCCGAAATTTCGGCCGCACTTTCCGAATGGGGGCGCAGAGGGTAGCCCGGACGCCAGACGGGGTCAACGGGTCGCGGCACGGGGCGACGAGGCGCGCGGTGGGGGGAACGGCGGACCGGGACGACGCCCGGGGAGGCGCGCGACGTCGTCGTGCCGTGGCCGTCAGAGGCGCTCGGGAGCGGCGATCCCGAGGAGGTCGAGGCCCGTCGCCAGGGTGCGGCTCGTCAGCTCGCACAGCGCGAGGCGGTTGCCGCGCGTCGCGCCCTCGGCCTTGAGGACGGGGCAGAGGTCGTAGAACCGCGTGAACGCGGTGGCGACGTCGTAGAGGTACCCGCAGAGCCGGTGCGGCTCCAGGGTCCCCGCGACGTCGCGCAGGGTCGCGTCGAACGCGTCGAGCGTCAGGACCAGGTCCTTCTCCGCGGGATGAGCGGGCGCGGCGTCGTCGACCTGCTCGCCCCGCTCCCCCGCCTTGCGCAGGATGGACCGCACGCGCGCGTGCGCATACTGGAGGTACACGCCCGTGTTTCCCGACGAGGCGACCATCTGGTCGACGTCGAAGACGTAGTCGCGGGTCCGCGTGGTGGAGAGGTCGGCGTACTTGACCGCCGCCGTCGCGGCCGCGTGCACGACGGCGTCCCGCTCGGCCGGGGTGAAGTCGTCCCCCTTCTCCCGGAGCACGGCACGGGCGGCCGCCTCCGCCTCGTCGAGCAGGTCGGCGAGGCGGACGGTCGCACCCGACCGGGTCTTGAACGGCTTCCCGTCCGCACCGAGGACCGTGCCGAACGGGACGTGCTCGGCGGACACCCCGTCGGGGAGCCAGCCGGCGCGGCGGGCGGTGTCGAAGACCATCCGGAAGTGCAGCGCCTGACGCGCGTCCACGACGTAGAGGATGCGGTCGGCCCGGTAGTGCTCGATGCGCAGGCGCAGCGTCGCCAGGTCCGTCGCGGCGTAGCCGTAGCCGCCGTCCCTCTTGCGCACGATGAGCGGGACGGGGTCGCCGTCGGGGTCGTCCACGCCGTCGGTGAAGGTGACGACAGCACCCTCGGACTCGACGGCGATGCGCGCGGCGAGCAGCTCGGCAACGATCCCGGGGAGCGCGGCGTTGTACCGCGACTCGCCGTCGAGGTCCCCCGCGTCCAGCAGGAGGCCCAGGCGGTCGTAGACCCGCGCGAACGCCTCCTCCGACTCCTGGACCAGCGCGCGCCAGACGGCGACCGTGGGCCCGTCGCCCGCCTGGAGCGCGACGACGCGGGCGCGCGACCGGTCGGCGAAGGCGGGGTCGGCCTCGAACGCCGCACGGGCCGCCCGGTACAGGGCGTCGAGGGCCGACATCGTCGCGGCACCCTGGCCCTGCCACGCCGCCTCGGGGTGCTCGTCGAGGTACTGGATGAGCATGCCGAACTGCGTGCCCCAGTCGCCGACGTGGTTCTGCCGCACCACCTCCGCGCCCAGGTGGCCCAGCACCCGCACGAGCGCGTCACCGATGACCGACGACCGCAGGTGACCGACGTGCATCTCCTTGGCGACGTTCGGGCCCGAGTAGTCGACGACCACCCGCTCTCCCCGACGCCCCGCCGCGACGCCGAGCCGCGCGTCCGCGAGGCGGGCAGCCACCGCGGTCCAGACGACCTGGTCCGGCACGGTGACGTTGACGAATCCCGGCCCCGACACCTCGACGGCGAACGCGTCGCTCTGCCGGCCGACCTGGCGGACGACGTCCGCGGCCACGTCGCGCGGCGGCCGACCCGCCCTCGACGCGACGGCGAGCGCACCGTCCGCCTGGAAGTCCGCCCGCGCGGACCGGCGGACCACCGGGTCCGAGCCCGCCAGCTCGGCGGGGAGCACCTCCGCCAGTGCGGCACGAACGGCCGCCTCCACCTGTGCGGAGATCGCGACGACGTCGGCCATGAGTCCCTCAATTCCCCAGGAGAAGTCTCTGAGCGCCTCAGCCTAGGAACCCGCACCAGCGTTTTTTCTGGGGACGGCCGAGCAGGTCAGAGACCGTGGCCGCACCGCGCCGCCGTCTCGCGATCGCGGGGCGCCCGGTGTCACGAGACGACTCGCTCAGGCGCGCATCGTTGCGCCGACGCCGGGTCGACCGTCGTCGAGGTGCTCCGCGAGCTGCCCAGACACGCCCCGACTTCCTGGACGACCTCGTGAGTTTCGGGCGGGTCACGCCAAGCAGGTTGGGGCGGCCCTTCGTGCTCAGCGCGCGGGTCGCAGAGTCGCCTCAACCAGCGTGTGACTGTCGAAGTCCTCGATGTGGAGGCTCAGGGACTGAGCCCTGTAGGCGCGCATGCGATCGGCGAACTCAGGATCAGCGCGTCCGACGACGAGCATGTGCGGCTCGTCGTCACGCTGGTGAAGGGAGATGTCGAGCTCACTGCCGGTCTGGCACCGAGCGATGCACTCGACCATGAGGTGTCCGAAGGCCTCGGTGGCCATGGGACTGCTGACCTGCACACGTTCGGGCACGTGCAGGCGCAGGTGCACGCGTCGCCGACGAGATTCGGCCAAGGCGACGGCGAGCCACCGCGTCATGGTCGTCACGCGCTGTGCCACGGTGCTGACCTGCCGGAGGTAGGCCTCTTCGTCGGCGCAGCGCTGACGCGTCTCGGGGCTGGAGGGTGAGATCTTCCCCTCGGCGAGGTCTCGCAGCAGCTGGAACGGCAGTTGCAGGCTGGAGGCGTTCCATTGCATCAGCACCTCTGAGGCCGCCACGTGCGCTGTCCACTCTCGCATCGCGCGTTCCGCGTCGCGTCGGGAAGCGGCGAGCTCCTCACCGATGGTGCGGAAGACGTGGAGGAAGACGTAGCACACCAACACGAGCGTGAGCGGTGGTGCTTCGAGCAGGAGGATCTCGTTCCAGGCGGCGAGGTCGTCTGCGACCGTGGCGGCCTGGATCGCGATGCTCAGTAGTTGAAGGATGAGTGCGATGAAGAACGGCCATCGACCGCGTCCGGCGACGTAGAGCAGCACGGGAAGCACGGTCAGCGACATTCCCTGAAACAGGTAGGGGGCATGGTCGCCGTACTTCACCGCGTCCAGCGCCCACCAGTTGACCAGGGGCACGGCCGCGAGCACCAGACCGAAGAGCCAGCTCGGCACAGGCCGCCCGTCCTGGGAGGTGATCCATGTCAAGCCCCCGAGAACCGCAATGGTCCCGAGCACGAGGTTGGCGGGGAGACTCCCACCCTGTGGGCTGACGGTCTCCAGCGTGAGGGCGATGATCGCGGCCTGCGTGGTCCAGGCGATCGCCGCCCGTCGCTCGAAGTTCCGAAGGGGTGCGACGGTGGTGCCCCTCATGGTTCCCATCACCGCGGCGTCGTACCCGGGGCCACTCAACGGGCACGAGAGCCGCACTGTCGTGCCCGTCCCGACCGCAGATTCCAGGGCGACGCGGATGTCGTGTGCACGAGCCCGGGCGTAGAGGGAGGTTGCGATGCCGCGCACGATGGTCTGTTCGAGGTCGAAGCCGCGCCCTGCGTCGGAGATGACGACGTGCAGCTCGTCATCCGCGTACTGGACATCAACGGCGACGTGATCGGCACCGGAGTGCTTGGACGCGTTGAGGATCACCTCCGTCGCGCACCCGTGGACCGCTTCGAGCACCGGGGCGGGCAGCAGCGCCTGGAATCTGCGGAGGTCGTCACCGGAGATGCCGGTCCAGCGCACGGGTAGACCCACCTGATCGAGGTCGGTCAGGCTGAGCCTGTGCTGGCCGCCCGCTCGCGTGCGCTGGAAGTCGCGGATGCGGCCCAGATCGCGCCGGCACCGTTCGCGCGCCTCGGCAGGGTCGATTCCTCGAGAGCGGTCGCGCGCCAAGGCGCCGAACGTGTTGATGATCGTGTCATGGAGCACTCGGACGTACTCCGCAGCCGTCTCCGCCGCCACCCGGGTACGCGCGGCCCGACGTTCTTCCTCGGTGGCGGCTTCCTTCTCTCGGTCGAGCATTCCCGCCACACGCCGGAGGGAGCTCGCGAACAGCGCGCTGGTGACCACGAGGACGACGTTGGTCACGACCGAGGCCCCGAGGACCGAGCGGTCCCAGTCCGGGTGCGCAAGCAGGATGACACCGGCGAACCCGGCCGTGAGGGCGCCGGCCGTGATGACCGGCCAGACGCCTGCGCACAGCATGACCGGGAGAACCACCGTCCACGCGGTCAGTGGTACCAAGATGCCGAGGAGCGGATCATCGGGGCTGCGAGCGATGACGAAGTAGAACCCCATCGCGAGGTAGAACGGCGCGATGAGCACCAGCGGGTGCCTGCGCAGCCCGAGCACGAGAGCCCCTGCGGCGGTGACGGCTCCCGAGACCAGGAGAACCGAGGGCCGCGGTACGGCGATGCTCGACGCGAGCGCGGCGACCATCACGATCAGCTGTACCAGGATCAGGCCGAAGAACTGGGCACGACGCATGGCGTTCGCAAGGCTGGAACCGATCCAACGCTCCGTGTCCGAGGACCCCGGTGACCCCACCGTCGGCGGCGTGCTGCGAGCCGCGATGTCGGTACGGCTCATGGGTGTCCTCTCACGGACGGTCCCCGTCCGATGGCGACGCGGGCCGCGGTCATTCTCTCGCGCCCTCATCACGGTCTGTGCGGGTCTCACCCCTTCAACGGTGTGGGCTTCTTCGTCGACGGGGAGCGGGGGGGGGGGGGCCGCGCGCCCGCGGCCGGGCGGGTCCCGCGGCCGCGGCCCCGGAGCGCGGTCGCGGACTTGAGGAGCGCCCCCCGCTGGCGCAGCACCCGCTCGTAGTCCGCGAGGAGCGCGGACACCCGCGGCACCAGGAGGACCGCGAGCTGGTCGAGGAACCGTCGGCGACCGTCCGGGTCGCCCTTGACCAGGGCGAGGTCCTCCGGCGCGAAGAGCACGGTCCGGACGATGCCGAGGACGTCGCGCGGCCGCTGCGCGGGCGACCTGTTGATACGGGCCCGGTTCGCCCGGCCGGAGGCGATCTCCAGCTCGACCGTGCTCGCGCGGTCGCCCCGGACGACCCGCGTCCGGACGACGGCGCGTGCGGCGCCGGCGCGGACGAGTGCCGCGTCCCCCGCGACCCGGTGGCTCGCGAGCGTCGCCACGTACCCGATCGCCTCCACGAGGTTCGTCTTGCCCTGCCCGTTCTGTCCGACGAGGGCGTTCACGCCCGGGACGAGCTCGACGTCGACGGACTCGTAGGACCGGAAGTCGACGAGGGACAGGTGCGAGACGTACATCGGTTCAGCGAGAGCTCGGGGACGAGGCGGGCGGACGACCCGGTCAGGCCGGGGGCTCGAGCGGTCCGGCCCCCGGGGAGGCCGGGCCGGCGGCCTTGACGGCGTGGCCGCCGAACTGCTGGCGCAGCGCCGCGACGGCCTTGAGCGCCGGGGACTGCTCCTGGCGGGAGGCGAAGCGCGCGAAGAGCGCGGCCGAGATGACGGGCAGCGGGACGGCGTTGTCGATGGCCTCGTCGACCGTCCAGCGACCCTCGCCGGAGTCGTCGACCCAGTCGTCGATCTCCGCGAGCTGGGGGTCCTCCTCGAGCGCCTTGACGAACAGGTCGAGGAGCCACGACCGCACGACCGTGCCGCGCGTCCAGGCCTTCATCGTGCCGTGCACGTCCTTGACGAGCCCGCTCTTCGCGGCGAGGAGCTCGTAGCCCTCCGCGTACGCCTGCATGAGGCCGTACTCGATGCCGTTGTGGACCATCTTGGCGAAGTGGCCGGCACCGACCTCGCCCGCGTGGACAAAGCCCTCCTCGCGAGGACCGTCGGGCCGCAGCGCGTCGAAGATGGGCATGGCGGCCTCGACGTGGACCGGGTCGCCGCCGACCATGAGTCCGTAGCCGTTCTCCAGGCCCCAGACCCCGCCCGAGACGCCGACGTCGAGGTAGCCCACGCCCTTCTCGGCCAGCTCGGCGGCGCGTGCCTGGTCCTCCGCGTAGTACGAGTTGCCGCCCTCGATGACGAAGTCGCCCGCGCCGAGCAGGGCACCGAGCTCGGTCACCACGCCACGCGTCGGCTCGCCCGCCGGCACCATGACCCACACGACGCGCGGACCGTCGTCGGGCAGGGCCGCGACGAGATCAGCGAGGCTCGCGACGTCGGAGACCTCCGGTCGAGGGTCGTACCCGATGACCTCGATGCCGGCCGCGCGGAGGCGCGCCCGCATGTTGTTGCCCATCTTGCCGAGGCCGACGAGTCCGATGCGCGAGACCATGCGAGTCCTCCGGGGTGCGGTGATGCGGTCGAGGCAGTGGTGCGAGAACGATCCTCGCGGGTCAGCCCGCGAAGCGGATCGGCACGAGCAGGTAGCGGTAGTGCGAGGAGTCCTCGCCGTCCAGCGAGTCCTGCCCGGTGAACTCCACGGGCTTGTTCGGGTGCGTGAAGCTCAGGCGCACGAAGTCCGTCCCGAGGGCCCCGAGACCGTCGAGGAGGAACTGCGGGTTGAAGGCCACCGAGATGTCCTCGCCCACGAGCACGGCCTCCAGCGCCTCGGACGCCTGCGCGTCGTCGCCCTGCCCCGCGTCGAGCACGACCTGCCCGTCGGTGAAGGACAGCCGGATCGGGGTGTTGCGCTCCGCGACGAGCGACACGCGCTTGGCCGCGTCGATGAGTGGAGCCGTGGGGACGACCGCGTGGATCGGGGTCTCGTCGGGGAACAGCCGACGCACGGCGGGGTAGTCACCGTCGACGAGCTGCGACGTGGTGTGGCGGCCGCCCGCCTCGAAGCCGATGAGGTCCACCCCGGCCCCGGTGTTCAGGCCGACGTTGACGAGACCCGAGCTGCCGAGCGACTTGGCCACGTCGTTGAGGGTGCGGGCACGGACGAGCGCGACCGCCGAGTAGCTGGGGGTGACGGGGGTCCACGTGAGCTCGCGGAGCGCCAGGCGATAGCGGTCCGTGGCGAGGAGCGTGATCCGCTCTCCCTCGATCTCGACCCGGACCCCGGTGAGCAGCGGGAGCGTGTCGTCCCGGCTCGCCGCCACCGTGACCTGCGCGACGGCGTTCGTCAGCTCGTCGCCGGAGACCGTCCCGGAGAGCTCGGGCATGGCGGGGAGTGCGGGGTACTCGTCCACAGGCATGGTGAGGAGCGTGAAGCGGCTCGCGCCACAGGTCACGGTGACCTTGTTGCCCTCGAGGACGACGTCGACGGGCTTCGCCGGGAGCGCGCGGGAGATCTCGGCGAGCAGACGGCCGGACACGAGCACCGTGCCGGGCTCGCTCACCTCCGCGGGGATCTCTGAGCGCGCCGAGACCTCGTAGTCGAAGCTCGAGAGGCCGATCGTCCCGGACGCGTCGGCCTCGAGCCGCACACCGGCGAGCACCGGAGCAGGTGGGCGGGTCGGCAGGGTCCGCGCCGTCCAGGTCACCGCGTCGGCCAGGACATCACGCTCAACCCGGAACTTCATCCCACACCCTCTCGTCCCAACGTCCTGATCGGACTCGATCTTCACATGTGCCGTCCGGCTGCGCCTCGGCGCACGGCTCGTCGTCGGGCTGAGTGACGTCCTGGCCGTCCGAGCGAAAAGCCCGTCACGGGGGACGCGAGGAGCTCGGGTCGCAGGTCCGCGCACACGTGTCGTGCATGAACCCTACGCGAGGAGCAGGTCGGGAGGAACTGGAACGACGTGCCTGGGGACGGTCCTGTGCACCGACGTCGCGTGGCGGAAGGTCGGCGCCTTGTGCCTTCCGTCCGCACGCCGATGGCCGGTCGGTGGCTGGTGCGGGATCGTGGTCCGGGCAGGTGGCGCGGGTCGGCCGTCGGAGCCTGATGAAGGCGTGTGGAATTCCCCCTTGATCAAACCTTCGTCGTCGTCATAGGGGTTGTGGAATGCGTGGAAAACGAGCGTCGTCGCAGGTCAGAGGACGAAAATGCGTGTGGACGAACCCGTGGTCTCGCTGTGGGAAAGTCGCACGGCCTGTGGGCGACCGATCTGTCCCCACACGTCGTCCACCGCTGGGCACCTCGTCGTCCACACCCTGGGGCCTTTCGTCCACAGTTATCCACAGATGCGTGCACAGCGGATGGCTCCGAGTCCCGTCCACAGACTGTGCACGACGCACCGTTTCCACAACCCTCCTGGGATAAACCCTCGGTACTCCGGCGTTTGTGGCGAGCCACTGGGTGGTGTGGGCGATCGTGGCTCCCCAGATCACGCGGATGTCACAACCCACAGGTGTCCTGTGGATGACTGTGGACAACTCGACCCACACGCTGTGTACGAAGCGCACTTCCGGGGTCTCCAGGTGCGGTCGGGATGCTCGCGGGGCCTGTATCCACAGGATGATGCACCCCGGTGGGCATCTCTGTGGATCGGTGTGGACGAGGCCCTGGAGGACGTCGGCAGACGGTGCGTCGGAGGCGGCGGCCGCTTTCGACGTCGCCGCACGAGCATCTGGGTGCGCGAGAAAGCTGGTGCGAGAACGTGCCACGGTCCTGCTCGCGCAGGAGCCTGGCGTGGACCGGTGAGGGGAGCGCGCAGGGGCTCGAGGGCCGGCACGGCGGGACGCATCGATCACGTCGAGACCCGACGCCGTCGGCGCGTGACGGGAGAGTGCGGTCGTGGCGAACCGAGCAGCCTCCCGTGCGGGGCGTGCGGGGCCGGGTGCGAGGCGGCGCTGGGTCGATGGAGCGGACCGGACCTCCCCGGGGGAGTGCGCGGTCGGGCCCACGGCGCCGGCCTCAGCCCCGGTGCTGCTGCTTGATCCTGCTCGTCAGCTCGGTGACCTGGTTGTAGGTGGACCGTCGCTCCGCCATCTGCTCGGTGATCTTGCGGTTCGCGTGCATGACCGTCGTGTGGTCGCGCCCGCCGAACTGCTGGCCGATCTTCGGCAACGAGAGGTCGGTCAGCTCGCGGCACAGGTACATCGCGATCTGTCGTGCGGTGACCAGGACGCGTGACCGCGAGCTGCCGCACAGGTCGTCGATCGTCAGACCGAAGTACGCGGCAGTCTGGGCGATGATCGCGGCCGGCGTGATCTCGGCGCTGTCCTCGTCGGTGATGAGGTCCTTGAGCACGATCTCCGCGAGCGGGAGGTCGACCTGCTGGCGGTTGAGGTTCGCGAAGGCCGTCACCCGGATCAGTGCCCCCTCGAGCTCGCGGATGTTCGTCGAGATGCGGGAGCCGATGTAGGAGAGCACGTCGTCCGGGGCTGCGAGCCGCTCGCTCGACGCCTTCTTGCGCAGGATCGCGATGCGCGTCTCGAGGTCCGGCGGCTGGACGTCGGTGATGAGACCCCACTCGAACCGGGAGCGGAGCCGGTCCTCGAACCCGTTGAGCTGCTTGGGCGGCAGGTCCGACGTGATGACGACCTGCTTGTTGGCGTTGTGGAGGGCGTTGAAGGTGTGGAAGAACTCCTCCATCGTCTGTTCCTTGCCCTGGAGGAACTGGATGTCGTCGATGAGGAGGACGTCGACGTCCCGGTAGCGGCGCTGGAACGCGCCCGCCTTGCCCTCGCCGATCGAGTTGATGAAGTCGTTGGTGAACTCCTCGGAGTTCACGTAGCGCACGCGGACGTTCGGGTAGAGGTTGTGCGCGTAGTGGCCGATCGCGTGCAGCAGGTGCGTCTTGCCGAGTCCCGAGTCCCCGTAGATGAACAGCGGGTTGTAGGCCTTGGCGGGTGCCTCGGCGACGGCGACCGCTGCCGCGTGCGCGAACCTGTTCGACGACCCGATGACGAACGTCTCGAAGACGTACTTGGGGTTGAGCCGGCTCGGCTCGGCCTGGGGGCGCGGCGGGGGAGGGGGAGGGAGATCGGGAAGACCGTCGTCCGGCTCGATGTACGGGCGCTCCACGGCAGGGCGGGAGGCCGGGGCGACGACCGGGTCCGAGCTGAGCTCCGGGTCGACCGTGATGCCGAAGCGGACGTCGCGGCCGAGGCACGAGGACATCGCCGTCACGAGCTCGTCGCGTACGCGGGTCTCGAGGTAGGTGCGGGTCTGCTCGTGCGGGACCGCGATGAAGACCGTGTCGTCGAGGATCGCGAGCGGCTTGGCGAGCCGGATGAACGCGATCTGCCGCGGCGTGATGTCCGGGCTCGCCTCGAGGATGCTCAGGGTCTGCGCCCAGACGTCGGCGATGTTCTCGTCCGGGTTGGCCACGGGCAGTTCCTCACAGGTCGAGGGTGTGCGCCGGCGCACGGAGCCGACCGTCGAGCGCGCGCTGACGGGCCGGGCGGGGTGCGCCGACGAAAGAGGGTCACGGGTGTGGTGATGCTGGGGTCGATCGTGCCATGGGAACCCCTCGTCCACATAGTTGTCCACAGCCTGTGGGTTGTAGGGTGAGGATGCTCTCAGCCCCGAGGGGTGTCGGACGGACCGCGGCGCCGCGGCCCCGGCGCCGCGGCGCATCTCACCTCTCCTGGTTTGACCCGGAGGGGTCGCGCAGCGTAACGTCAGACAGCCGTTCCAGGTGTTCTTGGCGCGCCCGCGTGGAGGAGACTCGACACGAGGCCTCGCGTCCTGAGTTGCCTGCAATGATCCGGTGCCCCCAGCAATGGCCCACTCGATCCGCGTGCCTGGACGGCGACCGGGCGGGTGACCGCACGGTGCACGACCTGAACCACCGACAGGCTCCAACCGGAACCTGTCACTGCATCGTCGAGGACATAGACGGTGTACCTCCCCGACGTTCTTGGAGTACCTCGTGAGCAAGCGGACCTTCCAGCCGAACAACCGGCGCCGGGCGAAGACCCACGGCTTCCGGCTGCGCATGCGGACCCGTGCCGGCCGCGCCATCCTGGCTGCCCGCCGTCGCAAGGGCCGCACCGAGCTCTCTGCCTGATCCCACGTGCTCCCCGCGGCGCACCGACTGCGCCGTTCCGTCGATTTCGAGCGGGCGGTGCGCCGCGGCGTGCGTGCGGGTAGGTCGACCGTGGTCGTGCACCTCTCAGAGGATCTCGAGAGTGATGCGCGACCACAGGTCGGCTTCGTCGTCTCCAAGGCGGTGGGGAACGCGGTGCACCGCAACCTCGTGAAGCGTCGGCTGCGTGCCGCCACTGCGGCGCGCCTCGACATGCTGCCCGAGCACGGGCGCGCCGTCGTCCGTGCACTCCCAGCCTCCGCCGCGGCGACGTTCGGCGACCTGAGCGCCGACCTCGACCGCGGCCTCGATCGTGCCGTACGGCGCCTCCACGAGCGTGCGGGCGTGGCTCGATGACGACCACCCACCCGGTCGACGCTCCCGGCGCGACGGCCCCTGAGGACGCCGCCGACCGCGGAGCTCCCGGCATCGTGCGTCGCATCGTCGCCGTGCTGCGTCGCGTCCCGGCGCTCACCCTCATCGGCATGATCCGGGCCTACCAGTCGGTGATCTCCCCGATGACCGGGCCCACGTGCAAGTACTACCCGTCCTGCTCCCAGTACGCCCTCACGGCGGTGCGTCGTCACGGCGCCCTGCGCGGAACGGGCCTCGCCCTCTGGCGGCTGCTGCGCTGCAACCCCTGGAGCCTCGGCGGGGTCGACGACGTTCCGCCGGCACGACACACGCACTAGTCCGCAGCCCGACCTCGGGCGATTCACCAGCTTGTCTGAAGTTGAGGGAGCAGTCACCGATGGACTTCTTCGCGTTCCTCGCCCCGATCGAGTGGGTCGTGGCGTGGATCATGTACCTGTGCCACCAGGGTCTGGTGTTCCTCGGGTTCTCCGACGGTCCCGGGCCGGCGTGGGTCCTGTCGATCGTCGGCCTCGTCATCATCATCCGCATCCTGCTGATCCCGCTGTTCTTCAAGCAAATCAAGGCGTCGCGCGGCATGCAGATGCTGCAGCCGGAGATGCAGGCGATCCAGAAGAAGTACAAGGGCAAGACGGACCCGGCGTCCCGCGAGGCCATGAGCCGCGAGACGATGGACCTGTACCGCAAGCACGGGACGAACCCCTTCGCGTCGTGCATGCCGATCCTGTTGCAGTCGCCGATCTTCTTCGCGCTCTTCCGGGTGCTGAACGGCCTCGTGCCGATCTCCAACGGCACGGACGACCCGATCGGTCCGATCAACTCGGCGGTCGCGAGCGACATCGAGAGCTCGTCGGTGTTCGGAGCGCAGCTGTCCGACGTGTTCCTGCGTACCGACGACCTGCAGACCAAGATCGTCATCGCCGTGCTCATCGTCGCGATGTGCGCCACGACGTTCTTCACGCAGCGCCAGCTCACGATGAAGAACATGCCGAAGGCCGCCCTCGAGGGACCGATGGCGTCGACGCAGAAGATGATGCTCTACGTCTTCCCGTTCATCTTTGCCGTCTCCGGTGTCAACTTCCCGGTCGGTGTGCTCGTGTACTGGACGACGACGAACCTCTGGTCCATGGGTCAGCAGTTCTACACGATCCGTCGCATGCCGGCGCCGGGCTCCGAGGCGGAGCGACTCCTCAAGGAGCGCCAGGCGCGCAAGCGTGCGGAGAAGGGGATCGTCGAGGACGCCACGCCGGTGATCGAGCAGCCGCGTGGTCAGCGTCAGCAGCCGAAGCGCAAGGACCGACAGAAGGCTGCGCCCCGCCCGGGCGGGTCGACCACACCGAACGTCGAAGACGCTCCGGTCGAGGACGCTCCGGTCGAGGACGCCCCCAAGGCGGCAGACGGATCTGGGACGAACGATGGCGCGAAGGGCTCTTCGGCCACCGGAGCATCCAAGCCCGCGCCCAAGAAGAAGAAGCAGAAGTAGACCCGCGCGCGTGCGCGCCCCCGCCGTGAGGAGCACCGTCATGACGCCTACCGAGACCCCAGCGCCTGAAGACGCCGTCACCGACGAGTCGACGCGTGAGACCACCAGCCTGGAGGAGGAGGGTGAGATCGCAGCGGACTACCTCGAGGAGCTGCTCGACATCGCTGACCTCGACGGTGACATCGACATCGACGTCGAGCACGACCGCGCGGCGGTCGAGATCGTCGCCGACGATCCGGCTGCGCTGCGTTCCCTCGTCGGTGAGGACGGCGATGTTCTCGACGCGCTCCAGGAGCTGACCCGCCTCGCTGTCCAGGCCCGGACGGGGGAGCGGAGCCGACTGATGCTGGACGTCGCCGGCTTCCGCGCTGCTCGACGTCGTGAGCTCACCGCGCAGGCCGAGGAGGCGATCGCTCGTGTTCGGTCCGGTGGGGCGAAGGTCTCGCTGGAGCCGCTGAACGCCTTCGAGCGCAAGGTGATCCACGACGCGGTGGCTGCCGCCGGCCTCCGGAGCGACTCCGAGGGCGTCGAGCCTCAGCGCTACGTGGTGATCTACCCCGCTGACTGACGCGCCTCCGTGGAGTACCTCGTTCGCCCCCCGTTTCACGTGAAACGGGGGGCGAAAGGTTTTTTGTGGGGCTAGCGCAGAGTTTGATGCGGTGTGGGCAAGTTGGGTGGCTGAGCATGAGGGCTTGTGGATCTCGCTTCGCTTTCCCTCGATGGATGTCGGTCGATCCGCGCTCGACCTGCGCTGCAGCAACGAGGGAGTACGTCTGTCGCTGGTGGGTGCCGGTGAGCCGCCCGGTGCGTCAGGGATCACGTGGTGATCGGACACGCCAGCGAGCGTTTCACGTGAAACGATGTGGCGTGCCCATTGACGAGGAAGCAGAGGAGCCGATGCGCGACGTGGTAGACGGGAACGCGGAGCCACAGATCTCGAGGGAGGCGCTGACCGAGTACTTCGGTGCGTCGTACCCGACCATCGAACGGTTCGCGGACCGCCTGCGCGAGGAGGGCGAGTTGCGCGGGCTGATCGGCCCCCGCGAGGTTCCTCGCATCTGGGACCGGCACATCCTGAACTCTGCCGCGGTCGTCCCGTTCCTTCCGGAAACCGGGCTCATCGCAGACATCGGGTCCGGCGCGGGGCTTCCCGGGGTCGTGATCGCTGCGATGCGACCGGGGGCCTCCGTCTACCTGGTGGAGCCGATGGAGCGCCGCTGCGCGTGGTTGTCGGAGATCGCCGCGGATCTGAAGCTCTCGAACATCGAGGTCAAGAGGGGGCGTGCGGAGGAGTATCACGGTGCGTTCGAGTGCGACGCGGTGACGTCTCGCGCCGTGGCCGCGCTGGACAAGCTGGTCCGGCTCTCGCTACCGCTCGTCCGACCGGGCGGCGAGATGATCGTCCTGAAGGGACGCAATGTGGCGCGGGAGGTCGAGCCCGCCCGCAAGGTGCTGCGCCGGCTCAAGGGGGGCGAACCTGAGGTCGTGGACGCACCGACGATCCCCGGTGTGGAGACCACCACCGTCGTACGCATCGTGCGGCAGACTGGGGCACGCTGAACCCCGACCCTCGGCGTCGGCACGGCTGTGCGACGACACGGGGGGCGACGAGCGCCTGACATCCACAGATGAGTGGGCTGGACGGCGCATGCTGGGACGCGACGACGGAGAGGATGAGACGCGTGACGGAAAGCCCTGTCGACCCTGGAGAGCTTCAGGATCGGTCGGCGACGTCGCTCTCGCAGGACGGGGGAGGGGCGCGGAGCTCCGGGAGCGAGGACGACCGGAGAGCAGCCCTGATGGCGAGCCTGCCGGTCACGGACGAGTCGACACCGCTCGCCGCCCAGCTTGCCGAGGACGCCAGGCGTCGCATCGACCTCCAAGGCCGCCGCTTCCCACGCCCGGCGTCGACGCGCATCATCACGGTGGCGAACCAGAAGGGCGGTGTCGGGAAGACCACGACGACGGTGAATCTCGCTGCCGGTCTCGCGCTCGCGGGGCTCAACGTGCTCGTCATCGACAACGATCCTCAGGGCAACGCGTCGACCGCGCTCGGGGTCGAGCACCGTGCCGGGACTCCGTCGGTCTACGAGGTTCTGGTCGACGGCGATCCCCTCGCCAGCGCGGTCCAGCAGTGCCCCGACATCCCGACGCTGTGGTGCGTACCGGCGACGATCGACCTCTCGGGCGCGGAGATCGAGCTGGTCTCGCTCGTTTCACGTGAAACACGGCTCCGCCGCGCTCTGGACGAGTACTTGGCAGGGCGGGAGCGCGAGGGCCTGGCCCCTATCGACTACGTGCTGGTCGACTGCCCGCCGAGCCTCGGCCTTCTCACCGTGAATGCGTTCGTCGTCGGTCGGGAGGTGCTCATTCCGATCCAGTGCGAGTACTACGCGCTCGAGGGACTGAGCCAGCTCCTGAAGACGATCGAGCTCATCAAGTCGCACCTCAACCCCGGTTTGCACGTCTCGACGATTCTGCTGACGATGTACGACGGGCGAACCAATCTCGCGCAGCAGGTGGCGGCAGAGGTGCGCGAGCACTTCCCTGATCAGACCTTGCGGACGACCGTGCCTCGCTCGGTGCGCATCTCCGAGGCGCCGAGCCACGGGCAAACGGTGATGACGTACGACCCAGGCTCGACGGGTGCGCTCGCGTACCTCGAGGCAGCACGGGAGCTGACGCAACGCGGTGCGAACCGGCCTGGCGATCGCGACCCCGGTGCCCTCCCGGCGCAGGATGCGGCTCACGAGCACGGTGACGTTCCCGACGCAGCCCCCGTGCACGAGGCGGTCCGGACCGAACATGAGTTTGCCGGCACCATCGGTGGTCCCGGCCTGCGGCAGGAGGAACAGCGATGAGCGAGAAGCGTCGAGGGCTCGGCCGAGGGCTCGGGGCTCTTATCCCGACCAGTTCAGAGGGGAAGCGACCGGTTGACGTCTTCTTCCCGAGCCCGACGCCTGAGGAGCCGGCGGCCGAAGCACTGAACGAGGGCACTTCCGCAGGTGACGGCGACGGGAAGGGGTCGGCCGAGAGCGGGAACCGGGGCACTCCTGTCGTCACCCTTGTCACGGAGACCGGCTCAGGTCCCGCGGATCTGGACTCCCTGACGTCGCTCTCGGCTCACGACCTCGCCGAGCTTGAGGCCGTGAGCGCGGGTGACCGCGGTGCACTCGGGGGGAGTGACGGCGAGCCCGCGCAGCCGACGGAACAGGACGGGCCCGAGAGCAGCGTGCAGGGCGCCGATGGCGCGACGCCGACACGCAACGATTCTGCGAGCACCGTTTCACGTGAAACGACTCCCGCGACGACGGATGGCGGGGACTCGCCGGGAGAGGAGATCGCCGAGTCGCCTCGCGAGGACCCCAACACCGAACTCACGCCGAGCACCGAGGAGTGGACCGGGAGCGCCGCTGACGACCTCGTACCAGTCCCCGGCGCACGTTTCGCCGAGGTACCCACGGCGTCGATCCGTCCGAATCCACGCCAGCCGCGCACCGTCTTCGACGAGGGGGACCTCGACGAGCTCGTGGGCTCGATCCGCGAGATCGGCGTTCTGCAGCCGATCGTCGTTCGTCCCGTCCCGGGGGAGGACGCGTCCTTCGAGCTGATCATGGGGGAGCGGCGGTGGCGCGCGACGCAGGCTGCCGGACTCGACGTGATTCCCGCAATCATCCGTGAGACGGATGACGCTGACCTACTGCGCGACGCACTGCTCGAGAACCTGCACCGGAGCGCGCTCAATCCCTTGGAGGAGGCGGCAGCATATCGCCAGCTGCTCGACGACTTCGGATGCACTCACGAGGAGCTCGCTGAACGCATCTCTCGTAGTCGACCGCAGATCTCCAACACTCTGAGGCTCCTGCGCCTCCCACCCCTGGTACAGCGGCGGGTTGCGGCGGGCGTTCTCTCCGCTGGTCATGCGCGCGCACTGCTGGGCCTCACCGACGGCGCGGAGATCGAGCGCCTTGCCCAGAGGATCGTGGCGGAAGGGCTCTCGGTCCGTGCGACCGAGGAGATCGTCGCGATGGGCGGCCTGGACGGCGATCGCCGTGCGCCGCGCGCACCGCGAGCGGGACAGCGCTCCGCTGCGATCGACGAGCTCGCCCATCGCCTCTCTGACCGCTTTGAGACACGCGTGAAGGTCGACCTCGGCAAGAACAAGGGGCGGTTGACCGTCGAGTTCGCCTCGGTCGAGGACCTGAACAGGATCCTCGACGTGATGGCGCCCGACGACCCTGGTCTTCTGCGCAAGTAGCGATACAGGTAGGCGTGCCACACAGGGCGTGGCACCGAAGCTGATGCCGGGACTGTCGTGCGGTGCTTGTGAGCACCCGCAGCAGTCCCGGCTGTATGTTCGCCACTCTCGTCCGAGGGAGGTCGTCGGCACGTGTTGGCTCCAGTGCGGGGCGGTGCGGCCTGCGAAGGCGTGCACATGGAGCGGTGACCCGGGGCGGCTGTCCCCTCCACCTGGGTGTGCACCACGACGACCCCGCCCGGCGGGCGGCTCAGGTGCCTCCGGGCATGTGCTGCCGTTGGCGGTGAGTCACCGCTTCCAGCGTGCTCCCCGCGTCTTGCGTCCTACCGCTCGGGCCGCGATCACGTGGACGCGAGGCATCTCCGGTCACGTTTCACGTGAAACGCGTTCTGCTGGCGCGAGCAGGCCCGCGGCGATCGACAACTCCAGAGGCGGGATCGAGAGCGCGGAGTCGTCGCCATCGACGGAGGGAGGATCGAAGCCGGTCCTGCTGGAACGATGCGCGGAGGCGGGTGTACTTCGCTGCACGACCCGGGGAACAGTTGGGCGCGCGACCCGCCGGGCTCCTGATTCCGCGTACGGCGCTCGGAGTGGAGCCGTGCATCGCGTGACGGTGTCGATGCGCCGAGGCCAGGTCCCCACGTCTACGTCCCCTTGCAGTCGCGGCTTCAGGGTGTGAGCACGGAGGGAGCGTCGGGGAGGCAAGCCCGGCTTGGAAGCCCCTCGATAGTCCGCTGTTTCACGTGAAACTACGTGGCGGCAAACTCACGCGGGCGAATTCCGTTTCACGTGGAACGGGCGTTGTCCGAGGGCGCCCCCTGGCCGAGGATGAAGTGCCGCGCGTCGCCGACGCGCCTGAGCTCTGGCCATCTCTCGGGGGTGCAGGAGCGAGCGCCGGCGCGCGGGCACCGTAGCGCGCACAGGGGAGGATCCCGACGCACGAGCGCGCCGTATCGGTCCCCACTCGCCGCGAGCGACACGAGGCGCTCAGGGCCGCGCGTGAAGGTAGCTGGCACTCCCGGGCACTCGGCCCACATCCGAGTCCGAACGAGTACCCGAGACAGAACCAGAGCACGCAGTGACCCCTGCGCTCAAGCTTGTGTCTGGGCCCGAGCCGGTGTCTGTGACCGAGGTGGTGTCTGAAACCGATCTCGAGCCCGAACCAGTGCCTCAGACTGAACCCAAGCCCAAGCCCGAGCCCGAGCCCGAAGTCAGATCCGAGTCCCCAGTCGAGGTCGTCTTCGAGGCGGAGCCCACGTCGTCGCCTGAGCCGATGTCCGCGACCCAGCCAGAGCCGGTGTCCGCACGAGAGCCTGAGTCCGAGTCCATGCTCGACCTGAGCGACCCGGCCCGTGCGTCGAAGCATCGCGGGCTGCGTCGCCATGCGTCGACGGCGGGGGGCTCATCGCGCCGCGCCGTGGGAGCACGTGCCGGGCGATCCGCCCCCGCGGAGACGTTCTTGCAAAACGCACGATCCAGACCCCCGCTCACGAGTGATCCGCGACGCGGCGGGACGAGCCGGAAGGATGCGTGG
Source organism: Cellulosimicrobium cellulans (assembly GCF_042723955.1). Lineage (GTDB taxonomy): Bacteria > Actinomycetota > Actinomycetes > Actinomycetales > Cellulomonadaceae > Cellulosimicrobium > Cellulosimicrobium cellulans_H. The sequence continues at coordinate 3,467 of NZ_JBHXIC010000016.1, read as the reverse complement.
CGGTCAAACGGGCACCGTGAGATCGCTGGGTGCACAAGACATCCCGGAGAACCGGGCTCGCCCACGTGTCACGGGACACGACGACGCCGGGTCCTTGGGCGGCGTCGACGACGGGGAGGGGTCACGTCCCGGGAAAGCTGGGACTCCGGGCTCAGGTCATGGGGCATGGTCATGCGGTCGGCTGTTGCCGAGGCTCGGCGGACGGGCTGTGGCTCACCGTCCGGGTCGTCTCCTCGCGCGCCCGTCGTCACGCGCAGGTCCGCGCTCGGTCGCACGACCGATGACCGCCCCCGGGGGGTCCGACCGAGCAACGTCCGTGTCCCTTCCTTCCTCCTCGGCGGGCCGAATCCTCCGTGCGTGAGGTGCGGCATCGGGGGAGGAGAGCCGCCAAGCGTCGAAGGGGCATGCCTAGGGACCGTGCGACGGACCACCTGCGTCAGGACCGCGCTACGGACCATCAGGCGCGATGGACCTTGCGACAGACGGTCCGACCGGACGGTGAACTCTCGTGGCCGCGCTGTGTGAGCGTGGAGAGGGACGATCCTGCCGGTCGACGGAGGCGGGCACGGACTTCCGCGGTAAGGATCATCGCCGATCGTCGCGCGAGAGGCCGCAGGGCCAGCCGGGAGCCAGGTCCTCCACGAAACCTCGATGGCCCGGAGGAGACCGCGTGTGAACCCGTACCTTTAGAGGAACCGTCCGGTGAGCATCACCAGGCAAGAAGGACCCGTCGATCACGTCCAGCGAGAGAGGCCACGCGAGCGTGACCAGGGGAGCGCGACTCGGCGAGCAGAACCTGGCGAGCAAGAGCACGACAGAGCCAGCAGGACCGACGGCGAGCAGGAACCACGGAGAGCGAGCGAGGAACACGACCCGTCGGTCCGACGTCAGCGCGACGTTTCACGTGAAACGGCGAGGGCCGATACGTCGGTGGGCCGCCGTCGCTCAGTGGCGCACGTGGGCGTTGACGAGCGACCGGTAGAGGTGACCGAGGTCGAGCCCAGCGGCACGTGCGGCCTGGGGGAGGAGGGAGGTCTCGGTCATGCCAGGTGCGACGTTGACCTCGAGGAACTGCACGACCCCGTCCTGGTCGAGGATCACGTCGGTCCGCGACAGGTCGCGCAGGCCCAGCGCGGCGTGCGCACGGACGGCTACCTCGCGGACGATGCCGAGCACGTCGTCGTCCAGGCGGGCGGGGGCGAAGTACTCGGTGCGACCGGGGTTGTATCGCGCGTCGAAGTCGTACGGTCCGGTCGTGACGATCTCGACGGGCGGCAGCGCCTCGGGTCCGTGGCCGAGGTCGACGACGCTGACCGCGAGCTCCACGCCGCGCACGGCGCGCTCGATCAGGGCGACGTCTCCGTACGCGAAGCAGTCGACCATGGCTCGGGGGAGCTGGTCGGCACGCTCAACGAGGGTCACGCCCAGCGCCGAACCGCCATGGGTCGGCTTGACGACGAGGGGGAGACCGAGCCGCGCGACGACGGCGTCCAGGACGGGCTGGGCGCCGAGCTCCCGGAACAGGCTTTGCGGGAGCGTCACGTACTCGGGCGTGCACAGGCCCGCACCGAGCACGACGCTCTTCGCGACCGGCTTGCTCCAGGCTGCACGACTCTCCCGCGGCCCGGTGCCGACGTAGGGAGCCCCGACGAGCTCGAGCACGTCGCGGATCGAGCCGTCCTCGCCGCTCGCGCCGTGGAGGAGCGGCCACACGACGTCAGGGCGGGTCGCGGCGAGGAACGGGAGAAGACCGGCGTCGACGTCGTGGATCGTCACCTCGAGACCGGCGGCACGCAGGCTCTCGGCGACGCGGCGCCCGGACCGCAGGGAGACCTCGCGCTCGTGGGAGAGCCCGCCGGCGAGGATCGCGACGTGCCCGCCCGGGGGGATGGCGTCGTCGGGCCGGAGAAGGTGAAGGTGCTGGTCAGGGCGCTGCGTGTCGGTCCGGGCTGCGGAGGCAGCCTCGCCCGTGGCCGCCGGGGTACCCGTGGTCGTGTCCACTGTTGACGGACTCCTGTTCGGTGCCGGCGTCGCCCGGTGGGGGCTGCCGCGGCGTCGTGGTGAGGTGCTTCAGGCCAGGTTGGGCGAGGGGTTCTCGACGTCCGTGACGTCCGGGTCGAGCTCGGCGTTGGTCCCGAAGATCTCGACGAGCTCCTGCTCGGCATTGACGACGCCGGCAAGGCGTCGGACGCCCTCACGGATCCGCTCGGGGGTCGGGAAGCAGTAGGAGAGGCGCACGTGGCTCGAGCCGGTGCCGTCGGCGTAGAAGGCGGTGCCCGGCACGTAGGCCACGCGCGCCGTGACGGCGCGGGGGAGCATGGACCGTGCGTCGAGTCCCTCGGGGAGCTGGACCCACGTGTAGAAGCCGCCGTCGGGCACGGTCCAGCTGGCCGAGGGGAGGTGCTCGGAGAGCGCGCCGATCATGGCGTCGCGGCGTTCCCGGTAGAGCTCGCGGAACTGCTTGATCTGACCCTTCCAGTCGCACGTGTCGAGGTACGCGGCGATGGCGAGCTGCGAGGCGTTCGACGGGCAGAGGATCGCGGACTCGCTCGCGAGGACGAGCTTCTCGCGGACCGCGTGGGGCGCGACCACCCAGCCGACCCGGTATCCCGGCGCGAAGGTCTTGGAGAACGACCCGAGGTACAGGACGCCGTCCTCGTCGAGCGACCGGAGGGCGGGGAGCGTCTGCCCGTCGAAGCCCAGGAGGCCGTAGGGGTTGTCCTCGATGACCAGGACGCCGTAGCGCTGGGCGATCTCCAGGATGCGCGGGCGGCGCTCCGCGGTGAGCGTCACCCCGGCGGGGTTGTGGAAGTTCGGCACGGTGTAGAGCAGCTTGACGCGGCGACCGTCCGCCGCGAGCCGGGCGAGCGCCTCCTCCAGCGCCTCGGGGACGAGACCGTGCTCGTCCAGGGGCACGTGCACGACGTCCGCCTGATACGAGCGGAACACGCCGAGCGCCCCGACGTAGCTCGGCGCCTCCGCGACGACCACGTCGCCCGGGTCGACGAAGATCCGCGTGACGAGGTCCAGCGCCTGCTGCGAGCCGGTCGTCACGACGACGTCGTCGGGGTGGCACTCGATGCCCTCGAGGCGCACGACGTCGAGGATCCGCTCGCGCAGGGTCTCGTCGCCCTGGCCGGAGCCGTACTGGAGCGCGGTGGCACCGCGCGTCGCGACGAGGCGCTGCATGGTGTCGGCGATCTGGTCGAGGGGGAGCCCTTCGAGGTACGGCATGCCGCCGGCGAGCGACACGACCTCGGGTCGGTTCGCCACCGCGAACAGCGCCCGGATCTCCGACGCTCGCATCCCGTGCGCTCGCTCTGCGTAGGCACCGAACCACGGGTCGAGGCGGGTGCCGCTGGGAGCGGGCTGCTGCGGGGGAGTCGTCGGTCCAGTCACGACCCCCAGTGTCGCACGGTGCATCGGGGGATCCCGTGAAGACGCCGGAGGGCGGACCGCGGTGCTCG
>NZ_JBHXIC010000015.1:58208-70239 GCF_042723955.1 Cellulosimicrobium cellulans | reverse complement strand
GGCCCGTACAAGCCCGAGCACTACCGCTACTGAGCGCCGGCGACCCGCTCGCGCCACGAGGAGGCCGCTTGGACCCGTCGCCCGACGAGCGTCGCGCCCGCGCGGGCCCGGCCGCGCGGGGGGGGGGGAGGGGGGGGGCGGGGCGCCCCGGCCCCGGGCTGTCGCCGGGTCCGCGGACCGGGCCTGCGGCCCACCGGGGAGCGGGCCCGCGCACGGGCACCGCAGGACAGTCTACTCGCTGTGCTGCTCGGCGTGCCGCTCGGTGCGCCCGGACGGCGCGGGGTCCGCCGCGCGCGCGGGGTCGCCCGTCCCGCCCTCGACGGGCCGAGGCTCGAGCCCCATGACGCGCACGAGCTCGTCCGTCGCGCGGTGCACCTCGTCGTTGACGATGACGTGGTCGAACTCCGACTCCGCCGCGAGCTCGACCCGCGCCGTCGTGAGCCGGCGCTCGCGCTCCTCCGCGTCCTCCGTGCCGCGGCCCACGAGCCGGCGCACCAGCTCGTCCCAGCTCGGCGGGGCGAGGAACACGAACCGCGCCTCGGGCATCGAGGCGCGGACCTGGCGCGCACCCTGGAGGTCGATCTCCAGGAGCGCCGGCACGCCCGCGGCGAGCTTCTCCTCGACCGCGCGCCGGGGCGTGCCGTAGCTGTTGCGACCGTGCACCACCGCCCACTCGAGCAGCTCGCGCTCCGCGACCATGCGGGCGAACTCGTCCGTGCCGACGAACAGGTAGTGCACCCCGTCCACCTCGCCCGGCCGCGGGTCGCGCGTCGTCGCCGACACGGACAGCCACACCTCCGGGTACCGGGCGCGGATGTCGGCCGAGACCGTCCCCTTCCCGACGGCGGTCGGTCCGGCCAGGACGGTCAGGCGGGCGGGGCTGGGTGAGACCACCGGCGCCGTCGCCCCCTCGGCGGGGACGGACGGCGTCGGCTCGGACGGGTGCGCGGAAATGTCAGCCAAACCTCTCGATGAGGGCCGCGGACTGATGAGGACCGAGGCCGCGGACACGACGTGTCTCGGCGATCCCGATCTCCTCCATGATCGCCCGAGCCTTCACCTTACCCACGCCGGGCAGGGACTCCAGCAACGAGACCACCTTGAGCTTGCCGATCATGTCGTCCGTCTGCCCGCGCTCGATGACCTCCTTCAGGGAGCCCTGGGAGTACTTGAGCCTGTTCTTCACCTCGGCGCGCACGCGTCGGGCCTCTGCGGCCTTCTCGAGCGCCGCCGCGCGCTGTTCTGGGGTCAGGGGTGGAAGTGCCACGCAAGTCACCTACTCGTCGTCAGGCGGATGGGCCCACACAGTCGTCCCGGCGTGCCCCGACGAGGAGCCCTAATCGGGTGAATCACCCGGGCGACCTGCGCCGACGCACGGAGCCGACCCCTCGAAAGTAGCGAGCCTCGACCGATCGGGCAACGACTGGGCAGGGCGCGTCGCGCGCCGTCGGCGCTGCGACGAGCGTGGCGAGGGGCGCTGTGAGGCGACCGAGGGCGACGCTCAGGACGCCACGAGGCGCGCGACGAGCGCGTCGCGGACGGCCGTCGTCACCCCGCACGCGACGAGGTAGCCGTCCACGCTCCCGTGCTCGCGGGCGGCGAGCTCCCACGCGGCCTCGAGGTACTCCGGCTCCACGGTGAGGACCGGGGCCAGGGCGTCCGGGGACAGGCCCGGGATGGGCGGCACGAGCGCGGCGAGGCCTCCCACGGCCGCGCGGCTCGCGAGGTACTCCGCCAGGCGGTCCTCCTCCCCGACCCCCGCGACGTGCTGGGCGAGGGCGACCACCCACCCGGTGCGGTCCTTGCCCGCCGAGCAGTGCACGACCGCGGTACCCTCGGCCGACCCGACCTCGCCGAGCACGCGCCCGACCGTCGCGCGGATGCCGGGGTCCTGGACGAACGTCGCGTACACGCCGTGCATCATGCGGCGCGCGACCGCCGTCGGGTCGTCCGCCGCCAGCAGGCCCGCGACGAGCGCCGCGGGGTCGGCCGACGCTCCCCCGCCGTCGCCGCCCCCGGCCTGGAGGCCCCGCGCGGGGTCCATGCCGCGGCGCAGCACCCGGACCCCGCCCGGCACCGCGTCCGCGCCGTCGCGCTCGAGCTCGTCGTCCCCGCGCAGGTCGAGCACCGTCGTCACCCCGAGGTCGGAGAGCGCCGCCTGGCCCGCCGGGGTCAGGCGCGACAGGCTCGCCGTCCGCAGCAGCACGCCGGTGCGCAAGGGCTCGTCGTGACCGACCGGCACCGCGCGCCCCCCGACGTCGCGCGCGTTCCACGTGCCCGGCACGTCCAGCGCGCCCGGCACCGCACCGGCCTCGGGTGCGGGTACGGGAGAGCTCTCGTCACCGCGCTCGGGCGTGGCAGAGGGGCTCGCGGTCGCGTCGTGGGAGGCCATGGGCGCAGTCTCGCACGGCACGACGGCGGCGGGGCGGTTCCGGCGGGAGGACGGCGTCCGCGCCCTGAGTGTGGCACGACGACGGGGCCGGCACCCGCAGGTGCCGGCCCCGTCGCCCGGGTCGGTGACGCTCAGCCGCGCAGGGCGCGCGCGACCTCGTCCGTGGCCGACCGGGCCGCCGCGCGCAGCGCGTCGACGTCCGGTCCCGCGCGCAGGACGCCGCGCGAGGAGGACGCGAGCACCCGGCGACGCGCGTCCCCGAACACGGCGGCGAGCTCCCGCTCCCCCGCGCCCTGGGCGCCCACGCCCGGCGCGAGCAGCGGCCCGTTCACGGCGGTCAGGTCCGTCCCGGTCCGCTCCGCCGCGTCGCCGACGGTCGCCCCGACGACGAGGCCGACCGAGCCCATGGGCTCGGCGCCCTCGTTGAGGGCGGCCGCGTGGGCGGCCATCGCCGCGGAGACGCTCGGCCCGGCCGGCCGGCCGTCGCTCGTGAGCGTCCGCGCGTGCTGCACCTCGTGGCCCTCCTTGTTGGAGGTGAGGCACAGGACGAACAGCCCGCGGCCGGACGACAGGGCGAGGTCGACCGCCGGCGCGAGCGACCCGAAGCCGAGGTACGGCGAGACGGTCAGCGCGTCCCCCGCGAGCGGCGAGCCGTCCCGGAGGAACGCCTCGGCGTACGCGTCCATGGTGGAGCCGATGTCGCCGCGCTTGGCGTCGACGACGACGAGCGTCCCCGCCGCGCGGGCCGCCGCGATGACGTCCTCGAGCGCCGCGATCCCGCGCGAGCCGTGGCGCTCGAAGAACGCCGCCTGCGGCTTGACCGCGGCCACCCGCCCCCCGACCGCCTCGACGACCCGCAGGCCGAGCTCACGGACACCGTGGGCGTCGTCGGGCAGGCCCCACGCGTCGAGGAGGCTCGCGTGCGGGTCGATCCCGACGCACAGCGGTCCGTGGTCGTCCATCGCGGCGGCGAGCCGCGCGCCGAAGGCCGCGCTCACGCGCCCACCCGCTCCGCGGCGGCGGCGGGGAGCGTGACGCCGGCCGTCAGGCCCTCGCCCGCCATGTGCTCCTGGAGGCTGGCCACCGCGAACGGTCCCGCCAGGACCGCCTCGATGCCCTGCACCGCCGCGGCGAGCTGGTCGACCGTCGTCGCGATCGGCTTGTCCGCCGCGGTCGTGGCGGCCCGGATCTCGTAGCCGTCCGCGCGCGCGCCCTGGCCGGACGGCGTGTTGATGACCATGTCGACCTCGCCGGCCGTGATGAGGTCGACGATCGTCGGCTCCCCGTCCGCGCCGCGGCCCGCCGAGAACTTGCGCACCACGCGCGACGCGATGCCGTTGCGGCGCAGCACGCTCGACGTGCCGTCGGTCGCGAGGATCTCGAATCCGAGCTCCGCGAGGCGCTTGACCGGGAAGACGATCGAGCGCTTGTCGCGGTCGGCGACGGAGACGAACACGCGGCCCGACGTCGGCAGCCCGCCGAACGCCGCGGCCTGCGACTTGGCGAACGCGTGCGGGAAGTCGCGGTCGAATCCCATGACCTCGCCCGTCGAGCGCATCTCCGGGCCCAGGACCGTGTCCACGACCACGCCGTCCGCGGTGCGGAAGCGCTTGAACGGCAGGACCGCCTCCTTGACCGCGATCGGCGCGTCGAGCGGGAGCGTGCCGCCGTCGCCCTCGGCGGGCAGGACGCCCGCCGCGCGCAGCTCGGCGATCGACTCGCCCGCCATGACGCGCGCCGCGGCCTTCGCGAGCGACGTGCCCGTCGCCTTGGAGACGAACGGCACGGTGCGCGACGCGCGCGGGTTGGCCTCCAGGACGTAGAGCACGTCCGAGACGAGGGCGTACTGCACGTTGAGCAGGCCGCGCACGCCCACGCCCTTGGCGATGGCCTCGGTCGAGCGGCGGATGCGCTCGATCTCCTGCTCCGAGAGCGACACGGGCGGCAGGACGCACGCCGAGTCGCCGGAGTGGATGCCGGCCTCCTCGATGTGCTCCATCACGCCGCCGAGGAACAGCTCGGTGCCGTCGTAGAGCGCGTCGACGTCGATCTCCATCGCGTCGTCGAGGAACCGGTCGATGAGCAGCGGCGCGGGCAGCGTGCCGGCCGTGCGGTCCTCGGCCGCGGCCGCGGCGAGCGCGCGCTCGACGTAGCCCGTGAGCTGCTCGGCCGAGTACACGATCTCCATGCCGCGCCCGCCGAGCACGTAGGACGGGCGCACGAGCACCGGGTAGCCGATGCCGGCCGCGACGTCCTTCGCCTCGTCGAGCGAGCGCGCCGTGCCGAACGCCGGGGCGGGCAGGCCCGCCTCGACGAGCACGCGGCCGAACTCGCCGCGGTCCTCCGCGGCGTCGATCGCCTCGGGGCTCGTGCCGAGGATCGGCAGGCCCGCGTCCGCGAGGCGCTGCGCGAGCGCGAGCGGCGTCTGGCCACCGAGCTGGACGATGATGCCCTTGACCGGCCCCGCGGCGAGCTCCGCCTGGTAGACCTCGAGCACGTCCTCGAACGTCAGCGGCTCGAAGTAGAGGCGGTCGGACGTGTCGTAGTCGGTCGAGACCGTCTCCGGGTTGCAGTTGACCATGATCGTCTCGTAGCGCTCGCGCAACGTGAGCGCCGCGTGCACGCACGAGTAGTCGAACTCGATGCCCTGGCCGATGCGGTTGGGGCCCGAGCCGAGGATGATCACGGCCTCGCGCTCGCGCGGCGCGACCTCGGTCTCCAGGTCGTACGACGAGTAGTGGTACGGCGTGCGGGCGGCGAACTCGGCCGCGCACGTGTCGACCGTCTTGTAGACCGGGCGCACGCCGAGCGCGTAGCGGACCTCGCGCACCGTCGCCTCGCCCGCCGGCCCCATGCCGCGCAGGCGCGCGACCTGCGCGTCGGACAGGCCGTGCTTCTTCGCCTCGCGCAGCACGTCCTCCGTGAGCGCGGGCGCGTCCGCGACGGCCGCCGCGACCTCGTTGACCAGCTGGATCTGGTCGAGGTACCACGGGTCGATCTTCGTGGCCTCGAACACCTGCTCGACGCTCGCCCCGGCGCGCAGCGCCTGCTGGACGCCGATGATGCGGTTCTCCGTGGGACGCGCGATGCGCACGAGGAGCTCGTCGAGGTCCGCGCCCGAGACGGGCTCGCCGTCCCAGTGGAACACCGAGCCGCCCTTGTCGATCGAGCGCAGCGCCTTGCCGAGCGCCTCGGTGAAGTTGCGCCCGAGCGCCATGGCCTCGCCGACGGACTTCATCGTCGTCGTCAGCGTCGGGTCGGCGGCCGGGAACTTCTCGAACGCGAAGCGCGGCACCTTGACGACGACGTAGTCGAGCGTGGGCTCGAACGAGGCCGGGGTGACCTGCGTGATGTCGTTGGGGATCTCGTCCAGCGTGTAGCCGACGGCGAGCTTCGCCGCGATCTTGGCGATGGGGAAACCGGTCGCCTTGGACGCGAGCGCGGACGAGCGCGAGACGCGCGGGTTCATCTCGATGACGATGATGCGGCCCGTGTCCGGGTCGACGGCGAACTGGATGTTGCAGCCGCCCGTGTCGACGCCGACCTCCCGGATGACGGCGATGCCGATGTCGCGCAGCTTCTGGTACTCGCGGTCCGTGAGCGTCAGCGACGGCGCGACCGTGATCGAGTCGCCCGTGTGCACGCCGACGGGGTCGACGTTCTCGATGGAGCACACGACCACGACGTTGTCGTGCTTGTCGCGCATGAGCTCGAGCTCGTACTCCTTCCAGCCGAGGATCGACTCCTCGAGGAGCACCTCGGTCACCGGGGAGTAGTGCAGGCCCTGCCCGACGATGCGGCGCAGCTCGTCCTCGTCGTACGCGAAGCCCGAGCCGAGTCCGCCCATGGTGAAGGACGGGCGCACGACCATCGGGTACCCGAGGTCGCCCGCGGCCGCGATCGCCTCGTCGACCGTGTGCACGATGACCGAGCGCGCCGACTCGCCGCCGCACTTCTCGACGACGTCCTTGAACTGCTGGCGGTCCTCGCCCTTCTGGATCGCCGCGATGTTCGCGCCGATGAGCTCGACGCCGTACTCGGCGAGGACGCCCGCCTCGTCGAGCGCGATCGCCGCGTTGAGCGCGGTCTGCCCGCCGAGCGTGGGCAGGAGCGCGTCGGGGCGCTCCTTCGCGATGATCGAGGTGAGGACCTCGGTCGTGATGGGCTCGACGTAGGTCGCGTCGGCGAACTCGGGGTCGGTCATGATCGTGGCCGGGTTCGAGTTCACGAGGACGACCCGCAGGCCCTCCTCCTTGAGCACGCGGCACGCCTGGGTGCCGGAGTAGTCGAACTCGCACGCCTGGCCGATGACGATCGGGCCGGACCCGATGACCAGGACGCTGGAGATGTCGGTTCTGCGAGGCACGGTCAGCTCTCCTTGGTGTTCTGGTCGGCGGCTGCGGAGCTCTCGGCGCGTCGGGACGCCATGAGTTCGACGAAGCGGTCGAAGAGGTACGCGGCGTCGTGGGGGCCGGCCGCGGCCTCGGGGTGGTACTGGACGGAGAAGGCGGGCAGGTCGAGGCACTCGAGCCCCTCGACCACCTGGTCGTTGAGGCCGACGTGGGACACGACGACGCGCCCGTAGCGGCCGCCGTCGTGCGGGGCGACGGACTCGCCCTCCAGCGGCGCGTCCACGGCGAACCCGTGGTTGTGCGCCGTCACCTCGACCTTGCCGGTGCGGCGGTCCATGACGGGCTGGTTGATGCCGCGGTGGCCGTACGCGAGCTTGTACGTGCCGTACCCGAGGGCGCGCCCGAGGATCTGGTTGCCGAAGCAGATGCCGAAGAACGGGGTGCCGCGGTCCAGGACGCCCCGCAGCAGCTCGACCTCGTGGGTCGCCGCGCCGGGGTCGCCCGGGCCGTTGGAGAAGAACACCCCGTCGGGCGCGTACGCCTCGATGTCCTCGATCGTCGAGGCGGCAGGCACCACGTGCACGCGCACGCCGCGCTGGGCGAGGCGCTGCGGCGTCATGGACTTGATGCCGAGGTCGACGGCGACGACGGTCGCGACGGGCTCGCCGTCGGGCGTCGTGCCCTCGAAGGGCTCGACCACGTACGCCTCGTCGGTGCTCACCTCGCGCGCGAGGTCGGCGCCGGCCATCGCGGGCGCCGCCTGCACCTCGGCGACGAGGTCCTCGACCGTGCGGGGGTAGCCGTCGCGCACGAGCGCGTCGCCGGAGAAGATGCCGGCGCGCATGACGCCGAGCTCGCGCAGGTGGCGCGTGAGGGCGCGCGTGTCGACGTCGCTGATGCCGACGACGCCCTGCGCCGCGAGCTCCTCGTCCAGGGTGCGCTGCGCGCGCCAGCTCGAGGCCCGGCGGGCGGCGTCGCGCACGACGTACCCGGCGACCCAGATCTTGCCGGACTCGGGGTCCTCGTCGTTGACGCCCGTGTTCCCGATGTGGGGGGCCGTCATGACGACGATCTGGCGGTGGTAGGACGGGTCGGTGAGCGTCTCCTGGTAGCCGGTCATGCCGGTGTTGAAGACGATCTCGCCGACCGTCGTGCCGCGCGCGCCGTAGGCGCGGCCGGCCTGCACCGTGCCGTCCTCGAGGACGATCAGGGCCCGGTCGGCGGGCGGCGCGGTGGCGGAGACCTGGGTGGTCGCTGTGTTCACTGGGGCGGTCACGGTGCTTCCTCGTCGTTCTCGTCGGTGCCGGGGGTCGCGCTCTCGCGCGTCGGCGCCGGGTCTGCGGGGTCTGCGGGGGCGGCGCCGCTCGGCGCCCCGGGTCGTCGCTCGTGCGAGCCGTCGTCCGCGGGCCCGTCGCGGTCGTCGTCGGCTCGTCCGGCAAGACCCTGGAGGGCCTCCAGGAGGCGCGCGACGTCGTGGTCGTGGCGGGGCAGGAGACCGGTGTCGAGCCGGACCTCGGCCTCGGCCGGCGCGTCGGGCGCGTCCGCCGGGACCGGCTCGGCGGGCACGGCCCACGTCACGACGACGATGGCCTCCTTGCCGACGAACTTGCCGGCCATGCCCGGCGTGAGGGCCACGCCCCCGACCGCTGCGGCGGGCACCCACACGTCCGGGGCGCCGCTGCGCGCGACGTGCAGTCCGCCGTCGTGCACGGTGACCTGGGCCTGGGACCGGTCGCCGAGCCCGTGGGCACCGACGCGGGCGAGCCAGTCGCCCGCGAGCGTGCTGGACACGTAGAGCGCGTCGAGCGGCCCGAGCACCACGGCTCCCCGCGCCGCCTCGGCGGGCGGCGCCGGCGGCGTCGGGACGACGCCGGCCGAACGCCGGACGAGCCGGCGGCGGCCGACGAGGACGAGCGTCAGGAGGGCGACGCCGAGGACGACCCAGATGCCGACCGCGACGGGCTGGGGCAGGTTCACGCCCGCACCCCCTGCGTGCCGACGCCCGCCGGGACGGGCGTGCCGTCGAGCACCGTCGCCCGCCCGCGCAGGAACGTCGCGACGACGGCGCCGGGCAGCTCGCGGCCCTGGAACGGCGTGTTGGTGCTCGCCGTGACCTGGCCCGCGCCGTCGACGACGCGCCGCGCGGCCGGGTCGACCAGCGTCACGTTCGCGGGCTCGCCGACCTCGAGCGGACGCCCCTGGGCGCGCTCGCCGGTGTCGATCCGACCGATGCGCGCGGGCGCGCCGGACAGCACGCGCGCGACGTCGGCCCACGTCATGCGCCCGGTGTCGACCATGGTCTGCTGCACGACGCTCAGCGCCGTCTCCAGGCCGGTCATGCCGAACGCGGCCGCGGCCCACTCGCAGTCCTTGTCCTCGCGGGCGTGCGGCGCGTGGTCGGTCGCGACGATGTCGATCGTCCCGTCCGCGAGGCCCTCCCGCACCGCCTCCACGTCCGCGGCGGTCCGCAGCGGCGGGTTGACCTTGAACGTCGGGTCGTAGCCGCGCGCGAGGTCGTCGGTGAGGATCAGGTGGTGGGGCGTGACCTCGGCGGTCACGTCGATGCCGCGGCCCTTGGCCCAGCGCACGATCTCGACCGAGCCCGCGGTCGACAGGTGGCACACGTGCAAGCGCGACCCGACGTGCTCCGCGAGGAGCACGTCGCGCGCGATGATCGCCTCCTCGGCGACCGCGGGCCAGCCCGCGAGGCCGAGCTCGGCCGAGACGACGCCCTCGTTCATCTGGGCGCCCTCGGTGAGGCGCGGCTCCTGCGCGTGCTGGGCGACGACGCCGTCGAACGCCTTGACGTACTCGAGCGCCCGGCGCATGAGGATCGGGTCGTCGACGCACCTGCCGTCGTCGGAGAACACGCGCACGCGCGCCGCGGAGTCGGCCATGGCGCCGAGCTCGGCGAGCTGCTCGCCCGCGAGCCCGACGGAGACGGCGCCGACCGGGTGCACGTCGACCCAGCCCGCGTCGCGACCGAGGCGCCAGACCTGCTCGACGACCCCGGCCGTGTCCGCGACGGGCGTCGTGTTGGCCATGGCGTGGACGGCCGTGAACCCGCCCGCCGCGGCGGCACGCGTGCCGGACTCGATCGTCTCGGCGTCCTCGCGGCCCGGCTCGCGCAGGTGGGTGTGCAGGTCGACCAGGCCGGGCAACGCCACGAGGCCGGTCGCGTCGACGACGACCGTCTCGCCGCCCTCGGACCCGGCACGCGCGGCACCGACCGGCGCGATCTCGGCGATCACGCCGCCGGAGAGCACGAGGTCGACGGGGTCGCCGCCCAGCGGGCGCGCGCCGCGCAGGACGTACGTGGTGGTTGCGGCGCTGCTCACGAGGCGGGGACCCTTTCGACGGCGGGGACGGGCTGGGCGGGCGACAGCGCCACGGCCGGCGCCGCGGCGTCGGTCTCGTCGCTGCCCGCGAGGAGGAGGTAGAGCACGGCCATGCGCACGGCGACGCCGTTCGCGACCTGCTCGACGATGACGGCGCGCGGCGAGTCCGCCGCCTGCGCGGAGATCTCGAGTCCGCGGTTCATCGGGCCGGGGTGCATGACGATCGCATGCTCGGCGAGCAGCCCGAGGCGCCGGGCGTCGAGACCGTACTTGCGGCTGTACTCGAGCGGGTTGGGGAAGAACGCTCCCCCGCCGGCGCCCGAGCCGCTCATGCGCTCGCGCTGCACGCGCAGCATCATCACGGCGTCGGGGCCGCCGTGCGCGGTGTCGCCCGCGAGGGTCGCGTCGAGGTCGTAGGAGACCTCGCACGGCCACGTCTGGACGCCCACCGGCAGGAGCGTGGGCGGGGCGACGAGCGTCACGTGCGCGCCGAGCGTGTGCAGCAGGTGCACGTTGGAGCGTGCGACGCGCGAGTGCAGCACGTCGCCGACGATCGCCACGTGCCGCCCGTCGAGACCCGCGCCGCGCGCGGCCTCGTCGTCCGGGCCGCTCGCGCCGGGGGCGGTGAGCCCTGTCCCGGACAGGTGGCGGCGCAGCGTGTACGCGTCAAGCAGCGCCTGCGTGGGGTGCTGGTGCGTGCCGTCCCCCGCGTTGAGGACCGCGGCGTCGAGCCAGCCCGCGTGGGCGAGCAGGTGCGGTGCGCCGGAGGCCTGGTGGCGGACGACCACCGCGTCCGCGCCCATCGCCTGGAGCGTCAGCGCGGTGTCCTTGAGCGACTCGCCCTTGGACACGCTCGAGCCCTTGGCCGAGAAGTTGATGACGTCCGCGGACAGGCGCTTGGCCGCCGTCTCGAAGGAGATGCGCGTGCGCGTCGAGTCCTCGTAGAAGAGGTTGACGACGGTGCGCCCGCGCAGCGTCGGGAGCTTCTTGATCTCGCGCGCCTGCGTCGCGGCCATCTGCGCGGCCGTGTCGAGGATGCGCACCGCGTCGGCGCGCGCGAGGTCCTGGGTGGACAGCAGGTGCCTCATGCGCGGGCCTCCGTCCCGGGGACGGCGGACCGGATGACGACGGCGTCCGCCGGCGCGTCCCCGTCCGCGGGTGCGCCGTCGACCTCGGCGAGGCGCACGCTGACGCGCTCGGACGTCGAGGTGGGCAGGTTCTTGCCCACGAAGTCGGGGCGGATCGGCAGCTCGCGGTGGCCCCGGTCGACGAGCGCGGCGAGCTGCACGGCGCGCGGACGACCGAGGTCGCTGATCGCGTCGAGCGCGGCGCGGATGGTGCGCCCGGAGTACAGGACGTCGTCGACGAGGACCACGACCTTGCCGTCGATGCCCGAGGCGGGCAGGCGCGTCGCGCCGATCGTGCGCGTCGGGTGCCGGTGGAGGTCGTCGCGATACATCGTCACGTCGAGCTCGCCGACGATGGCGTGCGGGTCGGGCGCGCCGTCGGCGGGCGTCCCCTCGATCGCGGCGAGGCGCTCGGCGAGCCGCGTCGCGAGCGGGACGCCGCGCGTCGGGATCCCGAGGAGGACGAGGTCGTGGGCCCCCTTGTTGCGCTCCACGATCTCGTGGGCGATGCGCGTCAGCGCGCGGGAGATGTCGGCGGCCGTCAGGACGACGGTCCCGGCCTCGGGGGTCGATGCGGGTGGTGTGGGCACAGCAGCGCCAGAGCTCATGTCCGGCGACCTCCTTCCCCGCCTCACGGGACGGGCCTTAAAGGATGTCTGACGGTCACCCACCCTACCGCCGCGCGTCGCGGCGGCGGGTACGCGTCCCGCCGGGTAAGACGCGGGGGGGGGGGGGGGCTGGGCGCGGCCAGAGTCCCTCGCCCCGCGCGCAGAGCGGCGCGGCGCGGACGGGGCGACGCGCTCTCCAGCAAGCACACGGAGC
>NZ_JBHXIC010000015.1:0-58198 GCF_042723955.1 Cellulosimicrobium cellulans | reverse complement strand
GCACGCCGTAGAGCTGTACCGGGGGGGGGGGGGGGGGGAGGCTCTCCGGGGGGGGGGGGGGGCCCACGCCCCCCCCCCCCCCCCGCGTCGAGAGGTCGTGCCGGCCCGTGACAGGGCCGTGGAGCGCTCAGGCCGTGATCGTCGGCTTCATCTCGACGATACGTGCGAGCAGCCCGTTGACGAACGACGGCGAGTCGTCGGTCGACAGGGAGCGCGCGAGGTCGACGGCCTCGTCGATCGCGACGACGTCCGGGACGTCGTCGTTGAAGAGGATCTCCCAGCCGCCGATGCGCAGCAGGGCCCGGTCGACCGCCGGCATCCGCTCGAGCGTCCACCCGTGGGAGTACGTCTCGATCAGCTCGTCGATGCGGTCGCGGTGCGCGAGCACGCCCTCGACGATGTCGACCGCGTACTGCGGCAGGGCGGTCTGCGCGGTGCCGGGGTCGGCGACGCGCTCCGCGAGGAGGGTCGTCGGGTCCACCTGACGCTGCTCCGCCTCGAAGAGGACGTCGAGCGCGCGCTTGCGCGCCTTGGTGCGTGCGGCCATGTGTGTCGTCAGCCCGTCGTCTGTCCGTCGCTGCCGGCGGTCAGTCGTTCACGCGGCCGAGGTACGAGCCGTCGCGCGTGTCGACCTTGACCTTGGTGCCCTGCTCGAGGAAGAGCGGGACCTGGATCTGCGCGCCCGTCTCGAGCGTCGCCGGCTTGGTGCCGCCCGTCGAGCGGTCGCCCTGCAGGCCCGGCTCGGTGTACGTGATCTCGAGGACGACCGAGGCCGGGAGCTCGATGTAGAGCGGCTGGCCGTCGTTCGACGCGATGAGCACGTTCTGGTTCTCGAGCATGTAGTCCTTGGCGTCGCCCACGATCTCGGGCGAGACCGTGATCTGGTCGTACGTCGAGGTGTCCATGAACACGTAGTCCGCGCCGTCCTGGTACAGGTACTGGAAGTCGCGGCGGTCGACGTTGGCCGTCTCGATCTTCAGGCCGGCGTTGAACGTCTTGTCGATCGTCTTGCCCGTCATGACGTTCTTGATCTTGGTGCGGACGAACGCGCCACCCTTGCCGGGCTTGACGTGCTGGAACTCGATCACGGTCCACAGCTGGCCGTCGAGTCGCAGCACGGTGCCGTTCTTGATGTCGTTGGTGGTCGCCACGTTCGTCTTCCTGTCGGAGGGTCTACGGGCTCCGCGGCACCGGACGACGCGAGTCGACCGGGCGCACGAGGGCGGAGCGGGAAATGGGCCTTGACGATCTTACCGGAGCGTCCTACCCCAGCGCGACGAGGACCGCGTTCGCCGCGACACCCACCGTCGCCGCCCAGCACATCGAGGCGAGCGTCCCGATGACGAAGCGCTCGGACGCGACGGGGTGCTCGCGCAGCTCCGGGTAGCGCCCCAGGCCCTTGATCGCGACGACGAAGGCGATCCCGCCGGGCTCGCCGGCGAGCAGGCAGCCGGTGATCGCGAACCGCTCGAGGATCCCGATCCACGTGCCGCCCCGCAGCGCCTTGACGGCCTCCGTGCCGATGGGCCCCGTCGCCGGCGGCGGGGGCGGGGGCACCGGTACGGCCGCCGGATCGGCGGCGCCCGTCGCGGTCCGCGGTCGCGCGGCGCGGCCGGGGCGCTGACGGGCCGGGTCGCCCGCGCGCGCCGCGGCGCGCAGCACCCACTGCGTCACCGGGCCTCCCCCGAGCACGCTCGCGGCGAGCGCGACGACCCACACCACGACCACCAGCACGACCGACACCGGATCCGTCATCCCTCGCCCTCCCGCTGTTCCTCCGGCGGCCCGCCCCGACGACTCGCGCAGAGCTCGCCGAGCAGCCTCGCGACCACGGGCCGCACCGCCGCCTCCTCGGGCCACAGCGCAACACGCAGGCGCTGGCTGACCGCCTGCTCGGACACTCCGAGCGCACGGGCCACATCCTTCTGGGTGCCGCCCACACGCGCGAGCGTGTCGACCGCTTCCCACCCCGGCGCGGTCCGCCGGTCCACGACCGCGGCGAGCAGGCGCAGGAGCGCCTCGACCTCGGCGGCGCGCGCCGCCGGCTCGCCGCGGACGGCGACGGGCGCCGTGGCCGCGCGCGACTTGGCCTGCTCGACCGCCTCGCGCGCCCGCACGAACGCCTCCCCCGACGCCTCGCGCGAGACCGCGGGCAGCGGCTGGTCGACGGCCCCCGCGCCGACGCCGACGCTCCAGCCGCCGTCACGCAGCAGGTCGAGCACCGCGTCGACCACCGTCGCCGGGTCGTCGAGGACGCCCTGCACCTCGTCGCCCACCGTCCGGTCGAACGGGACCACGTGCCCGGGCCGACCGGCCAGGAGCACCTCGAGGCGCGCGAGCACCTCGGGCACGCGGTCGCGGTGACCGGTGCTCCCCCGCTGGTCGACGGTGAGGACGAACATGCGATCCAGGCTATATCCTTGATACGGATAGATCAAGCATGGGGGCTTGATGGGCCGCGATCAAGGCAGCCAGGTGCAGGGGACGACCGGTCAGCCACGCAGCCGAGCCGCGAGCGCCTCGAGCGCGAGCCGGTAGGAGTCGAACCCGAACCCCGCGATGGTGCCGGTCGCGACCGCCCCGACGACGGAGTGGCTGCGGAACGCCTCGCGCGCCGCGGGGTTGCTCAGGTGCACCTCGACGAGCAGGAGGCCGGAGGTCGTGACCTGCGCCGCGGCGTCGCGCACCGCGTAGGAGTAGTGCGTGAACGCGGCCGGGTTGAGCACGACGTGGGCGCGCGCGTCGACGGCCTCGTGGAGCCAGCCGACGAGCTCGGACTCGTCGTCGGTCTGCCGCACGTCGACCGTGAGGTCGAGCGCGCTCCCCCACGCGAGGGCGGACTCCTGGAGGTCGGCCATCGACGCCGAGCCGTAGATCTCCGGCTCGCGCACACCGAGCCGGCCGAGGTTGGGTCCGTTGAGGACCAGCACGCGTTCCATGGCGCCCGAGCCTAGCGGCGCCGCCTCTGCACGTGCCGCGCGGGCTCGCCTCGTGAACGCACCACGGCGTGGGGACGGCTCGACGAGCGTCGGGCGGCGCCCTCGGGCACGCTGGCGGGGTGAGCCTCTCCACCGACACCCGCGCCCGCCGGGTCCGAGACGAGCTCGCCGCGGGGCGGCGGCAGTCGCTCGGGCGGGCGGTGCAGCACGCGTACGGCGTCGTCACCGCGGACCGGTTCGACGACCGCGTCGCCCGGGTGGCGGCGTGAGCGCCACGACGGGTCGTGCCGGCAACCGCTACCTGGAGGCGCCGTTCGTCGCGCTCGCGCACCGCGGCTTCTCGCGCGACGGACTGGAGAACTCGATGGCGGCGTTCGCGGCCGCCCGCGACCTCGGGCTGCGGTACGTCGAGACGGACGCCCACGCGACGGCCGACGGCGTGGCCGTCGCGCTGCACGACGCGTCGCTGGACCGCACGACCGACGCGCGCGGGCTCGTCGCCGACCTCCCCTGGCGCACCGTGCGCGCCGCGCGGATCGGCGGGACGGAGCCCGTGCCGTCACTGGAGGACGTGCTGGGCACGTGGCCGGACCTGCGGGTGAACGTCGACGTGAAGTCGGCGGCGGCGGCCGAGCCGGTCGCCCGGGCGATCGAGCGCACGCGGGCGCACGACCGCGTGTGCGTCGCGTCGTTCGCGGCGTCGCGCCGGGAGGCGACGGTGGCCCGGCTGTCGCGTCCCGTCACGGTCTCGGGCGCGCGCGGCGCGGTGGTGGGCATGCTCCTCGCCGGTCGGGCACGGGCCGACGCGCTCGCCCGTCACGCGGCTCGGTCGGTCGACTGCCTGCAGGTGCCCGTGCGCGGGGGCTGGGTGCGCGTCGTCGACTCGGGGTTCGTCCGGGCCGCCCACCGCGCGGGTGTCGCCGTGCACGCGTGGACGGTGAACGACCGCGCGACGATGCACCGGCTGCTCGACCTCGGGGTCGACGGGATCGTCACCGACCGCGCCGACCTCCTGCGCGACGTGCTCCGCGCGCGGGGGCTGTGGGCGTGACCGGACCGGCCCCGTCGACGAGGGCTCGGGCCCGGCGCGTCAGAGCGCGACGGGGCCGCGTCCCACGGGCGCGTCGGCGGCGATCTCTGCATAGGCCGCGGCGAGGAGCGTCGGGTCCGGGCCCTCGAGCCGCGTGGGCCGCGCGACGTCGTCGAGCACGACGAACCGCAGGAGGTCACCGCGCGACTTCTTGTCGCGCCGCATGGCGGACAGGAGCTGCTCCCAGCGGTCGCCGCGGTACGTGAGCGGCAGCCCCAACGAGCCGAGGATCGCGCGGTGCCGCTCGACGACGGCGTCGTCGAGCTTCCCGGCGAGGCGCGACAGCTCGGCCGCGAACACCATGCCGACGGACACCGCGGCGCCGTGGCGCCACTGGTAGCGCTCGGTGAGCTCGACCGCGTGGCCCAGCGTGTGCCCGTAGTTGAGGATCTCGCGCAGACCGGCCTCCTTGAGGTCCTCCCCCACGACGCGTGCCTTGACCGCGATCGAGCGCTCGACGAGCTCGGCGACGACGGCCCAGGTCTCGTCCGTGGTCGGGCGCGTGCCCCAGGCGCGCAGCGCGTCCGCGTGCTCCTCGACGATCTCGAGGATGCGCTCGTCCGCGATGAAGCCCGTCTTGACGACCTCCGCCATGCCGGCGACGAAGTCCCAGCGCCCGAGGGACTCGAGCGCCGCGAGGTCGCACAGCACGCCCGCGGGCGGGTGGAACGACCCGACGAGGTTCTTCCCCTCGGCGGTGTTGATGCCCGTCTTGCCGCCGACGGCCGCGTCGACCATCGCGAGCAGCGTCGTCGGCACGTGCACCACGCGGATGCCGCGCAGCCAGGTGGCAGCGACGAACCCGCCCAGGTCGGTCGTGGCGCCGCCCCCGACCGTGACGATCGCGTCCGTGCGCGTGAAGTCCAGCTGACCGAGGACGCCCCACAGGAACGCCGCGACCTGCGCGGTCTTGGCCTCCTCGGCATCCGGAACCTCGGCGACGTAGGCCTCGTAGCCCGACGCCTTGAGGTCCTCGTGGACGACCTCGGCCGTCGCGGCGAGGGCCGCGGGGTGCACCACGAGCACGCGGCGCACCCGGTCGCCGAGCATCGTGGGGAGCTCGCCGAGCAGGTGCCGGCCCACGACGACGTCGTACGGCTGGTCCCCGGCGACCCGCACGCGCGTCGGCGCGGGGTGCTCGTCGGTCGGCCCGGCGACGGCGTCGGTGTCCGGGGCGGGGGTCGTGTCGCTCACGCGTTCTCCTGTTCGGCCGGGGTCTCGGCGGGGGCGGGCACCGTGGCGCCGTCGTCGAGGTGCGCCCGGATCTCCTGGGCGACCTGGGCGGGCGTGCGCGCGTCGGTGACCACGTGCAGCGTCGCGACCCGCTCGTAGACGGGGCGGCGCGCCTCCATGAGCGCGGCCCAGCGCGCTCGGGGGTTGCCCAGGAGCAGCGGGCGCGACTGGTTGAGCCCGACCCGCGGCGCGGCGTGCGCGAGGCTCACGTCGAGGAACACGACGGTGCCGCCTGCCGCGACGTAGGCCGCGAGGGCGGTCTGGGTGTGCTCGTCGAGGACGGCGCCGCCGCCCAGGGCGAGCACGCCGTCGTGCGTGGCGAGCGCCGTCGTCACGGCCTCGCGCTCGAGCTCGCGGAAGTGCGGCTCGCCGTGGTCGACGAAGATGTCCGCGACGGGCTTGCCCGCCGCGGTCTCGACGTCGGTGTCCGTGTCGCGCTGCGCGAGGCCCAGCAGGTCGGCCAGGTGCCGCGAGACCGTCGACTTGCCGCTGCCGGGCGGGCCGACGAGGACGACGACCGGGCGCGTGCCCGGGGGGACGGGCGTCATCAGCGCTGCAGCTCCGGGATCGCCGCGAGGTAGGCGTCGGCGTTGCGGCGGACCTCCGCGACGGAGTCGCCGCCGAACTTCTCGAGCGCCTGCTCCGCGAGCACGAGCGCGACCATCGCCTCGGCGACGACCGCCGCCGGTGGGACGGCGCACACGTCGGAGCGCTGGTGCTGGGCCTTGGCGACCTCGCCCGTCACGACGTCGACCGTCGCGAGCGCGCGCGGCACCGTCGAGATCGGCTTCATCGCAGCGCGCACGCGCACGACCTCGCCGTTCGACATCCCGCCCTCGACGCCGCCGGCCCGGTTGCTCAGGCGGTGGATGCGGCCGTCGGTGCCGCGCTCGATCTCGTCGTGCGCGGCGGACCCGCGGCGGCGCGCGGTGCGGAAGCCGTCGCCGACCTCGACGCCCTTGATCGCCTGGATGCCCATGAGCACGGCCGCGAGCCGCGCGTCGAGGCGCCGGTCGCTCTGCGCGTACGTGCCGAGGCCCGACGGGACGCCGTAGGCCAGGACCTCGACGACGCCGCCGAGCGTGTCGCCCGCCTTCTGGCACTCGTCGATCTCGGCGACCATCGCGGCGGACGTCGCGGCGTCGAAGCAGCGCACCGGGTCGGCGTCGAGCGCGGCGACGTCGTCGGGCCCGGGCACTGCCGCGTCCTCGGGCACCTCGACGGGGCCGATGCCCACGACGTGCGACACGAGCCGGACGCCCAGCGCCTGCTCGAGGAACTTCGCGGCTGCCGCGCCGAGGGCGACGCGCGTCGCCGTCTCGCGCGCCGACGCACGCTCCAGCACGGGCCGCGCGTCGTCGAAGCCATACTTGCGCATGCCCACGAGATCGGCGTGGCCGGGGCGCGGGCGCGTGAGGGGCCGGTTGCGCGCGATCTCCCGCACGTCGCCCGTGCCGGCGTCGACCAGCAGCGCCTCTGGCGGTACCGGGTCGGCGGACATGACGTCGACCCACTTGGGCCACTCGGAGTTCGCGATCTCCAGCGCGAGCGGGCCCCCCTGGGTCACGCCGTGGCGCAGGCCGCCCAGGACGCGCAGCACGTCCTGCTCGAACTTCTGGCGCGAGCCGCGCCCGTACCCGAGGCGACGACGCGCGAGAGCGGCCTTCACGTCGTCCGTCGTGAGCTCGACGCCCGCGGGCAGCCCGTCGAGGATCCCGACCAGCGCCTCACCGTGCGACTCACCCGAAGTCAACCAACGCAGCATGATCGCCATCCTCCCACGTCGGCGCGCACGTCCCGGCGGCCGCCCGCAGTGCGGACCGGAGGGCTGTGGACGACGGCGGCGCGCCCCCGCCCGGGCGCGCTACGGTGCCGCGCATGGTCCAGCAGGGGGACGGGACGGCGGTCGACGGCACGCCGTCGCGCGGCCACGCTCCGGTGGCGGCTGCACACGAGGAGGCCGACGACGCGCGGTCGTGGCTCCGGCGCCGTGGTGCGGCCCTGAGCCGGGAGCTCCGGGTGGCCGGGCCGGCCGGGGGCGTCCTCGCGCTCCTCGCGGCGGCCAGCGCGGCGTGGTGGTCGGCGACCTCCTGGGCGACGCCCGCCCTCGTGCTCGTCGCCGCGGCTGGCACGCTCGCGGCCGTGGTCGACGCGCGCACGCACCGGCTGCCCGACGTCGTCGTCCTGCCGACGTGGCTCGGGTCGGTCCTGCTCCTCGCCGTCGCCGCCCTCGGGACCGGCGACCGCGCCGCACTCGTACGGGCGCTGGTCGGGGGTGCCCTGGGCTTCGGCGCCTACGCCGCGCTCCGGATCGCGTATCCAGCGGGCCTCGGCTTCGGCGACGTCAAGCTCGCGGGGATGCTCGGCACGCCGCTCGCGTGGCTCGGGTGGGGCGAGCTGGTCACTGGACTCGTCCTGCCGTTCCTGCTCGGCGGCGTGTGGGCACTCGGGCTGGTCGTCACGCGCCGCGCGCGCCGCGACACCGCCGTCCCCTTTGGCCCCTTCATGTTCCTGGGAACCAGCCTAACTGTCGGCTTGCTCAACTACCCGTTCCCAGGCTCTTGAAATCCCGTCGAGACAGATAGAAAATACCGGCGCCATCCCCCGAAATCACGCACGGAGGATGGCGCCGGTAATCGGTCACGCACGGGCGCTAGTAGGAGTAAAGGTGGCTCCAGTAGGTGTCACCGTCTCCGAGCAATTTGAACTTGCACGGGCCGACACCGTGACCCTGCGCCGAGTGAATGACTCGCGATGCAGCGCAGTGGGCGATCGCAATCGGGCGAGTTGCCGACACGCCATACGCGGTCGATACTCCCGCAGAAGCCGAAATTGCCCCTGTTCCAGCAAGACCCACCGCCAGTGAAGCGATTGCGGCCACTCTCAAGATTTTCGACATTCACATTCCCCCTGAACTAGTTTGTCGCGAGAACCGTATCAGTCGGCCATACGGTCTGCAACCTCCAATATGGGTGAAAGAACTCTGACACCGTCGCAAGACGGCATTCAACGCCCGCTGGTCAGAGGCTGCCACCAGAACGAACACGCCGGGAAACACTTCGCCAGATGACACGCGCCAGCCGTGCACTCGAAGCCAACGCGGACGAGCGTTTCCCCCTACTGAACTCGTCGTCAACTGCTCGCGGAACCAGACGACGGAGTGTCCGTGTCCACGAGAGCTCGCCCCAGTTCCCGCGCCATCAAGAGGAGCGGCGCAACACGACCCGTCATGAGCCGCACCTGCTCGGCCGCCTGGTGCAGGAGCATGCGCTCGCCACCGATCACGGTGCCTCCCGCCGCGGCCCAGGCCGTCGAGAGCGCCGTGGGCCGGGGGTCGTAGACGACGTCGAGCAGCACGCCCGTCACGCGCACGGCCGCCTGCGCCAGCGCGTCGGCCACCGGGTCGGCCGCGCGCGACGGAAGAGTCGCGACGACCGCATCAGCCTGCCCGAGGCGGGCGACGAGCGCGGGGGACGACGGGTCGAGGATCTCGAAGCGCGGCTCGACGCCCATGCGGTGCGCAGCGCGCTGCAGCGTCCCGGTGCGCCCGAGCGAGCGCACCAGGACCGTGGGCGTGGTGCACCCGAGCTCGGCGAGCGCGGCCAGCGTGGACGCGGCGGTCGCGCCCGCGCCGAGCACGACGGCGGTCCGCGCGTCCTGCTCCCCAATTCCCTCCCGGAGCGCGGCGACGAGCCCGTGCACGTCGGTGTTCGTCCCGACGAACGTCGGGCGCCGGCCGCCCGTGGGCTGCACGACGAGCGTGTTCACGGCGCCGACGACGTTCGCGAGCGGGTCAACGTGGTCGAGCAGCGGGATCACCGCGTGCTTGAGCGGCATGGTCAGGCTGAGGCCCGCCCACGACGCGTCGAGCCCGTTGACCAGCGCCGGGAGCTGCTCCTCGGTCGTGTCGATCGCCTCGTACGTCCAGCCGTCGAGGCCGAGCGCCTCGTACGCGGCGCGGTGGAGCACCGGGGACAGCGAGTGGGCGACGGGGTGGCCGAGGACGGCCGCCCGCCGCGGCGCGCGTCTCGCGCTCACCCGCCGTTCTCCGCGAGCCACTGCTTCAGCGCCTCAACGTTCTGGTTGTGCTCGGCGAGCGTGACCGCGAAGCGCGTCTCCTTCGTGTCGTAGTTCACCGTCGTCCAGAACAGCCAGTCGCCCGGTTCGGGGTTAAGCACCGCCTGCATCGAGGGCGCACCCGGGGACGCGATAGGTCCCGGCGGGAGCCCGTTGTGCGCATAGGTGTTGTACGGGTTCGACGCGTCGCGCGTGTCCTCGGGTGTCACCTGGTACCCGGGAGGATTGCCCGTGCCGTAGGCGACCGCCGCGTCGATCTGCAACGGCATCCCGGTCTCGAGACGATTCTCGATCGCTCGCGACATCTTGGGCCGGTCCTCGTCCCGTCCGGCCTCTCGCTCGATGAGAGACGCTTTGATGAGGACGGCCTCCCTGTCCTCGGGGGCGACGCCGAGCTCGTCGAGCTTCATCAGCGTCTGGCTGATCATGCCCTGGATGATCCCGAGCGCGTTCTTGTCCTCGGGCTCGAGGACGTACGTCGTCGGGAAGAGCCAGCCCTCGTAGTTGCCGTTCGCCTCGGCGGGAAGACCGGTTGCGGCAGTGTCCGCCATCGCCGCCTCGAAGTCCGCGACGGGGATGTCGGTCACCGAGGACGCCTTCTCGAGGATCTGCGCGACTGTGCTGCCCTCGGGGATCGTGATCTTCGTCTCGACGCGCGAGTCGTTCGCGACGAGACGCGCGACGGCGTCCTTGGCGGGCATGCCGAGGAGCAGGGTGTGGGTGCCTGGCTGGATCTTCCCCGCGTTCGGGTTCTCGTCGAACGCCCTCGCGAAGGCCGCCGAGCTGGCGACGACGCCGGCCTCGGTGAGCACGGCACCCATGTCACGGCCCGTGGAGCCGGGCTCGATGACGACGTCGACGGGGTCGGTGCCCGGTCCCTCGAAGTCCTTGGCCTCGAGCGGGTTGTCGAACCCGAAGAGGTCGGAGGCGTTGTTGAGCAGCAGGTACCCGGCACCGCCCACCACGAGGAGGGAGACGAGCAGCACCACGAGGGCACGACGACGCCGGCGCTGGCGTCGCTTCTTCGCCGCCCGGCGGGCGCGCTGCTCCGAGCGCGACGAGCGCGCGGGCTGCTGCTCGCCCTGGACGGCGGGCCGTTCGAACAGGTCGGTCACGGTCGGTGGTCTCCTGTCGGGTCTACAGGTTCTCCGGCGCGCGCCCCCGCGCCCCGCTCGGCGTCGAGAGCGGATTGCAGAATGATAACGGCGGCGGCCTGGTCGACGACGCTGCGGTGCTTCTTGCCGGCGCGTCCCGACGCGTGCAGCGCCTGGTGGGCGCTGACCGTCGACATCCGCTCGTCGACGAGGTGGACCGGCACCGGTGCGACGACGCGTGCCACCCGCCCAGCGTACGCCCGCGCGCCCTGGGCGGCGGCACCCTCGCTCCCGGAGAGGTGCCGCGGGAGGCCTACGTAGACCACGCTGGCCCCGCGCTCCTCGACCTCGGCCGCGATCCGTGCGACGTCCGACGGGACCGCGGCGCCGGTGCGCGTGTCGCGCGCGAGCGTCTCGACCGGGGTCGCCACGAGCCCGTCGGGGTCGCTCGCCGCGAGCCCGACGCGCACGCTGCCCACGTCGACCGCGAGGCGCGCCCCCCGCGGGAGGGGGGCACGCTCGTCGTCACCGGGCGACGGGGGGACGCCCGTCACGCGGCGACCGCGGCGCCGTCACGCACGCCCTGGAGGGCGGCAGTCAGCGCGGACGCGTCCGTACCGCCGCCCTGGGCCATGTCGTCCTTGCCACCGCCACCACCGCCGAGCGTCTGGGCGGCGGCCTTGGCGAGCACACCGGCACGAAGGCCCGCGGCGCGGGCCGACGCGTTGGTCACGACGACCACCTGCGGGCGGTCCTTCGCGACGCCACCGACGGCCACGACGGCCGGCTCGGACTCGCCGAGGCGGCCGCGCACGTCGAGCGCGAGCGCGCGGAGGTCGTCCGCCGAGGCGACCTCACCGGCGTCGTGCACGACGACGCGCGTGCCGCCCGCGAGCTCCGCGCCCGCGGCGAGCGTGCCGGCCACGGCGAGGAGCTGGGACTGCCTGAGCTGGGCGAGCTCCTTCTCCGCGTCGCGCAGGCGCGACACGAGCGCGCCCACGCGGTCCGGCAGCTCCTCGGTCCGCACGTTGAGCAGGCCCGTGAGCTGGCCCACGAGGGCGTGCTCCTTGGCCTGGAACCCGTACGCACCGTCGCCGACGAGCGCGTCGACGCGACGCACGCCCGAGCCGATCGACGACTCGCCGAGCAGCGTCACGAGGCCGAGCTGGCCCGTCTGCTGCACGTGCGTCCCGGCGCACAGCTCGCGCGACCAGTCGCCGCCGATCGACACCACACGCACGACGTCGCCGTACTTCTCGCCGAACAGCGCCATCGCGCCCAGGGCGCGCGCCTCGGTGATCGGCATGAGCTGGTCCGTGACCTCGAGGTTCTCCTGGAGCTGGGTGTTGACCCGCTCCTCGATCTCCGACAGCGCGCCCGAGGGCACGGCCGACGAACGGCGGAAGTCGAACCGGATCCGGCTCGGCGCGTTCTCGGACCCGGCCTGGGTCGCGTCCTTGCCGAGCGACTCCTGGAGCGCCTTGTGGATCATGTGCGTCGCCGAGTGGGCGCGGCTGATCGCCTTGCGACGGTCGCGGTCGATCGTCGCGGTGCCCGGGTCGCCGAGCGCCGCGGTCCCCTCGACGAGACGGCCGCGGTGCACGGACAGGCCCTTGATCGGGCGCTGGACGTCGTCGACCTCGATGGTCGCGCCGCCGTCGAGCACGATCGTGCCG
Organism: Cellulosimicrobium cellulans; assembly: GCF_042723955.1. Classification (GTDB taxonomy): domain Bacteria; phylum Actinomycetota; class Actinomycetes; order Actinomycetales; family Cellulomonadaceae; genus Cellulosimicrobium; species Cellulosimicrobium cellulans_H. The sequence goes on along the minus strand of NZ_JBHXIC010000015.1, from coordinate 46,089 downwards.
TGGTCGGCGAGCTGGCCGCCGGCCTCGGCGTAGAAGGGCGTGCGGTCGAGCACGACCTCGACGTCGGCCGGCGCGGTCGCCGCGGGCGCGGGCACGCCGTCGACGAGCAGCCCGGCCACGCGCACGGCGGCCGAGGACTCGGTGTACCCGAGGAACTCCACCGGCGCGGAGAGCTCGCCCGCGAGCGACTCGTAGGCGGCGGTGTCGACCCCGCCCGAGCGCTTGGCGAGCGCGTCGGCGCGGGCACGCTGGCGCTGCTCGGTCATGAGCGCGCGGAACGCCTTCTCGTCGACCTGGACACCCTGCTCGGCGGCCATCTCCAGCGTGAGGTCGATCGGGAAGCCGTACGTGTCGTGCAGGGCGAACGCCTGGTCGCCGCCGAGCAGCGGCACCCCGCCCGTCCCCGCGGCCGCCTTGGCCTTGGTGACGGCCGTGTCGAGGATCGTGGTCCCCGAGGTGAGGGTGCGCCGGAACGCGTCCTCCTCGGTGTAGGCGACGTTCGAGATGCGCTCGAAGTCGGTCGCGACCTCCGGGTACGACGGCGCCATCGCGTCGCGGCTCACCGGGAGCAGCGCCGGCATCGCGCGGTCCTCCACGCCCAGCAGGCGCATCGCGCGCACGGAGCGGCGCAGCAGGCGGCGCAGCACGTAGCCGCGGCCCTCGTTGGAGGGGCGCACGCCGTCGCTCATGATCATGAGCGCCGAGCGCACGTGGTCGGCCACGACGCGCATGCGCACGTCGTCCTCCTGGTTCGCGCCGTAGCGCCGGCCCGAGAGCGCCTCGGCGGCCGCGATGACGGGGAACACCTCGTCGATCTCGTAGAGGTTGTCCTTGCCCTGGAGCAGGTACGCGACGCGCTCCAGGCCCATACCCGTGTCGATGTTCTTGCGCGCGAGCTCCGAGACGATCCGGAACTCCTCCTTCGACCTCACGTCGTCGATCGCGTACTGCATGAAGACGAGGTTCCAGATCTCGAGGTAGCGGTCCTCGTCGACGACGGGGCCACCCTCCTGGCCGAACTCGGGACCGCGGTCGATGTAGATCTCCGAGCACGGGCCGGCGGGACCGGGCTGGCCGGTGGACCAGTAGTTGTCCTTCTTGCCGCGCGCCTGGATGCGCTCGTCCGGCAGGCCGGCGATGCGCTTCCAGAGCTGCCGCGCCTCGTCGTCGTCGTGGTAGACGGTCACCCAGACGGTCTCCGGGTCGAACCCGTACTTGCCCTCCTCGCGCGAACCCGTGACGAGGTCCCAGGCGTAGGTGATCGCGCCTTCCTTGAAGTAGTCACCGAAGGAGAAGTTGCCGTTCATCTGGAAGAACGTGCCGTGGCGCGTCGTCTTGCCGACCTCGTCGATGTCGAGGGTGCGCACGCACTTCTGGACGCTGGTCGCGCGGTCCCAAGGCGGGGTCTGCTCGCCCGTCATGTACGGGATGAACGGGACCATGCCCGCGATGGTGAACAGCGTGGACGGGTCCGGGGAGACGAGCGACGCCGAGGGCACGACGGTGTGGTCGCGGTCGGCGAAGTAGTCGAGCCAGCGCTTGCGGATCTCGGCGGTGCGCATGATGTCCTTCGGGGCAGTCGGTGGGTCGTGCGGAATGCTTGCTGTGGGTCGCGGTGGCCGGGCCGCGCGTCCTAGAAGGAGTAACCGAGGAGGTCCTCGACGTCGTCCGTGTCGTCGAACGGGTCGGGGTCTCCCGCGGCCGGGCGCGCGTGGCGACCGGCCGCGCGGCGCGCTCGGACGACGTCCGGGTCCTCCTGGCCCTCCGCGAGGAGCGCCGCCATGAGCTCCTGCTCGCGCGCGTCGCGCGCGAGCGTGAACTCGGTGCGGAAGTCGCGAGCGATCTCCACGACCTTCTCGCCCAGGCCGTTGACCTGCTCCGTCGCCTGGTCCACGAGCGACGCGGGCGCGTAGCGCGCGAGGATCTTCTTGCCGCGGACGACGACCACGACCGTGATCGCGACCCCGACGCCGATCCAGAAGACGCGGCGCATCAGCGCGACCCCTCGGCACGGCCGGCGCCGTCCGACGAACGGCGTCGTCCGAACGAGCGGGCGGCGGCCTGGCGCACGCCGTAGGTGAACGCGGCCACCTTGACCAGCGGTGCGCCGAACGTCGCGGCGTACAGCCCCGTGAGCGCCGAGACGTTCTCGCTCACCTGGGCGGCCGACGTCGTGATCGTGTCGACCTTGACGAGCTGGCTGTTGGTCGTGGCGACGGTCGTCGCGGCCTCGTCGAGGATCGGGACCGAGTGGTCCGTGACCTCCTTGATGCTCGCGCGCGCCTCGTCGAGCACGCGGCCGAGCTTGAGGAGCGGCACCGCGAGCAGGCCGACGAGCAGCACGAACGCGATGGCTGCGATGAGGCCGGCCACGTCTCCCAGGGACATTCTTCCTCCAGTGCCAGTCACGGTGCCTTGTGCACGGACGTCGCGCGTCGTGCGCGGGACGGTCCACCTCGTCGCGGGGTCCTGGCGGACGTGCCCACGACTTCGCGAAACACTACCCGCACCAGGGCGGGGACCGCCGTCGGGCACGACACGACGACGGCGTCGCTGCGGTGCGGCGTGCGCACCGGTCCGGACGCACGAACGCCTCGCTCGCCGACGAAGCGGTGAGCGAGGCGTCCGGAGCGAGGGTCAGCGAGCGTAGTACTCGACGACGAGCTGGACCTCGCACTGCACGGGGACCTCGGCGCGCTTCGGGCGACGCGTGAGGATCGCGCTCAGCTTCTCGAGCTGGACGTCCAGGTAGCCCGGGACGGCCGGGAGGACGTCGCGGTGCGCGCCCGCGGCAGCGACCTGGAACGGCGTCGTCGCCTGGCTCTTCGGCTTGACCTGGAGCGTCTGGCCGGGCTTCACGCGGAACGACGGGCGGTCCACGATCTTGCCGTCGACGAGGATGTGACGGTGCGTGACCGCCTGGCGCGCCTGCAGGATGGTGCGGGCGAAGCCGGCGCGCAGCACGAGCGCGTCGAGACGGGTCTCGAGGTTCTCGACGAGCGCCTCACCGGTCAGACCCTTGTCCTTGCGGGCCTCCTCGTACGCACGCGCGAGCTGCTTCTCGCGGAGCATGTACTGGGCGCGCAGACGCTGCTTCTCGCGGAGACGGACCGCGTAGTCCGACTCGGTGCGGCGGCGGGCGCGGCCGTGCTCACCCGGGGGGTACGGGCGCTTCTCGAAGTGCTTGACGGCCTTCGGGGTGAGGGCGATGCCCAGGGCGCGGCTCAGGCGGACCTGGCGGCGCGAGCGCTTGACAGACGTCACAGCGGTATCTCATTCCTGTCGTGTGTGTACTGACGTCACACCTGGTCCCGAGAGGTCGGGTCCGGGTGCGGGACCAGCCGATGGACCACGTGCCTCTCCGGCGGAGAGACGGCGGGTCGGGGCCGAGGTCCCAGGTGGTCGCCGTGAAGGCAACCTGAGAAGTCTACCGCACCCCCGGGACCGCGATCCCCGGCGGCTCAGCGCGCCGGCTCGTCCTGCGCCAGGATGTCCCGGATCCGGCCGAGGCGGTCGGCGACCTGGCGCTCGTACCCGCGGTCGGTCGGCGTGTAGTACCGCGACCCGACGAGCGTGTCGGGCAGGTGCTGCTGCGCCGCGACGCCGTGGGGCGCGTCGTGCGCGTACCGGTACCCCGTGCCGTGCCCGAGCTGCTTCGCGCCCGGGTAGTGCGCGTCGCGCAGGTGCGTCGGGACGGGCCCGGCCTTCCCGGCGCGCACGTCCGCGAGCGCCGCGTCGATCCCGAGGTAGGCGGCGTTGGACTTGGGCGCCGTCGCGAGGTGCACGACGGCCTCCGCGAGGACGATCCGCCCCTCGGGCATGCCGATGAGCTGGACGGCCTGGGCGGCGGCGACGGCGGTCTGGAGCGCGGACGGGTCGGCCATGCCGACGTCCTCCGCGGCCGCGATGACGATGCGCCGGGCGATGAAGCGCGGGTCCTCCCCCGCCGCGATCATGCGCGCGAGGTAGTGCAGGGAGGCGTCGACGTCGGAGCCGCGCATCGACTTGATGAACGCGGACACCACGTCGTAGTGCTGGTCGCCGTCGCGGTCGTAGCGCACGGCGGCGACGTCGACGGCGCGCTCGACGGCCTCGAGGTCCACGCTCACGGGTCCGGACGACGCGTGGTCCGGCCCGGGCTCGCCGTCCGCGTCGACGGCCGCGTCCTCCGAGGCCGCGGCGGGGACCGGGACCGGGGCGTCCGAGAGCGCGGCGCCGGCCGCCGCCTCGAGGACGGTGAGCGCCTTGCGCGCGTCGCCGCCCGCGAGGCGCACGAGGTGGTCCTCCGCCTCGGTGGTGAGCGCGACGAGGCCGCCGAGCCCCCGGTCGTCGGCGACGGCGCGACGCACGAGGGCACGGACGTCGTCGTCCCCGAGTGGCTGGAGCGTGAGCAGGAGCGAGCGGGAGAGCAGGGGCGAGTTCACGGAGAAGCTCGGGTTCTCGGTGGTCGCCGCGACGAGCGTGACCCAGCGGTTCTCGACGCTCGGCAGGAGCGCGTCCTGCTGGGACTTGGAGAAGCGGTGCACCTCGTCGATGAACAGGACGGTCTCGTCGCCGCCGGTCGCGAGGCGGCGGCGGGCGTCCTCGACGACGGTGCGCACGTCCTTCACGCCCGCGGTGACGGCGGAGAGCTCGACGAAGCGGCGGCCGGACGCGGTCGCGATGAGGTAGGCGAGCGTCGTCTTGCCGGTGCCGGGCGGCCCCCAGAGGATGACGGAGCCGGGCGCGGCACGGCCGCCGGACGCGTCGGACTCGATGAGCCGCCGCAGGGGCGAGCCGGGGACGAGCAGGTGCGCCTGGCCCGCGACCTCGTCGAGGGCGGCGGGGCGCATGCGCACGGCGAGCGGGGCCCCCGGTCCGGGTCGCGGCGTGCCCTGCGCGCCGGAGGTGGCGGCGCCGAAGAGGTCGCCGCCGAACAGATCACCGGTGGACATGCCCCGAGCCTACGCACCGCCGCCCACGCTCCCGGACGCCGCCGGTGTGGGGAGGTCGGGTGAACGTCGTCCACAGCGTCGCGAGGGATCTGACACGCGGCGCGGGCGGATGGGATGCTGGCGCTCGTGTTCTCGAGCCTCGGTCGTCGTGTCGCCCGCCATCCCCGCCTCACGGTCGTCGTGTGGGTCGTCCTCACCGGGCTCGGGTTCGCGCTCGCGCTGTTCGGCGTGCACGGCGAGAGCGTGTTCGACCGGGTGACGACGGGGGCGCCCTCCATCCCCGGCTCGGACAGCGAGCGCGCGACGGAGATCCTCGCCGAGAACGACGAGGGCGGCCCGGAGATCACGCTCCTGGTGAGCGAGGCCGACCCGGCGGACGCGCAGGTCGTGGAGGCCATGACCGAGGTGAACGCGGACCTCGTGGCGATCGAGGGCGTGGACACGGTCATCAACCCGTACGTGATCCCCGGCGGGGTCGAGGACCCGGCCGCCCAGTCGCTCGTCGCGAGCGACGGGGACGGGTTCCTCACCGTGGTGACGCTGCGCACCGACCTCGACGCCGAGCGCACGGACGCCGTCGCCGAGCGCGTCGTCGAGCAGCTCGAGGCGGTGCCCGGCATCCTCGCGGGGGCCGCGCCGGACGCGGCCGGGGAGGCGACGGGGCTCGTGGGCTCGAACGCGCTCATCGTCGACGCCATCACGGGCCAGGTGGAGGAGGACCTCACGACCGGTGAGAAGTTCGCCCTGCCCGTCGCGCTGCTCATCATGGTGCTGGTCTTCGGCGGGTTCCTCGCGGCCGCGATGCCGATGGCGGGGGCCGTCGCCTCCATCGGGGCGGGGCTGGGCGTGCTGCTGGGCCTCACGTACGTGCTCGACGTCGACGCGTCCGTGGTCAACGTCGTCACCCTGCTCGGGCTCGGGCTCTCGATCGACTACGGGCTGCTCGTCGTGTCGCGGTTCCGGGAGGAGCTGCACCGGCTGATCGACGCCGGCGACGACCCGGCGCTGCGGCGACGGCGCGGCGACGGCGTGGTCCACGCGGCGCTGATCCGGACGATGGAGACGGCGGGCCGCACGGTCGCGTTCTCCGCGCTCACGGTGGCGATCTCGATCGCCGGGCTCATGGTGTTCCGCCCCGACATCCTGCGGTCCGTCGGCGCCGGCGGCCTCGGCGTCGTCCTCGTCGCGGTCGCGACGGCGCTCACGCTCGTCCCCGCGCTGCTCGCGTTCTCGGGCCGCCGCCTCGCGAAGCCCGGCGTCCTCGGCCGCGTCCCCGGCCTGCGCCGCGTGCTCGCCCGGACCGCGGACGTGCAGTCCGACGAGGGCGCGTTCTCCCGCCTCGCGGCGCGCGTGCAGCGCCACCCCGTGTGGGTGCTGCTCACGACGGTCGTCGTGCTCGTCGTCCTCGCGCTGCCCGTCCTCGGCCTGCACATGCGCAACTCCGGCATCGAGCTGCTCCCCCAGGGCTCGCCGCAACGCGAGTTCGTGGACGAGCTCGCCGCGCAGTACCCGTCGAGCGAGAGCGCCCAGGTGGTGGCCGTGGTCGACGCGAGCGTCGAGGAGGCGCAGGCGTGGGCGGACGAGGTCGCCGGGCTGGACGGCGTCGCGAGCGTCGACCCCGCGGCGCCGCTCGGCGACTACGCCGTCGTGGGCGTGCACGTCGACGCGGACGACGCCGGCGGGCCCGAGGCGGTGTCCGTCGTGCGGGAGGTGCGGGCGACCGACAGCGCCTTCGACGTGTGGGTCACCGGGCAGGCGGCCGGGCAGGTCGACTTCCTCGACGCGCTCGGAGAGCGCGTGTGGTGGGCCGTCGGGATCGTCGTCGGCGCGACGCTCGTGCTGCTGTTCCTCATGACGGGCTCCGTCGTGGTGCCGGTCAAGGCGCTCCTCACGAACGCGCTCTCGCTCGCGGCCTCGCTCGGCGTGCTCGTCTGGGTGTTCCAGGACGGGCACCTCGAGGGCGTGCTCGACTTCTCCTCGGTCGGGGGGATCGAGACGTACGTGGTCGCGCTCGTCGTCGCCTTCGCGTTCGGCCTCGCCATGGACTACGAGGTGTTCCTGCTCGCGCGCGTCAAGGAGCTCTACGACGCCGGTCACCCCAACGACGAGGCGGTGCGCCTGGGGCTCCAGCGCTCCGGCCGGATCATCACGTCCGCGGCGGCGATCATCATCGTCGTCTTCGCGGGCTTCGTCTTCGGCGACCTCCTGGTCATCAAGGAGGTCGGTTTCGCGCTCGCCGTCGCCGTGCTCATCGACGCGACGATCGTCCGCCTGCTCCTCGTCCCCGCGACGATGACCCTGCTCGGACGGTTCAACTGGTGGGCGCCGCGACCGCTGCGCTGGCTGCACCGCCGGCTCGCAGTCACGCACTGAGATCACCCGCCCGGACGAGGCCCTGTCGGGTGTCGTTCGTGCGCGGGCTCCGCCACCTGCGGTTACGGTGGTCGGCAGCACACGGGTCACACGGGGGGAGACGGATGGCGGACGACAACCGCACCGCGGTCATCGTCGAGGACGACGCGGAGATCCGTGAACTCCTGCAGACGGTGCTCGGACAGGCGGGTTTCACGACCGAGGCGGCGGCGACAGGCGTCGAGGGCGTCGAGCTCGTCCGGCGTACCGACCCTGTGGTGACGACCCTCGACGTCAGCCTCCCGGACATCGACGGGTTCGAGGTCTGCCGTCGTATCCGCCGTGTGTCGGACACCTACGTGGTCATGCTCACGGCGCGCACCGACGAGATCGACACGCTCCTGGGCCTCGACGCCGGCGCGGACGACTACCAGACCAAGCCCTTCCGGCCGCGCGAGCTGCGCGCCCGCATCGAGGCGCTCCTGCGGCGGCCACGCCGCGGCCTCCCCGCGGAGGGCGTGGACCGGCCGCGCACGGCCTCGCCGCCCGACGAGCCGACTCTCGTCGGTGCGGACGGTCTCCTGCTCGACGTGCCGCGACGGACCGCCACGGTCGACGGCTCGGCGGTCCACCTCACGCGCAGCGAGTACGACATCCTCGGCGCGCTCGTCGAGGCGTCGGGCCGCGTCGTGAGCCGGAACGAGCTCGTCCGCGTCCTGTGGGGAGAGGAGTACGACGCCGGCACCTACGTCACGGACGCCGACCGCCGCAGCGTGGAGGTCCACGTGGCCAACCTCCGCCGCAAGCTCGGCGACGGTCCGACGACGCCGCGATGGATCCGCACGGTACGAGGCGTCGGCTACCGCTTCGACCCGATGGGCTGACCGAGCGTCGTCGGCGGGTCGCTCAGCAGCCAGGTCACCTCCTCGAGCACGGTGCGGGCGACGGCACGCAGTTCGTCGAGCGCCCGGCGCTCGTCCCCGACGCGCCGCGCACCGCTCCGGTCGAGCACTCGCGTGACCGCCGCGCCCACCTCCTCGGCACCCACCATGAGCGACGTGGACCGCACCGTCAGGAGCGTGCTGCGCGCCTCCCCCTCGTCACCGCGGGCGAGCGCGCCGGCCGCGGCCTCGATCCGTGGGACCAGGAGATCCCGGTAGGCGACGAAGAAGCGTCGGACCGCCTGCGCGTCCCCGTCGAGGTCGTCCGCGAGCGCCGTCCAGGCCCTGCGCAGGTCGTCCTTCACGCGACGAGTCCGTGATGGCGCCGCACCAGCCGGCGCAGCATGAAGACGGTCTGGGCGATGGTGACGATCCCGAGGACCGGCCATCCGACGGCCAGCACCGAGGACCGGGCGTCCGGCGGGAGGATCGTCCAGGCCCAGAGCACGGAGGCCAGCCCGACCAGGGCGACGAGCAAGGGGCTCAGGAACGCCCAGCCGCTTCCGCGCTCCGCCTTCGCCTGCGCCGCCCAGTTGTCCGTGCGCGACCGCGCGAGGAACTTCGCCCACGCGCGCGCGAAGTGCCCGACCCGGATCCACATGTAGAGCTCGGCGGGCACCAGGGTGGCCGCGAACAGCACGTCGCGCCACGTGCGGTCCTTGATCGAGAGGGCGGTCCGTACGTTCAGGGCCACGGCGACGACCGGCGGGACGAGCCAGACGGGCGAGAACTCGAAGGCGTGGATGCTCAGCGCCCCGGCGACGAGCAGGCCGAAGAGGAGGCGCGTGACGGCGTTGACGAGCATGCCGACGTTCTCCATCCACCGCAGGCGCAGGTTGGGATGGAAGGGCTGGCCCCGCGTGTCGCCGCGCTGCCCGGGCCACATCAGGTCGATGGCGCCGTAGTTCCACTTGACCTGCTGGCCGTCGAGCGCCCGGAGCGTGGTCATGCCGCCGACGGTGGCACGCGCGGTCGCGGAGATCTTCGTCGAGTACCCGAGGGACTTGATCTGCAGGCTCAGGAGCGAGTCCTCGACCTCTGAGTCGGAGACCCAGGGGTCGCGCTGGTGGTGGGCGCGCATCACGGCGTCGAGCGCGGACATCCGGAAGAGGGACGCCTGACCGCCGAGGACGGCCATGTTCCGGCCGCGCAGCAGGTTCTGCATGTTGAACGCCGCGAACTGGGCGCGCTGCCCGGTGAGCAGGAACCGGGCGACCGCGCCGCGCGGAGCCACGTTGTCCACGGTGTAGATCGCCGAGATCCCGCCGATGCGAGGGTCGGAGGCCATCTCGGCCTCGAGCCGCTCGACGGCGTCCTTGGCCAGCACCGTGTCGCCGTCCACGCCGAGCAGGTAGTCCGCACCCTGGACGAGGCGGAATCCGTAGTTGAGCGCGCCGACCTTCTTGTCGGGGAGGGCGCCGAGGTCGTGGACGTAGACGCGCGTCGTCTGCTCCACGCCACGGCGTCGCACGGTGTGCTCGCCGGCGAGCTTCGACGCCTTGGCGAAGGTGCGGTCGCTGGTGTTGTTGACGACCACGTGCACCACGTCCGGGACGCGGGTCTGGCGCAGGAGGCCCTTGAGGACCGCCTTGATCGTCGAACCCTCGTTGTACGCGGGGATGACGGCGCCGATCGTCGAGCGGCGCACCGGCTCGTGCACGACGAGCTCGTCCGGGGTGAAGTGGTAGCGGTCGAGCTCCGTGCCGAGCGGCGCGGGCTGGTCGACGCCGGCCGGGGGCCGGTCGGTCAGCAGTGCGGTCATCAGTGCCTCGTCTGTCGGGCGGGATCAACGAGACCGATCCTGCGCGCCCCGGCGCGAGGCAGGCGCCGCGTCGCCGCAACGAAACCTCAGGATCGGCTCAAGATCCACCCCGACGACGAGGGTCGGCCACAGCCGCCGACGGGCCCGGACGCGCCGAGGGCGTGCCCCCGGACGGGTGGCACGCCCTCGGCGCCAGCGGGGTCAGGCGTCGTCGCGCTCCTGGCCGTCGCTCGCCGGGGCTGCGGGCTTCGCGTCGACGCCGGCCTCCTTGCGCTGCTCGGGCGTGATCGGTGCGGGTGCCTGCGTGAGCGGGTCGAACCCGCCGCCCGACTTCGGGAACGCGATGACGTCGCGGATCGAGTCCGACTTCGTCAGGAGCGCGACGATGCGGTCCCAGCCGAACGCGATCCCGCCGTGGGGCGGCGCGCCGAACTTGAACGCGTCGAGGAGGAAGCCGAACTTCTCCTGCGCTTCCTCTGGCCCGATGCCCATGACCTCGAACACGCGCTCCTGCACGTCGCGGCGGTGGATACGGATCGAGCCGCCGCCGATCTCGTTGCCGTTGCAGACGATGTCGTACGCGTAGGCGAGCGCCTCGCCCGGGTTCTGCTCGAACGTGTCGACCCAGTCCGGCGTCGGAGACGTGAACGCGTGGTGCACGGCGGTCCAGGCCGAGTGGCCGAGCGCTACGTCACCGTCGTCGGCGGCATCTCCGGTCGGCTTGAACAGCGGCGCGTCGACGATCCAGACGAACGCCCACGCGTCCTCGTCGATCTGCCCCGTGCGCTTCGCGATCTCCTGGCGCGCGGCGCCGAGCAGCGCGCGCGAGTCCGACGTCTTGCCCGCGGCGAAGAACACGGCGTCGCCCGGCTGCGCGCCGGTCGCGTCGCGCAGGCCTTCGCGCTCGGCGTCGGAAAGGTTCTTGGCGACCGGGCCGGCGAGCGTCCCGTCCTCCTGGAACGTGACGTACGCGAGCCCGCGGGCGCCGCGCTGCTTGGCCCACTCCTGCCAGGCGTCGAACTGGCGGCGCGGCTGCGAGGCCCCGCCCGCCATGACGACGGCGCCCACGTACTCCGCCTGGAACACGCGGAACGGCGTGTCCTTGAAGTAGTCCGTGAGCTCGACGAGGGGGTTGCCGAAGCGCAGGTCGGGCTTGTCCGACCCGTAGAGACGCAGGGCGTCGTGGAACGTCATGCGCGGGATCGGCGTCGGGATCGTGTAGCCGATCAGCTCCCACAGCGCGACGAGGATCTTCTCCGCGAGGGCGATGACGTCGTCCTGCTCGACGAAGCTCATCTCGACGTCCAGCTGCGTGAACTCGGGCTGGCGGTCGGCGCGGAAGTCCTCGTCGCGGTAGCAGCGCGCGATCTGGTAGTAGCGCTCCATCCCCGCGACCATGAGCAGCTGCTTGAAGAGCTGCGGCGACTGGGGCAGCGCGTACCAGGAGCCGGGCGCGAGGCGCGCGGGCACGAGGAAGTCGCGCGCGCCCTCGGGCGTCGAGCGCGTGAGGGTCGGCGTCTCGATCTCGACGAACTCCTCGGCGTCGAGCACGCGGCGCGCGGCCTGGTTGACCTTGGCGCGCAGGCGGAGCGCGTGCGCGGGCGCCGGGCGGCGCAGGTCGAGGTAGCGGTGCTTGAGGCGCGCCTCCTCGCCGATCGTCTCGGTGTCCGCGAGCGCCGTGGAGACCTGGAAGGGCAGCGCCTCGGAGGTGTTGAGCACGACGACGTCGCTCGCCACGACCTCGATCCCGCCCGTGGGCAGCGCCGCGTTCTCGTTGCCGTCCGGGCGGCGCGAGACCTCGCCGGTGACCTGGAGGACGAACTCGTTGCGCAGCGGGTGCGCGACGGCCTCGTCGCGGATGACGACCTGGGCGATGCCGGAGGCGTCGCGCAGGTCGATGAAGGCGACGCCGCCGTGATCGCGCCGACGGTCGACCCAGCCCGTGAGGGTGACGGTCTGACCGGTGTGCTCGGCCCGCAGTGAGCCGGCCGTTCGGGTGCGCAGCACGGAGGTTCCTTCCAGGTGGGCGGTGGGGGTCGCGCTCCCGGGGGCGGACGCGCGTCCGGATGATTCTAGTGCGGGCGGGCGGGCGGCTCGACCGGATACCGTGGCGGTGCCGCCGCGCCACGAGGCGCCCGTCAGCCTCGTGCGTCCGGGATCCCGCCTCCGGGCCGGTGGCACCGGCGTGCGCCGACCGGCCCGCCGCCCGCACGAGGAGGGGTGACCCGTGGCACGCACCATCGCGACGAACCGGCGCGTCGAGCGCGACGAGCTCGAGCAGTTCCTGCGTTCCCGGCACGACGGCGTGCTCGTCACGACCCGCGCCGACGGGCGGCCGCAGCTCAGCCCGGTGACGTACGGGGTCGACGACGCGGGCCGGGTCGTCGTGTCCACCTACCCGGAGCGCGCGAAGGCGGTCAACGCGCGCCGCGACCCGCGGGCGTCGCTGCTCTCGCTGGGTGAGCGCTTCTCCGACCCGTGGGTGCAGGTGGACGGCGACGCGGAGGTGATCGACCTGCCCGACTCGGTCGAACCGCTGGTCGAGTACTTCCGCTCGATCAGCGGCGAGCACCCGGACTGGGACGAGTACCGCGCCGCCATGGTCACGCAGGGCAAGTCGCTCGTGCGCCTGACGATCACGCGCTGGGGCCCGGTCGCGACGGGCGGCTTCCCTGCTCGCCTCGCGGAGGGCTGACGAGCTCGTCGAGGAGCCACCGAGTCCCGACGTCGACCGCGTACCACGTGGTCGGGCGCTCGACGTCCAGCGCCGACCACGCCACGGCCGCGTGCACGACGCACTCCTCGCCGGGTTCCAGCCCGGGCAGGTCCCAGAACACTCCGCGCGCCCGGTCGAGCGCTCCTGCGGACGGGACCTGGGTCGCGTCCCGCCCCGCGGTCCACGGCGCGTACGAGGTGCGAGCCCACCAGCGCGGAAGATGATCGCCCGCGCGCGACCGCTCCCACAGCGCCTCCTCGTCCGCGCCCCCGATGGTCAGCTCTGTCGTCCCGTCGTCGACGGAGACGGCGCACAGGTGCTGCCCCTCGTCCGGCGCCGCCGTGCACGAGACGGGGACCTGGTCCAGCCCGGCGCTCAGCCGGAACGCGGAGAGCCGCCGCCGGGCGTGCACATGCCAGACCGCGCCCCAGGCGGAGTCCAGGGGCGGGTAGCCGTCGGGAACGCTCCCCTCGAACGGACCGCAGACCAGATCGACCTCGACGCCGTCGCCGACGCCGCGCACCGTGCGAGCACCGGAGGGCAGGAGCTCCGCCTTCACAGGCGCCGCGCTACGAGGCAGTCCCTCGATGCCGAGCCGGACGGCACCGAAGGGAGTCATCACCGTCGGCCACGGCACGGCCGCCGCGTCCCCGGGGCCTCGCGCGGGCGGTCGCTCGGTCTGGTCACGGCACGAGCGTAGGGTGCGGCACGTGACCGTGACCGCGAAGGTGACCTTGTGCGTCCTGTTGTGGCCCACCGAGGGCAATGCCGGCCTGTTGAGCAGGTACGAGGACGACGTCCTCGCCCTGGTTCCCGTGCACGGCGGCCGCGTGCTGTCGCGCGTGCGCGCCCTGCCCGGTCAGGACTCGACGCTGCCGACCGAGGTCCAGGTCATCGAGATGCCCGACGACGACGCGCTCGCCGCCTACATGGCGGACCCTGCGCGCATGGCGCTGGCGGGCGTGCGTGACCAGGCCGTGGCCCGGACCGACATCGTCCGGGTGAGCGCGGTACCGGAACCCGACCGTCGCCCCTGACGCGCGCCCGACGGGAGCGACCGCAGCGGCGAGGTCGTCCGGTCAGAACAGGACCTGCTCCACTCCCCCGCCGACGACGTCCAGTCCCCCGCCGTCGACCGGCATGCCCGCGAGCGCTCCGTCGTGCCCACGGTCCTCCACCGTCTCCCGGGCGCCTCGCGCCATGCTCCCGGTCGGGTACGCCCCGTCCGTCGGCGGGCCGGGGTCGCGCGGTCCGTCGCCGAGGCCCCCGAGCTCACCGCGGCGGTACCGGCCCTCGACGCCCGCGGGCCCGCGGTGCCCGGAGACCGCGAAGCCGCGCGCCTCGAGCATCGGGCGCACGCGGTCCCACAGCCACGACCGGTAGCCCTTCGAGGCGTACGTGCCGCGCGCGTAGACGCGCTCGTACCCGGGCACGAGCTGCGGGTGCTCGCGCGCGAGCCAGCCCATGTACCACTCGCGCGTGCCGGGCTTGAGGTGCAGGGGCAGCACGGTGACGCCCGTCGCACCGGCGTCCTTCACCGCGTCGAGCAGGTCGGTGAGCGCGCGGGTCGAGTCGGTCAGCCAGGGCAGGACGGGCGCGACCATGACTCCGCACGGCAGACCGGCCTCGCGGACCGCCCGGATCAGGTCGAGCCGGGCTCGGGGCGACGGTGTGCCGGGCTCCACGCTCGCCTGGAGCGCCGGGTCGAGCAGCGCGAGCGAGACGCCGATCCCGACCTCGACGCGCGAGGCGGCGTCGACGAGCAGCGGCAGGTCGCGACGCAGGAGCGTCCCCTTGGTGAGGACGGACAGCGGCGTGCCGGAGCCGGCGAGCGCGTCGATGATGCCGGGCATGAGCCGGTAGCGGCCCTCCGCGCGCTGGTAGGGGTCGGTGTTGGTCCCGAGCGCGACCGCCTCGCGGCCCCACGACCGTCGGCCGAGCTCGGCGCGCAGCACCTCGTCGACGTTGACCTTGACCACGACCTCGCGGTCGAAGTCCTCGCCGGCGTCCAGGTCCAGGTACTCGTGCGTGGGCCGCGCGAAGCAGTTGTGGCTCACGACCCCCGCGGCGACGAAGTCGCGCGTGCCGGTCGTGATGTCGACGAGCTCGGTCTCCTCCCCCGGCCCATCGAGGGCCTCGAGCGAGTCGACGCGCAGCGCGTCGCCGCCGGTGACGTCGCGCCCTTCGAGCGCGAAGCCGCCGTCCGCGAGCGCCGCGGCGCCCGGGCCGACGAGCACGTCGCCGAGCGCGAGGTGCGCGCGGCGTCCGGCGCCGCCCACGACGTGGCGCCAGCCGCGCTCCGTGAGGAACCGGTGGTCGCCGCTCGCGACGAGCCGCGTGCCGTCGGCGAGGGTGACGCGGTAGGCGCGCTTGCGGGTCGTCCACCGGTCGAGGACGCGCGTGCGCACGTACCGCCGGTACGCCCCGTGCGGTGCCGTCCCCACGATCTCGTCCCCGGCCCGCAGGTCGCCGATCGCCCGCTGGGTGCCGTCGGCCAGGAGCACGGGGGTGGACGGGACGAGGCAGTACGAGCATGCGTGGCTGCATCCCCGGTACGGGTTGACCGTCCAGCGGAACGGCATGCGCGACATCGCGGGGACCTTGGACAGCGCGCTCTTGGCGGTCACCTCGTGGAAGGTGATCCCGGCGAACTCGGGCGTGCGCACGCTGCGCACGAGTCCCACGCGCTCCAGCCCGGGGAGCGCGCCGTCGTCCGCGCCGAGCGTCTGTCCGTCCCACCTCACCCAGGTATTCGAACAGGTGTTCGACCGCGAGTCAAGGTGCCGAGGACGGGTGCGGTGCTCAGCCGGCGTCCGCGGCGGCCCACGCCTTGAGCAGGCCCAGGTTCCCGATCGGGACGTGGTGGCCGATCCGTGGGTAGTCGAGCGTGACGCCGACGACGCCGGCCCCACCGAACGAGGCGACGTAGTCGATCGCGTCCGGCACCGGGACCCCCAGCAGCGGCACGGTCTCGTCGTCCGCGGCGACCAGGTCGAGGGCACGTGCGGCGTCCTTCGCCCGGTCGGCGCTGCTGTAGAGGCAGACCATCGGACCCTGCGCCGCGCCCACGGCGTAGGGGCGGGGTCGGTCGGCCGGACCGCGGGCGATGAAGAACCACGTCTCGAGCCGGGTCGTCTGCCGCCACAGCGCGATCTGCGCCGTCGTGTCTCCGGCGGGTGCCGCCCGGACCGCCTCGTCCAGGCGGTCCAGCTCCGCGACCGCCTCGGGATCGTTGTCTCGCGTCATGGCGCCACGTTCTCACGCGCCCCGCCGAGCGTCCCGCTGCGTGAGACGCCGGGATTGTCCGGGCGGTGCGGAGGGCCTAGGGTCGGGCCGAACGCCTCCGGGGAGCGCACGAGCGCTGAGAGTGCAGGCCGGACACCCGTCCCCCCTGCAGACCCGTGGAACCTGATCTGGTTCGTACCAGCGAAGGGAGCAGGGCCGACGTCACCGTCCCCTGCGCGCTCGTGCCCGCGCGTCGCCGCGCCCGGGCCGGGCGCGCGGGCCGGGCAGTGGCGCGCCGTCGTGCACCCCTCGCCCCGGTGGCCTGACGGAGGGAACCCGCATGACCGCACCCCGCACCACCTCGACACGGCCGGACGACGCCACCGCCGCGCGGCCCGTCCTGGCGCCGGACCGCGCGAGGCCGCCGTCGTCCCCGCGCCCGTCCCGGCGTCGCGGCCTCACCCTGCACGAGACGGTGCTGATCGCCGTCCTCGGTGTCGTCTTCGGGTTCGTCTACTGGGCGTTCGTGCAGCTCTGGGCTCCGCTCCAGCTCGCGATGGGACCCCTCGCGGACCTCGCCGCGAACGTCCTCGCCGGGGCCTGGATCGTCGTGGGGCCGCTCGCCACGTACGTCGTGCGCAAGCCGGGCGTCGGCATCCTGGCGGAGACCCTGGCCGCCCTCGTCGAGGTCGTCTTCCTCGCCTCGCCGGCCGGGCCTCTGCTGCTCGTCGTGGGCCTGGTCCAGGGCGCCGGCGCCGAGCTGCCGTTCGCCCTCACGCGCTACCGCCGGTTCGGCTGGTGGGTGTTCGCCGCGTCCGGCGTGAGCGCGGCGCTCGTCACGTTCGCCTTCAACGCGGTGCGCTTCGGCTGGCTCGGGCAGGACTACGCGATGCTCCGGCTCGGCATCCAGGTCGTCTCGTGCGTCGTGCTGTGCGGCCTCGCCGCCCGCCTCCTCGGCGACGCGCTCGCGCGCACCGGCGCCCTCGACGCCTTCGCGATCGGCGCGGCCCGCCGTGGCTGAGCGCGCCGCCTCGTGCGAGCCCGACGCCGTCACGGCCGGCGGCGTGACCGTGACCCTCGGGCACCACGACGCGCGGGTGCTCGACGCCGTCGACGTCACCGTCCCGGCCGGGACGAGCCTCCTCGTCCTCGGCCCGTCCGGGTGCGGCAAGTCCACGCTCCTTCGCGCCCTCGTCGGCGTCGTCCCGCACACGCTTCCCGGCACCGTCACGGGCCTCCTGCGCGTGACCGACGTCGACCCGCGGGACGTGCCTCCACCCGTGCTCGCCGCGCGCGTCGGCCTGGTCCAGCAGCGCCCCGGGGACCAGCTGTGCCTGGCCGGTGTGGACGAGGAGCTGCGGTTCGCGCTCGAGAACCGCGGCGCCGACCCTCGCACCATGGACGATCGCGCAGCCGCCGCGCTCTCCGCCGTCGGCGCCGCGCACCTGCACGACCGCGCGGCCCACGAGCTGTCGGGGGGCGAGGCGCAGCGGGTCGCCCTCGCCGCCGCGCTCGTCGCCGACCCCGAGCTCGTCGTCCTCGACGAGCCCACCGCACTCCTCGACCCCGCCGCGGCCCACGACGTCGGGACGCTGATCGTCGGGCTCGCGCAACGCCCCCGGCCCACCGCCGACGACGGACGTGACGCAGCACCGCGGCAGCGCTCGGTCGTGCTCGTCGAGCACCGCCTGGACGACCTCGGCGCGCTGCCCGGAGCGACCCTCGTGCTCGATCGCGAGGGTCGGGTCCTCGCGCACGGACCCACGGACCGCGTCCTGCGCGAGCACGCGCACGCCCTCGCCAGCCTCGGCTGCTGGCTGCCGCTCGCGGTCCGCCTCGAGCAGGCGGGGGCCCCGGCACCGCTCGGCACCTCCGGGACCGACGCATGGCTGGTCGGCCTCGCGCGCTCCGTCCCGGCGCGACCTGCGCCCCCGCGCGGGCGGCCCGTCGCGCTGCGGGCACGGGGCCTCACGGTCTACCGCGGCGGCCTGCGCCCGGGACGTGCCCGCCGCGACGCCCCGCCCGTCGTGCGCGAGGTCGACCTCGACGTCCGCGCCGGCGAGGTGCTCGCCGTCGTCGGGCCGAACGGCGGCGGCAAGTCGACGCTCCTGCGCGGGCTGGCGGGCCTGGAACGCACCACGGGCGAGGTCGCGACCGCGACCGGCGATCCCGTCGCGATGGTGTTCCAGGACCCGGAGCACCAGCTCGTCGCCCGCACGGTGCGCGAGGAGGTCGCGTGGTCGGCACGGCTGGCACGCCTCGACGACGTGGAGGAGCGCGTCGACCGGACGCTCGACGCGTTCGGTCTCGCCCACCTCGCCGACGCGAACCCGTACCGGCTCTCGGGCGGGGAGCAGCGGCGCCTGTCCCTCGCGACCGCGACCGTGCTCGACCCGCCGGTCCTCCTGGCCGACGAGCCGACGTTCGGGCTGGACCGTGCCCAGGCCGCCGCGGCCGCCCGCGTGCTCCGCGGACGCGCCGACGCGGGCGGTGCCGTGATCGTCGTCTCGCACGACCTCTCGCTCGTCGCGGCCGTCGCCGACCGCGTGGCCGTGGTCGTGGACGGCGCGCTCGTCGCGGTCGCAGCTCCGTCGACGGTGCTCGCCGACGACGCGCTGTGCGCGCTCGCCGGCCTGCGCCGCCCCCCGCTGCTCGACTGGTGGGCACGGACGGGGCGCGGTCGCGGCGTCGACCCGGGCGCGCTCGTGCGGGCGCTCGACCTCGTGTGCGATTCCGTCGGGGGCGCCGGGGTGACGGGCGAGCCCGGACCCGGGACCGTCGCTCACGCGGAGGCCGCCTCGTGAGCGCGCCCCGTCCGACGGTCCTGCAGCGCTGGAACCCGACGGTGAAGCTCGCGACCGTGCTCCTCCTGTCGACGGCCGCGCTGCTCGTGACCGACCAGGTCACCCCCGCGACGGGCTGGCTGCTGACCGTCGCCGCCCTGCTCGCGCTCGGCCGCGTGCCGGTGCGCACGCTCGCGCTGGCCCACGTCCCGTTCGTGGTCTTCGCGACGAGCCTCCTCGTCGTCAACGTCGTCACCCGGCCCGGGGGCGACGCCGTCGCGCTGGGACCCCTCACCGTCGGTGCGGACGGGCTGACGCTGGGCGCCGCGCTCGCGCTGCGCACGCTGTTCGTCGGGGCGCTGTCGCTCACGCTCGTCCTCACGACCGACCCCGTGCGGCTCATGACGAGCCTGCACCAGCACGCCCGCCTGCCGGCGACCTGGACGTTCGCCGTCCTCGCCGCCCACCGGCTCCTCGTCGAGCTCCCCGACGCCTGGCACACGATCCGCTGCGCCCAGGCGGTGCGCGACCCCCGGCGACGTCCCGGCCGGCTCCCCCGCTCGCCGCGCTCGCTCGGTGCTGCGGCTTTCGCCCTCCTCGTCGGGGCGGTGCGGCGGTCCGAGCGGCTGACGGTCGCGCTCGAGTCGCGCGGCCTGGGCTCCGGCCCCCGGACGACGTCGCGCCCCGTCCCGCTGGGCGCCCCCGACGTCGTCGCGGCGGGCGCGGTGCTCTCCCTCGCCGGGGCGCTCGTCGCGGTCGGGATGCTGGCGGGGTGGGTCACGGGGATCGGTGCGCTCACCGCGTGAGACGAGCCCGCCACGGGTGGAACCGGGCAGCGCGCCCTCAGGCGGGCTCGACCACCGTCCCCTCCGCCGGTACCCCGAGGCCGACCGCGGTGGTCCGACCGTCGCGCCCGTGCTCGCGGTAGGTGCGGAACGCCAGCGGCACGCCGCGCGCGACGTGGGCGTCGGGACCGTCCATGGCCTGGACGTGCACGTGCGGCTGCGTCGAGTTCCCCGAGTTCCCGCACCGGCCCACGAGCGCTCCGGTCGTCACCCGCTGCCCCGGGCGGACCGCGACCGACCCGCGCCGCAGGTGGGCGAGGACCACGAAGACGGCCGGCGCGTCGAGCGCGAGCACCACGTGGTTCCCCGCGAGCGCCGCGCCCCCCGCGCGCGCCCGGGACACCTGGGTCAGCGCGTACCCGAGCAGCGCGGACGGCGAGCGCCGGGCCTCGTGGTCGGGCTCGCCGTCGTGCACCGCGACGACGGTGCCGGGGGCGGGGGCGAGGACGGGCAGGCCGAACGCGAGGAAACGCTCCGGCGGCTCGGTGCCGAGCACGGTGCGCCAGTCCCGCACGTCCGCGGTGCGGCGGCCACGCACCGCGACGAAGTCGATCGCGTACGTCGTGGCGAACAGGTGCGTCCCGTGGCTCGGGACGCGCTGCGCCGGGCTGTTCTGCACGAGCCAGGTCCCGGCGAAGGGCAGCGCGAGCTCGACCGGTCCCGTCACGTCGCCTCCCCTCGCGTCCGGCGAGCGCGGTTGCCGGTCGGTCAGCCGGCCGCCGGCACCACGCGCGGGAGACGGTCCTCGGCGGGCGGCTCCCACGTCGCGGGGTCGGCGTCCACCTGCTCGCCCGAGCGGATGTCCTTCACCTGGTCCGGCGAGCGTGTCCCGTCCTCCTCGAGACGCCCCGGGAACCAGACGAACGGGATCCCGCGCCGGTCGGCGTAGCGGATCTGCTTGCCGAACTTGGCGGCGGCCGGCGCGACCTCGACCGGGACGCCTCGTGACCGCAGGGCGGCTGCGACGGCGTCGGACGCACCGCGCGTCTCCTCGCTCGTCACCGCGACGACGACGGCGCTCGGCACGGAGCGCGTCGCCCGGACCAGGCCCGCGGACAGCAGGCGCGAGACGAGGCGGGACACGCCGATCGACAGGCCGACGCCGGGGTAGGTGTTCGCGCCGTCGGACGCGAGCGTGTCGTACCGGCCGCCCGAGCAGATCGACCCGAGCTGCTCGTGGCCCACGAGCACGGTCTCGTACACCGAGCCCGTGTAGTAGTCGAGGCCGCGCGCGATCTTGAGGTCGGCGACGACGACGCCCGGGGCCCGGACGCTCGCGGCCTCGATCAGCGCACCGAGCTCGCCGAGCCCGGTCTCGAGCAGGTCGCTCTCCACGCCGTGCTGGGCCGCGAGAGCCCGCACACGGTCGACGACGTCCGTGTCGCTCCCGCTGATCGCGGCGAGGGAGAGGCAGGCCTCGGCCTGCTCGGTCGTGGTGCCCGCCTCCGAGACGAGGAGCGCCGCCACCTTCTCGGGGCCGATCTTGTCGAGCTTGTCGATCTGGCGCAGCACCTCGTCCACGGCGTCGATCCCCAGGCCGCGGTAGAAGCCCTCGGCGACGCGGCGGTTGTTGACCAGGACGCGGACCTCGGGCACACCGATGTCGCGCAGCGCGCCGAGCGCCTCCGCCGTGACGAGCGGCAGCTCGACCTCGTAGTGGTAGGGCAGCTCGCCCGCGCCGACGACGTCGATGTCCGCCTGGGTGAACTCCCGGAAGCGCCCGTCCTGGGGACGCTCGCCACGCCACACCTTCTGGATCTGGTAGCGCTTGAAGGGGAAGGCGAGGTGCCCGGCGTTCTCGAGCACGTAGCGCGCGAACGGGACGGTGAGGTCGAAGTGCAGGCCGAGCTGCTTGTCGCCCTTGCTCGCGCCCTCCGCCTCGCCGGCCTCCTCCTGGAGGCGGCGCAGGACGTACACCTCCTTGGAGGTCTCGCCCTTGCGCAGGAGCTGGTCCAGCGGCTCGACCGCGCGCGTCTCGATCCCGCCGAACCCGTGCAGCTCGAACACCCGGCGCAGGGTGTCGAGGACGTGCTGCTCGACGATCCGACCGTCGGGGAGCCATTCGGGGAAACCGGAGAGGGGTGTGGGCCTGGCCATGGGTCAGATCTTCCCAGACACGGGCACCGTCGTCCGCATCGTCCCGCCCGACGGACGCGCGCGGACGGGGCGTGTCAGCCCGCGAGGAACGGGTTGGTCGCGAGCTCGCGCGCGACGGTGGTCGCGGGTCCGTGGCCCGGCAGCACGTCCCACGAGGGGTCGAGGCGCCCGACGACGTCGCGCAGCGTGCGTGCCATCGTCGCGCCGTCCCCGCCCGGCAGGTCGGCGCGACCGACGGACCCCGCGAAGAGGACGTCACCGCTGAGCACGACCCCAGCTCCCGGCTCGCCCACGAGGTAGAGGGTCGACCCCTCGGTGTGGCCCGGTGCACCGACCGCGCGCAGCACGAGGTCGCCCCAGCGCAGCTCCCGCTCCTCGCCCGCGGCGAGGTCGAACGTCTCCACGCGTGCGGGCTCGCGGTAGTCCCCCGGACGGGCTCCGGCCGCGGCGAGCGCCGCGCCGAGCGGACCGGAGACGAGCGAGCGCTCGCCCTGGTCTCCGGTGCGCGAGCCGTGCTCGAGGCTGCCGAACGGGTCGGCGAGGCGGTACGCGTCCGCGACGTGCAGGACGACGGGCACGTCGAACCGGTCCGCGAGCACCGCCGCGTCCCAGGTGTGGTCCACGTGCCCGTGCGTCGCCAGCACGGCCCGCGGCACGAGGCCGGCCGAGGCCACGTGCGCGACGACGGCCTCCGCGACCCCCGCGCCCGCGTCGACGACCACGCAGTCGCCGCCCAGGGCGCTCACCACCGTGCAGCTGGTCCCGAAGACGGGCGCGACGACGACGTGCAGCGTCACCGCGGGGGCGCCCGACGCGTCGTCGGGCGGGGGCGGCGGCGTCGCGCCGGGGGGTCGGTCCACGCGCCCGAGGGTAGCCCGCGGGGCGTCACCGGGTCGCCGTCCGCGGGCTCGGGACCTGCGCAGCACCCGGTCGGTCGATACCGGACCGTGACCTGCGCACGGCAAATCCACCCGCCACCAGGGCGCTCGGTGCCTAGACTGTCCCCTACCGACCGCGGCCGCACCGGGGTCGACCGTGCGCGCCACGACGGCGCCGGACGAAGGAGCTGGGGTGTCGACGAAGAGTCGCGAGCGCGAGCAGGCGCGCCGTCGTGAGGAGAAGTGGGATCGTCACGTGGCCCAGCTCCGCGCGAAGCGCCAGCGGACCTGGTCGATCGTCGGCGTCGTCGCAGCGCTCGTGGTCATCGGCGTCGCCGTGTGGTGGGCTCTCTCCGCGACCCAGGCGCCGGGGACCGACGCGGGCGGCGACGACGACGGGACAGTGCCCTCTGCCTCCGGCGAGCACACGCTGCCTCCCGCGTCGGCGGCCGAGGGGCGCGACTGGACCTCGACGCTCACCACGAGCGCCGGCGACCTCACGCTCACGCTCGACGGCGCTGCCGCGCCGCAGGCCGTCGCGAGCTTCGTGTCCCTCGCAGAGGCCGGGTACTTCGACGGCACGTCGTGCCACCGCCTCACCACGTCGGGAATCTACGTGCTCCAGTGCGGCGACCCGACCGGCACGGGAACCGGCGGCCCGGGCTACTCGTTCGGTCCCATCGAGAACCCCCCGTCCGACGACGTGTACCCCGCGGGGACCGTCGCCATGGCGCGCCAGGGCGGGAACGCCGAGTCGATGGGCTCCCAGTTCTTCCTCGTCTACGAGGACTCGACCATCCCGTCCGACGCGGCGGGTGGCTACACGGTGTTCGGCACCATCACGTCCGGCCTGGACGTCGTCCAGGCAGTCGCTGACGCGGGGACGCAGGACGGATCCGGCGACGGGTCCCCCGCCACCCCGGTCACCATCGAAGGAGTTGAGACCCAGTGAGCGATCCCGCCCAGGACCAGGCGAGCACGCCGGCACCGGAGCCCGCGGAGGCGAGCGAGACCGCACGGGTCGACGCGACAGACGTGGAGCCCACGGACGCCCCCGCCGCCACCGACGCGGCCGCCGAGGCAGCCGACGCGACCGAGACCCCGGCGCCCGCCGCAGAGCAGCCCGCGGACGAGCCCGCCGCCGAGCAGCAGCCCGACGCCCCGGCCGAGCAGGCGACGGACGAGACGCCGACGGACACCGCGACGAGCGCGGAGGAGACCACCCCGGGCGCCTCCGAGCCCGTGAGCGAGCCGGTGACCGACGTCGCGCCGGCCGAGCCGACGGACGCATCGACCGCCGCGGCGCAGGACTCCGAGACGCCTGCGACCGAGGACCCGGCACCCACGGCCGTCGCCGAGACCGAAGCGGTCGCCGAGCAGGCCGTCGCCGAGGAGACCGTCGTCGAAGAGGCCGTCGTCGAAGAGGCCGTCGTCGAGACTCAGGCTGCCCCCGAGACCGTGGCCGCCGCCGGGACCGAGGCCGCGGCAGCGCCGAAGCCCGCCGCTCCGCGACCGGGCCCCCGCCCCAAGCCGTCCGCCGTGCCCCACCCGCCGCGCAAGCCCGCTCCGGCGGCAGCGGGCGCCCCGGCCGCTCCGGCGGCCGTGCCCGAGGTGCCCGCGGTCCCGGCGCTCGCCGACGACTCGGCGGCCGCGAAGGCCGCGGCCGAGTTCGGTCGCGTCGACGAGGACGGCACCGTCTACGTCCGTGAGAGCGCGGGCGAGCGCTCCGTGGGTCAGTTCCCCGGGGTCGACGCCGAGGAGGCGCTCGCGCTGTACGTGCGGCGCTACCTCGACCTCCAGGCGAAGGTCGCGCTCTTCGAGGCGCGCCTGACGAGCACCGACCTGTCGGTCAAGGAGATCGACCAGACGATCGCCCGGCTCACCGAGGAGACCGCCGAGCCGTCCGCGGTCGGCGACCTCGACGGCCTGCGCGCGCAGGTCGAGTCGCTGCGCGGTGCCGCGGCCGAGCGCCGCGGCCAGCTCGAGGCGGAGCGCGCCGCCGCCAAGGCGGCCGCTCTCGAGGCCCGGACCGAGATCATCGAGGCGGCCGAGAAGATCGCCGC
Source organism: Cellulosimicrobium cellulans (assembly GCF_042723955.1). Lineage (GTDB taxonomy): Bacteria > Actinomycetota > Actinomycetes > Actinomycetales > Cellulomonadaceae > Cellulosimicrobium > Cellulosimicrobium cellulans_H. Next base: position 21,493 of record NZ_JBHXIC010000015.1, on the reverse strand, counting down.
GACTGACCCGAGCCGCATGCAGTGGCGGCCCGCCGGCGAGGATCTGCGCGGCCTGCTCGACCGCTGGAAGGAGGCGCAGCGCTCCGGACCGCGCATCGACCGGGCGAGCGAGGAGGCGCTCTGGAAGCGGTTCAGCCACGCACGGACCGCGTTCGACCGCGAGCGCCGGCACTACTTCGCCGAGCTCGAGCAGCGCAACGCCTCCGCGAAGGCGGCCAAGGAGAAGCTCGTCGCCGAGGCCGAGGCGCTGTCGTCCAGCACCGACTGGGGTCCGACGGCGGGCGCGTACCGCGACCTCATGGCGCGGTGGAAGGCCGCCGGTCGCGCGAGCCGCAAGGACGACGACGCGCTGTGGGCCCGGTTCCGCGCCGCGCAGGACACGTTCTTCCAGGCCCGTGACGCGGTGAACTCGGCGACCGACGCCGAGTACGCCGCGAACCTCGAGGTCAAGGAGGCGCTGCTGACCGAGGCGGAGAAGCTCGTCCCGGTCAAGGACCTCGGTGCGGCGAAGGCCGCGCTGCGCGACCTCCAGGAGCGCTGGGAGGAGGCCGGCCGCGTGCCGCGCGGCGACCTCCAGCGCGTCGAGGGCCGCCTGCGCGCCGTCGAGAACGCCGTCCGCGACGCCGAGCAGGCGCAGTGGACGCGGACCAACCCCGAGACGCGGGCGCGCGCCGAGGGCGCCGCGGCGCAGCTCGAGTCCGCGATCGAGGGGCTCGAGGCGGACCTCGCGGCCGCACAGGGCCGCGGCGACGCGCGCGCGGTCAAGGACCTCGAGACCGCGCTGACCGCGCGTCGTGCCTGGCTCGAGCAGGTCGTGCGCGCGGCGGAGGACTCGCGCGGCTGACGCCGCCGTCCGTCAGCATCTGCGCAGGGCCCGGAGGGGCCGGCACTCGTCCACAGGCGAGCGCCGGCCCCTTCCGCGTACCCGGGCCGATGCGGCACGGTGTGCGCATGCTGCCCGCCCCCCGCACTGCCTCACCCGCACCCGTCGCGGCACTGAGGCGGCTCCTCGCGCCCCGCGTCACGGACGTGGGACTTCTCGTCGTGCCGACGGACGTCGGCGGGCACGCCGCCTTCCAGGTCCTCGTGCGGTCAGGAGCGCTGCGCCGCCTCTGGGGTGACGTCGCCGCGCCCGCGCTCGTCCCTGACACGCCGACCCTCCGTGCGCTCGCCGTCCGTGACCTGGTCCCGGAGGGAACGGTCCTCGCCGGGAGCGCCGCGGCCTGGGTGCTGTGCGGATCGCCGGCGCCCCGCTCGCTCGACGTCGTGTACCCGCCCGGTCGGCACCGTCCCGCACCACTCGCGGGCCGGGCGCCGCGCCAGTCGCACGTGCTGCGCGACGACCGGACCCTGGTCGCGGGAGTGCTGGTGACGTCGGTCGTGCGGACCGCCCTCGACGTCGCGACGCGGTGCGAGCCCGACGAGGCACTGAGGACCCTCCGCCGGCTGCGGGACGTGTGCGGGCTCGATCCCCGGCTCGCGGCCCGGTCGCTCGAGCTGCGCCACCGGTGGGCCGAGCGGCCGCGGACGCGGCGCACCCTCGCGCTCCTGCTCGCCGGGGAGGACGACCCGGTCTAGGTTGGTCGGCATGGCCGCAGCCACGACACCTCCCGTGGAGCTCGACGTCCGTGGCCGGACCGTGCGCGTCACGAGCCCGGACCGCGTCGTCTTCCCCGCGCGCGGGGTGACCAAGCTCGACGTCGTGCAGTACTTCCTCAGTGTCGGGGACGGGATCCTCGGCGCCCTGGTCGACCGCCCGACCACGCTCGAACGCTGGCCCAAGGGCGTGTTCGAGGGGGCACGGATGAGCACGCGCACCGACAACACCGGCGACGCGTTCTACCAGAAGCGCATCCCCAAGGGCGCGCCCGACTACGTGCGCACCGCACGCATCGCCTTCCCGAGCGGGCGGACCGCCGACGAGGTGTGCCCGACCGAGCTCGCCGTCGTCGCGTGGGCCGCGAACCTGGGGACCCTGACGTTCCACCCGTGGCCCGTGCGAGGCGAGGACGTCGAGGCAGTGGACCAGCTCCGCATCGACCTCGACCCCCAGCCCGGGACCGACTTCGACGACGCCGTGCGCGTCGCGCCGCTCCTGCGCGAGGTGCTCGACGAGCTGGGCCTCCCCGGGTACCCGAAGACGTCGGGCGGGCGCGGCATCCACGTCTTCGTGCCGATCGCGCCCGAGTGGGACTTCGTCGCGGCACGCCGCGCGACGATCGCGATCGGCCGCGAGCTCGAGCGCCGCCTCCCCGAGCAGGTCACCACCAAGTGGTGGAAGGAGGAGCGCGGCGCCAAGATCTTCGTCGACTACAACCAGATGGCGCGCGACCGCACCATCGCGTCGGCGTACTCGATCCGCTCCAACCAGCGGGCGACGGTGTCCGCTCCCCTGCGCTGGGAGGAGCTCGGTGACGTCCACCCGGACGACTTCGACGTGCTGTCGATGCCCGCGCGCTTCGCCGAGGTCGGCGACCTCTTCGCCCCGCTGCGCGCCGACCGTGACGACCCGGGCGCGTCGCTCGAGCCCGCGCTGGAGCTGTCCCGGCGCGACGAGGCCGAGCACGGGCTCGGCGACCTGCCCTATCCCCCGGAGTACCCGAAGATGCCGGGCGAACCCAAGCGGGTGCAGCCGAGCAAGGACCGCGACCGGCCCCGCGCCTAGCGGCGGGCGTCCGCGCGGCGCCCGGCCGCAGCGCGCCCCGCGCGTCAGACGACGCCGGGAGCGCCCGGCAGGATGTCGGTCAGGTCGTAGCGCACCGGCTCCTCGAGCTGGTCGTAGGTGCACGACGACGGGTCGCGGTCGTCGCGCCAGCGCCGGAACTGCGCCGTGTGCCGGAACCGCGTGCCCTCCATGTGGTCGTAGGCGACCTCGAGGACGCGCTCGACGCGGAGCGGCGTGAAGGAGAGGTCCTTGCCCGAGCTCCAGCGTGACACCGCACCCGGCATCCGATCGCCCGCGGGGTTCTCCCACCCGGACCACGGGTGCGCGTCGGCCTCCGGCGTGCCCGGCTCGACGACCAGCGGCGCGAGCTCGGTCACGAGCGCCGCGCGCCGCGCCGCGGGGAACGAGGCCGCCACGCCGACGAACTGGAGCTCCCCCGCGTCGTCGTACAGCCCGAGCAGGAGCGAGCCGAGCAGCGGCTTCGCTGGTGTCGACGTCTTGTGCAGCCGGTACCCCGCGAGCACGACGTCCGCCTCGCGCCCGTGCTTGATCTTGAGCATCGCGCGCTTGTTCGGCTGGTACGCCCCGGCGAGCGGCTTGGCGACGACGCCGTCGAGGCCCGCGCCCTCGAAGGTGTCGAACCACTCCCGCGCGACGGCGACGTCCCGGGTGCGCGGGGTGGCGTGCACGGCGGGACCGTCGAGGCCGAGCGAGTCCAGCACCTCCTGACGGTGAGCGAGCGGCTCGCCCGTGAGGTCGTCGTCGCCCAGCGCGAGCACGTCGAACACGACGAGCGCGGCGGGCGTCTGCTCGGCGAGCAGGCGGACCCGCGAGGCCGCGGGGTGGATCCGCTGCTGCAGCACCTCGAACTCCAGGCGCCCGTCCCGGGCGACGACGATCTCGCCGTCGACCACGCACCGGGGTGGGATTGCCGCGCGCACCGCGTCGACGACCTCCGGGAAGTAGCGCTCCATCGGCCGCGCGTTGCGGCTGTCGAGGCGCACCTCGTCGCCGTCGCGGTACACGATCGCGCGGAACCCGTCCCACTTGGGCTCGTACACGTACCCGCCGTCCACGGCGTCCGGCTCGGGCACGTCGGGCACGGACTTCGCGAGCATGGGCAGCACGGGGGGCATGACGGGCAGGTCCATGTGCCGATGCTGCCACCGGCCGCTGCGCGCGGCACGACGACACGTCCGGCGGCACCGACCCGCTGTCGCCCCGGCGCGCGTGCGCGACGGCTCAGGCCGGGAGCTGCGCCTCGGCGGCCTTCGTCCCGGTGATGCGGTAGACGTCGAACACGCCGTCGACCTTGCGGACCGCGCTCAGCACCTGGGCGAGGTGCGCCGGCTCGGCCATCTCGAAGACGAAGCGGGACAGCGCGACGCGGTCGTTCGACGTCGACACGGTGGCCGAGAGGATGTTCACGTGGTTGTCCGACAGGACGCGCGTGACGTCGGACAGCAGGCGCGCGCGGTCGAGCGCCTCGACCTGGATCTGCACGAGGAACATCGCGTTGCTCCCCGTCGTCCACGAGACGTCGACGATGCGCTCGGGCTGGCTGCGCAGCCCGACGACGTTGCCGCAGTCCGCTCGGTGGACGCTCACGCCCTGGCCGCGCGTGATGAAGCCGATGATCTCGTCGCCGGGGACGGGAGTGCAGCACTTGGCGAGCTTGACCCAGATGTCGTCGACGCCCTTGACCATGACGCCCGGGTCGCCCGTGCGCACGCGCCGCGCGGTGTGCCCGGGGCGCGCCGTCTCCGCGACGTCCTCGACCGTGCCCTCCTCGCCGCCCATCGCCTGGACGAGCTTGGAGACGACGTTCGCCGCCGACACCTGACCCTCGCCGATCGCGGCGTACAGCGCCGTGACGTCGGCGAAGCGGAGCTCGTTGGCGAGCGCGACGAGCGACTCGTGCGACAACAGGCGCTGGATCGGAAGGTTCTGCTTGCGCATCGCCTTGGCGATCGCATCCTTGCCGTGCTCGACGGCCTCCTCGCGGCGCTCCTTGGAGAACCACTGCCGGATCTTGTTGCGGGCGCGGGGGCTCTTGACGAACGCGAGCCAGTCGCGGCTCGGTCCCGCGTTCTCGGACTTCGAGGTGAGGACGTCGACCGAGTCGCCGTTCTCCAGCGTCGAGTCGAGCGGCACGAGGCGCCCGTTGACGCGCGCGCCCATGGTCCGGTGCCCGACCTCGGTGTGCACGGCGTAGGCGAAGTCGACCGGGGTCGAGCCCGCGGGCAGCGCCATGACGTCGCCCTTGGGCGTGAAGACGTAGACCTCCGCGCCGCCGATCTCGAACCGCAACGAGTCGAGGAACTCCGCGGGGTCCGCCGTCTCGCGCTGCCAGTCGACGAGCTGGCGCAGCCAGCGCATGTCACTCGCCGCGGTGTCGTCCTTCGCGGTCTTCCCGCCCGACCTCGCGGTCTCCTTGTACTTCCAGTGCGCCGCGACGCCGTACTCCGCGCGCCGGTGCATCTCGTGCGTGCGGATCTGGATCTCGACGGGCTTGCCGCCGGGCCCGATGACCGTCGTGTGCAGCGACTGGTACATGTTGAACTTCGGCATCGCGATGTAGTCCTTGAACCGCCCGGGCACGGGGTTCCACCGCGCGTGCAGCGCGCCGAGCGCCGCGTAGCAGTCCCGGACGCTGTCCACGAGGACGCGCGCACCGACGAGGTCGTAGATCTCCGCGAAGTCGTGCCCACGCACGATCATCTTCTGGTAGATCGAGTAGTAGTGCTTGGGCCGCCCGGTCACCGTCGCCTTGATCTTCGCGCTGCGCAGGTCGGCCGTGACCTGCTCGCGCACGACCGCGAGGTACTCCTCGCGCGCGGGTGCCCGCTCGGCCACGAGGTGCACGATCTCGTCGTAGACCTTGGGGTACAGGGCCTGGAACGAGAGGTCCTCGAGCTCCCACTTGATCGTGTTCATGCCGAGGCGGTGCGCGAGCGGCGCGTAGATCTCGAGCGTCTCGCGCGCCTTGCGACCCGCCGACGACGACGAGACGTACTTCCAGGTGCGCGCGTTGTGCAACCGGTCGGCGAGCTTGATGACGAGCACGCGGATGTCGCGGGCCATCGCGACGACCATCTTGCGCACGGTCTCGGCCTGCGCGGCGTCCCCGTACGTCACCTTGTCGAGCTTGGTCACGCCGTCGACGAGCATGGCGATCTCCTCGCCGTACTCCTCGGTGAGCTGCGCGAGCGAGTAGTCGGTGTCCTCGACCGTGTCGTGCAGCAGCGCGGCGGCGAGCGTCGACCCGTCGAAGCCGAGCTCGGCGAGGATCGTCGCGACGGCGACCGGGTGCGTGATGTACGGGTCGCCGCTCTTGCGCAGCTGCCCGCGGTGCGCGCGCTCCGCCGTCTCGTAGGCGCGCTCGATGACCGTGAGGTCGGTCCGGGGGTGGTTGGTGCGGACGGCCTGGAGAACCGGCTCGAGCGCGGGGCTGCCGGCGTTCGGCCGGGCGCCGAAGCGCACGAGGCGCGACCGCACCCCGCGCCCGCCGGAACCGCCCGGCCCGGGGCCAGGCTGCGACCCCGGCTTCTCCGGGGCGCGCGAGGTCCGGGTGTTCTCGCTCATGCGCGCCTCCTTCCGCAGGGCGGCGGTCGCCGACACCGCGCCGACGACCAGCCGAGACGACCGGAGTGGCAATCCTACGACTCGACGTGGACCAGCGTGGTCACGTCGCGGCCCGCGAGCCGCTCACGGCCGCCCAGGCCCTCGAGCTCCATGAGGAACGCGAGGCCGACGACGACGCCTCCCCCGCGCTCGACGAGCTCGGCGCCCGCGGCCGCCGTGCCCCCGGTCGCGAGCACGTCGTCCACCACGAGAACACGCGCACCGGTCGGCAGTGTTCCCGAGCGCAGCTCGATGGTCGCGGTGCCGTACTCGAGGTCGTACGTCACGGCGTCGGTGGGCGGCGGCAGCTTGCCCGCCTTGCGCAGCGGCACGAAGCCGACGCCCAGGTGCGTCGCGAGCGGCGCGCCGATGAGGAACCCGCGCGCCTCCATGCCCGCGACGAGGTCGATCCCGCCCGCCGCGCGCGCGACGTCGCCGAGCGCCTCGACGACGTGACCGAAGGCCTCGCCGTCGGCGAGGAGACCGGTGATGTCGCGGAACGTGATGCCGGGCCCCGGGTAGTCGGGCACGGCGCGGACGAGCTCGAGCACGCGGGAGGCCCGCTGCGCGCCGAGACCGGCGAGGCCGACGGCCCGCAGGCCGTCCACCTCGCCGGTCGGCGGGTGGTGCGCGTCGGTCATCGTGGCCGACGGCGGCGCGGCTGCGCCTTGTTGCCCAGGTGCTCCCCCGGCTGGAGCTGGCGCTGACCCGCCCCGACGCCGGCCGCCGCGAGCGCGGCGTCCTCGTCGTCGCCCGCCGTCTCGACGCGCTCGGCACGCAGCGCGAGCACCTTCGCGGTGTGGTCCCGGATCGGCTTCTCGCGCTCGCGCAGGGTGACCTCGAGCGGCGTCGCGAGGTAGACCGACGAGTACGCGCCCACGCCCATGCCGACGAACAGCGCGAGCGCGATGTCGCGCAGCGTGCCCGCGCCGAGGAGGAACGCACCGATGAAGAGGATGCCCGCGACCGGGAGGAGCGCGACGACCGAGGTGTTGATCGAGCGCACCAGCGTCTGGTTGATCGCCAGGTTCGCCCGCTCGGCGTACGTGCTGCGCGTCTGGTCGAGGATGCCCGTCGTGTTCTCCCGCACCTTGTCGAACACCACGACCGTGTCGTAGATCGAGTACGCGAGGATCGTCAGGAGCCCGATCACGGTCGCCGGGGTGATCTCCCACCCGATCAGCGCGTAGATGCCGACCGTGACGACCAGGTCGTGGAACAGCGCGATCACCGCGGCGAGCGCCATGCGCCAGTTCCGGAAGTAGATCGTCATGACCAGGCTGACGAGGAGCAGGAAGACGACGAGACCGACGACGGCCTTCTGCGAGACGTCCTTGCCCCAGGTCGGGCCGATGTAGGAGCTCGTCACCTCGCCCGTCGCCACGCCGTAGGCGTCAGCGAGCTCGGTGGCGACCTGCTCGACCTGCTCGTTGCTGAGCTGGGCGGTCTGGACCCGGACCGTGCTCGAGCCCACCGAGGTGACGCGCGGCACCTCCTCGGGCGCGACCGCTGCGACGGCGTCGAGCGCCGGCTGCTGCGACGTGTCCGACACGCCGGAGACCGTGAACTCGGACCCGCCACGGAACTCGATCCCGAGGTTGAGGCCGTCACCCGCCATCCGGATGCCGATGACCCCGAGCGAGAGGACGACCAGGACGACCGCCACCAGGAAGTAGACCCGTCGCTTCGCGACGATGGCGTAGGACCGGCGGCCCGTGTACAGGTCGTTGCCCCACTGGGCGAAACCGCTGGCCATCAGTGCTTCTCCTCGTTCTCGTCGCCCGTCGCTTCAGCGGCGGGAGACCCCTCGTCGCCGGGCGCCGCGGCGGCACGCCGCTCGGCAGCCCGGCGTTCGGCGATGGTCATGCGCGGCCCGTCGGCGCGGCCCACGCCGGCGCCGACGGTCTCCCGTACCGGCGCCGCGCGCGTGGGCTCCGGGGCGTCCGTCACCGGCGCGTCCTCGGGATCCGCTGCGGTCTCCGGCACGGACTCCGTGGCGGTCGCGCCGACGACGCGACCACGGCCCGCGTAGCGTGCGGCCCGCACGCCCAGGCGCCGAGGATCGAGCCCCGAGGCCGGGTGCCCGTTCGCGAAGAACTTCGTCCTGGCGAGCAGCTGCATCAGCGGGTGCGTGAAGAGGAACACCACGACGAGGTCGACGAGCGTCGTCAGACCGAGCGTGAAGGCGAACCCTCGCACGCCACCGACCGCCAGGTAGTACAGGACGATCGCGGCGACGAAGTTCACGGCGTCCGAGGCGAGGATCGTGCGGCGCGCACGCTGCCAGCCCTTCTCGACCGCCGAGTTCAGCGTCCGGCCGTCGCGCAGCTCGTCGCGGATGCGTTCGAAGTACACGATGAACGAGTCCGCGGTGATACCGATCGCGACGATGAGCCCCGCGACGCCGGCGAGCGACAGCCGGTACCCGATCGTCCACGACAGGACCGAGATGACGCCGAACGTGATGATGGCCGCGATGCCGAGCGACGCGACGGTCACGAGCCCCAGCGTCCGGTACTGGAAGAGCGAGTAGATGACGACCAGGAGCATGCCGATCGCGCCGGCGAGGAGGCCCTTCTCGAGCTGCTCGGACCCGAGCGTCGCGGAGATCTGCTCCTGGCTCTGCACCTCGAACGTGAGGGGCAGCGAACCGAAGTTGAGCTGGTTGGCGAGCGTCGCGGCGCTGTCGCGCGTGAAGTTGCCCGAGATCTCTGCCTTGCCGTCGGGGATGACGACCTGCGAGACGGGCGCAGAGATGACGAGCCCGTCGAGCACCATCGCGAACTGGTTCTGCGGGGACGGCAGCGACGTGAGACGCGTCGTGACCTCGCGGAACTCCTGCGTGCCAGCGGAGTCGAACTCGATGTTGACGACCCACTCGTTGGTGACGACGCCGTTCTGTCCGACGCGCAGACCCGAGTTCGCGTTGGAGATGTCCGTGCCCTCGACCTCGACCGGGCCGAGGATGTACTTGGCCGAGCCGTCGTCGGCACACGCGACGAACGCACTGTCGGTCGGACCGCTGTCTCCGCCGACGAGGTTCTCCGGGAGCGTGCAGTCGAGCGCGTCGAACTGCTCCTGCAGCTCGGGCGTGATCTGGGCAAGGTCGCTCGGGTTCTCCGGACGCGTCGCCTCCTCGGCTGGCTCGGTCGTGGCGTCGTCCGCCGGAGCGTCCGTCGCCTCGTCGGCGGCCGGGTCTCCCGACTCCTCGGAGGTCGCGTCCGCGCCCTCGGTGGCGTCGGCGGACTCCGTCGCGTCGGGCGCCTCCTCGGCCGCGACGTCGTCGCCCGCAGCCGCGTCGGTCGCCTCGTCGGCCGGGGTCGCGGTCGGCATGCCCACCGTGAGCACCGGCCGGAACCGCATCTGTGCGGAGGTGCTGACGAGGTCGATCGTCTCCTGGGACGGCTGCCCGGGGATCCCGACGACGATGTTGTTCTGTCCCTGGCTCGTGATCTCCGCCTCGGACACGCCCTGCGCGTCGATGCGCTGGCGGATGACGTTGATCGCCTGGTTGATGTCCTCGGCCGTCGGCTGCGAGCCGTCGGTGGTGACCGGCTGCAGGATGATCTGCGTGCCACCCTCGAGATCGAGCGCGAGGCCCGGGGTCAGGCTCGCCCCGCCCGGGTTGTCCTCGGTCTTCGGGTCGAGCTTCGTGCCCGCGAAGAGGGACCCGAAGAGGACGACGATGAGGATTCCCAGGGTGACGAGGGTCCGTACGGGCCTCGCTCGTGTGCTGCTGGTGGCCAACTGTCCGTCTCTTCTCGTGCGTGTGCGGTGGGCCTCGCGGCCCACCGCGTCAGGCCGGGCGCGGCAGCGACCGGCATAGGGTCACTTGATGTCGGTGCCGTCGTCCCGGCGTCCGCGGTCCTTCTCGGACCGGTCGTCGGTCAGACCGGAGAGGTCGTCGGGCACGACGAGGTCGTCGACGTCGCCCTTCGTGGTCCCGGTGTCGGCACCTGCGGTGCCGTACTCGGCCGCGTCCTCGGGTGCGTCGTCCGCCGTCTCCTCGGTCTCCTCGACCGGGGGCTCGACGAGCTTCGCGATCGCGGCGCGCAGCCACCGGGACTGGTTGCCCGGCGTCGACTCGATGGTGACGACGTCGGCCTCCTCGTCGACGTCGACGATCGTGCCGAACATGCCCGAGCCCGTCATCACCTCCTGCCCGGGGGCGAGGTTCGCCCGGAAGTTCTGGGCCTCGCGCTGCTGCTTGCGGGTGCGGCTGGTCATGAGGAACATCGCACCCGCCGCGAGGGCGAGGATGAGGATGAAGCTGATATCCATGACGGAGTCTCGTGTCCTGTTCTGTGCGGGATCTGCGCGCAGTCTAGGCGTGCGCGCACGGTTCACCAACGAGCCGTCTCGCCGCGGAGTTCCGCCCGCTCGGGTCCCGACCATTCTAGGACCACGTTCGGAGCGCCTGTGACCGCCGTCACGAGGACGTGCGCAGACCGTCGCCGCCCGCGCCCCTCAGGCGTCGAACAGGGTGCCGCCCTCGCGCGGCGGGGTGAGGCCCAGGTGGGCCCACGCGGCCGGCGTCGCGACGCGTCCGCGGGGCGTCCGCCCGATCAGCCCCTCGCGCACGAGGTACGGCTCGGCGACCGTCTCGACCGTCTCGGCTTCCTCGCCCACCGTCACGGCGAGCGTCGTCAGCCCGACCGGCCCGCCGTTGAACCGCGTGCACAGCGCGGTGAGGACCGCGCGGTCGAGCCGGTCCAGACCGATCGGGTCGACCTCGTACACCTCGAGCGCCGCACGCGCGGCGGCGAGGTCCATGCTCCCGTCGCCGCGGACCTGGGCCCAGTCGCGCACGCGCCGCAGCAGGCGGTTGGCGATGCGCGGCGTGCCGCGCGAGCGGCCGGCGATCTCGCGCGCGGCGTCCGGGTCGAGCGTCACGCCGAGCAGCCCCGCGGACCGGGAGAGCACGCGCTCGAGCTCCTCGCTCGAGTAGAAGTCGAGGTGCCCCGTGAACCCGAACCGGTCGCGCAGCGGGGCGGGCAGGAGGCCGGCGCGCGTCGTGGCACCGACCGCCGTGAAGGGCGGCAGCGAGAGCGGGATCGCGCTCGCCCCCGCTCCCTTGCCCACGACGACGTCGACCCGGAAGTCCTCCATGGCCATGTAGAGGAGCTCCTCCGCCGGGCGGGCGAGGCGGTGGATCTCGTCGATGAACAGCACCTCGCCCTCCTCGAGCGAGGACAGGACGGCGGCGAGGTCTCCCGCGTGCTGGATCGCCGGGCCGGACGTCACGCGCAGCGACGTGCCGAGCTCGGCCGCGATGATCATGGCGAGCGTCGTCTTGCCCAGCCCGGGGGGCCCCGACAGGAGCACGTGGTCGGGTGAGCTCCCCCGCGCGAGCGCGGCCTGGAGCACGAGGGAGAGCTGGTCGCGCACCACGGCCTGCCCGACGAACTCCTCGAGCCGTCGGGGGCGCAGCGCCGCCTCGGCGGCCCGCTCCAGGTCGTCCGCGCCGGCCGCGACGATGCGCTCGGACGAGAACGTCCCGTCCCCAGAGAACCCGTCCACGCCCACCTGGTCGAAGTTCGCCACGGTCAGCCCCTCGGTCCGCCGAGGACGCGCAGCGCGGCGCGCAGCGCGCCGGCCACGTCGGGCGCCTCGACGACGTCGACGCCCGCCTCGGCGAGCACGGTGGAGACGGCGTCGTCCGCGGCCTTGAGGTTCCAGCCGAGGCCCACGAGCGCCTCGACCACCTGGTCGCGTCGGTCGTCGACCTGACGCGGCCCGGTCCCGACGGCGCTCGCGCCGGCCTCGGGCGCGTCGGCACCGGTGGGCGGCCCGAGCTTGTCGCCCAGCTCGAGCGCGATCCGCTGCGCGCCCTTGTTCCCGATGCCGGGGACGCGCACGAGGGCCGCGATGTCGGCGCCGGCCACGGCGCGGCGCAACGCGTCAGGCGTGTGCACGGCGAGCATCGCGAGCGCGAGCCGCGGCCCGACGCCACTGACGGTCTGGACGGTCTCGAAGACGATCCGCTCGTCGTCGTCGGCGAACCCGTAGAGGGTGAACGAGTCCTCGCGGACCACGAGGCTCGTCGCGAGCCGGGCGTCCTCCCCGACGCGCAGGCCCGCGAGCGTGGCCGGCGTGGCGTGCACGAGGTAACCCACTCCCCCGACCTCGAGCACGGTGCGGTCGAGCTGGACGCTCGCCACGACTCCGCTCAGCGACGCGATCACCCAGGCTCCTCTCCTGGTCGGCAGCAGCCGACCTGGTCCGATGGTCCGCCAGGCCCGGCGACCGGTGTCGGACGACACGTCCGAGCAGTGCGTCGAACACCCGTACGACCGCGGTCACTCTAGCAAGGTGCGCCCACGCCCCGGTCGACCGACACGGGGGGCCGTCAGCGCGGTGCCCGCCGGCCCTTCGCCGCGTGCTCCGCTGCGGCCCAGGCGCGCTGCGCCGGGGTCAGCTCGTTCCGCTCGCCGCCCTGGAGCGCACCCGACGGGCGCCACAGGTGGCAGATGGCGAGCGCGAGCGCGTCGGCGGCGTCGGCGGGCCTCGGCGGCTCGGCGAGGCCCAGGATGCTCGCGACCATGCGCTGGACCTGCTCCTTGCCCGCGCGCCCGCTCCCGGTGACCGCGGCCTTGACCTCGGACGGCGTGTGCAGCGCGACGGGGACGCCCCGCTTCGCCGCCCCGACCATCGCGATCCCCGCGGCCTGCGCGGTGCCCATGACCGTCCCGACGTTGTGCTGCGCGAACACCCGCTCGACCGCGACGACGTCGGGCACGTGCTCGTCGAGCCACGCGTCGAGCCGCTCCGCGACCCGCAGCAGCCGCAGGTCCACGCTCAGCTCCGGGTCCGTCCGGATCACGCCGACGGCCACGAGCTCGGCCCGCCGCCCCCGCGCGGAGTCCACCACCCCGACACCGCACCGGGTCAGACCAGGATCCACTCCGAGAACGCGCACCCCCCGACCCTTTCACGTGAACGGCACGGACCGGCCGTGCCACGCGGGCCGGCGACGGACCAGCCAGCGGTGGGGCCGGGAGGTCGGTGCGCGGTCGTGGCGGGCCTGGCGGGAGCGGCGCGAGGCACGAGCGCCGCGGATGGTAGACCGCGCACCGACCTCCCGGCCGCACCGCGACCCGACCACCCGGACGCGAGCTGCGCCGGATCAGTCGTCGTTCTCGAGCTCCGCCATGACCTCGTCCGACGCGTCGAAGTTCGCGTAGACGTTCTGCACGTCGTCGCTGTCCTCGAGCGCGTCGATGAGGCGCAGGATCTTGCGCGCCCCGTCGGCGTCGACCTCGACCTCCATCGACGGGTGCCAGATCGAGTCGGCGGAGTCGTACTCGAGGCCCGCCTCCTGGATCGCGGTGCGCACGGCGACGAGGTCGCTCGCCTCGGACAGCACCTCGATGACCTCGCCGGAGTCGGTGACCTCCTCGGCGCCCGCCTCGAGCGCGGCGAGCATGACGTCGTCCTCGGTCACGCCGTCCGCCTTCGGCACGACGACGAGGCCCTTGCGCGAGAAGAGGTACGACACCGAGCCCGGGTCGGCGAGGTTGCCGCCGTTGCGGCTGAACGCGAGGCGGACCTCGGAGGCCGCCCGGTTCTTGTTGTCGGTGAGGCACTCGACGAGGACCGCGATGCCGTTGGGGCCGTAGCCCTCGTACATGATCGTCTGGTAGTCGACGGCGTCGGCACCCGTGCCGGACCCGCGCTTGACGGCGCGGTCGATGTTGTCGTTGGGGACCGACGACTTCTTCGCCTTCTGGATGGCGTCGAACAGCGTCGGGTTGCCCGCGGGATCACCGCCGCCCGTGCGCGCCGCGACCTCGATGTTCTTGATGAGCTTCGCGAAGAGCTTGCCGCGCTTGGCGTCGATGGCCGCCTTCTTGTGCTTGGTCGTGGCCCACTTGGAATGCCCTGACATGCGTTCCTACCCCTTCGCGATTCTGACGAACAGCTCGTGCACGCGCGCGTCCCCGGAGATCTCCGGGTGGAACGAGGTGGCGAGCAGCGATCCCTGCTGGACTGCGACGATCCTACCGGCGGCGGCCGCGGGGATGCCGGGCGCCTCGTGGTCGGGAATGCGTGCGAGCACCTCGACCCCCGGTCCGACCTCCTCGACCCACGGCGCGCGGATGAACACCGCGTGCACGGCGCCCGCCCTCTCGGCCCCGGTGCGACCGCCGTCCTGCGCGGCCAGGCCGGCGAACGCGAGGTCGGTCTCGAACGAGTCGACCTGCCGGCCGAACGCGTTGCGCCGGACCGTCACGTCGAGCCCGCCGAGGGTCCGCTGGTCCGCGGTACCGCCGAGGATGCGGTCGGCCAGCAGGATCATGCCGGCGCACGAGCCGTAGACCGGCAGGCCCTCGGCGATGCGGGCGCGCAGCGGCTCGTCGAGCTCGAAGATGCGCAGGAGCTTGTCGATGGTGGTCGACTCGCCCCCGGGGAGCACCAGCCCGTCGACCGCGGCGAGCTCCTCGGGACGCCGTACGCCGACCGTGCGGGCACCCGCCGCCTCGAGCGCGGCGCGATGCTCGCGCACGTCGCCCTGCAGGGCCAGGACTCCGATCGTGATCGTCACGAACGGGAATGATACGTCCGTCTGCGCCCGCGGCTTGTCCCGGGCTGTTGCTAGCCTCGCCGTCGTGACCACTCCGCCCGGCACCGGACCCACACCGTCCTACCCCGCGCGGCCGCCGTCCGGGTACCCCGGGCCCTCGACCCCGTACCCCGGCCTCCCGCCCCGTCCGCCGCGGAGCACGCGCGGCGCGACGGTCCTGATCGTGGTCGGCGCGGTCCTGCTCGTGGTCGCGCTCGTCGCGGGCGTCCTCGGTGTCACGACCTTCGTGCGGGCGCTGCCCACGGGCGTGGTCGACGGGACCGGCGCCCCCGGCTCGGCCGCCCTCGCCTCCGGCGACGTCCCGGGCGAGGCGGACGTCACGCTGTCGGACGGCCAGCCGTACAGCGTGTGGGCGGTCGTGCCGATCGGCGCCGAGGGCTTCGAGACGGGCGACGTCACCGTCTCGTGCCCGGACGGCGACCTCGAGGTACGCGCGCCGTCCGTCTCGGGGAGCTCCGGCTTCGGCTCGCACGAGGCGACGACCGTGGCCGAGGTGACCTCGGCGTCGGCCCAGACCTGCACGGTGACCGTCGCGCAGGGCGACGCCTCGCCCGGGGCGACGTTCGTCGTCACGGAGGGGTGGAGGTTCGGCGAGTTCTTCGCGACCGTCGGCGGCACGATCCTGCTGTGGTTCGTCGCGATCGGCGGGGTGATCCTCGGGCTGGGGCTCCTCGTCGGCGGGATCGTGTGGCGCGTCGTCGCCCGCCGGCCGTAGGCGCGGCCGCGCCCGTCCGCGCAGGACGAGCCGCGCCGGCTCAGTCCTCGCGCGCGATCCCCAGGTGGTGCGTCACGCCGTCCCATCCCGCGAGCAGCGGCGCGACCAGGTCGGGCAGTCCCTCGGGGAAGACCTCGATCTCGACACCGCGCAGGTCGTCGAGCGACCACCAGCGCATCTCGTCGACGACGTCGAGCTCGACGTCGGTCCACCCGTCCCTGCTCAGGGCGGCGGCGTCCCCGCGACCGCCTGCGGCGTCGTCGACGCGCGCGAGGAAGAGCACCTCGTCCTGGCGGCAGTGCTGGCGGTAGAAGTCGAAGATCGCGCTGCGCGTGTAGACCGGCCCGACGAGCGCGCCCGGGTCGAGCCGGATCCCGGTCTCCTCGCGGACCTCGCGCAGCGCGGCGTCACGGTCGCTCTCACCGGGGTCGACGCCACCGCCGATGGTGAACCACCACGAGCGGTCGGGCTGGTCGACGTCGTGCCCGCGGGCGAGGAGGATCCGGTCGGCGTCGTCCAGGAGCAGGACGCGCGCGCCCCGGCGGAAGTAGAGACCGTCGTCCCCGAGGACCCAGTCGGGGCCCAGGGACGACGGCGCTCCGGCGGCCTCGGTCACGACGGCTCAGCCGTCCGTCGCCGGCACGACGACGGACGGCTGTGCCGAGGGACGCTCTGTCACCAGCCGCGCTCAGCGAGGCGGTGCGGTACGGGGATGTCGTCGACGTTGATGCCGACCATCGCCTCGCCCAGGCCGCGCGAGACCTTCGCGATCACGTCGGGGTCGTCGTAGAACGTCGTCGCCTTGACGATCGCGGCGGCGCGCTGCTCCGGGTTGCCGGACTTGAAGATGCCCGAGCCGACGAACACGCCCTCGGCACCGAGCTGCATCATCATCGCGGCGTCGGCCGGCGTCGCGATGCCGCCGGCGGTGAACATGACGACGGGAAGCTTGCCCGTCGCGGCGATCTCCTTGACGAGCTCGTACGGCGCCTGGAGCTCCTTGGCCGCGACGAACAGCTCGTCCTCCGGGAGCGAGGTGAGGCGGCGGATCTCGGCGCGGATGGTGCGCATGTGCGTCGTGGCGTTGGAGACGTCGCCCGTGCCGGCCTCGCCCTTCGAGCGGATCATCGCTGCGCCCTCGGTGATGCGGCGCAGCGCCTCGCCGAGGTTGGTCGCCCCGCACACGAACGGGACGGTGAACTGCCACTTGTCGATGTGGTTGGCGTAGTCGGCCGGCGTGAGCACCTCGGACTCGTCGACGTAGTCCACGCCGAGCGACTGGAGCACCTGCGCCTCGACGAAGTGGCCGATGCGGGCCTTCGCCATCACGGGGATCGAGACGGCCTCGATGATCCCGTCGATCATGTCGGGGTCGGACATGCGCGAGACGCCGCCCTGGGCGCGGATGTCCGCGGGCACGCGCTCGAGGGCCATGACCGCGACCGCGCCGGCGTCCTCGGCGATCTTCGCCTGCTCGGGCGTGACGACGTCCATGATGACGCCGCCCTTGAGCATCTCGGCCATCCCGCGCTTGACCTTGGCGGTGCCGACGGCGCCGGCGCCCTCCGCGGTCGCGGCGCCCGGGGCGCTCTCGGCAGGGACGTTCTGGTCGGCCACGTTGGTCACCGGTACCTCACACCTTCAGGTCAGGGGAACGTCGCGCGCACGCGCACGGGACGCCGTCGAACAGGCTCGACGGCACATGCTCCCACGCGCTCCCATCCTATCGCCGGGGCGTCCACCCGACCCCGGCCCCGAGCCTGCCCCGAGCCCGCGCGCAGAGCGCCGCCGGCGGCCCGCAGAGCGTCAGTCCGGCGTGCCCGCCGACGCGGCGGGGCGCACGAGGACGTCAGGCGCGGCGTCGTCGAGCTCGACCGTCGCGGGCATCGGCGCGTGCCCGGCGAGGTGGAACAGCCGCACCCACCACTTGCGCCGCACGCGCTGCGCCTGGGCGACGGCCTCGTTGTGGAACCGGCGCGCGAGCTGCGCGCGGTACCAGGCGGCGGAGAGCGAGCCGAGCAGCTCGTCGCCGGCGGACCCGGACCGCAGCTCGGCGATGTCGTCGGCGTCCTCGAGGGCCGAGCGGAGCGTGGCCGTGAGG
This sequence comes from Cellulosimicrobium cellulans, assembly GCF_042723955.1. GTDB lineage: Bacteria > Actinomycetota > Actinomycetes > Actinomycetales > Cellulomonadaceae > Cellulosimicrobium > Cellulosimicrobium cellulans_H. Next base: position 3,804 of record NZ_JBHXIC010000015.1, on the reverse strand, counting down.
TCGCTCTCGGCGAGGGCGCGCGACTCGGCCATGCCGCCGAGGAGCCGCCGGGGGCGCGGCCCCTCGGCCCCTGCGAGACCGGGCACCTGGTCGGCGAGCCGGCTCGTGTCGTCGTCGTCGTCGAGGACGGCGTGCGCCGCCTCGGCGACGAGGATCGAGCTGGCCGGGTCGAGCTCGCCGGAGGCCGCCAGGTCGACGGCGGCCGACGCGCGGCGCACGAGCTGCGCGTCGAGCGCCAGGCGCGAGGCCATCACCTTGCGGTGCAGCCGGTCGAGCCGCGACGCGGCGACCCACAGGAGCCACGCCACCAGCGCCGCGACCACGAGGACGAGGACGGTGATCTCGGACCAGGTCACGGGCGGCCTCCCTCGTCGTCACGCGCTCGGCCCAGGAGGCGTCCGCCCCGGCGCGAGCGCGGGTCCTCGTGGACCGGGATGACCGCCTCGGACGCCGCGAGCACGGTCTCGTAGACGGCGAGCACCTGGGCGGTCACGGCGGACCAGTCGAAGCGGCGGACGAACTCGCTCGCCCGGGCCCGGTAGGCGTCGCGCCGCGTCGGGTCGGCGAGCACGTCGAGCACGGCGGCGGCGAGCGCGTCCGGGTCGCCCACCGCGAACAGCGCCCCGGCCGCGCCGTCGTCGAGCACACGCCGGAACGCGCCGAGGTCGCTCGCGACCACGCACGCGCCGGCGCTCATCGCCTCGACGAGCACGATGCCGAAGCTCTCGCCCCCGGTCTGCGGCGCGATGTAGAGGTCGACGGACGCGAGCATGCTCGCCTTGTCCTCGTCGCTCACGCCGCCGAGGAACTCGACCGACGCGGCGTGCTCCCCCAGCGCCTCGATCGCGGCCTCGCGGCCGTCGTCGCCGCGGCCCGCGACGAGGAACCGTGCGCCGGGGACCTTCGCGAGGATCGCCGGGATCGCCGCGGCGAGCACCGGCAAGCCCTTGCGCGGCTCGTCCAGGCGGCCGAGGAAGCCGATGGTCGGCGCGTAGGGCGTGCCCTGCCACGCGGGGTTCGCGGGCGCGGACTCGAACGTGTCGACGTACACCCCGTTGGGGATGACGACGGCGTCCCCACCGAGGTGGTCGACGAGCGTGCGCCGCGCGTCCTCCGAGACGGCGATGCGGGCGTCGATCTTCTCCAGGCTCTGCCGGACGAGCGGGTACGCGACCTGGAGCGCGCGCGAGCGCACGATCGAGGTGTGGAACGTCCCGACGATCGGGCCCTGGGCGATCCACAGCGCGACCATGCTCAGCGACGGGTTCACGGGCTCGTGGATGTGGAGCACGTCGAACCGGCCCGCCTCGAGCCAGCGCCGGACCCGGCCTGCGGTGCGCGGACCGAACGTCACGCGCGCGACCGAGCCGTTGTACCGGACCGGGACCGCGCCCCCGGCGGGCGTCAGATAGTCCGGCACGGGCGTGTCGTCGTCGGCCGGGGCGAGGACGGAGACCTCGTGGCCCTGGGCCATGAGCGCCTCGGCCAGGTCGCGCACGTGGAACTGGACCCCGCCCGGGGCGTCGAAGGAGTAGGGGCACACGATGCCCACGCGCAGGCTCATACGGCACGCTCCGCGCCCGGCTCGCCCGCGGCGGCCCGGGTCCGGGCGTAGCGCGCGGGGTCGAGGTCGTCGACGAACACCTTCTGGAGCATGTGCCAGTCCTCGGGGCGCTCGCGGATCGCGACGCTCAGCGCGTCCACCCAGCCCTGGGTCGCCCGCGCGACCTGCTCGGAGCGCGGGACGTCCTGCGCGATCTCCACGCGGGGGAAGAAGCGGATGACGAGGCCCCACGGCGAGCCCGCCGCGCGGCGTCGTGCGCCCCGCAGCCGCTCGTAGTAGATCCCGGCCGGGACCAGCGGCGTCCCGGTGCTCACGGCGAGCGCCGCGGGCCCCGCCGCGACGCGGGCGCGGTGGCCGAACAGGTCGACCTCCACGCCGCGGTGGGTGAGGTCGCGGTCGGCGAGCAGCGGGATGATCTTGCCCGGCCGGCTCGCGCCGCGGACGAGGTCGCGGAAGACGTCGCCGTCGCCGAGCGCGAGGATCTCCAGGCCGATCGAGTTCCGGAACGCGAGGAACTCCTCGAACACCTCGTCAGGCTTCAGCCGCTCCGCGACGGTGAGCACGGGCGCGATGTTCGGCGTCGCGTACGCACCGGCGAGGTCCCAGTTGCCCTGGTGCGACAGCGCGAGCACCGGGCTCCGGTCGCCGTCGAGGTGGCGCGCGAGGTTGTCGAGCCCGACGACCCGCACCCGGGCTCGGACGCGCTCGGGGGTCCAGGCGGGCAGCGTGAAGGCCTCGCGGTAGTAGCGCATGTAGGAGCGCATCCCGGCGCGCGACAGGCGTCGCAGGGCGCGCGGGGAGAGGTCGGGACGCACGCGCGCGAGGTTGCGCTCGAGCTGGCGCACTCCCCCGCCGTGCAGGAGCCACGTCACGTCGGCGATCGCGCTGAACAACCCGCGCAGGACCGGTTGGGGGACCTTGCGCGCGTTGCGCCAGGCGAACGTGAACGCCTTGCCGGCGTCGAGGGCCATCAGCGACCGTCCTCCTTCTCCTCGGGGTGCGTGGCCACGAGCGCGAGCGCCTGGCGGCGCACGGTGGCCACGCGCTGCACGACCGTGACCGCGCTCGCGAGGGCGAGCACCCCCAGGACGACGACGAGCACGACGGGCGGCACCCCCAGCCCCACGATCCCGGCGGCGACGAGCGCGGCGACGAGCCGGTCGGCGCGCTCGGCGATCCCGACCTGCGCGGTCATGCCGACGCTCTCGGCCCGGGCGCGCGCGTAGGGCACGACCGCGCCGAGCGCGAGGCACGCGAGCGCGACGCCGGTCCCCCAGGCGGCGAGGTCCGGCGTCAGGCGCGGGTCGTCGGCGCGCACGAACCACAGCGTGAGACCCACGAACACGGCGGCGTCGGCGAGCCGGTCGAGCGTCGAGTCGAGGAACGCGCCCCACGGGCCGGACCGGCCGGCGCGGCGCGCCATGACGCCGTCGAGCACGTCGGCGAAGGCGCAGACCATGACGACCATGACCCCGGCGAACAGGTGGCCCGTCGGGAAGAGCCACAGGGCGCCGACGACGACGCCGAGGGTACCGGCGACCGTCACCGCGTCCGGGCTCACGCCGAGGCGGAGCAGCAGCGCGGCGAGCGGGGTGAACAGGCGCGTGGTGAGCGCGCGCAGACGGCCGAACATCAGGCGGTTCCCTCCGCGGGGACGTCGGGTCGGGCGGACGGCCACGCCGCGGCGAGCCGCGCCCGCGTGTCCGCGAGGAGCTCGGGCACGGCCTTGGTCTGCGCGACGATCGGCAGGAAGTTCGCGTCGCCCGACCAGCGCGGCACGACGTGCTGGTGCAGGTGGGCGGCGATGCCGGCCCCGGCGACCGCGCCCTGGTTCATGCCGAGGTTGAACCCGTCCGGCGCCGACACGGCGCGCACGACGCGCATCGCGGTCTGCGTGAGGTGCGCGACCTCGACCGTCTCCGCCTCCGTGAGGTCCGTGTAGTCGGACACGTGGCGGTAGGGCACGACCATGAGGTGGCCCGGGTTGTACGGGTAGAGGTTGAGCACGACGTACGCGGTCTCGCCGCGCGCGACGATCAGGCCGTCCTCGTCCGACCGGTCCGGGATGCGGCAGAACGGGCACTGACCGCGCGAGTCGTCGGCGGGCTTGTCCTGGCCGCCGATGTACACCATCCGGTGCGGCGTCCAGAGCCGGTCGAGGCCGTCGTCGAACCGCGGATGGGCGTCCGGGAGCTCGACGGCCGGCCTGTGGTCGGGGTCGCCGCCCGGCGCGGCCGCGT
>NZ_JBHXIC010000014.1:57244-70892 GCF_042723955.1 Cellulosimicrobium cellulans | reverse complement strand
GCGTCGTGGCGGGCCTGGCGGGAGCCGCGAGGAACGAGCGGCGGATGGTAGACGCGGCACCACCACCCACCCCGACGCCCAAGGCGACCACACGCCGTCGGGCATGACCAGGGTCCTGCCTCGCGGCGACCACAGTTCTATCTCGCCTGACCAGGGTTCTACCTCGCGCGACCACGGGTCTACCTCGGCAGCACCGGGGGGTGGTAGGCCGGGCCGGCGAAGTGGCGCAGGGCGGTGTCGAGGTCGCGTGCGACGGGGGCGTCGAGGTCGGCCGTGAACGGGACGGTCGACAGCAAGCGCTCGTGCGTGAACGGCTCGGGGAGCACGAGGCGCGCGAGGGGCGACGGGTCGTCGGCGGCGTCGGACCCGGCGCGCGGGCGCCACAGGAGCGAGACGGTGACGGAGCTCGCCGGGCCCTTCGGCATGAGGTGGGTGCTCGCGGGCCGGACGGCGTCGACGTGGACCGCGACGGCCTCCAGGTCCCCCCAGTCCAGCCGCAGGGTGCCGGCACCGAGCTCCAGGCCGTCGCGGCCGACCGTCATGGTGTGTCGCGGCGCCCGCACATACGCCCGGACGGTCGCGACGCCCAGCCCGCCGAGGAACACGACGACGAGCGTCAGGAGCACGACCGCGACCGCGACGGGGAGCTGCGCCGAATCCGGGTACAGGACCGCCTGGCGCACGACGAGGACCGCCGCGGCGACCAGTGCGATCCCCACGAGGAGGAGGAAGGGCCGCCGCCGGGCGAGGGGCAGGACCAGGGGGCGGTCGCCGTCAGGCACCCAGGCGCCCTCCGCCGCCGCACCGCCTGACCTCAGACCCGCCTCGCTCACGGGCGGACGTCGCGCTGGACGCCGACCAGCCACTCGCGCGCCCCGGCGACCAGGAGGGCGACGCCCAGGTCGAGCGTCGGCTCGGGGACCGGGGCGAAGAGCGGGGAGTGGTTCGGTGCGACGCCGTCGGGCAGGTTGCCCATGCCCGTCGCGGTCGCGAGGTCGAACGCGGCGAACAGCGCCGGGTCGAACCCGCCGAGGTTCCAGTAGACGAGCGGGACGCCCGCCGCGGTGGCGAGGTCGCCGACGTCCTCGGAGCCCGGGAGCGGGGGTAGCGCGACGACGACGGGCCGACCACCCGCGGACTCGATGCGCTCGCGCTGCTCGTCGAGCGTGCGCGCGAGGACGGCCCGGGTGCGCTCTGCGGCGACGGGGTCGTTCACCATGAGGTCGAAGGTGGAGACCTCCTCGAACTCGGGCTCGGCGGGCGCTCCGGACGCCGCCGCCTCGGCGTCGACGATGCGATGGATCGCGGCCAGGACCCGGCCGCGGACGTCGGGCGTGAACGACCGCACGTTGACGAGCAGCTCGGCCGAGCCGGGGATGATGTTCGCCTGGGTGCCGGCGCGCAGGGCACCGACGGTGACGACGGCGGACTCCCCCGCCCCGACCTCCCGCGACACGACGCCCTGGAGCCGCATGACGGTCGCGGCCGCCATGACGACGGGGTCGACCGTCGACTCCGGGCTCGACCCGTGCCCGCCCTTGCCGTGCAGGGTGACGCGGAACGAGTCGGAGGCGGCCATCGCGGGCCCGGCCGTGAGGTTGACGACGCCGACCGGGAGCGGCATGACGTGCTGGCCCAGGACGACGTCGGGTCGCCCCGTGCGGTCGTAGAGGCCGTCGGCGACCATCGCGCGCGCTCCCCCGCCCACCTCCTCGGCGGGCTGGAACACGACGACGAGCGTGCCGGCCCAGGTGTCGCGGTGGGCGGCGAGCTCGGCGGCGGCGCCGAGCAAGCACGTGACGTGCACGTCGTGCCCGCACGCGTGCATCGTCCCGGACTCGTGCCCGTCGGGCATGGTCGCGGTGTCCGTGGACGCGTACGGCAGGCCGGTGCGCTCGGTGACGGGAAGCCCGTCCATGTCGGCGCGGAGCAGGACGCGCGGGCCGTCGCCGTTCGCGAGGACGCCCGCGACGCCCGTCCCGCCCACGCCCTCGTGGACCTCGTAGCCCCACCCGCGCAGCCGGTCGGCGACGATGCCGGCGGTGCGGTGCTCGGCGAACGCGAGCTCGGGGTGCCGGTGCAGGTCGGTGTAGACGTCGGTGAGCTCGGCGGTCGTGAGGGGGGTCGCGGTCATGCACGCATGATCGCGCGACCCGTGGCCGGGGGCGAACTCGGGCCCGCGGTGCCACGACAGCCCGGGGGTCCCAGGTCATGCGCCGAGCAGTCCCCGTCACCCCACGAAGACGCAGAACGGGTGCCCGGCCGGGTCGGCGTAGACGCGCAGCGGCTCGTCCGGGTCGTCCGACCGGTCGTGCAGCAGGCGCGCCCCGAGCGCGAGGGCGTGCTCGTGCTGCCGGTCGAGCTCCGCGACGTCCGGCACGGTGCAGTCGAGGTGGAGCTGCTGCGGCACGCCGTCGTCCGGCCACGTCGACGGCGGGAGCGTGCCGACCTGCTGGAACGCGAGCTGCACCCCGCCCGGCGCGGCGCGCAGCACGAGCCAGTCCGCACCCGCCGGGTCCGGCTCGCCCGCCGGTGGCGGCTCGTCGCCCGCACGGTACTCGAGCCCGAACAGCGCGCGGTAGAACTCCGCGAGGGTACGGGCGTCGGTCGTGTCGAGCACGACCTGGGCTATCCGGGGGAACACGTCGGCCACGGCGACCACCTCCGCTCGCCACCGTCGCCCGGCGCGCGGGCGCTCGCAACGCGCCGCGTCACTCCTGCCGGAGGTCCTCCGCCGTCACGGAGCTCCGGGTGAGGGGCAGGGTCACGAACGAGACGGCCAGCGCTCCCGCGAGCACGGTGGTGATCATGAGCGCGAGGACGGTCGGCTCGATCGCGAAGACGGCACCGGCGACGTGCGAGTACGCCGCCGTCGCCACGACGCCGAGGCCGGTCCCGATCACGACCGCGACGACGAGCGGCAGGGCACCGGCGAGCGCTTGCGCCCGTCGCAGCACCCGGGCCGGGACACCGACGGCCACGAGCCGGGCGCGTCCGCGGCGCCGTTCCCGCGCGCGGTCGATCGTCGTCAGGCCGTACGTCAGGAGCGACACCGCGACGGCGACCCCGACGACGCTCCACACCGTGGTGCGCACCGTGACGACCTGCCGGTAGTCGTGCAGCTCGGGCACGTCTCCCCAGGCGCCGTGCGCGACGACGACGGCCCGCAACCGGTCCCGGACGTCCGGCCCACCGCGGGCGGTGACCTCCGCGCCCGACACCCGCGCGCCCCAGCCGTCCGCGACCTCCTGCGGCACGAACACGTCGTACGACGCTCCGCCCAGAGAGTGCTGCGACGTCACGGCGCCGTCGTCCTGCGCCATCTCGCCGGGCAGCGCGACGGCGTACGTGGCACCGGAGTCCCGGTCGGCGAGGTGCAGGGTGTCGACACGCTCCGGGGCCCACGCCGGGGATGCGTCCCCGACACCCTCGTGCACGATCCACGCCGCCCTGTCGTCGCGGCAGCCGGCCACGACGATCGCGCGCTCGAGCCGCTCGCACGTGCCCACATAGACGGACGGGCAGTTCGACCCGTCGCCATCGCTGCACGTCACGGGGTCGACGGCGTACGAGAGCTCGGTGTCGAGCACGCCGTCGACCTGCTCGACGGCGGGGAGCACCTCGTCGCGCAGGTCCTCCTGCGAGTCGCCTGCCGCGACGAACATCCGCTGCGGGCCCTTCTCGATGCTGCGGATCGCGTACGCCAGGTGCGGCGTGGACTCGTAGACGCCGAGGTACCCCGCGGCGGCGAAGGCGACGAAGACGGTCAGCCCGAGAGCGACGACGCGGCGGCCGGTCGCCGCGGGCTGGGTCTGGACCGCCCGGCCGGCGAGCAGCGCGGGGACGCTCCCCGTGCGGGTGAGCGTCCCGGATACCCGGGACGAGACGAGGGGCGTGACGAGCACGACGGCGACACCGGAGGCGGCGAGCCCGACGAGCAACGCGACGACCGTCGCGTCGTCGACCTTCTCGGGCGAGGTCGTCAGCAGGATCCCGAAGCAGGCCAGGGCGACCGGCACGGGCGCGAGCCGCCAGAGCGAGAGCCGGGGCCGGACGGACTGGCTCGCCGCGGCGCGCGGGTCGTCGAGCCGCCGGAGCGACGCGACCGCGAGCAGGACGGAGAGCACGACGACGCCGAGCACGACCGCGGCCAGGCGCCATCCGCCCGTGATCGGCTCCCGCAGCACCGGGTCGAGCAGGTGCTCCAGCACGGCCCGGACCGCGACGAACCCCACGACACCGAGCCCCGCACCCAGCAGCGCGGGCATCCCGTTCTCGACCGTGGCGACGAGAGCGAGCCGCGCCCTGCTCACGCCGAGGAGGTGCAGGGCCGCGAGCCGCCGGTCACGCACCGTCGAGGACAGCCGGCCCACGGCGAGCAGGAGCGCCGCGACCGGGACGACGACGAGCGCGAGCAGCGAGACGAGCACGCCGCGCTGCGGGTTCGCGTCGTCGGGACCCATGACCGGATAGAGCGCGTCCGGAAGCGCCCAGGCGGCGGCGAGGAGCGCCACGGCGACGGCGCAGCCGGCGGCGAGCGAGACGGCGCGCAACGGCCCTCCGGCCCGGACGAGGCGCGCGCCAAGGAGGACGAGAGGACTCACGCGAGCACCGCCGTCGGGCGCACGCGGCCGTCGCGGATCTGCACGTCGCGGTCGGCCCAGGCGGCGACGCCGGCCTCGTGCGTGACGAGCAGGACCGCGGTGCGCGTGTCGCGCGCGGCGCCGACGAGTGCCTCGAGCACGAGCTCGCCGGCCACGGTGTCGAGCGCGCCGGTGGGCTCGTCGGCCAGCACGACGGCGGGCCGGTGGACGAGCGCCCGGGCGACCGCCGCGCGCTGCGCCTGCCCGCCGGAGACCTCGACCAGGCGCCGGTCGGCGAGGTCGGCGATGCCGAGCAGGTCGAGCTGGCCGAGCGCGGCCGACCGCGCCTCGCGTCGCCGGGTGCCGAGCAGCCGCAGGGGCAGCTCGACGTTCTCCACGACCGTCAGCTCGGGCACGAGGTCGCCGAACTGGAACACGAAGCCCAGGTCCCGCAGGCGCACCTGGGCGCGGGCGCGCTCCCCCAGCGTGTCGAGCCTCCGGCCGAGCAGCCGCACCTGCCCGGCGTCCGGCACGAGCAGGCCCGCGAGGAGGTGGAGGAGCGTGGACTTGCCGGACCCGGACGGTCCCATGAGCGCGACGACCTCTCCCGCGACGACGTCGACGTCCACCCCGCGCAGCACCGGGTCGGCGCCGTACGCGTGCTCGATCCCGCGCGCCGACAGCACGAGGTCCCGCGTCGCCTCGTCGCTCACCGGGCACCGCCGTTACCGCCGGCCGCGTCCTCGGGGTGCGCGTCCGCCGCCCGCGCACCCAGCGCCTCCGCGACGTCGCGGCGCAGATCCCCCAGCCGCGCCCCCGCGACCTCGATCCAGCGCAGGTCCGCCTCGAGGTGCGCCGTCTCGTAGTCGCCCGCGAGCCGGTCGACGGCGTCGCCCGCCCGGCGCGCCGCCGTGAGCTCGCGCATCCGGACGAGGTACACGTCGCGCTGGGCGTCGAGGATCCCCGTGACCTCCCGCCCGCTCGCGAGCGCCAGGACGACCCGCGTGAAGAGCTCGCTCGGGCGCCCGCCCGGGAGGTTCGGGGTCGTGAGCCAGCGGTCGAGCTCGGCGACGCCCCCGGACGTGATGGCGTACACCTTGCGGTCCGCCCCCGCTCCGGGCTCGACACCGACGCCGGCCGCGAGCCCGTCGCGCTCGAGCCGGGAGAGGGTCGCGTAGACCTGGCCGTACCGCAGCTCGCGCTCGTGCCCGAGCAACCCGTCGTACCTCCGCTTGAGCACGAACCCGTGCGCGGGACCGGTGTCGAGCAGCGCGAGCATCGCCATGGGAACTGTCATGGGGCGAGTGAACCACGAGTGCACACTCGGTGTATACCCTCGGTGTGCACGTGCGGAGCTCTGACGATCGCCCGTCCGGTGGGGACGACCGGCCAGGGCTAGGCTCGCGCAGCAGGGCACCAGCGCGGGAGGAGACCGCATGACCGACCAGGACGCGCGGCTCGCGCGGCACGTCGCCGAGGCGGCGGACGCGTGGCTCCGCGACCCGCTCGACGCGGGCGTGTACCGGCGCCTCGTCGACGCGACCCTCGCATGGCGTGCGGGCGGCGGTCGCGTCGTGCACGGCACGGCGGCGGCCGCCCCGGACCCCGCCGGGGCCTCGCGGTCCTGGACCAGCCCCGACGCGGCGCCCGACGAGGTCGACGACCCGGACGACGACGCCCGCTACCTCCGGCCCGAGCGCGCACCGCGTGCGGTGGGCAGCACGCTCGCGGACGTCGCGAGCATGCTGCGCGCACGCGCTGCCACCACCGGTCGCGACGACGAGAGCAAGACCTCGACAAGCGAGCCGCAAGAAGGCGACGACCACCCCTGACGGCGACGTAGGGTGAGGTCATGCCGCGCATCCTCGTCACCGGTGCCGACGGCGGCATCGGCCGCGCGACGGTGCGCCACCTCCTCGACTCCGGGTACGAGGTCACGGCGCTGTCCACCGCGTTCGAGCACCCGTGCCCCGCCGACCGGGTCGTCGTCGGCGACGCCCGGTCCCCCGAGGACGTGGGCCGCGGGCTCGAGGACGCGGACGCCGTCGTGCACCTCGCGGCGATCCCGCACCCGGACCTGGGCACGCCGCTCGAGGTGTACGCGACCAACACGACCGCGACCTGGGCCGTGCTGTCGCTCGCGGGCGAGCGCGGCGTGCGGCGCGCGGTGGTCGCGAGCAGCATCAACGCGTTCGGGGTGCCCATGAACCCGCACGACGTGCACCCCGCGTACTACCCCCTCGACGAGGACGTGCCTGCCGACGTCGCCGACGCCTACTCGCTCTCGAAGCAGGCGGACGAGGCGGCCGCCCGGGCGGCGTGGCGGAGATGGGGGCTCGACGTCGTCGCGCTGCGCTTCCCGCACGTGCGCGACGCCGCCGGCCTCCGGGAGACCGCGGCCGCCGTCGGGCGCGACCCGTGCGTCATGGCACGCGAGGGCTGGGCCTACCTGGACCTGCGGGACGCGGTCGGGGCGATCGAGGCCGGGCTGACGGCGCGCTTCACGGGCGCGCACGTCGTCGGGCTCGCCGCGGACGACACCCTCCTGGACGCCGCGACCCCGGAGCTCCTCGCCCGGTACGCGCCCGAGGTGCCTCTCACCCGCACGATCGGCCCGCGCGACGGCCTCGTCGACACACGCCGCGCGCGCGAGCTGCTCGGCTTCCACCCACGGCACTCGATCCACCGCCCCGACGCCCGACCCACCCCGGAGACCCCGTGACCGCCGTCCCGCCCGCCCCGCTGCCCACCGTCGACCCCGTGGACCCGGCGTTCGCGAACCCGTGGCCCGCCCGCGACGGCACGCGCATCACCGGCGTGCGCGCGATCGTCACCGCGCCGGACGGCATCCCGCTCGTCGTCGTGCGCGTCGGCACGAACGTGCCCGGCCTCTACGGGCTGGGCTGTGCGACGTACACGCAGCGGTGGCACGCCGTGGCCGCGTACGTCGAGCAGCACCTGGAGCGGATCGTCGTCGGTCGCTACCCGGGCGACATCGGCGACCTCGTGCGCCTCGCGCGGCTCGCGCCCTACTGGCGCGAGGGGCCCGTGGGGAACAACGCGATCTCCGGCCTCGACATGGCGCTGTGGGACATCGCCGGCAAGCGCGCGGGCATGCCGGTCCACGAGCTGCTCGGCGGCAAGGTGCGCGACGCCGCCGACACCTACCTCCACGCGAGCGGACGGACCGTCGAGGAGACGATCGACGACGCCGCCCGGATCGTCGACGCGGGGTGGCGGCACGTACGGATCCAGACCGGCCAGCCGGGCCTCGGGCACTACGGCACCGCCGCGGACCCCGAGCCCGGCTACCCCGCCGCGCCCAACCCCCACGGATGGAGCGTCGAGGAGTACCTGCGCCGCACGCCGCGGCTCTTCGCGACGGCGCGCCAGGCGCTGGGCGAGCAGGTCGAGCTGCTGCACGACGTGCACTCGCGCCTCACGCCCAAGCAGGCCGTGATGCTCGCCCGGGCGCTCGAGCCGTACCGCCCGTTCTTCCTCGAGGACGTCCTCGCGCCCGAGCACTGGGACCGGCTCTCGGAGGTGCGCGCCGCCTCACCCGTGCCGATCGCGGTGGGCGAGCTCGCGACGTCGTTCCCCGACGCCGCGCGGCTCGTCCTGGGCGGCGGCGTCGACCTGATCCGGTGCCACATCAGCGCGATCGGCGGGCTCAGCGCGGGCCGAGCGCTCGCGACGGCCGCCGAGATGGTCGGGGTGCGGACGGCCTGGCACGCCCCGGGCGACACGTCACCGGTGGGTGCCGCCGCGAACGTCGCGCTCGACGTCACCTCGACCGCGTTCGGCATCCAGGAGGGCCACGTGTACTCCGACGCCGTGCACGAGGTGTTTCCCGGCACGCTGCGGATCGTCGAGGGGTGGCTGCGGCCCCACGACACGCCGGGCTTCGGGGTCGACCTCGACGAGCGCGCCGCGGCGCGCTACCCGGCAGACCTCGCGGGCCACGACGCGTGGGCCGCGGGCGTCCGCGCGCCCGACGGCGGCCTGGTTGCCCCCTGAGGACGGGTCACCCGGCGGCGCACGTGGGGGTCGGCGGCTCGCCCGCCAGGCGCGCCTCGGTCCACCGCACGAGGTCCGGGGCGAGCGGGGAGTCGGCCTGCACGAGCCCGACGTGGTCCCGCCCCTGGTACGTGCGGTAGTCGACCGGTTGCCCGGCGGCGCACCGCGCACCGACGTACGCCTCCTGCGCCGTGGGGAGGATCAGCGTGTCGGACGCCCCCTGGGCGACGAGCAGCGGCGCGGCGACCGGACCCGTCGGCACGTTCTCGGCCAGGCGCACGCCCAGCGGGCCGGTCGTCGGGTCGGTCGTCCACAGCGGCTGGTCCATCGACAGCGCCTCGGCGACCGAGACCAGTGCGCTCGGCTCGGACAGGCAGCGTGAGGACATCTCCTCCACCACGAACCGCGCGCCCGGGCGGACGTACGTCGCGGCGCCGCTGTCCGGGTAGATCGCGTCGTACGCCTCGACGACGAACGACGCGAAGACGCTGCCGCCGGTGACGCTCTCCAGGTGGGACACGAGGCCGGTGAGGTCGCTCGCGGGCGCGAGCGCGGCGACGCCCGCGAGCGGGACGTCGGGCGCGTACTCCGGGGCGACGGCCCCGGTCCACAGGGCGGTGTGGCCGCCCTGCGAGTGGCCCCAGACGACGGTCTGCTCGCCGAGCGTCGCGCCGTCCAGCTCGCGCGCGGCGCGCACGGCGTCGAGGACGGACCGCGCCTCGCCCTGGCCGACGAGGTACGGGTGGGGGCCGTCGGTCCCCAGGCCCACGTAGTCCGTGGCGACGAGCGCCCAGCCGTGCGCGAGGACGTCGTCGAGCAGGAAGAACGCGCCGGACTCGAAGGGCTCGTCGAGGACCGACGGCGCGCAGCCGCGCGCGGAGCCGGTCGTGCCGTGGGCCCACGCGATCACGGGCGGCGCGGCGTCGTCCCGGAGGGCGTCCGGCACGACGACGATCCCGCTCGCCACCGCGGGCTCGCCCTCGTCGCGGGTGGTCGTGTAGAGGATGCGCCACGCCGTCGCGCCGTCGGGGATCTGCCGCGTGAACGGCTCGGCGCGCACGAGGCGGCCGGGCTCGTCCGGGACGGACGCGGGCGGGTCGTAGAACGCGTCGACCTGCGGCGCCGCACGATGCAGGCCGACGCTGACGGCCGCGAGCGCTCCGGCCGCGACGACCGCGAGGACCGCACCGACGAGCGCGACCCGGCCGTGGCGTCGAGGCTGGGACGGGCCGGGCGCTGCGAGCGCGCCGCCCGCGTCGACGGGCACGGCGCCGTACGTGGCGCCGGACGGTCCCGCCTGCGCGCGAGCACGGCGGACCCCGGCGACAAGGAGGCGGACGCCGAGGACCACGACGCGGACTCCGAAGACCACGGCGACGACGAGCACCGTGACGTCCGGCCAGGCGAGGGCCAGGACGCCCAGCACGACCGAGGCCACCCCGAGCGCCAGGCGCGTCCACCGGTCGACGCCGACCGACCCCGCCCCTTCGAAACCGTCCAGAACGCCCGCGACGACGAGCCCGACGCCGACGAGGACCGCGACGACGACGATCGACGGCGCCGGCCACACGACGACCGCGACCGCGAGCGCCAGGAACACCAGGCCGCGCGCGACGTGCGGCCAACGCGGGGCGCGCGGCGCGCCAGGTCCGTCGCCCCGGCCGGGCGTCCGGCCGCCGACGAGCTCCGTCACGCCGAGGACGACGGCTCCGACGACGACAGCGACCACCAGCAGCGCGAGCGACGCGAACGGGCGCAGGACGAGGACCGCGCCGACGACGGTGCACACGACGCCGAGCGTGACGGAGACCCACGGCGGGACCCTCTCCCCCGCGGCGGCGGCGGACGCACGCATCCTGGCTCCGAGGCGGCTCACGCGGCGAACGTACCGGGCGCGGTGCCGGTCCGCGCGTCGTCCGCGTCGAGCGGGGTGTACGGACCCGGCTCAGGCCGGCGGTGGTGCCTCGTGCGCGGGGCGCAGGTCGGTGCGCGAGAAGTCGTCGCCGACGAAGAGGAGCCGGTCGCGCGTCGCCGCGGCCAGCGCGTACGCGAAGCAGTCCCCGAGGTTGAGCCGCGCAGGGTGTCCGCTCCCCCGGCCGAACTCGCGGTACGCCTCGCGGGCGATCTCGGCGTGCTCGGCCGTGAACGGCTCGACCTCGATCCCGTACAGCTCGAGGAGGGCGTCGAGCCGGCGACGCTGTGCCGGGGACGACCGGTTGTCCAGGACGGCGTAGAGCTCGACGAGGGTCGGTGCGGCCATGCGCGGACGGCTGGCGGCGAGCAGGATCTCGGAGAGCGTGTCGGCACCCGGCTCGCCCAGGACGACCGCGACGATCGCCGAGGTGTCGACGATCACCGAGGGAGACCGCTCTCGTCGTAGAGCGACGCCTCGGCGGCGCGCACGCTCTCGACGTCGAGGTCGACGCGGATCTCGTCGAGGAGCCGGGCGATCTCGGCGCGTCGGGCGGCGACGGCCTCGTCGCCCCTCGACCGGGACTCGAGCACCTCGTCGAGACGGTGCTGGACCGCCTCCTCGATCGCGCTCGTCTGCGACTGACCCGTGGTCTCCGCGAGCCGGCGCACCAGCGCGTGGGTGCGCTCGTTCTTGATGTTGAGGCTCATCGGCACCTTTCTACCGCGGCAGGACAGTTCGTCTACCCAGGGTAGACACCCCGGCCTCTCGATGTCCACGGCTCGCGCTCCGCAGGCCGACGTGCGAGGACTGCTCACGCAAAAAGTGAATCATCGTGCGTAATATCACTACAGAGTCTTGTGCTCGCATCGACGGCGCTTTAGTGTTCGGCACGAACGACCCTGCGCGGAGGTGCGACCGTGCAGCGGGCCGGAGGGTCAGCACGCCCTCCGGTGAGCACGGAGGCGGACCGCCTCCCGAGAGAAGACGGGTCAACGATGATTCGCAGCACGAACCACCTCGGGGCGCGGCGACGCGCCCGGGTCGCGGCCGCCGCGGCCGTCGCCCTCACGCTCGTGGCGGGCACCGCGTCGACGGCCCTCGCCCACGGCAAGCCCCAGCCGCCGACCCCGGCCGTGGTGACACGGGCCGCCGTCGACCCGGCGCTCGTCGAAGGCCGCGGCGCCGCCGTCCCGTTCCTCGAGCAGGAGGCGGAGAACGCCGTGACGACGGGAACCGTGATCGGTCCCGGGCGCGACGCGTACACGATCGAGGCCGAGGCGTCGGGACGCTCGGCCGTCCGCCTCGCGCCGGGCCAGAAGGTGGAGTTCACCCTCCCCGCCGACGCGAACGCGATCACGGTCCGCTACTCGATCCCCGACGCCCCGACGGGCGGTGGGATCACCTCGCCGCTCGACGTGTCGGTCCTGCGCCAGGGCAAGAAGCTCGGGCTCGACCGGCGCATGACGCTCACGTCGGCATACTCCTACCTGTACAACCAGTACCCGTTCACCAACGACCCCACGGCGGACCTCCTCCAGCCCGGCTGGTGGGTCACCGAGTGCGCGTGCGTCCCCGCGGAGACGTCTCCGACCCCGACGTTCGAGAAGCCGTTCCGGCCCATGAAATTCTACGACGAGCAGCGGCTGCTGCTCGGCAAGACGTACAAGAAGGGCGACGTCGTCCGTCTCACGGTGCCCACGCGCGGCGCGGCGGAGTGGACCGTGGTCGACCTGCTCGACTCCGAGAAGGTCGCGCCGCCGAAGGTGCGCCTGCTCGCCGCGAACGCGCTGCTCTTCGGGGCGGACCCCACGGGCCGGCGCGACTCCGCCGACGCTCTCGACAAGGCGATCGCGTTCGCCAAGAAGCACCGGCTCGAGGTGTACGTCCCGCCGGGCGTCTACCAGGTGAACCGGCACATCGTCGTCGACGGCGTGACGATCCAGGGCGCCGGGAGCTGGTACACGATCTTCACGGGCAAGGAGGTCGCGCTCGACGCGCCCGCACCCGACGGGTCCGTGCACACCGGGGTCGGGTTCTACGGGAAGTACGCCGACGAGGGCGGCAGCACGAACGTGCACCTGCGCGACTTCGCGATCGTCGGTGACGTGCGCGAGCGCGTCGACACCGACCAGGTCAACGGCGTCGGCGGCGCGCTGAGCGACTCGTCGATCTCCGGCCTGTACCTCCAGCACACGAAGGTGGGCCTCTGGTTCGACGGGCCCATGAGCAACCTGCGGGTCGAGAACAACGTGATCGTCGACCAGATCGCCGACGCGCTGAACTTCCACGGGGGCGTGACGAGCTCGGTCGTGCGCAACAACTTCATCCGTAACACGGGCGACGACGGCCTCGCCATGTGGTCCGAGAAGCTGGCGAACACCGGCAACGTGTTCGAGAGGAACACGATCCAGTCCAACACCCTCGCCAACGGCATCGCGATCTACGGCGGCACGGACAACACCGTCCGCGCGAACCTCGTCGCCGACCCTGTGCGCGAGGGCAGCGGGCTGCACGTCGGGTCGCGGTTCGGCGCCGAGCCGTTCGCGGGCTACCTCCACCTCACCGACAACACGGCGGTCCGGGCGGGCACGTACGAGCTCAACTGGAACATCGGGCTCGGCGCGATCTGGTTCTACGCGCTCGACCGCGACATCGACGCCGACGTCCGGGTCACCGGCGACCACTACCTCGACAGCACCTACAACGCGATCATGCTCGTCTCCGACTGGGGCGTGAAGGACCAGGTCGCCATCGAGGGCGTCGCGTTCCAGGACGTCCGGGTCGACGGCACGGGGACGTCCGTCGTGAGCGCCCGCGTGCGCGGCGGGGCGTCGTTCGAGAACGTCGACGCGCGGAACGTCGGCTGGGCGGGCGTGAACAACTGCGGGGCGTTCAACTTCCCGGACGGCGGCACCGAGTTCACGCTCACCGACCTCGGCGGCAACGACGGCACGTCGCTCAGCCCGTGGGAGCCCGGCACGGTGAACTGGCTCGGCCGGTTCGTCCCCAGCGCGCCGAGCTGCAACGACCGCCCGCCGGTCGTCGCTCCCCCGGCCCCGTCGCCCTGGGTCCAGCCGGTTGGCTGACCCCACCCCGCTGAGTGCCAGTAAAATTTCCCGGGGGTGCGAGTCGC
>NZ_JBHXIC010000014.1:50288-57234 GCF_042723955.1 Cellulosimicrobium cellulans | reverse complement strand
GGCTCCCCCCCCCCCGGGTGTTCATAAAATTCGGGGGGCCGTTGCTATTCCACCGCAATTTTTAAAGCCACTCACGGGTGTGGGTGGCCGGTAGGGTCGGCCGGTGATCGCCCTCGGACCGGACGGCGACGTCGTCGCGCGCCTCGGGCGCGTGCCGCGGCGGATCGCCGTGGCCGGGGTGTCCGGGTCCGGGAAGACGACGCTCGCGCGCCGGCTCGGCGCTCGGCTGGGGATCCCGCACACCGAGCTCGACGCGCTCCACCACGGGCCCGGGTGGACGCCGCGGCCGGAGTTCCTCGACGACGTCCGGGCGCTCGTCGCGCAGGACGCGTTCGTCACCGAATGGCAGTACACGACCGCGCGACCGCTCGTCCTCGCGCGGGCGGAGGTCGTCGTCTGGCTCGACCTGCCGACGCGCGTGACGATGCGGCAGGTGGTCGTGCGGACGCTGCGCCGGTCGGTCCGACGCGAGGTGCTGTGGAACGGCAACGTCGAGCCGCCGCTCTGGCGCACGTGGTACCGGGCGCCGGACGAGAACATCGTCCGCTGGGCCTGGTCGACGCGCCACAGGTACCGCGACCTGCCCGCCGAGGTCGGGCGGGACGCCCCGGACGTGCTCGTCGTCAGGCTGCGGTCGCGGCGCGAGGTCGAGCGGTGGCTCGCAGCGCTCCCGGTCGTCGACGGCGCCTGACGGCACCTCACGACGCCGGTACGGGGTACCGGTCAGACCGCTGTCAGACCGCCTCGGCCGCCACCTGGCGCGCGAGCGCCTCGACGATCCGCACGTCGGCGTCGAGCCACGGCACGGTCAGCCAGCTCCCGGCGTCGAGCCAGGCCAGCTCGTCGTGCTCCACGAGCGGCTGCGGCTCCCCCGCGGTGATGCGCGCGAACCACAGGCGCATGACGTGGCGGTCCGTGATGATCCACGTCCCGTGGTCGGGCCCCACGAGCTCGTCACCGAGCTCGACGGCGACGCCCAGCTCCTCGCGCAGCTCGCGGTGCAGCGCCTCGGTCGGCGTCTCCCCGGGGTCGACCTTGCCCCCGGGGAACTCCCAGCGCCCTGCGAGGTGCAGCGGTCGGGACCGCCGCGCGCTGAGCAGGAGCCGCGGAGCGACGAGATCGTCGACGATCGCCGCGGCCACCACCAGTCTGCGCAGAGTCATACGCGGAGTGTCGCACGGCGTCGTGTCGTGCGGGTGACGCGGTCACGCCCACGGCCCGCCCGGGCCGTCGAGCCGTCGGTCAGCGCAGGCCGGCCGCCCGCGCCCACGCCACGGCCTCGGCGCGCGTCGAGACGCCGAGCTTGCGGTAGAGGCTGCGGACCTGCGACTTGACCGTGTTGCGCGTGACGAAGAGCTTGGTGGCGATCTGCTCGAGCGTGACGTCCTCAGACAGGTTCGACAGGACGACCCGTTCACGACGGGTCAGCGGCGCGATCGGCGTGGCGATCAGCTCCGACGGGGCCGCCATGGGGCGGACCAGCTCGATGGTGCTCATGTTCTCCTCCAGATGCTCTCCGGTCACGTCATCCCCACGTGGCGAGTTCCGGTGTGGTGCTACATGAAGGGATGGGGCAGGAGCCGATTCATGACGCGACTTCTCGCGACGAATTTCAGGACGTCGGTCCCGAGTCGGGCAGAACGCCGGATCGTGCGCGTTTGCCCAGGTCAGGAGGCGTGCGCGTACGAGAGGAGCAGGAGGGCGACCGCCGTGAAGTCCTCCGCGGACCCCACCGGGCGCACCACGACGCTCACGCTCATCTGCTCGACGGTGGGAACCATGCCCTGGGCGAGGTCCTCCTGGAGCGTGCGCTCGACCTTGTCGCTCAGGGCCGCCATGGCCGCGTCGACGGAGTGCTGCGGACCCGACGAGAGATAGGTCGGCGTCGGCACGCGCGGGCCGCGGTGCTCGCGAGAGATCGTGCGGTCGGGTGCCGTCACGGTGTCGATCATGGGATTACCCCCTGCCTGTCCGGGGGGACCGTCCCCTCCGTACGAACCACGGTGGAGGGCCGCCCTTGAGGGAATCGCACGGCCTCCGCAGGAGAACCTCAGGATTTGCTCAAGACCCGGGGTCGCGGACGTCGCCCATGCCCGTGGTCAGCGCGCGCAGGCGGTGCAGGGCCGGGCCGACGGCGCGGTGCTCGCCCGCGCGCAACGCCGTCTCGAGGGCGCGCGCGGCGACGGTCGTCCGGTCGTCCCCGAAGGTCCCCGCGGAACCGGCGACCGCGTGGCAGAGGGACGCGGCCTCGAGCACCGCCTCGGGCGTCGGCGCACCCGCGGCCCCGCTCCGCAGGAGTCGGGTCACGTTCGCCACCCGCTCGGCGTTCCGGGCGCGCGCACGCTCCCGGAGCACGCGCAGCACACCGTCGAGACGGTCCTCCTCTCCCCCGGACGCCGCCGTCACGACGACCACCCGAGGAGAGCAGCCAGCCGAGGGGCGAGGTCGAGGGCGTCGAACGGCTTGGTGATGACCCCGGCCGCGCCCAGCCCGTCAAGACGGGAGATCTCGCCCGCCCCGACCTTGGCGGTGAGGAACACGACCGGCACGTCGCGCAGCGCCGGACGCGTCCGCAGCCGCGCGAGGACCGTCGGCCCGTCGACCACCGGCATCATGACGTCGAGCACGATGGCGTCCGGCAGCACCCGCTCTGCGACCTCCGCGCCGCTGTCACCGTCCTCGGCGACGTGGACCTCGTACCCGCCGACCACGTGGAGCGCGAGCTCGACCACCTCGCGGATCGACGGGTCGTCGTCGATCACGACCACCCGCCGCCTGCTCGCCCCTGCCGCCTCCATCAGCACGACGCTAGCGGACAAGCGCTCGCCAGGCAGCGCGCGCGCCAGGGAGGTCCCCTACGCTCGACGCATGGAGGCACAGCGGGGGGACGCCGAGCGCGTGCGCGACCCGTTCGTCCGCTGGTGCTGGGTGGTCGGCGCGCTGCTCGTCCTGCTCGTCGTCCTGCTGGCGAGCCCTCTCGACGAGTCGGCCCGGCGCGGCATCTCGCAGGTCTCCATCGTCGTCGCCGGCGCGACCGCCGCCGCGAGCTGCGGCTGGCGGGCCGCACGCTCGACGGGACGGCGGCGGCGGGCATGGAGCCTCCTGTCCATCGGCGGCGCGATCGGCCTCGTGGGGAACCTCTACGCAGGGCTGGTCGCCGACCCCACCACGGGCGACGTCGCGTACATCACGGCGCTGCTCCTGGGCGTCGTCGGCCTGGCCTTCTTCCCGACCGTGCGCCCGCGCGGCAAGGAGATCGGCCGGATGCTGCTCGACAGCGTCGTCGTGGGCGGGTCCGTCCTGTACATCGCCCTGTACGCCGTGACGATCGGCCCGGACGCCGGGTCCGGGTCCGGCTCCGCAGCCGTGACCGCCTACCTGCTGCCGGTGGTGGACGCTCTCCTCGCGACCTTCGCCGTCCTCGTCATGACCCGGTCGAGCGCGTCCGAGCGGGTGCCCCTCGTGCTCGTCGGGAGCGGCTTCGTGCTCTACGCCGTGGCCGACGTCGCGTTCGCCCTGCTCTCCGCCGACGGGACCTTCACGTTCGGCAGCCCGATCGACGTCGGCTGGGTCGGCGGGTACCTGATGATCGCTCTCGCCGCGCGGCACCGGACCGCGTCCGGGAGCCCCGTCGCGGACGAGCCGGCCGAGGGGTCCGCCGTGCTCGGCACGACCGTGACGTTCTGCCTGTTCCTCGCCGCGGCGCTCGTCCGCGTCGCCCAGTCGTCGACGGGCGTCTCGTGGGCGCCCAACGCCCTCTGGGTCGTCGTGCTGGTCGCCGTCGTCGCACGCCAGGTGCTCGTCGTCGCGGACAACGAGTCGCTGCTGCACGGGCTGGAGCGTCGGGTCGAGGAGCGGACCTCCCAGCTGCGCGCCCTGGCGAGCGAGCGCGCCCGCACGCTCGAGTCCGTCGCCGACGGCATCTACGGCGTCGACCCCGACGGCCTGGTCACGTTCGTCAACCCCGCCGCCTGTCGGACGCTCGGCGCGAGCCAGGAGGCGCTCATCGGGCAGGACGCGCACGCGCTCTTCCACGCGCCGGACCCGGACGGCAACGCCTACCCCGCGGAGTCCTGCTACGTCACCGAGGCCGTGCGCGACGGCGTCACGACCGTCGCGGAGCAGGACGTCTACCTCCGCGGGGACGGGTCGGAGGTCCCCGTCGAGGTCACGGCGAGCCCGCTCAAGGACGACGGCCGCACGCTCGGAGCGGTGGTCGTCTTCCGCGACATCACCGACCGCCGGGAGGTCGAGCGGCTCAAGGACGAGTTCGTCTCCGTGGTGAGCCACGAGCTGCGGACGCCGCTGACCTCCATCCGCGGTGCTCTGGGCCTGCTCGACAGCGGGACGCTCGGCCCCCTGCCCGAGCGGTCCGCACGCATGGTCCACGTCGCGCGCCTGAGCAGCGAGCGGCTCAACCGGCTCGTGGACGACATCCTCGACATCGAGCGCATGGACTCCGGGACGACTCCCCTCGAACGCGCCGACCACCGCGTCGGGGACCTCGTCACGACGGCCACGGAGCAGGTCGGGCTGCTGGCGCGCGAGGCGGGGGTCGAGATCGTGCAGGAGCGCACCGACGAGGTCGTGAGCGTCGACGGCGACCGCATCGTGCAGATGCTCACGAACCTGCTGAGCAACGCCGTGAAGTTCTCACCTCGCGGGACGACCGTCCGCGTGTCGACCCGGGGCGCGGGCGACCTCGTCGAGCTCCAGGTCGAGGACGAGGGCCGCGGCATCCCGCCCGACAAGCTGGAGGCGGTCTTCGGCCGGTTCGAGCAGGTCGACGCGTCCGACTCGCGCGAGCGGGGCGGGAGCGGCCTGGGCCTCGCGATCTCGCGGAGCATCGTCGAGCGCCACGGGGGACGGCTCTGGGCCGAGAGCAGCGGGGAGGGCACGGGCTCGACCTTCCGTGCGACGCTCCCCCCGGCCGTGCCGCAGGCGGACCACCCGCCGCGCGTCGTCGTGGTGGACGACGACCTGTACGTCGTCGACGTCCTCCGGTCGGTCCTCGAGTCGCGGGGGTACGACGTGGTCGGGGTGACCGACGGCGCGCAGGCGTTCGCCGCCATCGAGGCCGCCCGGCCCGCCGCCGTCGTGCTCGACCTCGCCATGCCGGGTCGCGACGGGCACAGCGTGCTGGACCGGGTCCGCCGTACCGCCGCGACGGCCAACGTGCCCGTCGTCATCGTCTCCGGGTCGCAGCCCTCGAAGGCGGTCACGACCGCGTCGCTCGCGGACCGGTGGCTCGTCAAGCCGGTCGCTCCCGCCGAGCTCGAGCGCACCGTCCGCGAGGTCATCGCCCTGCGCCCGCACCACGAGCACGTCCTCGTGGTCGAGGACGACTCGGAGCTGGGTGAGGTGCTGCGCGCCCTCCTGCAGGGCGCGGGGCTCGTCGTGACCCTCGCGCGGAGCGTCCGGGAGGCGCATGACGTGCTCGCCACGCCGGAGGAGCCCGCGCTCGTCGTCCTCGACCTCGCGCTCCCCGACGGCGCCGGGCGCGAGGTCGTCGCGGCGCTCCGGCGGGACGGACGCCTGAGCCGCGTCCCGCTGGTGGTGTACAGCGGGGCGCGCCTCGACGCGCGCCAGCGTGCGGGACTCCGGCTGGGAGATACGGTCTTTCTGCGCAAGGGGAGCACCGCCCCCGAGAAGCTGCTGGAACCCGTGCTCGAGCTGTTGGACACGGCCGCGGGCCGGACGAGCACCGAGCCAGGACGACCAGGCGCGAGCCTGAGGACGGAGGACGAATGGCGCCCCGGGGCCCCACCATCTACGTGAGCCATGGCACCGGCACCGGGAGGACCGAGCTCTCGGCCTTCGACGCCGCGCTCGTGGACGCCGGTGTCGGCGACTTCAACCTGGTCCGGCTGAGCTCGGTCGTCCCGCCCGGGACCCGGGTCGTCGAGGTGGACCGGCTCGAGCAGGGGTACGGCGACCACGGCGACCTCCTCTACTGCGTCTACGCCGAGGCGCACGCCGTCATGCCGGGCCACGAGGCGTGGGCCGGCGTCGCCTGGTCGCTCCGGGACGACGGGAGCGGTGCCGGGCTCTTCGTCGAGCACGAGGCGCCGTCGCACGAGCAGCTCGAGCTCGACCTCACGCTCAGCCTCGAGGACCTCTCCGCCACGCGCGGGCACCGCTTCAGCCCGGCGGGGCGACGGGTCGCCGGCGTGCGGTGCGAGACCTTGCCGGTGTGCTCCGTCGTGGTCGCGGCCTACCGCCGCCAGGGCTGGGACGGGGCGGAGCGGTGACCGGCCCCGCGACCGGTGCCGGGCGCGCCGCGGTCACCTTCGAGAAGGCCGTGGACGGCGACCTCGCCGACCGGTTCTGGGACCTCTACCTCGAGGCGTTCGAGCCGCTGCGGACGCGCGCGGCCGCCCGCCACGTGCTGCACCGCGAGGAGTTCGACGAGGAGATGAGCGACCCCCGGGTCCTCAAGCTCCTCGCCCACGACCACGACGGGACCGCGGTCGGGCTCACCACCCTGGCGACCGACCTCGCGGCCGTACCCTGGGTGAGCCCCGAGTTCTTCGCCGCGCGGTACCCCGAGCACGCCGCGCGGGGCGCCGTCTGGTACATCGGCTTCACGCTCGCCCACCCGGGCCGCCGCGCCAGCCGGACGTTCATGGACATGATCGACGCGCTCGTCGCGCACCTGGCCGCGCACCGCGTCGTGTGCGCGTACGACGTCTCGCGGTTCAACGACGACTCGCTGCGCTTCGCGGAGAACCTGCGCCGTCATCTCGAGCGGACGCAGGACGTCCGGGTCGAGACGGTCGACCAGCAGACCTACTACGCCACGACGTTCCGCTGATCCTCGCGGCGCGCGGCTCGGGGGGGGGGGGGGGCGGCCCCCCCCCCCCCCCCGCGGCCGCCCCCCCCCCCCCCCCCGCCGGGGGGGGGGGGGGGGGGGCCGCCGCGCGGCCGACCCGCCCCCTGCTCCACA
>NZ_JBHXIC010000014.1:31619-50278 GCF_042723955.1 Cellulosimicrobium cellulans | reverse complement strand
CCCGGTGAGAGGCGGGGTGGTCTCTGGCGCCCCCCACCCCTACCACCCCCCGTGGTTGCCGATAGCCCGCGGGGGGGGGGGGGGGGGGGGGGGGGCCCCCCCCCCCCCCGCCACGGGCGTCAGCTCCCGACGTGCGCCGCGTACTGGTCCGGGGTGAGCAGGTCGCCCGTCTCCACGACGTCGACCTTGAACAGCCAGCCGTCGGTGTACGGGTCGGAGTTGACCACGGCCGGGTCGTCGACCGCGGCCTGGTTCACCTCCACGACGGTGCCCGTGACGGGCGAGAAGAGCTCCGACACGGACTTGGTGGACTCCACCTCGCCGATGACGCTGCCCGCGGTCACCTCGGAGCCCACCTCCGGCAGCTCCAGGTAGACGATGTCACCGAGCGCCTCGGCGGCGGTGGCCGTGATGCCGACGACGGCCGGGTTCGAGCCGTCGATCCACTCGTGCTCCGCCGTGTACTGCAGGTGGGCCGGGAACTGGGCCTCGGTCATGGGGTTCTCCTTCGAGCTCTCTGGGACGGCTGGGCAGGTCAGGACTGCTGGGGACGACGGTAGAACGGGAGAGGCACGACCACCACGGGCTCGGCGCGACCGCGCACGTCGACCGCGAGCTCCGTGCCCTCCCCCGAGAGCTCGGGCGTCACGTACGCGAGCGCGATCGGGTAGCCGAGCGTCGGCGAGGGCGCCCCCGAGGTCACGGTGCCGACCCGGCGCGCGGACTCCCCCACCGCTCCCCCGGGCTCGGCCTCGGTGAGCACGACGGCGTAGCCCGCCCGGGCGGGACGGCGCCCCAGGCCCTTCAGGCCGACGAGCACGCGCGCGGACGCGGACGCCCGGCGCGCCGCGAGCGCGGCCCGCCCGACGAACTCGAGCGGCGTGCCGTCCCCGGCCACCTTGTCGAGCTTCACCACGCGACCGAGGCCCGCCTCGTACGGCGTGGTCGTCGTGTCGAGCTCGTGCCCGTACAGCGGCATGCCCGCCTCCAGGCGCAGCGAGTCGCGCGCGGACAGGCCCGCCGGCACGAGGCCCAGCGGCGCACCGGCCGCGAGCACCGTGCGCCACAGGTCCGGGGCACGGTCCGCGGGCACGAACAGCTCGAAGCCGTCCTCCCCCGTGTACCCGGTCCGCGCGACCAGCGCGTCGACCGGCCCGGCGTCGGTGCGCAGCGCGAGCGGCACGGCCGCGTAGTACCTCAGGTCGCGCACGGCCTGCGCCGCGGCGACGTCCTCGGCGTCGGTCAGGCTCGCGACGATCTCCTCGGCGCGCGGACCCTGGACGGCGACGAGCGCGGTGTCCGCGCCCTGGTCCGTGACGGTCGCGTCGAAGCCGGCGGCGCGCGCCAGGAGCTCGCGCGCCACGAGGTCGGCGTTCCCCGCGTTCGCGACGACGAGGAAGCGCTCCTCGGCCAGCCGGTACACGACGAGGTCGTCGAGGACCGCGCCGTCCTCCTGGCAGATCATCGTGTAGCGCGCACGCCCGGGCGCGACCGCCGTGAGGTTGCCGACGAGCGCGTGGTCCAGCGCGGCCGCGGCCTGCGGACCCGCGACCTCGATCTCCCCCATGTGCGACAGGTCGAACAACCCGGCGGCCTCGCGGACCGCGCGGTGCTCCGCGAGGTCGGACGTGTAGCGCAGCGGCATGAGCCAGCCGCCGAAGCTCGTGAGGTTCGCTCCGAGCGCGACGTGCTCGTCGTGCAGCGGGCTGTGCTTGTCGGTCGGCCTGTCGGTCGGCCTGTCGGTCGGCTGGTCGGTCATGCGAGGTCTCCCGTCACGTAGGACTCCACAGGCGGGCACGAGCACACCAGGTTGCGGTCGCCCCGCGCACCGTCGATGCGGCGCACCGGCGGCCAGTACTTCCCGGACCGCAGGCTCGCGACCGGGTACGCCGCCAGCTCGCGCGAGTACGGCTTGTCCCACGCCTCCGCGACGAGCGCCGCCGCCGTGTGCGGGGCGCCGCGCAGCGGCGACTCCTCCACGCTCCAGCGGCCCGACGAGACGGCGTCGATCTCGCCGCGGATCGCGACCAGCGCCTCGACGAACCGGTCGAGCTCGGCGAGGTCCTCGCTCTCGGTCGGCTCGACCATGAGCGTGCCCGCGACCGGGAACGACAGCGTCGGCGCGTGGAACCCGTAGTCCATGAGCCGCTTCGCGACGTCCTCCGCGGTCACGCCGGTCTCCGCCGTGATCGGTCGCAGGTCGAGGATGCACTCGTGCGCGACCAGGCCGTTCGGGCCGGTGTAGAGGACCGGGTAGTGGTCGGCGAGGCGGCTAGCGACGTAGTTCGCCGTGAGGACGGCGGTCTTCGTCGCCTCGGTGAGCCCGTCCGGACCCATGAGCGCGACGTACGCGTACGAGATCGGCAGGATCCCGGCCGACCCGTACCGCGTCGCCGAGACCGGGGTCGCGGTGGACGCGCCCGGGGCGAGCGGGTCACCGGGGAGGAACGGGACGAGGTGCTCGGCGACGGCCACCGGGCCGACGCCGGGTCCTCCCCCGCCGTGCGGGATGCAGAACGTCTTGTGCAGGTTCAGGTGCGAGACGTCGCCCCCGAACTCGCCCGGGCGCGCGAGGCCGACGAGCGCGTTGAGGTTCGCACCGTCGATGTACACCTGACCACCAGCCTCGTGTACGAGGTCGCAGACCTCGCGCACGTGCTCCTCGTAGACGCCGTGCGTCGACGGGTACGTGATCATGATCGCCGCCACGCGCGGGCCGTGGTCGGCCAGCTTGGCGCGCAGGTCGTCGAGGTCCACCTCGCCGCTCTCGGCCGTCCTCACCACGTCGACCTTCAGACCCGCCAGAGCCGCCGACGCGGCGTTCGTCCCGTGCGCCGACGCGGGGATGAGGCACACGTCGCGCGCCGTGTCGCCGCGGGACACGTGGTATTCGCGGATCGCGAGGAGGCCGGCGAACTCACCCTGCGAGCCCGCGTTCGGCTGCACCGACACCCCCGCGTAGCCCGTGATCTCCGCGAGCGCGGACTCCAGCCCGCCGATGAGCTCCTCGTAGCCTCGCGCCTGGTCAGCGGGCACGAACGGGTGGAGGTCCGCGAACTCCGGCCAGGAGATCGCCTCCATCTCCGCCGTCGCGTTGAGCTTCATGGTGCACGAGCCCAGCGGGATCATCGTGCGGTCCAGCGCGAGGTCCTTGTCCGAGAGCCGACGCAGGTAGCGCAGCATCGAGGTCTCGGAGCGGTGCAGGTGGAAGATCGGGTGCTGGAGGTACGGCGTCGTGCGGGTCGCCCAGCCCGGGAGCGCGCTCGTGGTCGGGGCGGAGAGGGCTGCCGCGGCGGTGGGGAGGCCGAAGGCTTCCAGCACCGTGGCGAGAGCCGCGGGGGCGGTGGTCTCGTCGCAGGCGATCTGTACATGGTCGGCATCGGGGTTGTACAGATTGACGCCCGCGGCCGCTGCGGCAGCGACGACGGCCTCGGCACGGCCGGGGACGACGGCCCGGACGGTGTCGAAGAAGACGTCGTGCTCGACGGTGACGCCGCCCGCGCGCAGGACGCTCGCGAGGGTCGTGGCGTGCGCGTGGGTGCGCTCGGCGATCGCGCGGAGGCCGTCGGGGCCGTGGTAGACCGCGTACATCGACGCCACGATGGCGAGGAGCGCCTGCGCGGTGCAGATGTTGCTCGTCGCCTTCTCGCGGCGGATGTGCTGCTCGCGCGTCTGGAGCGCGAGACGGTAGGCGGTGTCGCCGTCGGCGTCGATCGAGACGCCCACGAGGCGGCCGGGGAGCGAGCGCTCGAGCCCCTTGCGGACCGCCATGAACGCCGCGTGCGGGCCGCCGTAGAACAGCGGGACGCCGAACCGCTGGGCCGAGCCGACCGCGACGTCGGCGCCGAGCACGCCAGGGGATACCAGGAGCGTCAGGGCCAGCAGGTCGCTGGCGACCGTCACCAGCGCACCCGCAGCCTTGGCCTCCGCGACCACGGGGCGCCAGTCCACGACACGTCCCGACGCCCCGGACTGCTGGACGACCACGCCCACGAGCTGCGCGTCGTCGTCCACCCCGGCGGGGAAAGCCCCTGCCGCGCGGGCCGCGGCGAGGCCGGCGTCCAGACCGCCCGAGAGGTCCACGACCACCACGGGCAGGCCGACGGCGTGCGCTCGGCCCAGCGTCACCGCGAGCGTCTGCGGGAAGAGGTCGGCGTCGAGGGCCACGTAGCCGCTCTTCGCGCGCGACGCGCGCCACATGAGCGCCACGGCCTCGGCCACCGCGGTGGCCTCGTCGAGGAGCGACGCGTTCGCGACGTCCAGGCCCGTGAGGTCCTCGACGACCTGCTGGAAGTTGAGCAGCGCCTCCAGCCGGCCCTGCGAGATCTCCGGCTGGTACGGCGTGTAGGCCGTGTACCAGGCGGGGGACTCGAGGACGTTGCGGCGGATCACCGGGGGAGTGACGGTGCCGTAGTAGCCGAGCCCGATCATCTGCGTCTTGACGACGTTCTTCGCGGCCAGCGCGCGCAGGTGGTCCAGCACCTCGGCCTCGGTGCGGGCCGCCGGGAGGTCGAGCGGGCGGTCGGTGCGGATCGAGGCCGGGACCGCTGCGTCGACCAGCGCATCGAGCGAGGCGTAGCCGAGCTGGTCGAGCATCGCACCGACCTCGCGCCCGCGCGGGCCGAGGTGGCGCGGTGCGAAGGCGCCGGTCGCGGCGTTGTGCCGTGAGCTGGGGTCGAAGGACGGCTGGGTCACGAGGGACTCCCGGTGGAGGGGACGACGGCGGGTCCCTCCCCGCTCTGTCATCGGACGCACGCGTCGACCTGAGAGTTTTGCCGGTCCGCCGTGCCACGAGGGCCGGGGCGCGCCGACTTGCACCGTCGGTGGGCCGAGGCCGCCGGGGGTCCGACGAGCGCACGGCCGCTTTCCAGAGTTGCCTCACCTCGACGGTACGGGGGCCTGAGAGATTCCCGGGGAGGGTTTGCTCCTTCGGCGCCGGCGCCGGTCCGCTGGACCAGGTGCCGAGCTCTCCCGTCGTGGTTCGGGCGGCTGTACTGCGTTTGTGGGCTCGATCATACCGGTCGGGCCGTCGCGGATGCCGCGGCTGGCGCCGCCGTGACAGGGTGGGTGCCGTGAACGCCGACACCTGGGCCGACGTCGTGCTCCTGCTCGTGCTCGCGGGGGCGGGTCTCCTGCTCGTCTGGTGCGCCCGGGCGACGGCCGACGGACGCATCGGCCGCAACCAGGTCGCCGGGATCCGCACCGCGACGACGCTCGCGAGCGACGAGGCGTGGCAGACCGCCCACCGGGCGGCCCGACCGCTGAGCGAGGCCGGGGGCTGGGTGCTCGTCGCAGCGGCCCCGCTGCTGTTCCTCGTCGGTGACGACGCCGGCCTCGTCGTCGTCCTCGTCGCAGCGGGACTGACGCTCGCCCTCACGGTGGGAGGGCTCATCGTCGGGACCCGCGCCGTGCGGCGCGAGGCCGACCGCCGCCGCTGACGCGCGCCCGAGTCCGGAGACCCCGTCAGGCGGGCTCGGAGACCAGCTTGCGCTCCGCCGTCGGGCCGGTCTGGGGCTCCTGGGCCGCGCGGCGTGCCGCCGGGCGGCCGTGGGTGAGGTAGAGCGGGAGGCCGGTGAGGAGCAGACCGCCCACGAGGTTGCCGAGCACCGTGGGGATCTCGTTCCAGACGAGGTAGTCCATGATCGTGAACTCGCCGCCGAGCAGCAGCCCGGACGGGAACAGGAACATGTTGACGATCGAGTGCTCGAACGCCATGAAGAAGAACAGCATCACGGGCATCCACATGGCGATGGCCTTGCCGGGCACGTCCTTCGCGACCATCGCGCCGATGACGCCCATGGACACCATCCAGTTGCACAGCATGCCGCGCACGAACAGCGTGAGCATGCCCGACGCCCCGTGCTCCGCGTACCCGACCGTGCGGCCCTCGCCGATGTGCCCGATCGCCTGACCGACCTCGTTGGGCGGGGTGTCGAACCCGTACGTGACGACGATCGCCATCATCACGGCGACGGCGAACGCGCCGAGGAAGTTCCCCACGAACACGAGGCCCCAGTTGCGCAGGACGCCGCGCACCGTGATCCCCGGGCGCTTGTCGAGCCAGGCCAGCGGGCCGAGGACGAACATGCCGGTGAGCAGGTCGTACCCGAGCAGGTACAGCAGGATGAACCCGACCGGGAAGAGGACGGCGCCGAGGATCGCGTGGCCCGTGGTGACCGTGACCGTCACCGCGAACGCGGCGGCGATCGCGAGGATCGCGCCGCCCATCGTCGAGCGCACGAGCGTGTCGCGCGTGGACAGCAGGACCTTGTTGGCGCCGGCGTCGATGATCGTCGGGACGAGCTCGGCGGGCTTGACGTAGGACATGGGCGGGCTCCGGTCTCTGAGGCGACGTCGCGGCAGGGGAGTGCCCGACGGCGCGTCCCACGCTAGGAACCCGCGGTTTCGACCGCGTTCCCGCGGGGGAGCGACCTCGTTACCAGGGTCGCTCAGCGCGCGGGGTCGCCCTGTGAGAACTCCGCGCCCGGCGCGGGCTCGACCACGACGGACCGGACCGTCGCGAGCCGCCGGACCGCGCGCTCGAGGGCCCGCGTGCGGCGCGGCGTCGCGCGGAAGGTCACGACGATCCGCCCGGCCCGGCCGTCGTCGTCCACCGGCTCCGTCGCGAGCGAGTCGAAGCTGACCCCGCGCGTCGAGAACACGCCGGTCAGCGCCGTGAGCGTGCCCGGCTGGTCGAGGCCGTGCACGGTCGCGACCCACGCGGCCTCCGCCCCGGCCCGGCCCGACGGCGCCCGGTCGCCCGTCGGGGCCGGGTCGCCCGCGGGGGCCGGGTCGCCCGTGCTCCCGTGCTGTTCCTCGCCTGCTGCGTCGTCGCGCGCCGTGCTTGCCGCGACCATGCGCGCGACGCCGTCCGCCGCGTGCGCGAGGCGGCGCGCCTCGTCGTCGGGCAGGTCGTCGAGGAGCACGCGCGTCCACCCGCCCGGTCCGAGGACCACGGGGACGCCGAGCACGCCGCGGTGCGGGGCGCCGTCGAGCCCCGAGGGCTTCCCGTCGAGCCGTCCGTCGAGCTCGCCGTCGAGGGCCACCTGCCCGGCGACGACGATCTCGCGCCCGTCGAGGATGACCTCGAGCAGGTCGACGGTCGCGCTGGCCGTCCCGGCGGGCGTCTTGGCGCCGGACTGGTGCGTCATCCAGGGCCGCGTGACGAGCCGCAGGTCCGCCGGCCACGTGTCGATGAGGTCGAACGCGGCACCCATGTCCGCGGCGGCGACGCGCGCGAGCTCGTCCTTCGCGGCCGCGATCTCGGCGGGCAGCGCGTCGAGCGTGCGGCCCCGGCGCAGCGCCGCGACGGCGCGGGCCCGCTCGTCGGCGTCCAGACCGCTCACGCGGACCGTCGACCACAGCGGCACGGCGTCCTCGCCGTGCTGTCCCCCGACGAACCCGCCGACGCGGTGCCGTCGGACGCCGAGCTCGACCGCGAGCTCGCGCCGGAACCGCAGCGTGTCGAGCCAGGCGCCCATCCCGAGCACGCGGTGCCGCCCGAGCCGCTCCGCCATGACGGCGACCCCGAGCTCCACGGGGTTCGTCACGACGATGACGACCTCGTGCCCCGACCCGTGGCGCGCGATCGCGTCCGCGTACTCGGCGAGCACGGCGCCGTTCGTCGCGGCGAGGACCCGGCGGTCGGGGTCGGCGCCCGTGCGGGCCGGGGGCGTCAGGCCCGCGGCGACCACGATCACGTCCGCCGTGACGTCGTCGGGGGAGTGCGCGACGTCGAGCAGGGGCGCGTGCTCGTCGTACGCGTCCACGAGATCCGCGCGCAGGCCGTGCACGGCCCGGCCCGACGGCCCGCCCGCGCGTCCCACGAGCTGGAGCCGCGCCGTCGGCGGGAGCACCCGTCGCTCGACGATCTGCGTGCACACCTGCCGGCCGACGTCTCCCGTCGCCCCCACCACCGCTACGTCCACCCCGGCAGGCTACGTCCCGACCGATGAGTCCGGGCGCCCCGGCGCGTCGTGACAGGTGAGGACGCACCGGGACGAGAGGAGCAGGACGATGACGACCGCCGACCCGACGGTGAAGAACCTCGACGGCTACGGGACGCCGCCGATCGAGTGGGCGCGCGTGCACGACACGCTGTTCGGCCGGCTCCCGCAGGAGCCCGGTGCCGGCGGCCCGAACCGGCACACGACGTGGCTCGCGACGACCGACCCCGACGGGAAGCCGCACGTGGTGCCGTTCGGCGCGCTCGTGCTCGACGAGGAGATCTTCCTGTGCTCCGGCGAGGGCACGCGCAAGAACCGCAACCTGCACCGCGACCCCCGGTGCACGCTCACGGTCGCGACGGAGCCGTTCGACCTCACCGTCGAGGGGCGGGCCGAGCGCGTCACGGACCCCGAGACCCTGGAACGTGCGGCGGCGGGGTTCCGCGCCGACGGGTGGCCCGCGACCGTCGACGGCGACGCGCTCACCGCGGAGTTCAGCGCACCGTCCGCCGGCCCGCCGCCGTGGGCCGTCTACCGCCTGGTCCCCGAGCGCGTCTTCGCGTTCGGCACGGCCGAGCCCTACGGCGCCACGCGCTTCGACCTCGCGCCGCGGTAGGCGCCACGTCAGGCAAAGGTGATGTCCGCCGCGGCGGCGACCATCTCGTCGAGCACCGCGGAGACGACGGGCCGGGGCTCGTGGCGGGTCGCGCGGTGGCGCGCGACGAGGCGACGGGAGCCGAGGCCGGGCAGGCCGACGACCGTGACGCCGTCGGGCACCTCGTCCGACGCGCCGCCCTCGACCGCGAGCGCCGGGAGCATCGCGACGCCGAGCCCGGCCGCGACGAGGGACAGCGCGACGTCGAAGTCGTAGTAGTTGTGCCGTGTGCGCACGGTCCCGCCGAGCCCGCGGGAGAGACGGCGCAGGGCGCGCGCCGCGGCGGTGCCGGGTTCGGGTCCGAGCCAGACGACGTCGCGCACGTCGTCGAGGCGGGTCGGGGTCGGCATGCTCGCCGGGACCACGAGCCGCCACGGTTCGTCCAGCAGCACGATCTCACGCGTCCCGCGCGGTGCGGGGGAGTCGGCCTCGTAGTCGCGCTCCAGGAGCACGACGTCGAGCTCGCCGGCGCGCAGGAGACGCAGCGCCTCGGTGGGCTCGCGCTCCTGCACGTCGAGCTCGATGCCGGGCGCCGTCTCCGCCAGACGCCCGGCGACGGGCGCGACGACCGCACGGATCGCCGTCTGGAACGACCCCACGGCGACGCGGCCGGTGACCTCGTCGCCCAGTGCCGCGAGCGCCTTGCGCGCCTCGACGAGCTCCGTCTCGATGCGCTCGGCCGTCTCGGCGAGCACGCGCCCGGCCGGTGTGAGGGTCACGCCGCGCGGTCCACGGTCGAGGACGGCGACGCCCTCCTCGGCCTCGAGGCGCTGGATCTGCTGGGAGACCGCCGACGGGGTGACATGCAGGAGATCCGCTGCCGCGAGAATGCCCCCGCCGCGGTGCACGGCAAGGAGAAAACCAAGTCTGCGTGGGTCCGTCGCCATGTAGAGATGCTAAACGGCCAGTGCAGGATCCTTCGATTGTGCTGAAGCCCGAGAGGCCCCACACTTGTCGTGGCGCCGGTCGGTTACCTCCTCCTCCTTACGGGTCGGCGCCCGAGCTTCCGCACCACCCGCGCCACCAGCCATCGGCCCGGAGCGCACAGCCACCGCAGCGTCGCGGTACCCCCCTCCACCCCTCTTCGTCACCGGAGTACCGCTGTGCCCGTCACCCTCGACGCGTTCGTCATGTTCCTCGGCTGGATCGGTGCCGCCGCCGGCGTCGTCGCCTATGCGATGGTCAGCCGCGGCCGCTGGGCCGCGTCCTCCGCCCCGTTCCAGCTCACCAACCTCACCGCCGCCGGCCTCATGGGCATGGTCGCCGCCGCGAACGGGGTGTGGCCGTCGGTGGCCGCCAACATCGTGTGGATCGTCATCGGCGTGCAGGCGATCGTCGTGCTCGTCCGCGCGCGGGCGCGCCGCCGCGCGACCGTCGTCGACGAGGCGATCCCGGCTGCGGTCGTCCCGGGGGTGGCCACGAGCGCCGTCCCCGACGCGACCCTGCCCGACGGCGACCCCTCGCCGCGCGAGGTCGGGCTCGCCGCCTGACTACACCCCGGCGGGCGTGATCAGCCCGATCAGCAGGCCCATCACGAGCACGGTGACCAGCTCGTGCGCGGCGTTGAGGACCGTGAGCCCGGCCGGCCGCCCCTCGAACGCGTCGTGCGTGACGAACCGCGCGGCGGTGAACCCCGCCCACAGCACGAGGGCGGTGAGCAGGGCGTTGCCCAGGTAGCCACCGCCGTAGAAGGACCACGCGAGGTAGGTCGCCCCCGCGAGCACCCACGCGGTGACGAAGCTGACCACGAGGGTCACGACGATCGGCACGACGGCGTCCCGCCCCTCGCCGGACGGGTCGACCTTCGCGACGCGCATCCAGTAGGTGCCGAACACCTTCGGCGTGTACCAGACGGAGCCCACGACCATGCTCGACACCGTCGCGGCCAGCACCGCCCAGTAGTTGATCTCCGGAACCATCGGACCGCTCCCTCGCGTCGACGCCGTCGTTCGGAGCGTAGCGCTCAGGCGGTGGCGCCCGCCTGCGGTTCGACGACCACGTCGACCACGACCGCGCGGTGGTCGGACAGGCCCGTGTCGACGGCGGTCGCGGGGCCGAGGGCCCGGACCGTCGCCTGCCCGGGGGTGGAGTCGGCGAGCACGTGGTCGATCTGCCGCGCGGGCCGGTCGACGGGGTGGGTCAGCACGTCGGCGAGCGACGTGAACCCGGTGATCTCCGCGGGCTCGGGCGCCCGCAGGTTGAGGTCGCCCAGCAGCACGAGCGGGCGGGGGAGCGGCGCGCAGGCCTTCGCGAAGGACCGGAGCTGGTCGGCCGTGAACTCGGGCCGGGACGTGGTGTGTGCCGTCACCACCGTCAGCGGGCCCCACGGCGTCACGACGGCGGCCGCGAGCGCTGCGCGAGGCTCGTCCGGGACGACGCGGAACGGGACGAGGCGCCCGGCACCGGTGGTCGTGCCGGGCGTCCGGCGGCGGACGCGCGAGCGCCACGGCATCCGGTCGAGCTCGAGCCGCGACCACCGGGCGACCGGGAACCGGCTGACCAGCCCGATCCCGTAGGACGCGACGCCGGGAACGCGCCGCACCCCCGCGCCCGGTCGTGCCGCGCGGACCCACGCGCCGGAGACGCCGCGCAGCGTCGGGGAGAAGTGCCGGTGGTCCGCGCGGAGCGCCTCCGCGGCGACGGCGACGAGGTCGGCACGCTGCGAGCGCGGCGAGTCGCGCTCGACCTCCTGCAGCGCGAGCACGTCCGCGTCGAGGTATGCGACCGCGCGCGCGAACCGCTCGACGTCGACCGTCCCGTCGAGCGCGGCGCCGTGCAGGGCGTTGAACGTCGCGAGGCGCAGGGCGCCGTCGGGTCGCGGGGGCAGTCCGGGAGCAGCGGGGTCGGTCGGCACCGCACGATCCTCGCGCGAGCGCGCGACGGTCGCGACCAGACGCGTCAGAGGGTGCGCCGCCAGGCGACGATCCGCTCCACGGCCTCGGCGACCGTCGCCGGGGCCGCTGCGAAGGAGAGCCGGACCCAGTCGCCGCCCCGGACGCCGTCGAAGTCCGTGCCCGGGGTGAGCGCGACGCCCGCCTCGGCGAGCAGCCGCTCGCACCACGTCACGGAGTCGAGCCCGTCCCCGGAGACGTCCGCGTAGACGTAGAACGCGCCGTCGGCCGGGGCGACGCGCGACCACCCGAGGTCGTCGAGCCGCGACAGCACGAGCTCGCGCGACGCCGCGTAGCGCGCGACGTTCTCCGCGGCCGCCGCGTATCCCTCGGGCGAGAACGCCGCGACGCCCGCGTGCTGCGCGAGCGCGGGCGGGGACAGCGCGACGTTCCCCGCGAGCGCGTCGACCGGCCCGACGAGCTCGTCCGGCAGCACGAGCCACCCCAGGCGCCAGCCCGTCATGGCCCAGTACTTCGAGAACGAGTTGACGACGACGGCGCCCTCGCCGACGTACCGCGCCGCGGTCGGCAGCGCCGCGGGAGAGGCGCCCGCCGCGTCGTCGTACGTGATGCCGTGGTAGATCTCGTCGCTCACCAGCCGGACGTCGTGGTCGGCGCACCACGTCGCGACGGCGTCGAGCTCGGCGGGCAGGATCATCGTCCCCGTCGGGTTCGCCGGGCTCGCGACGACCAGGCCGTCGAGGCCGCCGTCGTAGTACGCCTCCATGAGCTGCGACACCGTGGGCTGGTAGCGCGTCTCGGGTCCGCAGTCGAGCTCGACGACCTCGCAGCCCAGCGCGCGCAGGATGTTCTTGTAGGCGGGATAGCCGGGGCGGGCCAGCGCGACGCGGTCGCCGACGTCGAACGCCGCGAGGAACGCGAGGAGGAACCCGCCGGAGGACCCGGTCGTCACCGCGACGCGCGCGGGATCGACGTCGACGCCGTACCAGCGGTCGTAGTGCTCGGCGATCGCCCGACGCAGGGCCGGGACGCCGAGCGACTCCGTGTACCCGAGGTCGCCGTGCTCCAGCAGCTCGATCGCCCGGCGGCGCACGACGTCCGACGCCCCCGTCGACGGCTCGCCCGCGCACAGGTTGAGGACGGACGCTCCCGCGTCGCGCAGGCGGTTCGCCTCCGCGAGCACCTCCATCACCGCGAACGGCGGCACGTGCGAGCGACGCGAGACCTTCATCGACCCAGACATGGCCCCATCATGCCGGGTCCACCGGACCGGCCCGCTGCCGAACCCGGGCTTGCGGCACCGCACGATGCCGAACCCGGGGTTACGGGCGGATTCGGCGGACGAGCTGCCCACGACCCCGGGTTCGGCGGGTCGGGGTCATCCGTTCGGGGGATGCCGGCGCGCCTCACCGCGCGGGGTCGGTCGTCCGGGCGACGCGCCGCCGTCGGGCGACGGGGTCGGATGGACGACATGACCGAGGACGCGTGGGACGACGGCACCGACGACCGGGCGCGGGACGGTCGCGCCCGGGACGGCCACGGGCGCGGAGGCCGCGACGAGGTGTTCCAGCCGGTCCGGGGGTGGGGTGTCCTGTGGCGCAGCGCGTTCGTCGTGTGGCACGGCGAGCACGAGTACGTCGTGGACGTGGACTTCCTCGACTGGGACGAGCGGATCCGGCTCTACCGTGACCGCCGCCTCGTCGACGAGCAGCGGTCCCGGGCGCGCTTCGACCTCCCCGGCGTGCGGATCGAGGCCCGGATGAGCCTCTACGGGATGCGGTACGTGCGCGTCGTCGACGCGGTGGGGAACGTCGGGGACGTCCCGCCGATGCCCGGGACCGCCGAGGCGTGGCGCGACCGCATGGACCGCGAGCGCCCGACGGCGAGCCGCGCCGTCGGCATCACGGCGTGGGTCGTGCTCGTGGTCGCCCTCGTGACGCAGGTGCCGCAGCTCCTCGACCTCGTCTCCGGGTTCACGGGCTGGACCCCGCCGTTCGTGCCCGACCTTCCTGCCTCCGTGAACACGGTGCTGGCGGTGGCGGGGGTGGTGGCCGCCGTCGACCGCGGGCTGCGGCGCCGCTACCACCCGCTCCTGGACGGCTGACCACCCGCTCGTCCCGCGCCGCCGCGCGTGCTTAGGGTGGCCGAACGCCAACAGAGGAGGTTCTCGTGTTCCGACGACGGTCCCGCAGCACCCCCGACGACGACCCGGTCCGGCGCGCCGCGCAGTACCGGGTGGACCGCGAGACCGCGCGCGAGGAGTCGGAGCGCGAGGATCCGAGACGCGGGGACGTGCCCGGTCCCGCCGGGCACGAGGCACCCGCCGCCGAGTCCCGGGTACCCGACGATGACGCTGCGCCCCGCGGCCCGCGCCGTGTACGACCCGAGGACCGTGCGATGTACGTCGACACGGTGATCGACCAGGCCATCCGACGAGGAGAGTTCGACGACCTCCCGCTCGCGGGCAAGCCGATCCCCGGGCTCACGGGGACGCACGACCCCGACTGGTGGCTCAAGTCGGTCATCGAGCGCGAGCAGCTCACCGGGCTGGGCCCGCCGGCGATGCTGCTCAAGCAGGAGGACCGAGAGCTCGACGACCGGCTCGACCGCGAGCTCGACGAGACGACCGTCCGCGAGATCCTGGCCGACTTCAACGCGCGCGTCGTCGACGCCCGCCGCCAGCTCCTGGGCGGGCCGCCGGTGGTCACGCCGACGCGCGACGTCGAGCACGAGGTCGCGCGCTGGCACGCGCGGCGCACCTCCCGCTGAGCACCGCCACAGGCCTTCGCCGCCGCGCTCGCGACCCGACGACCGGCGCGCGACCGGCCGCCCGCGCGCCTAGGGTCGGGCGCATGGCCGACTGGCAGCCCGACGTCCTCGGGGACGAGTACGAGCAGCTCACGCTGCCGCTCGCGCCCGACGACGAGGGCGACGTCGTCGCCACGCTCGTGCGCCGCCGTCGGGCCGGGGGCGACGACGGACCCGCCCCGTACCTGGACGTCCTGTACGTCCACGGCTGGTCGGACTACTTCTTCCAGACCGAGCTCGCCGACTTCTGGGAGGCGCACGGCGCGCGCTTCCACGCGCTCGACCTGCGCAAGTACGGGCGCAGCCTGCGCCCCGGCCAGACCCCGGGGTACGTCACGGACCTTGCGACGTACGACGAGGACATCGCGGCCGCGCTCGTGGCGATCGGCCACCGCGGCGACGGGCGCTCGCCGCGCGAGCTCGTGCTCATGGGCCACTCGACGGGCGGCCTGACCCTCAGCCTCTGGCTCGCCCGGAACCCCGGCCGCGCGGCGGCGCTCGTCCTCAACAGCCCGTGGCTGGAGTTCCAGACGCGCGAGGTGGGGCGGCTGCTGCTCGAGCCCGTGATCGGCGCCCGCGCCCGCCTCACGCCGACCCGGCCCCTGCCCAACGTCGACCTCGGCTTCTACACGCGCTCGGTGAGCAAGGACTTCGACGGCGAGTGGACGTACGACCTCGCGTGGCGCCCCCAGCACGGTTTCCGCACCACGCCCGCGTGGCTGTCCGCCGTCTTCCACGGGCAGCAGACCGTGGCGCGCGGGCTGTCCATCGGAGCGCCGGTGCTCGTGCTGCTCTCCGCGCGGAGCACGCTACTCCCGCGCTGGGCGCCCGAGATGATGCACACGGACACGGCGATCGACGTGGACGGGGTGGCGCAGCGGTCCGTCCAGCTCGGCGACCTCGTCACGGTCGCGCGCCTCGACGGCGCGCTGCACGACGTCGTCCTCTCGGCCCGGCCCGTGCGCGCGCTCGCGTACGGGCGGATCGCGCAGTGGGTCGGCGCGTACCTCCCGCGCCCGGAGCCCGTCGTGCCCGACGACGACGCAGCGCCCGTGCAGGGGAGCGCGCCGACGCCGTCGGGCGGCCCGGGCCGGTGGCTCTCCCGTCTCGGCGGCAGCGCGCACCACGTCGGGAGCGCCGTCGCGCGGGCGGTGGGCTCCGCCGTCGGGACGCTGCGCGGCACCCGGGCCGGCCGCCGGTAGACGAAGCGCGCACGAGGCCGGCTCTCCCGCCCGGGCGCGGGATCGGGGCTTACTGTCAGCAGATGAGCCAGGCACTGGACGAGGGGCCGTTCTTCCACGGCACGAAGGCAGATCTCCGCGCGGGTGACCTGCTGACCGCAGGCTTCCGGTCGAACTACCGGCCCGAGGTCACCATGAACCACGTGTACTTCACCGCCCTCGTGGACGGTGCAGGTCTCGCCGCCGAGCTCGCAGCCGGCGACGCGGCACCTCGGGTCTACCGGGTCGAGCCGACGGGTCGGTTCGAGGACGACCCCAACGTCACCGACAAGAAGTTCCCGGGCAACCCGACGCGGTCGTACCGCAGCAGCGCACCGCTGCGGATCGTCGGCGAGGTCACCGACTGGCCGCGTCTGAGCGACGAGGCGCTGGCGTCCTGGCGCGCCCGGCTGGCGGCACTGCTGTCCGACGAGCGGGGCGAGATCATCAACTGAGGGCTGCCGCGCCAGGCATCGGGCAGGGGTCGCCTACGACCGCAGGGGGAGAGCGCCGGTCCAGGGGTCGCACCCTCGGTGGTCACCTCGGCGGCCGGGCGCCGCTACCGTCGGCGACGTCGTGCGTGGCGTCGCCAGCTGAAGGAGCGGTTCGAGTGTTTCGCGAGGTCCCCGTCCTCCCTGTCGTGATCCCGCTGGGGGCGGTGATCCTCGCGGTGCTGCTGTGGCGTCTGCACCGGGCTGGCCGGCTCACGGTGCCGCGGGCCGCCGTCGCGCTCGCGCTCGCCGTCTACGCAGCCGGGGTCGTCGCGAACACGGTGTTCCCGATCTTCCTCGACAAGCCGGTGAGC
Source organism: Cellulosimicrobium cellulans (assembly GCF_042723955.1). Taxonomy (GTDB): domain Bacteria; phylum Actinomycetota; class Actinomycetes; order Actinomycetales; family Cellulomonadaceae; genus Cellulosimicrobium; species Cellulosimicrobium cellulans_H. Next base: position 33,992 of record NZ_JBHXIC010000014.1, on the reverse strand, counting down.
AGCGCCCCGTGGAACGCCCACCTGGCCCTCGTGCCCCTGGCGGACTACGAGGTCGCCGACGCGGTGATGAACGTCCTCGTGTTCGTGCCGCTGGGCATGCTCCTGCCGCTCCTCCTGACGCGGACGTCGTGGTGGCGCGCCGTGGCAGCGGCAGCGGCCTTCAGCCTGGCGATCGAGGTCGTCCAGTACGTCACCTCGCACCTGCTGGGTGGCGGCCACATCGCCGACGTCGACGACCTGCTCTTCAACGTCGTGGGCGGCGTGCTCGGCTACGCGCTGTTCACCCTGCTGTGCCGCGTCCCCGCGCTCGACGCGTTCCTCGACCGCTTCCGCTGGTCCGCAGAGCCGCGAGCGCGCGTTCGCGCGGCGGACGTGCGTCGCGCGCGCCGACCCTGACGGTCGCCCGGCGCCACGACGGATCGCGACCGCCCCGACCAGCGCTCAGGCGTCGAGCTGAGCGCGCACGAAGTCCACGATCCCGTCCGCGGCGGCCTCGACCTCGGCGAGGCAGTCCTCGAAGTCCTGCTGCCCGCCGTACCAGGGGTCGGCGATGTCGAGCACCCGCTCGGGCTCGCCGTGCGCGACACGCGGTGCGGCCGGGTCGAACGAGCGGTACATCCGCACCGGGCCGGCGGCGTCGAGGCGGCGCAGGGCCCGGGCGTGCTGGGACGTCATCGCGAGCACGAGGTCCCGCGCGGCGAGGTCGCCCGCGCGCACCTGGCGCGCCCGGTGCGTCCCGTCGACGACGTACCCGTGCTCGGCGAGGACGCTGCGCGCGCGGCGGTCGATCGGGTTCCCGCGCTCCTCGTCGCTGATCCCCGTCGAGTCGACGACCACGCGGTCGCCGAGCCCGGCCGCCTCGAAGCGGTCGCGCAGCACCACCTCGGCCATGGGGGACCGGCAGATGTTGCCGGTGCAGACGGTCATGACGCGGTAGGGCGCGGGGGCCTCGGCACTGGTCATGGCCCCATTCTGCGCGAGGCGCGCGCGGTCCTCACGTGCGCTCGGTCGCCGGGCGACCCGCGACGGCCGCGTCTACCGTGAGGACATGATGATCGGGGCGGGGTCGGGGCGGATCGCCGTGACGGGCGCGAGCGGGCTCCTGGGGTCGAAGCTCGCGTTCCGCCTCGCCGCCGAGGGCGCGACGCAGCGCCTCGTCGTGCGCGACGCCGTGCGGGCGCCGAGCCTCGGCGACGACCCGCTCCCGGAGTCGGACGTCGCCGTCGTCGGCGGGTACACCGACACGCGCGGGATGGTCGCGGCGTTCACCGACGTCGACACCGTGTTCCTCGTGTCCGCCCGCGAGGACCTCGACCGCGTCGCGCAGCACCGCGCGGCGGTCGACGCCGCCATCGCCGCCGGGGTCGGGCACATCGTCTACGTGTCGTTCGTCGGCGCGGCGCCGGACGCCGTCTTCACGTTCGCGCGCGACCACTGGCGCACCGAGGAGTACATCCGCGCGACGGGGGTGCGCCACACGTTCCTGCGTGACAACCTCTACCACCGCGGGCTCGCGCTCATGGTCGGCGACGACGGCGTGATCCGCGGCCCCGCGGGCGACGGACGGGTCGCGTCCGTGTCGCACGACGACATCGCGGACGTCGCGACCGTCGTCCTGCTCGACACCGACGCGCACCGCCACGACGGCGTCACCTACGACGTCACGGGACCCGAGGCCCTCACGCTCGGCGAGGTCGCGGAGGCCCTGACCGCCGCGACGGGTCGCGCCATCACGTACCACGCCGAGACCCTCGACGAGGCGTACGCGTCCCGCGAGCGCTACCGGGTGCCGCGGTTCGAGGTCGACGGCTGGGTGTCGTCGTACACGGCGATCGACGCGGGCGAGCTCGCGCACGTGAGCGACACCGTCTCCCGGCTCGTCGAGCGCCCCGCGCAGTCGTTCGCCGCGTGGCTCGACGACTACCCCGAGGAGTGGGCGCACCTGCGTCCCGCCTGACCCCCTCTCCACGCCGTGCGCGAAAACCCCTGGCGCGGTCCGCAGGGGCGGACGTACCGTCGTCGTACACGCGAAAGGAGGTGGTCCTGGAAGTGAAGATTCTTCGGACTCGTGAGGTGGTTGCGCGCTAGTCGTCGCGCAACCGATCCAGCAACGGACCGGATGCGGTGAGCCCGTGAACCGGGCGGGGTCTCCCGAGGGGAGGCGCCCGACGGCGAGCGAGTACCACGCAACCACCGGAGCCCGCGGGTGTCGTGCCCTCGTCCAGCACGACAGGAGGAACCCTCCAGCCCGCGGGCTTCTCGCTGCCCGCCCGCGCTGCTGAGTGCATGAAATAGTCGCGTCAGGCACGTCCCGACGCGACTATTTCATGCAAACAACGGGTTGGGGGGGGGGGGGTGGGGGTGTCGGTGGGT
>NZ_JBHXIC010000014.1:17476-31609 GCF_042723955.1 Cellulosimicrobium cellulans | reverse complement strand
CGCGGGGGGTTTGTGGCGGCCCCGCGGGGGTTGTTTGTGTTTTACTTTGGGGGTCTGTCCCCGCCCCGCGCGATTATTTTCACCCCCCTCACCGGGTGGCGGGGGCGGGGGTCGCGGTGTCGGTGGCAGTGGGAGCGGCCGGTTCGACGACGGCCCGACGGCGGCGCGGCGCTCCCATCGCCACCGCCGCGAGGGCGAAGGCCGCGACGGGCACCCAGAGCGCGGTGCGGAAGGCGGACAGACCCGCCTCGGGACCGGTGCCGTCCCCGAGCGCGAGGACGCTGACCGCCGTCGCGGCAGAGATGCCGATCGCCGCGCCGAGCTGGAACGCCGTGTTGAGCACCCCGCCGGCGACGCCCTGCTCCGCGTCGGTCACGCCCGTGGTCGCGGCGATGGCGATCGGACCGTAGACCAGCGCGAACGCGACCCCGACGAGCGCCATCGACGGGACCATCACGGCGTACGTCCAGTCGAGCCCGGACGCGAGGAACCACGCCGCGGCGAGCGTCCCGGCGACGAGGCCCCCGACGATCACGCGCGGCACGCCGAAGCGCTCCACGAGGCGCGGCGTGAGGACGGGCGCCAGGACGACGTCGATCGCCATGAGGAGCATCGCGAGCCCCGTCTGGAGCGGCGTCCAGCCGCGGAGCTCCTGGAGGTAGAGCGTGAGGAGCACCTGGAACCCGTAGAACCCGCCCGCGAAGAGCACCGCCGTGACGTTGGCCCGCACGAGCTCGACCGAGCGGAAGAGCCGCAGCGGGAGGAGCGGGTGCGGTGCCCGGCGCTGGCGTGCGACGAAGGCGCCGAGGAGCACCGCCCCGCCACCGAGCGCGGCGACCGTCCACGCGACCCCCTCGCCCGGGTGCTCGAGGCGCACGATCCCGACCGCGAGCAGGACCATCGCGCTCGTCGCGAGGACGGCACCGAGGACGTCGAGCGCGCCGCGTTCGCGGGCCGCGGCGTCGCGCGGGACCGTGCCCAGGGCGAGCGCGAGGAGCACGACGGCGAGGAGCACCGGGGCGAAGAAGACCCACCGCCAGTGGATCGCGGCCAGGAGCCCGCCCACGACGAGGCCGAGCGAGAAGCCCGCCGCCCCCGCGGCGCCGTAGACGACGAGCGCACGGTTGCGGCGTGGACCCTCGGCGAACGACGTGGTGATGAGCGACATCCCCGCCGGCGTGAGGAACCCGGCCGCGACGCCCGTCACGAACCGCGACAGGAGGAGCATCCACCCCTCGGTCGCGAAGCCGCCGAGCCCGGAGAACACGAGGAACACCAGGAGCCACAGGACGAACATGCGGCGCCGGCCGTACAGGTCGGCCGCGCGCCCTCCGAGCAGCATGAACCCGCCGTACCCGACGACGTAGGCCGTCACGACGCCGCCCAGCTCACCGGTCGCGAGCCCCAGGTCGGCGCGGATGCCCGGGAGCGCGACGGAGAGCATCGCGATGTCGCTGCCCTCGAGGAAGATCGCCCCGCACAGCACGAGGAGCAGCCCCCAGTCCCGGAGGCTGAAGCGTGCGGCAGTCCGCGCGACCTCGCGGCTGCGGCTCGCCGTCGTGTCGGTCATGAGCGTCCCCTTCCTCCTGAGCACCCCTCGGTACTCGGTTACCTCTTGATACCGAGCCCATCGTGGGTCAGGATCAGGAGGCATGGAAGACGGCACATTCGGCGCACCTGGTATCACCGGGGATACCGTGGCGGGGCGCGAGCGGCCCGCGGACGCGCACGAGGTCGCTCACCCCGGCGCACCGGTCGACGCCGCCGCCGCCGAGGCCTGCGACCCGCGTCCGCCGTCGCGGTGGGCGAGCGACGTCGACGTCTGGCAGTGGGACGCGCGCGAGGACTGCGAGGTGCGGCAGATCCTCGACCGGATCGCGGACAAGTGGTCGCTGCTCGCGATCGCGCTGCTCGACCGGCGCGTCATGCGCTTCACCGAGCTCAAGCGCGAGATCGACGGGATCAGCCAGCGCATGCTCTCGCGCACGCTGCGCCAGCTCGAGCGCGACGGCATCGTCGAGCGCACGGTCTACCCGACCGTCCCGCCCCGCGTCGACTACGCCCTCACCGAGATGGGGCGCTCGCTGCACGCGACGACCAAGGCGCTCGTCGTGTGGACCGAGGCGCACCAGGAGCGCATCGCCGCCGCGCGCAGCGCCTACGACGAGCGCGAGGCGTCGCTCCGCGACCTCTGAGGGACGCCGGTCAGGCGACCGCGGTCGCGAGCACGCCGAACGTCGGGTCGGGCGTGACGGGCGACGGCGCAGGCTCCTCGCCCGCGGCCCCGCTCGTCATCTCCCACGTCCCGTCGCCCTCGACCCGCACGGCGGCCGTGCGGGCCCCGGACGCGTCGACGACCTTGATGCTCCCCCCGAACGGCCGGCCCGGGAGCTGTGCGAACGCAGCCCGGACGAACCGCGACGCCGCGTCGGGCAGGGGGTCGCCCAGCTGGAGCGGGCGCACGTGCCAGATGCCGAACGGGCGCGGCTCGAGCACGACCGCACCCGCCTGCGCGCCGACGAGCAGTGCGGCGTTGGTGCGCTCGTCGGCGATCGCGGCCGCCTCGACCCACTCGGTCGCGGTCGTGAGGACGCGGGTGAGCGGGACGACGTTGCCGACGGGCGTGAGCAGCTCGCCCTCGACACGCGCGAGCCGCCGCACGACGAGCGAGCTGAGCCCCGCGGCGAGCAGGGGCGAGTCCGCCGGGACGTCGGGCAGGCGCAGGGTCTCGCGCGTCCTCGTGGCGGCGGGGCCCTCGTTGAGGGACAGGAGCACGAGCAGCTCCGGCCCCGTGAGCTCGATGAGCCCGTCGTCCGGACGGTCGGCCGCCCCGGTCTGCGTGGTCATCGGTCGTCCCTCTCCTCGTGCGGCCCGCGGCCGCGCTCCGGCGCGTGCGCCGCGGTCACCACGGCCATGCCTTCTTCAGCGTCTCGGTCGCTCCGTCGACGAAGTCCCCGCCGGCGTCCCACACGTCGCCGGCGAGGTCGGCGGCACCGTCGGCGAGGTCGCCCCCACGATCCCACAGCCAGCCCGCGCCGTCGGCGATGCGCTTGGTCACGGGCACGTCGCCGGAGAGCAGGGTCGCGATGCCCCACACCGCGCCCGCGCCCGCGATGGCCCAGCCGACCGGGTTGCTCGCGAGGAAGATCGCCGCGCCGATGCCCGCGGCGCCGAGCCCGGCGGTGATGACGCCGTCGGTCCCCTTGAACCCGTCGCCCTCCGCGAAGCCCTCCCAGGCCTGCATCGAGCCGCTGTAGACCGAGTAGCCGTCGAAGACGAACCCGGCACCCTTGAGCACCTTGCCCGCGGAGGCCAGGTTGTCGGCGAGTCCTGCCACGTTGAGCGGGTCGTCGAGCTTGTTCATCGCGGTCCAGGCGTCGACGCCCTGGGACGCGAACCAGTTGAGCACGCCGCCCTGGGTCATGTCCGTGGACAGCCACGACGGCGGGACGAGCCAGTCCGGAGGGCCGCCGTCGCCGCCCTGCGTGACCGGACCACCGGGGCCGCCGGGACTCCCGGGGCCGCCGGGCGACCCCGGCCCGCCCGGGCCGCCCGCGCCGCCGTCCCGGCTCGTCGCGTCCTGCTGCTCGGCGTTGCCCCGCAGGAGGTCGGCAGCGTCGGTGAGGAGCGCGGCGGTCCCGGTCAGGCTCGGCCGCAGCGTCGCGGTCCACGCGGTGCGGAACTCCGCGGCGTCAGAGCCCTCCCAGCGCGCTCCGCCGACGGCCGTCTCGATCGCCGCCGCCGCGAGCTCCAGCGCCTGCGCGCCGTCCGCCACCCGGCCCGCGAGCGAGCGCAAGGCCTCGACGTCGGCCCCGTACATCCCGCTGCTCATTCGTCGCCTCTCCGCACTCTCCGCCCACCACCCGTGCGCGCCCGGACCGGGCGCCCGCCCGGCCACGCGGTGCCGGCGCCGACCACAGGGTACGGAGACGCGGGGTCGGGCGTCGATGGTGACCACTCCCCATGGTCTTCAGGGCCGGCGCGCGCCGCGGCGCACGTCGTCGGCGACGAGCTCGCGGTACCGGCGCCACTGCCGGACGGCGAGACGTGCGAAGAACGCGCAGCCCACCACCCCGACGGCCACCCAGCCCCAGGGGAACGGGTCGCCCTCGTGGTAGCTGCGCAGGCTCTCCGTCCAGCCGTACACCTGCGCGCGGTACCAGCCGAGCACGAAGATCGCGACGAGGGCAGGCGGCGCGACGGCGGCGAAGGTCAGGAACCACGCGTACGTGCGCGCCTGCTTCGTGTCGCCCACGAACCGCGTCCGCGGCGCCCCGTTCATCCGTCCACCTCCGTGCTCGGGCCTCCGGGAACCCTACCCGGCGCCGGGCGAGCGGCCGCCGCGGTCTCGCCCCGGGCCGGTCGCCACGGACGCCGCTCAGCGGGCGAGGTGGGGCTCCACGAGCTCGACGTACCGGCGGGCGAGCGTCGCCAGCACGTCCGCGCCGGGCGCGGCCCAGACGTCGGCGTGGAAGATCTCGACCTCGACGTCGCCCGTGTAGCCCGCCGCGGCGACCGACCGCGTGAACGCCGTGAAGTCGACGTGCCCGTCGCCCATCATGCCGCGACCCAAGAGCGTGTCCGCCGGGAGCGGCGTGATCCAGTCGCACACCTGGTAGCTGACGATCCGACCCGCGGCGCCCGCGCGCGCGAGCTGCTCGTGGACCTTCGGCTCCCACCACAGGTGGTAGGTGTCGACGACGACGCCCACCTCCTGCGGCGCGAACGGCTCGGCCAGGTCGAGGGCCTGCTCGAGCGTCGAGACGACGCCGCGGTCGGCCGCGAAGATCGGGTTCATGGGCTCGATCCCGAGCGTCACGCCCGCGTCGCGCGCGTGCGGGGCGAGCGCAGCGATCGCGTCCGCCGCCCGCTGCCGCGCCCCGATGAGGTCGCGGTCGCCGTCCGGCAGGCCGCCCGGGACGAGGACGAGCGTCGGCGCCCCGAGCGCGGCCGCCTCGGCGATCGCGGCGAGGTTGCTCGCGTGCGCCGCGGCGCACGCGTCCGGGTCGCTCGCGGTGAAGAACCCGCCGCGGCACACGGACGACACCCGCAGCCCCGCGTCGCGCACCCACCTGACCGCGGTGTCGAGCCCGACCTCCGCGACGGGCTCTCGCCAGACGCCGATCGCCGGGAGCCCCGCGGCGACGCAGCCGTCGATCGCCTCGCGCAGCGACCAGTGCGCCGTCGTGCGCTGGTTGAGCGAGAGCCGCGCGAGCCGAGGATCGCCGGGCGCCGGGGTCGGCACCCGCGCGGCCATCCCGCTCGGCACGTCAACCCCCGCCACCTCCCCGCCGAACGGGTGGTCCGGGTCCGTCCCCCCACCAGGACGAGCCGAGACGGCCTGCTCGGCCGCCGGGATCGCCTGGTCGTCCGGTGAGGCCGGCCGGCGGGAGCCCGACGGGAACTCCGAGATCTCGGTGCTCATGCGGCCCCCTGCCCGACGGCGACCGGCTCGTCCGCGCCGGAACGCACCTCGACCCCGGCCGCCGCGAGCACGAGGCCGAGGCGGTGCGCGGCGAGCTCGGGGTCGGGGAGCAGGCGCGCCTCGTTCGCGAGCTCGAACGCGCGCGCGAGGTGCACGACGCTCCGGGCCGACTGGAGTCCGCCCACCATCGTGAACCCGGGCTGGTGACCCGACAGCCACGCGAGGAACGCGATGCCGGTCTTGTAGTAGTACGTCGGCGCCTCGAACACGTGGCGCGAGAGCGCGAGCGTCGGGGCCATCTCGGCGTCGTAGCGGTCGAGGTCGCCCTCGTCGAGCGCCGCGAGCGCGGCGGAGGCGGCGGGCGCGACGGCCGCGAACGCGCCGAGCAGCGCGTCGGAGTGCCGCTCGCCGTCGCCCCGGATCAGCTCGGGGTAGTGGAAGTCGTCGCCGGTGTACAACCGGACACCCTCGGGAAGTACGGCGCGCAGCCCCACCTCGTGCGCCGCCGAGAGCAGCGACACCTTGACCCCGTCCACCTTCGCGGCGTGCGCCCGCACGAGGTCGACGAACGTCGCCGTCGCGGTGTCGACGTCCCCGGAACCCCAGTACCCGCGCAGGTTCGGGTCGAACGCCTCGCCGAGCCAGTGCAGCACGACCGGCTCGCGCACCTGGGACAGGATCGCGTCGTACACGCGCACGTAGTCGTCGGCGGACGTCGCGACGCGCGCGAGGTGGCGCGACGCCATGAGGATGACCTGCGACCCCGTGCCCTCGACGAACTCGACCTGCTCGGCATACGCGGCGATCACGTCGTCCACGGTGCGCAGCTCGTCAGGCGCCCGGTGGTCGGTCCCCGCGCCCGACGCGATGCGCGCGCCGAGATCGTGGGCCTGCGCCGCGCTCCGCGACACGAGCTCCTGGACCGCGGGCCAGTCGAGACCCATGTTGCGCTGCGCGGTGTCCATCGCCTCGGCGACGCCCAGCCCGTAGCGGAACAGGTGCCGCCGGAACGCCAGGGTCGAGTCCCAGTCGACGACGGCCGGCGCGCCGGGGACGTTCTCGCCCCGCGGGTCCGCGACGACGTGCGCCGCCGCGAACGCGACGCGCGACGCGTACGGGCCCGGGTGGTCAACCCACTCCCGGGGCGCGCGCAGCTCGACGACGCGCGTGCCGCCGTCGGGCAGCGGGATCCGCACCCCGCCCGACCCGCTCACGCCCCCGCCCCGGACGCCGAGCCCAGGGCCTCGGACCCGGGGTGCGGCGAGGCGCCGAGCTCCACCCGACGTCCCTCGCGCGACGAGGTGTACCCCGCGTCCACGAGGCGCAGGCCGCGCACGCCGGCGTCGAAGTCGTACGGGTGCGGGCGCCCCGCGTGGACGTCGCGCAGGAACTCCTCCCACTGCGCGCGGAACCCGTTGACGAACTCCTGGTTGTCCGGGATCTGCTCCCACTGGGCGCGGAAGTCCTGGTCGGTGGGCAGGTCCGGGTTCCACACGGGCTTGGGCGTGCGGGCGCGCGGCTGGATGCGGCATCCGAACAGCCCCGCCACCGCGGACCCGTGCGTCCCGTCGACCTGGAACTCGACGAGCTCGCCCCGGTCCACGCGCACCGCCCACGACGAGTTCACCTGCGCGAGGATCGGCCCGTCCGCCCCGGCGAGCTCGAAGATCCCGTAGGCCGCGTCGTCGGCCGTCGCAGCGTAGGGCTTGCCGTGCTCGTCCCACCGCTCGGGGATGTGGGTCACGGCCTTCGCCATGACCGCCTCGACCGGGCCGAACAGGTTCTCCAGCACGTAGTTCCAGTGGCAGAACATGTCGAGGACCATCCCGCCGCCGTCCTCGGCGCGGTAGTTCCAGCTCGGGCGCTGCGCGGGCTGCCAGTCGCCCTCGAACACCCAGTACCCGAACTCGCCGCGGACGGACAGGATGCGGCCGAAGAACCCGCCGTCGATGAGCCGCTTCAGCTTGAGCAGGCCCGGCAGGTACAGCTTGTCGTGCACGACGCCGTGGATCACCCCGGCCGCGCGCGCCGCCTCGGCGAGCTCCTCGCCCTCGGCGACCGACTCCGCGATCGGCTTCTCCGTGTACACGTGCTTGCCCGCCGCGAGCGCCTTGAGGATCGCCTTGGTGCGCTCCGACGTGACCTGCGCGTCGAAGTAGATCGTGGCCGTCGGGTCCGCGAGCGCCACGTCGAGGTCGGTCGTGTACTCGGCGACGCCGTGGCGGGCCGCGAGCTCCGCGAGCTTGGCGCGGTTGCGCCCCACGAGCACGGGCTCCACCTGGAGGCGCGTGCCGTCGTCGAGCTCGACGCCGCCGTCGTCCTGGATCGCGAGGATCGAGCGCACGAGGTGCTGGCGGTACCCCATGCGCCCGGTCACGCCGTTCATGACGATGCGCACCGTACGGGTGGTCGGTCGGTCGCCCCCTGCGGCGTCCGTGGTCTGGCTGGTCATGCGGGCGGTCATCCGTTCTGCGAGAGCGAGCGCTCGGCGGGCCGGCCGCCGAGGTAGAGCTCGGAGAGCTGGGGGTCGGCGAGGAGCTCGGGCGCGGGCCCGGTGATGTGCACGCGCCCGAGGTCGAGCACGCACCCGATGTCCGCCGTCTCGAGCGCGCGACGCGCGTTCTGCTCGACGAGCAGGACCGCGACGCCGGCGTCGCGCATGCGCACGACCTGCTCGAACACCGTCGACGTCGTCTTGGGGTCGAGGCCCATCGACGGCTCGTCGAGCAGCACGACCTGCGGGCTCACCATGAGCGAGCGCGCGAACTCGACCTGCTTCTGCTGCCCGCCGGACAGCAGGCCCGCGAGCTGCTTCCACCGCTCGCCCACGATGGGGAAGAGGTTCTGCACGAACGCCACGCGCTCCGCGATCTTCTGCTTGTCGCGCAGCGTGTACGCGCCGAGGAGCACGTTCTCCGCCACCGTCATCTCGCGGAACACGCTGTGTCCCTGGAGCACGTGCGCGAGGCCGGACGTGAGCATCTCCTGCGGCCCCTGGCCCGTGACGTCGCGGCCGCCGACGAGGATGCGCCCCGAGCGCGGCTTGAGCAGCCCGCTCGCGACCTTGAGCACCGTCGACTTGCCCGCGCCGTTGGGCCCCACGAGGCACACGACCGTGGCCGCGGGGACCTTGATGGTCAGCCCGCGCAGCACCATCGCCGCGCGGCCGTACCCGGCCTGAATGTCGTCCAGCTCGAGGAGGTACTCCTGCTTCGCCCCCGTCCCGGGGGTCGGGTCAGACACCAAGGTAGGCCTCCAGCACTCGCGGGTCGGCTTGCACGACGGCGGGGGTGCCCTCGGCGATCGGCCGGCCCCGGTCGAACACGATGACGTGGTGGGACAGGCTCATGACCATGTCCATGTTGTGCTCGACGACGAGGAACGTCTTGCCCTCGGCGTTGAGCTCCTGCACGAGCGTCCCGATGCGCCCGATGAGCGCCGGGTTCACGCCGCCCGCCGGCTCGTCGAGCATGATCGTGTCCGGGTCGCCCATGAGGACGCCCGCGAGCTCGAGCAGCTTCTGCTGCCCGTAGGACAGGTTGCGCGCCTCGACGTTCTCCAGGTGGTCGATGCCGACGCGCACGAGCAGCGCGCGCGCCTTGTCGATCTCCTCGGGGTTGCGCGCCCCGGCGAGCAGCTCGCGCACCTTCGTGCGCCGGACCGCGACGAGCATGTTCTCGAGGACGGTCATGCGCGGGAACACGCGGCAGAGCTGGAAGCTGCGCCCGATCCCGGCACGCGCGATCTTGTGCGGCGCACGCCGCGTGATGTCCTCGCCGCGGAACGTGACCGTGCCGGAGTCCGGCTTGATCATGCCCGTCACGCAGTTGAAGAACGTCGTCTTGCCCGACCCGTTCGGGCCGATGAGCGCGTTGATCTTGCCGTGGTGGAACGTGACCGTCGCGTCGTTGACGGCGTGGACGCCGCCGAACGACTTGGTGAGGCCGACGGTCTCGAGGTTGCGGGTCGTCGGGGGTGCGGTCGTCGTGCTCATCGGTCCTTCTCCTCTCCCGTGCCCTCCGCGGTCGGCTCACCCTCCGCGCGCTGTCCCTTCTGTGCGACGGCGGCGGTCGGCTCAGCGGCCGGTTCCCCGGTCGACTCGGCGGCCGCCGCGCGGTTGCGCTCGAGGAGCTCGGCCGCGGTCATCTCGCGGATCGAGGAGTCCTGCGGGCCGAAGCGCTTGAAGAGGGCCTGGGCCGCGGGGATGATCCCGTCCGGCATGAAGAGGACGACGACGCCGAGCAGCAGGGCCGTGGCGACGAGGTGGAACTGCGTGTCGCCGAACTCGAGCTTGAAGTACTCCAGGCCCGTGCCGACGACGACGGCGCCGAGGAGCGGGCCGAAGAGGTGCCGGACGCCGCCGAAGAGGGCCATGAGCACCATGTAGGAGCCGAGCATGATGGAGAACTGGAAGATCGGGTCGAGGTCGCCGAACCACAGGGCGTACATGCCGCCCGCGAGGCCGGTGAAGGTCGCGGAGACGACGTAGGCGACGAGCTTGTAGTTGCGCGTCGGGACGCCGAGCGCCTGGGCCTTGTCCTCGTCCTCGCGGATCGCCTTGAGCCCGGTGCCGAAGCGCGAGCGGTCGATCGCCCACCACGCGACGAGCATGACGACGAGCAGCGCGGCGAACAGGTAGAAGAACGTGCGGTGGTGCTCGGGCCGCAGCAGGTCCGGGAACGGGCGCGGGACGACGAGGCCGTCGGACCCGCCCGTGAAGGAGCCCCACGCCTGGAAGACGAGCAGCAGGATGAGCACGAACGAGATCGACACGATGACGAACGACGCGCCGCGCACGCGCAGCGCCGCGATCCCCACGGGGATGGTGATGAGCAGCACGAGCGCGCCGGCGACGAGCCACGCGACGAAGCTCGGGAGCCCGAGGTCGCGGATCAGCAGGCCCGTGCCGTAGGCACCGAGCCCGAAGAACGCGGCGTGCCCGAGCGAGACGTACCCCGTGAAGCCGCCCATGAAGTTCCAGGCGGTCGCCGTGCACGCGTAGCTGAGCACGACGATGCCGGCCGAGAGGATGTAGGCGTTCGGCGCCATGGTCGGGAAGGCCAGGACGAGCACGGCGAGGACGACGAGCGCGGCGAGGCGGACGACGCGGCCCCAGGGTCGGCGCGCGGGAGGCGCGACGGGAGCGGAGGCCGTGCCCGCGCCGTCGGGCACCGCGCGAGCGGCCGCGCGGCGGCTCGCGGGACGGGTGTCAGAAGCGTTGGGCAAGGCGACCTCCGAAGAATCCCTGGGGCCGCAGCATCAGCGTCGCGAACAGCGCGACGTAGAAGATGGTCTGCGCCCACGTGGTGCCGAGCGGCACCTGGAGCAGGCTCTGGCCGATGCCGAGCACCATGGCGGCGATCGCGGCGCCCGGGATGGACCCCAGGCCGCCGACGACGATGATCGCCATGAGCGGGCCGATCCAGTGCCAGTGCAGCGACGGGTAGATCGTCGCGTCGAGCGACAGCGCGGTCCCGCCGATCGCGGCGGTCGCGAGGCCGAGGCCGAAGCCGTAGCCCGCGACGCGGTCGGTCTTGATGCCGACGAGCTGCGCGGCCTCGCGGTGCTGGATCGTCGCGCGCAGGGCCTGGCCGAACCGGCTGTGCTTCATGAGCAGGTACAGCAGCGCGAGGGAGAGCGCTGCGAGCCCGAAGGCCACGAGCTTCACGACGGCGATCCGCGCGCCGAAGAACTCGATGCTCGCGCCCGAGTACGGGAGCTGGATGCGCCGCTGCGTGCCGCTCCAGACGAAGCCGATCATGCCCTCGATGAAGAGTGCGACGGCGAACGTGAGGAGGACGGACATCATCGTCAGCGTCGCGGGCCGCAGGCGCGTGATGAGCAGGCGCTGCATGCCCACGCCGACGAGGAAGAACAGCGGCACGGTGATGACGAGCGACAGCAGCGGGTCCATGCCGGTCTGCTGGTTGAAGAACCAGGCGAGGTACGCGGCGAGGATGAGGAACGCCGAGTGGGCGATCATCACGACGCGCATCACGCCGAAGTACAGGGTGAGGCCCGCTGCCAGGAGGGCGTAGAGCCCTCCCAGCAGCACGCCGAGCACGAGGCTCTGGAAGAGGAGCGTTCCTGTCACGAGGTGATCACCAGGCCGGCTTGGGGAAGACGAACTCGGCTTCCTTGGCGTCCTGCGGCAGGACGATCTGGATCTCGCCGTCCACGTACTGCTGGATGAGGTGGGCGCCCTGCGGCTTGCCCGTCTCGTCCCAGGTCAGCGGCCCGACGACGGTCTCGACCTCGTTGCTGCGCAGCCACGAGATGAGCTCCTGCTGGCACTCGCCCTGCTCGGCGCACCCGACGGCCTCGACCGCGGCGGCGACGACCTGTCCGGTCGTGTACGCGTTGGCCTCGTCCTCGCCGGGCGGGTTGCCGTGCAGCTCCGTGTACCGCTCGACGAAGTCGACGTTGGACTCCCAGCTCGCGGTCTCGGTGTAGCCGGTGGGCGAGAGGATGCCCTCGGTCTTCGAGCCGATCGCCGCGGAGAACTCCGGGTTGGTCGGCGCGGTGGAGAACGCCGCGAGCTGCGGCTGGTAGTTGAGCTGCTGCAGCGCCACGATGAGGTTCACCGCGTCCTGGTACTGCGTGCCGCCGATGACCATGTCCGCGCCCGAGTCGTTGATCTTCGCGGCGATCGAGGAGAAGTCGGTCGTGTTGGGCGGGTAGACCTCGTCGACGACGATGTCGAGCCCGGCGTCGGCGAGCTTGTCGCGCAGGCCGTAGGCCGTGCCCTGGGCGAAGGGGTCGTCCATCGAGGCCACCGCGACGGTCTGCGGACGCTCGCCCTCGGGCATGTCGAGGATGTGGTCCGCGAGGTAGTTGTAGTGGTCGTCGGCGACGGCGGGAGCGGCGTAGAAGAGGTTCTCGAAGCCCTGCTCGAACACCTCGTTCGCGGCGCCGGCCGGCTCGACGAAGAGCATCCCGTACTCCTCGGCCACGCGAGCGCTCGGCACGACCAGGCGCGTGGAGAACGGCCCGAACACGAGGTCGACCTCGTCCTGGGCGATGAGTGCCTCGTAGTCCTGCACGACGCGGTCCGCGTTGGACTGGTCGTCGAGGATCTTGAGCTCGACCTGCCGCCCGAGGAGGCCCCCGTCCTCGTTGACGAACTTCGCCCAGGCCTCGTAGCCGCGCTGGACGCCCTTGCCGGGCTCGGAGAAGTCGCCGGTGAGCGGGAGGGAGATGCCGATGACGATCGGGTCGTCGGACCCGCCCCCTCCGCCCTCGCCGTCGGACCCGCCTGAGCACGCCGTGAGGACGAGCGCCGTCGCGGACACACCGGCCGCAAGGGCGAGCGCGCGGCGAGCGCGGAGGCGGGTGGACATCCGTGGAGTGGACCGAGAATGCATGGACGTGACTCTCCCTACTTCGTCGTAGTGAAGACCTGAGGCCGTACTGCTCCGTACGAGACTTCCTGTTTGCGAAAGCGCTTTCGTAAGCGCTTCCGCTAGAGTACGGTGCGGACAGCGGATGTGGCAAGCGTCACGTCGGGGAGGGCCCTCGGGCCGCCGACCGGGCGACGCACGAAGAGCGGAGCAGGGGTGCGTCGAGAGGGTCGGACCACGAAGGGCCGCAGCGCGCTGCGACTGGTCGATGTCGCCGAGCGCGCGGGCGTGTCGCTCGCGACCGCGTCGCGCGCGCTGTCGGGCAGCGACGGCGTCTCGGAGGTGCTCGCGGAGCACGTCCGCGAGGTCGCCACGGAGATGGGGTACATCGCCAACCCGCACGCGCGCACGCTCGCCGGCGGCACCACGTCGGTCGCCGGCCTGCTCGTCTACGAGATCGGCGACCCCTACTTCTCCGAGATCGCGAGCGGCGTCGTGCGCGTCGCGACCGAGCACGGCTGGAGCGTCCAGATCAGCCACACCGAGCGCGAGCCCAGCGCCGAGGTCACGCAGATCCGGCTCATGCGCGCGCACCGCGTGGGCGTGATCCTCGTCGCCGGGTCCGGGTACGTCGAGCCCGCGATGGAGGCCGACGCCGCGCGCGAGCTCGAGGCGTTCCAGGAGGCCGGGGGGCGGGTCGTCGTCATCGGTCGGCACCACCTGCACAGCGACGCCGTGCTCCCGGACAGCGAGGCTGCGGCCGCGAGCCTCACGGACCACGTCCTCGGCCTGGGCCACCGCCGCCTCGCGATCGCCGCCGGCCCCGAGCGGCTCACGACCGTCGCCGACCGCACCGCCGGGATCCGGAGCGCGGTCGCGGCCCACGGCCTCGACCCGGACGACCTGTTCGTCGTGCACGCGCCCTTCACGCGCGAGGGCGGGCGCGACGCCACGCAGCGCATCCTCGCCCAGCGCCCGGACACGACGGCGATCCTCGCGCTCAACGACGCCATGGCCACCGGGGTGCTCTCGCTCCTGCGCGAGCGCGGCGTCGTCGTGCCGCGCGACATGTCCGTCACCGGGTTCGACGACATCCAGGTCGCGCAGGACCTTGCGCCCGCGCTGACGACCGTGCGCCTGCCGATGAGCGAGATGGGCGCGACGGCGTTCGAGCTGGCGCTCCGCCCGCCGTCGGGCCGCCCGCGCCGCAAGCGCACCGACCACCTGCTCGTCGTCCGCGACTCGACGGCCCCACCCCGCCCGGACACCCCCTGAGTGGGGGAGTGTATGTAGTAGGCCGCCGACCCGCGGGGCCGCTAGTATTGTGCCGACGTCCTCGTCGGGGGGGGGGGGGGGGGGCGGGAGAGA
>NZ_JBHXIC010000014.1:5474-17466 GCF_042723955.1 Cellulosimicrobium cellulans | reverse complement strand
GCCGCGCGCCACACCCCCCCCCCCCCCCCCACGCACACGCCTAGACACTAACCCCGCCGCGCGCCCCCCGCGCTCCCCCTCGACCCACCCCCCCCCACGCCAGGGGTGGGCAGGGGTGGGCGTCTCTCAGAAGGGCTTGCGGGCCACGACGAGGAAGCGCGGGGCCTCGTCGACGAACTCGTGGCCCGCGGCGAGGTGCAGGTGCAGGGCGCGCAGCGGCGCCTCGTACCGGGCGACCGCCTCGGGGGACAGGGACGCCAGGTCGGGGACCTGCCACGCCATGAGCTTGAGGTACCAGAGCACGGACGACAGGTCGCGGAACCGCCGCAGGCCCTCGTGCTCGCGCGCGACGTCCACGACGAACCCGGCGTCGCGCAGCACCTCGACCGCGGCCTCGAGGGTCACCGAGTCCGGGTCCCACGGCAGCTCGACGCCGAGCGCCGTGTTGAGGCGCAGGCCGTCGCGGGTGTCGACCTGCTGGGTGAGGAACACCCCGCCCGGTTCGAGCACGCGCAGCACCTCGTCGGGGTCGAACTCCTCGTGCCGGTCCAGCACGACCGCGAACTGGTCGTCGAAGAACGGCAGGAGCTGCTCCTCGTCGCCGTCCACCGGCCGGACGTCGACGCCCAAGGGCTCGAGCCGACGTCGGGCCACCGGCAGGTTGGGCGCCCAGCCCTCCGTCGCCGCGGACCCGGCGGGCAGCGGCCCGAGCGTGGACAGCAGCTCGCCGCCGCCGGTCCCCAGGTCGAGCACCGGGCCGCGGCCGCTGCCGACCAGCTCACGAGCGAGCGCGGCGTAGTCCCACGGCAGCGGGTCCTCGACCACGCGCTCCGCCACGGGCGAGAGGTCGAACCCGACCACCGGCACGGCGCGGGCCCAGGCGACGTGCTCCTCGAACGAGGCGTCCCGGACGGGGACGGGCACGTCGGTCGCCCGGTCGGAGGTGGCGGGGGTGTCGGGGACCGCGGCTGGCATGCGTCGATTGTCACCCGTGCGGGCGCCGTCGCCGAACATGCGCGCCGGTCCCGTCGCGCGCCGCCGGGGAGTCCTCCCCATCGCCGCGAGGCGCGTGCGCGCGGTAGCCTCCCCGATGCCCGTTTCGTGCGTTCCGTGACGCACGGGCCCGGCGGGGGACACGGATCGACCGACGAGGGGACCAGGACGACGTGAGCGGGATGTGGGGCGCCGACGTCACCGAGCTGAGGAGGCTCGCGCAGTCGCTGCGCTCCGCCTCCGACCAGCTCGTGAGCACGACGTCCGAGGTCAGCGGCCTCGTGGAGGCCGCTGGCCGGTGGCAGGGCGGCGACGCCGACCAGTTCCGGGGCGAGTGGACCGGGTCCTCGGTGGCGCTCCTGCGCGGGGTGAGCCAGACGCTCGCCGAGGCGTCGCAGGCGGTGCTGCGCAACGCCGACGAGCAGTACCTGACGAGCACCGAGGGCGGCACGATCCCGTCCCCCGGCGTGCCCGGCCCGGGCTTGCCGACGGGGCCCGGCGGCGGACCGCTCGGTGGCGGGACCCCGCTCGCCGGGTCGATCTGGGACGTCGGCGAGACCCTCGCGGAGGCGGGGACGTACGTCCTCGACACGCTGAAGGCCTGGAAGGTCGGCCAGTCCCTCACCGCGTTCCTGCAGGCCAGCCGCCTCGCCGACCTCTCCGACGCCGCTGCGAGCGCGTCGGTCTTCGCGCGCGGCATGGTCCTCGACGACGCGATGGGGTTCCTGGGCGGGCTCGGGACGGCGGGCCGGCTCGTGGGCGGCGTCGGCGGCCTGTTCGGCGTCATCGGCGGCGTCAACCAGATGTTCAACACCGAGTACGACGGCGTCCGGGGCGGCGTCGACCGCGTCATGGGCGGCCTGTCGGTCGTGGGCGGCGCGGGGACGATGCTCATGATGGCGGGCATGCTCACCAACCCGGTGGGCATCGGGATCGTGGTGGGCGCGGGCGTCGTCGCGGGCGCCTGGGCGCTGGGGAACCTCGTCGTCGACAACTGGGACGCGATCTCCGGGTTCGCCACCAACCCCGGCCCGTACCTCGCCGACGGGTGGAACACCGTGACCGACTTCGCGGGCGACGCGGTCGATACGATCGGGGACGTCGCGTCCGACGTCGGGGACGCGATCGGCGACGGTCTCTCCGCCGCCGGTGACTTCGTCGGAGGACTCTTCTCGTGACCCAGCAGACCATGCGGTGGTCCGCGTCGGACGTCGCCGCGGCCGAGCGCACGCTCGCGCGGGCGGTCGCGGGCGAGACCACGCACGTCGTGACGCTCACCGACGAGGAGATCGTCATCCTCGACGGTCTCCAGAACCCCCAGCTCGTGGCGGTCCCGTGGCTCGACGCGCAGGAGGGCGCGGACCGCGCGCTCGTGGGCCGCGTGGCGCTCCGCTCGCTCCTCGCCCGCGGCATGGTCGTACCGAGCGAGGACGCGACCGCGGCCGAGCCCGTGGACGGCCGGCCGGCCGTCGGCATCGAGGCCGTCCCGGAGATCACGGGTCCGCTCGTCCTGCGCCGCACGGCGAACGCCATCCTGTCCGTCGAGCGCACGACGTCGCTCGGCCGGCACTGGGTGTACGTCTACCTCCACGAGGACGACCGCGTGCTCGAGGAGGAGGTCGCCCCGAGCGGCCACCACGCGTTCAGCGTCTACCCGCTGTCCGAGCTCGCGGGCCGGCTCGCGGTCTTCGTCGACCCGGCCTCCCAGGCCCTGCTCGACGGTCGCTCCCAGACGTTCACGCCCGACGACTTCGCCGCCCGGGCGTCGAGCCTGCCGGAGCTCGCGGGAGCGCTGGCCGTGACGACGCTCGGCGCGGTGCACGCGGGATCCGACCTCCTGGAGCAGGTGAGCGTGTACGCGACCCCCGACGGCGTGTACACGGTCCGGGGCGGCGAGCACGGGGCCGACGGCGCGCCGACCTCGCTCACGCTCTCCGAGGTCGGGGCGGCCACGGTCCGCCGTCTCCCGCTCGAGCTGCTCGGCCGATGAGCGGGCCGATGACGGGGACCGCGACCGGCGCGCGCGCGACGCGCAAGGTCCGGCACCACGCGGAGCGGTCGGGCCTCGGCACGGTCCGGCACGTGTCGGCGGCGACGCCGAACGCCCCGGCGTGGGCGGTGACGGTGGTCCTGGTGCTCGTGTTCTCCGTCGGGCCGGCGCTCGTGGGGAACGCGGGGCCCGCCGCGATCGGCTACCTCCTGCCGTCGTTCGCGGCGATCGCCGCCGTGATCCTCTGGTTCCTCGGGTCCGAGAAGCTGGTCGTGCTCGACCAGGGGATCCTCGTCGGCTCGTTCGCCCCGTTCCTGCGCCCGGTCGCGGTGCCCTTCGCGGCCCTCGACGTCCGGACCGTGCGCGCCGCCGTCGCGAGCCCGCGCACCCTCGGTCTGCTGCTCACCGACCGCGGCGTGTCGACGGCGTCGCGCACCGTGCTCTGGTCACGCCGCGCCGTGACCTTCGTGGGGGTCGCGCCGAGCCAGCTCCGGCAGGCGCGCGCTCGGGGGCTGCACGTCGACCTCACGACCGCGACCGCCGTCGACCTCTGGGTCTTCTCGGCCCGCGACCCGCGTCGCCAGGAGCAGGTCGTGCGCGCGCTGGGCGACGCCGCGCGCGCGGCGGGGGTGCCCGGCGCGGAGCACGTCGAGGCGCTCGCCCTGCCCGCGCAGCCCGTCCAGGTCTCGCCGCAGGGTGCGGACCGTCTCGCGGTCCCGGACCGGCTGCGCAGCGCCCGGGCGCGGCACCCGCAGACGACTCGCTGAGCCTGTCGCGGACGGTCGCCCGGCGTCAGGCCGAGGTGGGTCCGAACGCCGCGGCGAGGCGCGCCGTCGGGCCGTCGCCCTCGGTGCTCGCGGCGCCGAGAGCGGCGACCTGGAGGACCATCCACGGGCTGAACGCCCACGGGGTCGCGGCGACCGCGCGCGCGACGTCGCGCGGGTCCGCCCAGGCGGTCTCCATGACCTCGTCGGGGTTCGGCTCGACCGTGCCCGCCGCGCGCGCCGCGTAGACCGGGCAGATCTCGTTCTCCACGACGCCGGAGGCGTCGACGGCGCGGTAGCGGAAGCCCGGCACCGCGACCTCGAGGCCCGCGATCTCGAGCTCGAGCTCGTGCCGCGCGTGGCGGACGATCGACTCCTCGGTGGTCTCGGTCCAGCGCGGGTGCCCGCAGAAGGAGTTGGTCCACACGCCCGGCCACGTGCGCTTCGCGAGGGCGCGCCGCGTGAGCAGGAGGCGGCCCGCGTCGTCGAGCACGTAGCAGGAGAAGGCGAGGTGGAGGGGCGTCTCGGTCGTGTGGACCGCGGCGCGCTCGAAGGTGCCGGTCCGTCGACCTTGGTCGTCGACGGTGACGACGTGGTCGGCAGCGACGGGGACGTGCGAGGTCATGCGGCCACTCTCGCACACGCCGGTCCGGGACGGGGAACCGCTGTCAGGAGTCCGTGGCACGCCCGTGGCGGGCCCGGGCGGAGGGCCGGGCGGCCGCCCGGCCGTGAGGGGAGTCACGCCGACGGCTCGACGCACCGTCTTGCCGAGCCCACCCCGGAGTGAATTAAGGTGAGGGTAACCTCACTCGCAGCCGACCGACCGGGCACGCGCCCCCCGAGCAGATCCGAGCACCATGACCTCGCCCGCGACCGCCGACGCGCCGGCCGACGTCCCCGACGGGACCCTCCGGACCGCGACGGACCGCGACGACCGTCCGGCCGGGGTCGCCCGCACCAACGCGGGTCGCAGCCTCGGGCTGCTCGTCGCCGTCGCGGTCCTCGTGCTCGCGATCGTGCTCAGCCTCGTCGTCGGCTCCAAGCCGGTCCCGCTCGGCACGGTGTGGGACGCCCTGACCGGGTACGACGGCTCGGGCGACCACGTGATCATCCGCGACCTGCGGTTGCCGCGCACGGTCGTCGGCCTCCTGGTCGGCGCCGCGCTCGGGGTCTCGGGCGGCCTCATCCAGGCCATGACGCGCAACCCCCTGGCCGACCCGGGCATCCTCGGCGTCAACGCCGGGGCCGCGTTCGCCGTCGTGCTCGCGGTCGCGTTCCTCGGGTTCACGGACATCCAGTCCTTCATCTGGTTCGCGTTCGCCGGGGCGGTGGTCGCGACCGTCGCGGTCTACGCCATCGGGTCGCAGGGGCGCGGGGGAGCGACGCCGGTACGGCTGACCCTCGCGGGCGTCGCGCTGGGCGCCGTCCTGGGCGGCGTCTCGCAGGGCATCACGCTGCTCGACCCCGCGGCGTTCGACCGCATGCGCTTCTGGGGCGCCGGCTCGCTGGCCGGCCGCACGACGGAGATGGCCGGCACGATCGCGCCGTTCGTCGTGGTCGGGCTCGTGATCGCGCTCGTCGTCGCCCGCCCGCTCAACACCATCGCGCTCGGCGACGACCTCGCGAGCTCGCTCGGCGCCCACGTCGGGCGCACGCGCATCCTCGTCGGCGTCGCGGTGATGCTCCTGTGCGGCGCCGCGACGGCGGCCGCCGGGCCGATCGCGTTCGTCGGGCTCATGGTGCCGCACGTCGCGCGCTGGACGGTCGGCCCCGACCAGCGCTGGATCCTGCCGTACTCGGCCGTGCTCGCGCCGGTCCTGCTGCTCGTGTCCGACGTCGTCGGCCGCGTCGTCGTCACGCCGGGCGAGCTCCAGGTCGGGATCGTCACCGCGTTCGTCGGTGCCCCCGTCCTCATCGCGCTCGTGCGCCGCTCGAAGGCGAGCGGGCTGTGAGCGCCCCGGTCCGGGACGACGCGCCCGTGGACCCGTCCGTGCGCGGCGGCGGCGTGCACCGCGTCGACTTCGGCCGCCCCACGCGCGTGGTGCGCGGGCTCGGCGGCCGCGCGAGCCTGCGGCTCGACCTGCGCACGCTCGCGGTGTGCGGGGTGCTGCTGCTCGTCGCGCTCGCGATCGGCGTCGTCGCGCTGACCACCGGCGACTACCCGCTCACCGTGCCGCAGGTGCTCCAGGCGCTCGTGGGCGCGGCCGACGGGCCGGTCCACATGGTCGTCGTGGAGTGGCGCCTGCCGCGCGCGCTCATGGCGCTCGTGCTCGGCGCGGCGCTCGGCGCGAGCGGCGCGATCTTCCAGTCCCTGACGCGCAACCCGCTCGGCAGCCCCGACGTCATCGGGTTCAACACCGGCGCGTACACGGGCGCGCTCGTCGTCATCATGCTGCTCGGCGGCGGGTACGTCGGCGTCGCGGCGGGCGCGCTCGTCGGCGGCATCGTCACCGCGGGGGTCGTGTACCTCCTGGCGTACCGGCGCGGGGTCCAGGGGTTCCGGCTCATCATCGTCGGCATCGCCGTGTCCGCGATGCTCGCGTCCGTCAACCAGTGGCTCATCATCAAGGCGGACCTCGAGACCGCGATGGCGGCCGCCGTGTGGGGCGCCGGGTCGCTCAACGGCATGACCTGGGCGCAGGCCGTGCCCGCGTGCGTGCTCGCGGCGCTCCTCGCGCTGCCGCTCGTGTGGCTCGCGCCGCGCATGGGTCTGCTCGAGCTCGGGGACGACGCCGCGGCCGCCCTCGGCCTGCGCCGCGAGCGGGTGCGCCTCGCCGTCGTGATCGTCGGCGTCGCGCTCACGGCGCTCGTCACCGCGGCGGCCGGGCCCATCGCGTTCGTCGCGCTCGCCGCCCCGCAGCTCGCGCGCCGCCTCACGGGCGCCGCAGGCGTGCGGATCCTCCCCGCCGCCGTCATGGGCGCCGTGCTGCTCGCCGCGAGCGACCTCGTCGCCCAGCGCGCGTTCGCGCCCACCCAGCTCCCCGTGGGCGTCGTCACCGTGAGCGTCGGCGGCGCCTACCTCGTGTGGCTCCTCGTGCGCGAGGCCCGCAAGTGACCACGAACCCGCAGACCGGAAGGACCCCGGTGGCACTCACGAACCTCGCGGCCGCCCCGAGCGTCGCCGACGCGTCGACCGACGCGCGCGCGGACCGCGTCCCGCCCGCGGACCGCCTGCACGCCGAGGGGATCACGGTCGGCTACGACGACCGCGTCATCTCCTCCGACCTCGACGTGAGCATCCCCGACGGGTCGTTCACGGTGATCGTCGGGCCGAACGCGTGCGGCAAGTCGACGCTGCTGCGCGCGCTGTCGCGCCTGCTCAAGCCGTCGCGCGGGCAGGTCGTGCTCGACGGCCGCTCGATCTCCTCGATCCCCGCGAAGGAGGTCGCGCGCCGCCTCGGACTCCTGCCGCAGACGTCGATCGCCCCCGAGGGCATCACCGTCGCCGACCTCGTCGCGCGCGGGCGCTACCCGCACCAGAAGCTCCTGCGGCAGTGGTCGCGCGAGGACGAGGCCGCGGTGGTCGGGGCGCTCGCCGCGACCGGGACGACCGAGCTCTCGGGCCGCCTCGTCGACGAGCTCTCCGGCGGGCAGCGCCAGCGCGTCTGGGTCGCGATGGTGCTCGCGCAGGAGACCCCCATCCTCCTGCTCGACGAGCCGACGACGTTCCTCGACATCGCGCACCAGATCGAGCTGCTGGAGCTGTGCGCCGACCTCAACCGCGACCGCGGGCACACGCTCGTCGCGGTGCTGCACGACCTCAACCACGCGTGCCGGTACGCGACCCACCTCATCGCCATGAAGGACGGCGCGGTCGTCGCGGAGGGTGCGCCGGCGGACGTCGTGACGGCCGAGCTCGTCGAGGACGTGTTCGGCCTGCCCTGCCGCATCATCGCCGACCCCGTGACGGGAACGCCGCTCGTCGTGCCCGAGGGTCGTCCCCGCCGCGCCTGACCGCAGCCCCGTTCCCCGCCGGTCGACTCACCCGCCCGACCGGCCCCCCACCGTCCTGCGCTCGCCCGCACCGCCTCGTCGGAGGAGCAACGCATGACCCGCAGCACCCGTCCCTCGTCCACCCTGCCCGCCCTGCCCGCGCTGGCCCGCGCGACCCGGCCCCGGCGCCCGGTGCGTTCCCTCGCCGCGGGCACGCTCGCCGTCGGGCTCGCGGCCACGCTCGCGGCGTGCTCGACCGCCACCGACCAGAGCGCCGACGGCGCGGACGACGGCGCGGCCCCGTCCGCGTCCGCGGAGGGCTGGACCTGGACGTCCTCGGGCCACGGCACGACGTACGCGCTCGACGAGGCGCCGGACGACCTGGTCGTCGACGGCTACACCGCCGCCGCGCTGTGGGACTACGGCGTGCGGCCCGCCGGGGTGTTCGGCTACGGCTTCTCCGATGCCGGCGCGCTGTCGATCGGCAACGCCCGGGTCGACGAGATGGAGGTCGTCGGAGCCGACGCCGAGCTCAACCTGGAGAAGCTGCTCGCGCTCGAGCCCGACCTCGTGATCGGGTTCGGCAACGAGGACGGCACGGCCTGGACCTGGTGGGACGAGAAGGTCACCACGGAGGCGACGGCGGTCGCGCCGTTCGTCGGCATGAAGTTCTCGGGCCGCCCGGTCGTCGAGGTGATCGAGGACTACGCGTCGCTCGCGGAAGCGCTCGGCGGCGACGTCGACTCACCGGAGGTCACGGAGGCGAAGGCCGCGTTCGACGAGCGGCTCGACACGCTGCGCGGCATCGCGGCGGAGAAACCGCTGACGATCCTGCCGCTCAACGGCGCGGAGCAGCTGTGGGTCGGCCAGAAGAACCTGGGCCAGCTCGCGCTGCTCGAGGAGCTCGGCTTCACGATCGGCGGGCCGCAGGACCAGGAGGGCTGGGCCGAGCTGAGCTGGGAGCGCGTGCCGGAGCACCCGGCCGACGTCGTGCTGAGCTACACGGGCTCCGACGAGGCCATGGCCGCCAACCCGGTCTATGCCGGGCTCCCCGCGGTGCAGGCGGGCCAGGTCGTCGGGTGGGACGACAAGCGGCCGTTCACCTACGCGAGCTACGTCGAGTGGTTCGACGAGCTCATCGCGGTGCTCGACGGCGCGGAGGTCGTGTCGGGCGCACCGACGTCCTGACGGCCCGCGCCGTCCCACCAGTCCAGGACGACGGTCGCGTGGTAGGTGAGCCAGCGTGACGGCTCGCCCGCGGGCGCGTCGACCTCGAACCACACCCGGCCCGGGTGGCGCCGGCCCTGGAGCCAGGTGCCGTCCGGGCGCCGGGCGCGGCGGACGTGCTCGACGGCGTCCGCCGCGCGCGGGTCCGGTGGCGTCCCGTCGAGCAGCGACGCCTCGCGGAGGTAGACGAGCGCGTTGAGCACGCTGTAGTACCAGCGGAACGGGTACGCGAGGCGGAACACCCAGTCGCCGACGGGCTCGCCCGTGCTCAGGCGGCGGAACAGGCCCCGGCGCAGCAGGTACTCCTCGCCGGAGCGACGCGCCGCCCGCAGCTCGTCGCTGCCGCTCGCGAGCTCCTGGTACGCGAGGAGGCCCTTGAGCGCGTTGAGCGTCGAGTGGAAAGACGACACCGTGGCGCCCTCCACCCACGCGCAGTTCCACCCGCCGTCGGGCAGCCGACCCGCGAGGACCGCGGCGAGAAGCTCCGACACGTCGACCCCGAGCCAGGCGCCCGCCGCGAGCGTGTACCCGTTGATGCACCAGTCGACCTCGCCGCCCCAGTAGGGCAGGTCGTCGTACTCCCAGCGGCTGTGCGCCGCGAGCAGCTCGGGCGTGCGGCGCGCGCGCAGCACGCCCGGGTCGAGCCCCCACTCGCGCAGCGCGACGAGCGACCAGGTCGTCGCGGTCCACGGCTGACCCTCCTCGGGCCTGCCCCCGGCGTCGTACGCCGCGTCGGTCGCGGCGTCGACGGCGCCGACGTCCGCGGGAAAGTAGGCGCCGCCGGCCCACTGGCCGTCAGGGTCCTGCAGCGCGAGCAGGCGCGCACCGAAGCCCTCGGTCGCGACGCGCGCCCGCGTCGCCTCCCACACCTCGGGAGGCGCGTGCACGACGTCGCGCTCGACCCGCCACTGCAGCGCCGGGTCCGCGTCGAGCAACCAGTCGACCAGCCCGTCCTCGGGCGGCCCTCCGGGAGTGGCGGCGGCCATCCGGTCACGCTACGCCCGGTACGCGTGCGGCGTCAGCCCTCGTCGTCCGCCCGGCCGGCGATGACGGCCACGGCCCGCGCGAGCTCGTCCCCGCTCGGGACCGCGTCCGGGTTGAGCAGCCAGAGGATGCCGAGGCTCTGCACGAGCACGAAGTCGAGCCGGGCGACGGCCGCGAGGTCGTCCTCGCTCAGCTCGGGCCGTGCCGCCCGCAGGTGCTCGAGGATGCCGAGGTAGCCCTGCCCGGTCGCTGCGGCCAGCTCGCGGCTCGCCTCGCCGTCGCGCAGGACGCGCACGGAGTTCTCGAGGCTCGCGAGCAGGGCCTCGCGGTGCGCGGCGAACACCTCGGGCATGCGGTTCCACAGGGCGGCGAACCCCTCGAGGAGCGGGAGCGACGCGGTGTCCTGGACGACGGCCTCCATCGAGTCGCCGATGCCGCTGCCGAGCGACTCCAGGAGCGCCTCCGTGAGGAGCCGTTCCTTGGAACCGAAGTGGTAGCCGATCGCGGCGAGGCTGACGCCGGCCGCGGAGGCGATCTCGCGCGCCGTCGCCTTGGCGACGCCGCGCTCGACGATCACCTGGCGCGCGCCGGCGAGGAGGTCTTCACGGTTTCCCACGGGCGACAGCCTATCGCGCGGTTCAGACGTTCGTCCTAGACAAGCGTGCCACCCGCCTGTTAGACATCCGTGTAAGACGAACGTCCAAACGGAGGGCACCGACATGACCAGCACCGACCACACCCCGCACGTCCTCGTCTCCGGCGGCGGCATCGCGGGCCTCGCGCTCGCGCTCCAGCTCGTGCGCCAGGGTCAGCGCGTCACCGTCGTCGAGCGTGCGCAGGCACCGCGCCCCGGGGGCCAGGCCGTCGACCTCCGGGGCGCGAGCCGCGAGGTCGCGGGCCGGCTGGGCGTCATGCCCGGCGTCGAGCAGCACCGCGTGCACGAGGAGGGTCTCGCCTACGTGGACAGTCGGGGTCGGGTGTTCGGCCGCATGTCGATGGCCGACTTCGACGGCGAGGGCGCCGTGGCGGAGATCGAGATCGCGCGCGGCGACCTCGCGCGCGTCCTGCTCGACGCGCTCGTCGCGGCGGGCGACGACGCGCCGGGCCTCCTCGACCTGCGCTTCGGCGACCGCATCACCGCGCTCGCCCAGGACGCCGGCGGCGTGGACGTCACGTTCGAGCACGCCCAGGATGCCCGCTTCGACCTGGTCGTCGGGGCCGACGGCGTCCACTCCGCGACCCGCCGCCTCGCCTTCGGGCCGGAGGAGCAGTTCGCGACCTACCTCGGCGGCTACGCGGCGTTCTTCACCCTGCCCACGCCCGACGACGTCGAGCCGGGCTGGTTCGCGATGCGGTTCGTGCCGGGCGCGACGTTCGGGATCCGTCCCGACCGCGACCCCTCGACCTCGAAGGCCCTGCTCACGCTCCGGGTCGACCGGGACCCCGCGCTGCGCGGCGACCGGGCGCGGCAGGAGGCGCTGGTCCGCGGCCTGCTCGGGGGCGCCGGCTGGCACGCCCCGACCGTCCTCGACGCGATGTCGCACGCGTCCGACCTCTACTTCGACGAGCTCGTGCGGATCGACGTCCCGGACCCCGTCGCCGGCCGGGTCGTGCTCCTCGGGGACGCGGCGTCGTGCGGCTCTCCCATGACGGGCCAGGGCACCGCGACCGCGCTGGTCGGCGCGTACCTCCTCGCCACGCACCTGGGCGCGACCCCCGACGACGCCACGGGCGCGGCGCGGCGCTACGCGGCGGACGTCGCCCCGTTCGTCGAGGCGGGCAAGAAGATCCCCGGTGGGGGCATCGCGCGCATGGTGCCCGGGAGCCGGGCGGAGGCCGCCGTGCTGCGCGCGACGACCGGCGTCATGCTGTCGCGCGCGCTGCGCCCGCTCGTGCGGCGCATGTTCCGGGCGGGCGGCGACGCGCCGTCGCTGCCGGCGACGGACGCGGCGCCACAGCCAGTCCGCTGAGCGACCGCCGAGCACGCGGCGCGGGGGGGGGCGCGCCCGCCGCCCGCCCCCCCGGGCGCCCGGGCGGGCCCGCGCGACCGGGCGGGCGAGGGGCCGCGAGGTCGGGGGCGCGCCGCCGGACAGTCTCTCTG
>NZ_JBHXIC010000014.1:0-5464 GCF_042723955.1 Cellulosimicrobium cellulans | reverse complement strand
GGGGGGGGCGCCCCCGCGGGCGGGGCGCGGCGCGCCCCGCGCCCCCACCCCTCCCCCGCGGCCCCCCCGCCGCCCCCGCGCGGGGCCGCCCCCCCCGCGCCCCCCCCCGCCCGCGCCTGTCAGACGAACCCGAAGACGGGCGGGAAGACGATCGCGACGATCGCGGCCCATGCCGCGTACACGGGCAGGAACCGGGTCTGCCAGGCCACGAGGTCGGCGAACGGGCGACGCCCGCGCAGGAACGCCGTCGCCAGCACCGCGGACCACACGAGGTGGACGAGGAGGAGCAGGTTGAGCCCGAGCGCCGCAGCCTTGTTGGGGCTCACGCCGAACTCGGCGATGCGCGTGAGCATCGCGGTGAGCGCGACGGCGTCGACGGCGAGCGCCGCGACGACGAGGACGACCTGCAGCCCGTCGAAGAACGACCGCGGCGCCAGCGGGTCGCGTGCGGAGACGGAGTACAGGAGCAGGCACAGGACGAGGACGAGGATCGCGTCCATGAGGATGAGCAGCTCGCGGTCGACGGCGGCGAGGTTCCCCGCGGTCGCGAGGACGACGAACACGGCGAGGAGCATGACGAGCGTGAGGGGCGTGAAGACGCGCGTGAGCACGGGCGCGATGTTCTCGACGACGTTCTGCTTGGCCTCGACGAGCCACGCGGCGACGATCAGCGCGGCCGGGACGCACAGCGGCAAGATCCAGTCCTCGAGGTACGGCTCGAGGTCGACGTCGGCGAGCGAGAAGACGCCCGCGGTGAGGCCGAGCAGGACGCCGCCCCCGAGCGCGAGGAGCGTGTAGTACACGGCGAGCTCGCCCGTGAAGCGCGCGAAGTCCATGCGGCGCGCGTCCGAGCGCCAGCGCCCGCCGACGTACGCGAGACCGACGACGGCCCACAACGTCACGGGGGCGCTCAGCGCCGCGAGCACGAGGGTCGAGCCCGTGGGCTCGAACGGGTACACGTTGAGCACGACGCCCAGCACGACGAACGGCACCGCGAGCGCTCCGACGACGCGGGCGGTGACCTGGCGCTTCCACGCGAGGTAGGCCGTGAGGAACGGCAGGACGAGGAGCCCGACGTTGAGCACGACCGTCATCTCGTCGAGGACCGCCGTCGCGACCTTGACCGCGACGCCCGCCGCGACGGCGAGCCCGAGCACGACCGCGAGCTCGCGCCACGACCGCGTGCGACCCGTGGGCTGCTCGCCGACGAGGACGAGCTGCTTCCACAGCCGTTCGGAGTGCTCCTGCGCGAACTCGCGCGACAGGTCGTCGAGGGTGCCCATGCGCTTCACCGCGACGAGGAACGCCTCGTCGTCGTCGAGCCCGGTCGCGCGCAGGTCCTCGACCCGATCGCGCAGGTGGTCCTCCATCTCGTCGACGTCCGCCGCGGAGATGGCCTCGCGGCGGCGGACGTACCCGCGCCACTGGTCGATCTGGGCCTCGAGCGCGGCGTGCGGGCCGGGGCTCGCCCCGTCCGCCGGCGCGGTCGCGGCGCCCATCAGGCCCACCCCTCCGCGACGCGCGGCGGGCCCTGGAGCCCGTCCTGCGCCGTGCGCCAGACCTGGTGGAGCGCGTGCGCGACGACGTCCCACTGCGCCTGGCGCTCGACGAGCGCCTCGCGCCCGGCCGCGGTGATCGCGTAGTGCTTGCGGCGCCGACCGACGTCGGACGTGCCCCACGACGCCTCGACGAGCCCGAGCCGCTCCAACCGGTGCAGCAGCGGGTACAGCATGCCGTCGGTCCACTGCATGCGGCCGCCCGAGAGCTCGTCGACGCGCTTGAGGATCGCGTAGCCGTACGACTCCCCGTCGGCGAGGATCCCGAGCACGAGGGGGGTGGCCGACGCGGCCACGAGGTCCTTGTCGATACGCATGGCACTCCTATGCCTAGTTCTTCTAGGGATACTAACCCTAGCAGATCTAGGGTTGGACTGGGGGCCGAGCGGTCTAGCGTGGTTCCTGCCGACGCAACCGTGGCGTCCCGACCGGAGCGCGCCTCGCGCCGGCAGCGACCGGGGAGTCCGCCATGCCTCGCACGTACCTCTTCGCCCTGACCGACGGCGGCGGGACGGTCCCGCCGGAGGTGGGGGCCGTGCGTCGGCTCGTGGACCGCGGGCACCGCGTCCGGGTGCTCGCCGAGGACTCGATGGCGCCCGAGGTGCGTGCGACGGGCGCGGCGCTCGTCCCGTGGCGCACCGCGCCGAACCGGCCCGACCGCGACCCGGCGCACGACCCCCTGAAGGACTGGGAGGCGCCGAGCCTGCTCGCGCAGGCGCGCGACATCGGTGACCACGTGATCGCCGGGCCCGCGCCGGACTACGCGCGCGACGTCCTCGCGGCCGTCGACGACGGGCGGCCCGACCTCGTCGTGACGTCCGTCTTCGCGTTCGGCGCGATGGTCGCGGCGCAGTCGCGCGGGATCCCGTTCGACGTCCTGATCCCCAACGTCTACGCCCTCCCCACGTCCGGCCGCACGCCGTTCGGCGCCGGGCTGAGGCCCGCGCGCGGGCCGCTCGGGCGGCTGCGCGACCGCACGATGACCGGCCTCTCGACCCGCGTGTTCGACAGGTACACCCGCGACCGGCTCAACGCCCTGCGCGGCGACCTGGGCCTCGACCCGCTCGCCCGCTCGTGGGAGCAGATGAGTGCCGCGCGCCGCCAGCTCGTCATGACGAGCCCGGCGTTCGACCTCCCCGGCCCGCTGCCTGCGAACGCCCGGTACGTGGGGCCCGTGCTCGACGACCCGGCGTGGGCCGACGACGTCCCGTGGGCCGCGCCGCCGGGCGACGACCCGCTCGTCCTCGTCGCCCTGTCGTCGACGTTCCAGGACCAGACGGCGCTCCTGCGACGCATCGTCTCGGCGCTCGCGACGCTGCCCGTGCGGGGGATCGTCACGACCGGCCAGGGGATCCCGCCCGGGACGGTGCCGGGCACGGCGAACGTCGCCGTCGTCGCATCCGCGCCGCACCACGAGGTGCTGCGCGACGCCGCGCTCGTCGTCACGCACGGCGGTCACGGCACGCTCCTCAAGGCCTTCGCGGCAGGCTGCCCCGTCGTCGTCCTGCCGCACGGGCGCGACCAGGGCGACAACGCGGTGCGCGTCGAGCTGCGCGGCGCGGGCGTCGCGCTCTCCCGGAAGGCCTCGGCGGAGCGGGTCGCGCGCGCCGTCCGGCAGGTCCTCGACGACCCCGGCTACCGCCACCGGGCGGCCGCGCTCGGCGACGCGGTCCGGCGCGACGCCGAGCACAGCACGCTCGTCGCGGAGCTCGAGAACCTCGGCCCCGCGGGAGCCGAGCCGCCGCTACGGTGACCCGATGGACGCCGAGACCCACGCCCACCGCCTGCGCGCCCACCTCGACGCCGCGACGCCTGATGCGGTGCTGCGGCTGCGCGCCGTCGTGGACGCGCTGCCCGACGCCGCGGAGGAGGTCGTCGTGACGGTCTTCCCCGACCAGGACGGCGAGGGCACGCTCGACGTCGTCGTCTCGCTCGACGGTCCCGACGCGTTCGTCCTCGACCGCGCGGTCGAGCCGTTCCGCACGCTCTTCGAGGTCGTGCACGGCGAGGACGGGCCCATCCCCGCCGTGCCCCTCGTCGCCCCCGGGCTCGCGGCATACGACGCGCGCGACCTCGTCGTCGACACGGCCGCCGCGTGGGTCGTCGAGGTGTGGGACGCCGCGGCGCGGGGACGCTCGCGCGTCCCCGGCCGCGTGGAGGGCCACGACGGGTACGGCACCCGCGTCCCGCTCGCCCTGGAGCCCTGATCCGGCTGCGTGCGCTCAGGTGACGGCGGTCGCCTCGAGCTCGACGAGCTGTCCGGGGACCGCCAGGCGGGTCACCCCCAGCATCGTCGTCGCCGGAGCCACGCGCGCGGCCCCGAGCCGCGCGGCGAGCACCCCGTAGTGCTGGAAGAGCGCGTCGACGTCCGTCGTGTAGACGTTCAACCGGACGACGTCCGCGAGCGTCATGCGCGCCTCCGTCAGCACCGCCTCCAGGTTGTCCAGGCTCAGCGCGAGCTGTGCCGCGAGGTCGCCCTCGTGCTGGGGACGGCCGTCGCGCGTCATCGCCGTCTGCCCGGAGCAGAAGAGCGTCCGGGTGTGCCCGGAGACCAGCTCCGCCTGGTTGAACCCCAGCTCCTGCGACCACGCCACAGGGTTGATCGCCGTTCGTTCCGCTGCCATGCCGACTCCGTCCGACTCGTCCGACTCGGGCGCGCGTCGACCCTCGTGGCCGACGTCCCGCACACCCGTTCCCGAGCCTCTCGGCGATAGACGACACCTTCTGTCATGTATCCCGGTACGTTTCTCGGGTGCGCGCCGACCGGCTGGTCTCCCTGGTGCTGCTGCTCCGGCAGCGGGGCCTGTTGTCCGCGACCGTCCTGGCGCGCGAGCTCGAGGTGTCGACCCGGACGGTCCTGCGGGACGTCGAGGCGCTCTCCGCCGCAGGCGTGCCGATCTACGCCGAGCGCGGCCGGCATGGAGGCTTCGCGCTCCTGCCCGGCTTTCGCACGGAGCTCACGGGCCTCAATCCGGACGAGGCGCTCGCCGTGCTCGCCGCCACGTCGGGGCGGGGCGAGCAGGTGCTCGGCCTCGGGCCCGCGCTCGCATCGGCCGTCCGCAAGGTCGTCGACGCGCTTCCCGAAGCCCACCGTGACGCGGCCGACGACGCGGCCCGGCGGATCCTCGTCGAGCCGGACATCGACCTGCTCGCTCGCCGGCAGGCCGCCGAGGAGGTCCCTGTGGCAGTCCTGCGCGAGGTCCGGCGCGCCGTGCTCGGCGGGCGGAAGCTCCGGATCCGCTACGCCGCCGTCGGCCGGACGCCGGCCTCGCGCGAGGTCGACCCGGTGGGCATGGTCACCGCCCGCGGCACGGGCTACCTGCTCGCCACGGTCGGCGGGGCGGACCGTACCTACCGCCTCTCCCGGATCCTTGCTGCCGAGGCGCTCGCCGAACCGGCGGACCGCCCCGACGTCGTCGACCTCGAGCAGCTCTGGCGCGAGCGCAGCGCCCGGTTCCGGGCGGGTGACGACCAGGTCGTCGCGCGCGTCCGGCTCGCGCCGGACCGACGGGAGATGCTCGTGGGCACCGCGGTCTCCGTCGACGCCGAGTCCGTCGCCGACGACGGCCTGCTGGTGCTCGACGTGAGCTTCCAGGACCTCCGGCACGCCGTCTGGGCCGTGTGGCAGCTCGGGCCGGACGCCGAGGTGCTGGACCCAGCACCACTGCGCGACCTGCTGCGGGACCGCGCCGTCGCGACCGCGCGACGCTACGGGGCACCGGACGGCGCCCCGGCAGAAGGACGGCCCCGCCGCGGACGGCGCGGCGGGGGGGGCGGGGCGCCGCGCGGGGCGCCGCGCCACGACCTGGAGCCGCGCGAGGTCGGGGTCGGCCGCCGCCCCGAACGCGGCAAGGAGCTCGTCGTCGACGACGGACGCCGGGTCCGCGCCGCCGTCCGGAGCGTCCGCG
>NZ_JBHXIC010000013.1:54452-72620 GCF_042723955.1 Cellulosimicrobium cellulans | reverse complement strand
CCTCTCTATCTCAATCTGTTGGCGCTCCTTGTTGTGTTTTCTTCTCCTGGCGCGTCCCCCCGCCGCGCGGCCCCCCCCCCCCCCCCCCGCCCGCGCCCCCCCCCCCCCCCCCACCTCTCTATCATCGTGCGGTGACCTCTCCCCAGACCGAGCTCCGCACGCACCCACCGCGGCACGCCGCGCCCCGTGCGTCCGGCGGCACGCCGGCAGCGCCCCGGACGGACGTCCAGGCGCTCCGCGCGATCGCGGTCGGGGCGGTCGTCCTCAACCACCTCTGGCCCAACCGGCTCCCGGGCGGCTACGTCGGCGTGGACGTCTTCTTCGTCATCTCCGGCTTCCTCATCACGTCGCACCTGCTCAAGGAGCTGCTCTCGACCGGGCGCGTCCGGCTCGCGACGTTCTACGCGCGCCGCGTCCGTCGCCTCCTCCCGGCGGCGCTCCTCGTCCTGGCGGTCTCCGCCGTCGCCGTCTGGGCCTTCCTGCCGTACACGGCGTGGTCACGCAGCGCGCAGGAGATCGCGGCGTCCGCGTTCTACGTCGAGAACTGGGCGCTCGCCGCGCGCTCCGTGAACTACTCCGCGCTCAACGACGACGCCACGGTCGCGCAGCACTACTGGTCGCTGTCGGTCGAGGAGCAGTTCTACCTGCTGTGGCCGCTCCTGCTGCTCGGCCTGTACCTCCTCGCCGTCCGAGGGTCGCGCGGGGCCACCCGGCCGCGGCGCGTCGTCGCGACGGGGGTCCTCGTCGTCGGCGCGCTCTCGCTCGTGCTGAGCATCGTCATGACGGTGCGCTCCCCGAGCGAGGCGTACTTCGTCACCCCGGTCCGGTTCTGGGAGTTCGCGCTCGGTGGTCTCCTCGCGCTCGGCGCGACCCGGGTACGGCTGCACGGCGCGGCGGCGAACGTGCTCGCGCTGGCCGGGTTCGCGGCCATCGGCGCCACCGCGCTCCTCTACGACCACGCCACGCCGTTCCCCGGGTGGCTCGCCGCGGTCCCCGCGCTCGGCACCGCCGCCGTGATCCTGGCCGGGACCGAGCGCCGTCCGCTGCTCCACGACCGGGTCACGGCGCTGCGCCCGGTCCAGGTCCTCGGTGACGTCTCCTACTCCGTCTACCTGTGGCACTGGCCC
Source organism: Cellulosimicrobium cellulans (assembly GCF_042723955.1). Taxonomy (GTDB): domain Bacteria; phylum Actinomycetota; class Actinomycetes; order Actinomycetales; family Cellulomonadaceae; genus Cellulosimicrobium; species Cellulosimicrobium cellulans_H. The sequence continues at coordinate 71,493 of NZ_JBHXIC010000013.1, read as the reverse complement.
CTGATCGTCGTGGCTCCGTTCGCGCTGAGCCGGTCGCTCACGACCGTGGACAAGCTCGGCATCGCCGTCGCGTCCGTCGTGCTCGCGTGGGTCACCAAGGTCCTGGTCGAGGACAAGGGACGGACGTGGCGCTGGGCGTCCGTCCGGCCACGACGGTCGTTCGTCCTCATGCTGGCGGGCATGGCGATCGTCGGCACGCTCGCCCTGGGCCTGCACGCCGCCGCGGGACGCTCCGCGGCCGAGGCGGAGCGCGCGGCGCAGGAGGCGGCGGCTGCCCACGCGGCGTGCCACGGGCCGGCTGCGCTCGCCCCCGGCGCGCCGTGCGCGGATCCCTTCGGACCTGCGATCAACCCGGTCGTCGGAGAGGACGGCAAGTACTACGTCGTCGACCACACGGAGTGCGGCGAGATCGGCACCCGGCTCGAGGTGGAGGGCACCAAGACCACGCGCGAGTGCGACTTCAGCGGCGGTGACCCCGAGGCGACGCAGGTCTGGCTCGTCGGAGACTCGCACGCGCAGCAATGGCAGGCTCCGTTGCTGCAGATCGCCAGCGAACAAGGCTGGGACGTCACCATGAGCCTTCTGGGCGCGTGCCCGTCCGCGGACGTCGCGTACGTCGGCTACCGGGGGAACCCGGCGACTCCCGAGAAGCTCCGACGGTGCGCGGCGTGGCGCGAGGCCGTCCAGGCCGAGATCGCCCACGAGCGCCCGGACATGGTGTTCACGTCGAGCTTCGCGCGCGCGGAGCAGGTCGACGACGGCACGGGCCGGAGCGCGACCGAGCAGTACGTCGAGGGGTTCCGCTCGTACTGGCAGCCATGGCTCGAGGCCGGGACCGACGTGTACGTGCTCGGCGACCCGCCGATGAACGGCATGGTCCGCGTCAAGGACTGCGCGATCCTCAACCCGCAGTCACCGGTCGAGTGCGCAGTCGACCGGGGCGTCGCCCAGCCCGCCGACCCGATGCTCGAGGCGGCGAGCATGCCGAGCGACGGGCCCGGGCGACTCGTACGGATCGACCTCACCGACCAGTTCTGCGACGCGGACCGCTGCTACGCCGTGGTCGGCGGTCTCCCGGTCTACGCCGACCGCGACCATCTCAACAAGCAGTACGCGCTGCTGCTCAAGGACCGGCTCGCCGACGCCGTCGACCACGCCAGATGACAACTCCTCACGACCGGCGGATGCGCGACTCGAGCGCCGCGGTCATCTCGGGCGCCATCGTGGAGGCGAACGTCGCCGACAGGTGACCATGGTCGAAGTAGGTGATGACACCGCCGATCACCGGCGAGCAGAAGCCCTCCGGGCAGATCGTGTCGTTGAGGTCGAGGACGGTGACGAGACCGCTCGTGTCCGCCTCCGCCGCCTCGGCGAGGGGGTCCCGTTCCAGTCCCTGCTCGAGCGTCATGCCGCAGTCCGAGATGTCCTGAGGGTCTGCCGCCAGGCAGTCGGGGACGTCGACGGAGGCGGCCGGGGTGTCGCGCACGACGAGCACCGGGGTGCCGGAGGAGGTGATCCGCTCGAGGACCACGGCGTAGGAGTCCCGTGCGGTGTCGTCCTTCTTCTCCCGGGGCACCCCGACCAGCTGCTCCCACGACCGGTCGGACATGACCACGAGGTCGTACTCCCCGCTGGAGACCTCGTCGATCGCCCATCGGTTGATCGCCACGCAGCCCTCGACGGCCTTGGGGTCGGAGAAGACGATGGGCACCTCGACCGTGTAGCAGTTCGACTGGAGGAACGTCGTGAGCTGCCAGCGGTCGGCTTCGATCGCGGGAAGCATCGCAGGCACCCAGTGCCCCGCGTGGGAGTTGCCGACGACCGCCACGCGCGCCTCGGGGTCGTCGCTGCCGTAGGTGCACGAGATGCGTGTGTCGAACGGATGCAGGTTCCAGCAGTCGTCCTCGTAGACGACCGGCATGTCCGTCTTCGCGAAGGCCGGCGTCGTGACGAGCTCGTCCCCCACCAGGTCGCAGGAGGAGTCCCGCACGGCACCGGCTCCCAGGCACTGCGCGGCCCGCTCCGCCGCCTCCTGGGCCGCCGACTCCGCGGCCCGCGCGTCGTACTGCGACTTCGCGTACACCGCCCCAGCCGCTCCGCCCACCACCACGAGACAGGCGAGCAGCACGAGGAACGTCGGCCGCAGGCCACGCGTGATCCGTCGGCCCGAGCGCAGCGGGTCCTCGATCAGACGCTTCGAGAGGACCGCGAGCAGACCGGCAGCGATGAGCAGGACGATCTTCTCCGGCCAGGCGAGGTCGTGCCCCAGGGCGAACGGGGCGATCACGATCAACGGCCAGTGCCAGAGGTACAGGGAGTACGACACGTCACCGACCCACTGGACCGGCCGCATCCCCAGGGCACGGCCGGGACCCGCCGTGACGCCGTCCGCCGCAGCGGCGATGACGAGCGCGGTCCCGACCGTCGGGAGCGCCGCGCTCGCGCCGGGGAAGGGTGTCGACGCCGTGAAGGTCAGCACGGCCACGCCGATCATGGCGAGCCCGACCCAGGCCATCACCGCGCGGGCGGCCGCGGGGAGACGCACCGGGAACCCCACGAGGAGCGTCGCGAGGAGTGCCCCGATGCCGAGCTCCCAGAACCGCGTCGTCGAGACGAAGTACGCGGCGGCGGGGTTGGATACGGTGAGGTGCACGGACCACGCGAACGAGGCGGCGACGACGGCACTGACGACGGCCGCGGGGGCCCACACCACGCCACGACGCCACCGTGCGCCGACCGCCACGGCCAGGCCGAGGAGAACGGGCCAGACGATGTAGAACTGCTCCTCGACGGAGAGCGACCAGTAGTGCTGGACCGGGGTGTGCATGGCCTCGGCTGCCAGGTAGTCCGTCGAGGACCACGCGAGCGCCCAGTTCTCCACGTAGAAGGCCGACGCGAGGACCTCGCGAGAGACCGTCGCGCGAACCGTCTCGGGGAGCCAGACCACGGAGGCGACGAGAGTCACGAGGAGGACCAGGCTCGCCGCCGGGATCAGTCGGCGGACACGCCGCGCCCAGAACCCCAGGAGGTCGTGGCCGGAGCGGATCGGACGGCGCAGCAGGTGCGACGTGATGAGGAACCCGGAGATCACGAAGAACACGTCGACGCCCACGAATCCGCCCGTCAGGCGCTTCGGCCACAGGTGGTAGAGCAGAACGGCGAGCACCGCGATCGCGCGCAGACCTTGAATGTCGGTTCGCTGGTCGCCCGACCCACCGCCCACCGCGGTGGGCGCCGAGGACACGGGCCGTGCGTGACGGACGACTGTGGTCATGGGGTTCTGCTCCGGGACGGTGACGTTCGCGACGCCCGAGCGCTGGTGCGGGGACGCACGCAGGCCGTGGACGCTCGATCTACGGGGATCGCGGGGACGGGAGCCGTCCGCCGCGACCACACAGACTAGTCGGACGTCGCCCTCCACCATGCCACGCGGACCCGTCGAGGACTCAACCGACGCGGCGCGCAGGCGCACCGCGCCGGTGCGGCCCCACCCGTTCCGCGACGCCCGCCGTCCGCCGCGCGGCCGCGACGACGAGCTCCCGCGACCTCACCTCGGTGCTTCCGGCGGCGTTCGCGCCCCGGTCAACGCTCCTTCGCGTACTGCTCCAGGACGTCGTCGAGCGGTCCGTCGGCGCGCAGCTCACCGGCGCGCAGGTAGAGCCCGCGCGTGCAGAACCGCCGCAGGTCGTCGTTGTTGTGCGAGACGAGGAACAGGGTGCGCCCGGCGGAGAGCAGCTCGCCGATCCGCTGGTAGCACTTGTCGCGGAAGGCCTTGTCCCCGACCGCCAGGACCTCGTCCACGAGCAGGATGGGACCGTCGAGCTGCGAGACCACGGAGAACGCGAGACGAACCTGCATCCCCGAGGAGTAGTGCCGGTACGGCGAGTCGAGGAACTTGTGGATCTCGGCGAAGTCGACGATCTCGTCGAAGCGCTCGTCGATCTCCTTCTTCGACATCCCGTGCAGGCCGGCGGCGAGGTAGATGTTCTCCCGGCCCGTGAGGTCGGGGACGAACCCGCCCGTGATCTCGATGAGCGGGGACACGTCGGCCTTCACCGTCGCCCGGCCCTCGTCGGGGAGGAGGACGCCCGTGACGACCTTGAGGAGCGTGGACTTGCCCTGCCCGTTCCGCCCGATCACCCCGATCGCCTCGCCCGGCGAGACGTCGAACGAGACGTTGCGCAGCGCCCAGAACGAGTCGCGGGCCGGGCCCTTGTCACGACGCAGGATCATCTGCCGCAGGCCCGCGCTGCGGCGCCCGCGGTCGAACTGCACGCCGACGTCCTTCACCGAGATGATGGGGTCGGGCAGCCCGGTGAACGTGGTCGCCGCCATCACAGCTCCTTCAGCATGGAACGCTCGGTCCGCGCGAAGACGATCCAGCCGAGCACGAGGGTGAACACCGAGACCCCGCCGGCGATCGCGATCGCGTCCCAGTGCACGGCGTCGGGGAAGAACCCCGCCCGGAACGCCGTGATGATCCCGCTCATGGGGTTGAGCAGGTAGAGCGTCTTGAGGACCTGCGGGATGTTCGCGTTGTACACGTCCTGGATCCCGTACAGCACGGGCGAGGCGTAGAAGAGCACGCGCATCGCGACCCGGATGAGCGGCTCGATGTCGCGCAGGAGCACCTGGAGCGGCGCCAGCAGCAGTCCGACCCCGGAGAGGAGGACGAGCTGCATGACGATCGCCACCGGGAAGAGCCAGATGTGACCGTTGATCTCCGGCCGGAAGATGAGCAGGAACGCAGCCAGAACGGGCATCGAGAAGCCAAACTCCACCGTCTTCGACAGCACGACGCGCAACGGCCAGACCTCACGGGGAAGCCGGGTCGACCGCACCAGTCGGGAGTCGTGCTGGAGCGAGTTGGCGCTGTCGCCCACGCAGTTCTGGAACCAGGTCCAGGGCAGCAGCGCGGCAAGCAGGAAGATGATGTAGGGCTCTTCCCCGACCGAGCGCGGGAAGATCTTGGTGAAGACGAACCAGTAGACGGCCGCCATGAGCAACGGGTCGAGGATCGACCAGAAGTACCCGAGCAGCGAGTCCGCGTACCGGACCTTGAGATCACGCCGGACCAGGAGACCCAGGACCGAACGAGCCCTCCACAGCGCCATCGGCCTGTTCACGGCCGCGCCGACGCCTGTATCACTCACTTGTTCCTCCACGCGCTGGACGCCTCGCACCCGAGGCCGTCGCACACCCTACCGTCGCGGGAACCCGCGGACGGACGGTCAGTCGTCGCCATCGGTGATCCCGATCGTCGCGCGCCAGGCCGAGGGGGCGACGAGCGCGGACGCCTGGTCGCGGTACGCCTTCTGCACCTCGGGCCAGCGCCGCTTGAGCTCGCGGTGCAGCGCGAGCGACTCGCGCCAGAGCGCGACGAACGCCTTGCGGTCTCGCACGTACCAGTTCCCCGTGCGGTCCTCGCCGGCGAGAACGAGCACGCTGTCGTACCGCGGCAGCTCCCACCAGACGCCCTGGCCCCGCTCGAGCTGGGCGTCAGGACGGCTCCGCTTCTCGGGGCGCACGGGGACGAGGAGCTGACGCGCGACGGAGCGCAGCGTGAAGACCGCGAGCGCCGCACCTCGGGGACCGTGCTTGCGGGCGGTGGGCGGCACGTCCTTGCGGGCCGGCACCGGGGCCGGGGCGTCGACGGTGTAGCTCCGGGCCTCGCCGAACTCCTTGGCCAGCGCCCGCAGCTCACCGAGCCGCGTCCCCATCGTCGCGTGGAGCTCGCCCGGGCCCTTCAGCACGTCGCGGAGGGCCGCGTTGCGGAGCGTCACGGCGTAGTACTGCATCGAGAGGAGGTGCTTGAGGTTGAGCCGGCTGCTGTCCGCGAGCAGCGCGCCGCCGTGCTCCTCGCCCGAGTGGATCAGCCCCGAGACCACGCGGTTGCGGGCGTGGAAGTACGCCTGCCAGTCGATCGCGTCGTCCTTGTCCTGCCACGTGATGTGCCACAGCGCGACGCCGGGGAGCGAGACCGTCGGGACGCCGGCCGCCTTGGCGCGCAACCCGTACTCCGCGTCGTCCCACTTGATGAAGTACGGCATCGACAGCCCGATCTCACGGACGACGGCCGTCGGGATCAGGCACATCCACCAGCCGTTGTAGTCGGCGCGCGGCCTGCGGTGCAGCCAGCGCGTCGCACGCAGCGACTCGTCCGAGAAGTCGACGAGACGGTGGTCGGGGTCCGCGGGTCCCCACATGAAGTTGGACTGCTGCACGATCTCGCTCACCGCGTGCAGGTTGGTGGGGCGGTACATGTCGAACATGTGGCCGCCGACGATGGTGGGCCGCGAGCAGGCGTCCGCGAAGCGCACGGCACGGAAGATGCTCTCCGGCTCGACCGCGACGTCGTCGTCGAGGAGCATGACGTGCGTGGAGCCGTGCGCGACCGCCTCGAGCATGCCGCGCGAGAAGCCGCCCGAGCCGCCGAGGTTGGGCTGGTCCACGATCTGCAGGCGGTCGCCGAGGCCCTCGCGCGCCTCCTCGAAGCCCGGCTCCGCCGCGACCTTCTGGGTGCCCTGGTCCACGACGACGACCCGGTCCAGGACCTGGCGCACGTCGTCGTCCGTGCCCAGCGCCCGCAGCGTCCGCACGCAGTAGTCCGGCTTGTTGAAGGTCGTCACGGCCACGGTCACCGTGCCGTCCGCCGCGGGCCCGTCCACCTCCCAGCGCCCGGGGCCGATCTCGACGTCGGTCGACGCGGTGATCTCGAACCAGCACCAGCCGCCGTCGGCCGCCCCCGCCGTGGCCACCTCGAGCCGGACGGTCTCCTCGCCGTCGAACCGGACCGCCTCGAGCCGCGTGGCGTGCCCGCGGGCGTCCGTGCGCACGAGGCGGACCTGTCCACGTCCGGCCAGCTCGATCTCCAGCGTCACGGACGTCACCGTGGTGTTCGCCGCCCAGTGCATCAGGGGGAAGGCGTTGAAGTAGGAGGCGAACGAGACGTCGCTCCCGGCGACCAGACGGGCCGTGCGGCGCGAGACCACGTCGATCGACGACGTCGCCCCCCGAGGGCTCTCGACGTACAACGGGAGCTTGTCCAGATCCGTGGGGTAGACGACGTGCTGGACGGTGATCACGGTGGGCGCCTCGCAGGATGGGTCGAAGATCCGGACGGCCGAAGACGTGCGCAGCGCCTGCTGAGGCGGCGCGTCGGCTCGATGGCACAGGCTACCGGGCCGACCGTTCGGGACGGGCGAAATCGGCGCGGTTCACAGAATGTGCAGATCGCGTTCACGAACACGTCGGGGACAGGTCCGCCGCACGACACTGACGTAAACTCGGGTCGGCCTCGGGGCGGTCCTCCTGTCCCCGCGGCACTCGTCGAGACCCCCGATCCGAAGGGCACCCATGCCGCGTCGTCCCACCACGACGTCCCGCGAGCTGCGCGCGAGCCGCACCCTCCTCCGGCTCCCCGCACGCGTTCCGGACCATGTCTCCTCCCTCGACGTCCTCGTCAACGACCACCGGGTGTGGTCGATCGACCTCGTCTCGGACGAGACGCTCCGCGAGCGGCTCGACCACCCGTGGCCCGCACCGATCACGCCGTTCCTCGACGGCACGGCGCGCATCGACGTCGCCGACTCCACGACCGGGGACGTCCTGTGGAGCGCCTCCGTGCGGTTCGGCAGGAGCACGCGGCCCGTCGAGGTCGTGGACGCCCTGGGGCGCCACGTCGCGCTCAACAAGTGGGGGCGGCTGGGCAAGACGTTCGACGGTGCGGACGAGGGCCTGCAGCAGCGCCTGCTCGACCGGCTGGACGTGCTCGTCGAGCTCCTGCACGAGCTCGGTCTGCGGCCGTTCGTGGTCGGCGGCACGCTGCTCGGTGCCGTCCGTTCGGGCCACATCCTCCCGCACGACGACGATGCCGACCTCGCCTACCTGTCGGAGCTGAGCCACCCCGCGGACCTCTCCCTGGAGAACGCCCGGATCGCGGCCGACCTCACGTCGCGCGGGTACGAGGTCGTCCGGCACAGCAACGCGCACCTGCAGATCACGTTCCGCCGCGACGACGGGCTCGTCGACGGCTACATCGACATCTTCACGGCGTTCTTCACGCCGGACGGCCAGATCAACCAGCCGTTCCACGTGCGCGGGCCGATGCGCCAGGAGTCGATGCTCCCGTTCTCGACGGTCACGCTCGAGGGTCGGGACTACCCCGCTCCGGCCGTCCCGGAGGACTGGCTCGTCGTCAACTACGACGAGAACTGGCGCACTCCGCTCCCGGGGTACAAGCTGCGCACGCCCCGGGCGACCGCGCGCCGCTTCCGCAACTGGTTCGGCTCGTACAACTTCCAGCGCGACTTCTGGGAGGACCGCTACCTCTACGACCCGACGAGCGGGAGCGGAACGGACCTGCGCGGTGCGGACGCCCTGCTCGCCCGCACGGAGGATGGCGACGTGGTGGTCGACCTGGGGTGCGGGGCCGGCGCGGCGGCACGACACCTGGCGGCGAACGGTCGTCGGGTGGTCGCCGTCGACTACGCGGAGTCCGCGCTGCTGCGCGCCCGCAGCCTCACCGACGGCGCCGAGGCGGAGCGGGTCACGTGGCTGCGCCGCAACCTCATCGACTTCCGCGAGGCCGCGGACGTGATCGCCCTCCTCGCCGAGGAGGAAGGGCGTGTCCACCTGCTCGCCAACCACCTGCTGGAGCGCCTCGGCCACCACGGCCGGGCCACCGTCTGGCGTACCCTGCGACAGTACGTCCGAGCCGGGAGCGTCGTGGCGCTCGTCGTCGACACGGTGCCGGACCCCGAGGTGACGTTCCGCGACCCGACGACGTGGCACCTGACGCTCGACGAGATCGAGCAGGAGCTCGCCCCCCTGGGCCTGTCCCTCCACGGGACCACGCCCCTGCGCGGGACCGCACGTGACAGCGTCCGGCAGCCCGTGCTCACGTACCTGACCACCGCAGCCCAGAGCTGAGACGAGGACGACATGAAGCAGAAGATCATCGCCGTCGGCGACCGTGTGGCGCCTTCCCTCATGGCACGGCTGCGCGGCAAGCCTCTGCCGAACCACGCGCAGGTGCTCGAGGAGCTGGCCCAGCTGCGCGAGGACGTGCGCGACCTGCGCGCGGAGATCGACGAGTGCCGCCGGGACAACGTCCGCATCGCCGAGCTGACCGACATCGTCGAGACGCGGCTCGCCGCGCCTCGGTCGGTGGACTGACCGACCCGCACCGCCCCGGCCCCGACCTCGACGGAACAGCGAGCATCCCTATGACCCAGACCCCCCACGTGGCAGCCGTCGTCGTGACGTTCAACCGTCTCGAGAAGCTCAAGAAGGGCATCGCCGCGATCCGCGCGTCGAGCGTCCCCCCGCAGACCATCCTGCTCGTCGACAACGACTCCACGGACGGCACGGGCGACTACCTGCGCACGATCGCGGACGACGAGGACATCCACGTCCTGTCGCTGCCGAAGAACGTCGGGGGCGCCGGCGGGTTCGCCGCCGGCCTGCGCCGCGCCCACGAGCTCGGGGCGGACTTCTTCTGGATCATGGACGACGACTGCTACCCGGAGCCGGACGCGCTCGAGCGGCTCCTCGACGAGCACCGTGCGGTCGAGGAGCACGTCCACGACCGCGTGCCCTTCGCGTGCTCCGTCGTCAAGTTCGTCGACGGTCAGCTGTGCGAGATGAACGAGGCCGTGACCACCTGGGACTGGCCGCGCTACCTCGTCCAGGGCCTGAACGCGGTCAAGGTCCGCGAGTGCACGTTCGTCTCCGTCCTGCTGCCCCGGTGGACGGTCGAGGAGCACGGGCTGCCCCTGGCCGAGTACTTCATCTGGTACGACGACAAGGAGTACACGAAGCGCCTGTCGGGGCGCACGCGTCCCGGCATCCAGGTGCTCGACAGCTACGTCGTGCACGACATGGGTGACAACAAGGGCGTCAACTACGGCCAGATCACCGCGCAGAACGTCTGGAAGTTCAAGTACGGCGCCCGCAACCAGTCGTCGTACCGCTGGCACTACGAGGGCAAGCTCTCGTGGATCACCTACGTGAAGAACGTGGTCGGCAAGATGCGCCAGGGCGGGGTCTCCCGCAGCCTCCAGCTCCAGATGGTCCGGCAGCTCCTCGCCGGCATCCGGTTCAACCCGCAGCCCCAGTTCCCCCGGACGTCGCCGAAGGCGCCGAGCGCGGGCTGACGCCGAGCGGACGAAGGGCCGGTCTCCCGTGCGGAGACCGGCCCTTCGTGCGTCCTGGGACGGACCTCGCAGACGGTCCTCAGAGGAACTCGTTCGCCCGCTCGAGGTCCTCGGCGAAGTCCACCTCGACGGCGTACAGGTCGGAGACGTCGACGGGGACCACCTGGAGCCCGTCCTTCTCGATCGCGACCTCGATGCCGCGCTCGAAGTAGTCCTGGTCGCCGACCTCGGCGAGCCGCGTCACGAGCGCAGGCTTGTCGGCAGGGGCGACGAAGTTGATACCGACCGCCTCGCCGAGCGCCCCCTGGACGGTCTTCGAGAGCTCGTCGATCCGGCCGTCGGCGTCGACGGTGTACTTGACCTCCTCGTCGCCGACCGCCGCGGTGTTGACGCTGACGAACGACTGCCCGGACTCGATGTACGGCTTGAGCCGCTCGAGGACGCGCGGGTCGAAGACGACGTCGCCGTTCATCCACAGGACGCCCCGGTCCCCGGTGGCTCGCAGCGCCTTGAGCAGGCTCTTGGACGTGTTCGTCTGGTCGTAGATCTCGTTGTACGCGAACGTCACGTCGGGCGCGGCCTCGAGGATCTGCTCGAGCTTGAACCCGACGACGACGAGCACCTGGACGTCGCGGCCGAAGGCGCCGCGGACGTTGCCCAGCTGCTGGGCGAGGATCGTGCGCCCGTCCTTCAGCTCGGTCAGCGGCTTGGGGAACGGCCGCCCGAGGCGGGTCCCCATCCCGGCGGCCAGGATGACGACCTGGGGCGCGTTGCTCACGGTGTGTCCTTTCGTCTCTCGCTCCGGCTCGCCGACGAGCGGAGCACCGGACCGACTCTACCGACTGCGACGCTGCTGTCCTGCCGGGTCAGAGCTCGCGCGCGTCGTCCTCCAGCAGGACCGGGATGCCGTCGCGCACCGGGTACGCGAGCGGGCGGTCGGGGTCGGTGGAGTGCAGCTCCGGCTCCCCGGACGGGCCGGTGCCGTCCACGAGGCGGGCGCCGGTCACGGGGCAGCGCAGGGCCTCGCGCACCCAGGGGTCGATCTGCAGGCTCATGCTCGCTCCTCGTCGTCGTGCGCGCGCACGAGCGACAGGACGTCGTCGCGCACCTTCTCCATGATGTCCTCGTCGGCCGCCTCGACGTTGAGCCGCAGCAGCGGCTCCGTGTTCGAGGCCCGGAGGTTGAACCACCACTGCGGGTGGGAGTCCCAGTGCGAGACGGTCAGCCCGTCGAGCTCGTCGACCTCGACCGGTCCGCCACCCTGCTGCGTCACGTAGGCCTCGACGACGCGCGCACGGGCCGCGGGCACGTCGGCCACGGTGGAGTTGATCTCGCCCGAGGCGACGTACGGCTCGTACATCTCCCCCAGCGCCGAGAGCGGGTGCGGCTGCGACCCGAGCGCGGCGAGCACGTGCATCGCCGCGAGCATCCCCGTGTCCGCGAAGAAGAAGTCGCGGAAGTAGTAGTGCGCGCTGTGCTCGCCGCCGAACACGGCGTCGTTGTCGGCCATCTGCGCCTTGATGAACGAGTGCCCGACGCGCGTGCGCACGGTCCGTGCTCCCGCGGCACCGAGGAAGTCGGGCACGGCACGCGAGGTGATGAGGTTGTGGATCACGGTCGGCGTGCGTCCCGCCTCGACCTCCTTGGCGACCTCGCGCAGCCCGACGAGCGCCGTGATCGCCGACGGCGACACCGGGTCGCCGTGCTCGTCGACGACGAAGCAGCGGTCGGCGTCGCCGTCGAACGCCAGCCCGAGGTCGGCGTCGTGCTCCACGACGGCGGCCTGCAGGTCGAGCAGGTTCTGCGGGTCGAGCGGGTTCGCCTCGTGGTTCGGGAACGTGCCGTCGAGCTCGAAGTACAGGGGCACGACGTCGAGCGGCAGCGCGGGCAGGCCGGCGCCGGTGCCCAGGACGGCCGGCACGGTGTAGCCACCCATGCCGTTCCCGGCGTCGACCACGACCTTGAGCGGCCGGATCCCGGACAGGTCGACGAGCGAGCGCAGGAACGCCGCGTAGTCCGCGAGCATGTCGCGGTCCGCGACCGAACCCGGCGCGTCCGCGGCGGCCGGGAGGCCGTCGCCGAGGTAGCCCTCTGCGAGCCTGCGGACCTCCGCGAGCCCTGAGTCCTGACCCACCGGGCGCGCCCCCGCGCGGCACAGCTTGATCCCGTTGTAGACGGCCGGGTTGTGGCTCGCCGTGAACATGGCGCCCGGCATGCCCAGCGCGCCGGATGCGTGGTAGAGCCCGTCCGTGGAGCACAGCCCGATCCGCACGACGTCGACCCCGGCCTCCGTGAGGCCGGCGGCGAACGCCTCGACGAGCTCGGGCCCGGAGTCGCGCATGTCGTGCCCGACGACGACGCTCGCCCGGGCCGGCGCGTCGTCGGCCGCGACGGGCGCCTCCGGCAGGGCCACCGCGCGGGCGAACGCGGCGCCGATGGCCTTTGCCACCCGGGGGTTCAGCTGGTCCGGGACGGTGCCGCGGACGTCGTACGCCTTGATGAGGTGGGAGAGGTCGGTCGTCACGCGCCCCAGCCTATCGGCGCCCACGGCGGCCGCCGGTCGGCGGCGCCCGCTACTGGCCGCCGGCCGCGTACCGCGCCTCGGTACGCGCCTTCGCGGGACGCCACCACGCCTCGTTGGCGCGGTACCAGTCGACCGTGCGAGCGATCCCCTCGGCGAACGACGTGTAACGCGGCGCCCAGCCGAGCTCGGTACGCAGCCGCGTGGCGTCGATCGCGTAGCGCAGGTCGTGCCCTGCTCGGTCGGCGACGAGGTCGTAGTCGGCGCGGTCGCGCCCGAAGATCTCGAGCAGGTCGCCCACGACGTCGAGGTTGGACCGTTCGCCGTCCGCCCCGACGAGGTACGTCTCGCCCACGGCGCCCCGCTCGACGATCGCCCACACCGCGTCGTTGTGGTCGTCCACGTGGATCCAGTCGCGGACGTTCTGACCCGCGCCGTACACCTTGGGCCGGCCCCCGTCGAGGAGGTTGGTGATCTGCCGCGGGATGAACTTCTCCACGTGCTGGTACGGGCCGTAGTTGTTGGAGCAGTTGGAGATCGTCGCGCGCACGCCGAACGAGCGCACCCAGGCGCGCACGAGCAGGTCGCTCGACGCCTTGGTCGAGGAGTAGGGCGAGGACGGGTCGTACGGCGTCGACTCGGTGAAGCGACCCGGGTCGTCGAGCGCGAGGTCCCCGTAGACCTCGTCGGTCGAGACGTGGTGCAGCCGGACCCCGTGACGACGCACGGCCTCGAGGAGGGTGAACGTCCCGACGACGTTGGTCCGGACGAACGGTGCCGGGTCGGCGAGCGAGTTGTCGTTGTGCGACTCGGCGGCGAAGTGCACCACGAGGTCGGTCGACGCGACGAGCCGGTCCACGAGGTCGGCGTCGGCCACGTCGCCGACCTCCAGCGCCACTCTGTCGCGCACGGGGTCCAGCGACCGCTCGTCGCCCGCGTAGGTGAGGGCGTCGAGCACGACGACGTCGACGTCGGGCCGCGTCTCGACCGTGCGTCGCACGAAGTTCGCCCCGATGAACCCGGCTCCGCCGGTCACGAGCACCCGCACCGACGACCTCCTCGACCCGTTCCCCTGCCGCCCGCGAGTCTAGCGACGGAGGCCGCGCGCACCGGCGCGCCGCACGGCATTTCACCCTCCCCCGGCCCTCCTGCTCGTGAGAGCCTGCCGGGATGAAGGGGATCGTCCTGGCAGGTGGCGCGGGCACGCGTCTGCACCCGATCACGCTCGGGGTGAGCAAGCAGCTGCTGCCCGTCTACGACAAGCCTATGGTCTACTACCCGCTCTCGACGCTCCTGCTCGCCGGGATCCGCGACGTGCTGGTCATCACGACCCCGCACGACGCGGCGGCGTTCCATCGCCTGCTCGGGGACGGGTCGCAGCTCGGCGTCTCGATCTCCTACGCCGTGCAGGCCGAGCCCAACGGCCTCGCCCAGGCCTTCGTGCTCGGGGCCGACTTCCTCGACGGCGACTCGGCGGCGCTCGTCCTCGGCGACAACATCTTCTACGGGCCGGGTCTCGGCGACCGGCTCCAGCGCTTCGCGGGGATCGACGGCGGCGCCGTCTTCGCCTACCGCGTCGCCGACCCGACGGCGTACGGCGTGGTCGAGTTCGACGAGTCCGGGCGCGCGCTGAGCATCGAGGAGAAGCCGGCCCGGCCCCGGAGCAGCTACGCGGTCCCCGGCCTGTACTTCTACTCGGCGGACGTGGTCGACGTCGCACGCTCGCTCCGGCCGTCGGCGCGCGGGGAGTACGAGATCACCGACGTCAACCTGCACTACCTGCGCGAGGGTCGCCTCCAGGTCGAGGTCCTGCCGCGCGGGACGGCCTGGCTCGACACCGGGACGGTCGACTCGCTGCTCGACGCGAGCGACTTCGTCCGCACGATCGAGAACCGCCAGGGGCTGAAGATCGGGGCGCCGGAGGAGGTCGCCTGGCGACGCGGGTTCCTCACGGACGAGGAGCTCCGCGAGCGCGCGACCGCGCTCGCGCCGTCGCGCTACGGCACCTACCTGCTGTCGCTGCTCGACACGTGAGACCCCGGACCGTCCTCGAGGCCGGCGAGCACCAGCGGGGCGGCGGCACGCCACCGCTCGCGCCAGTCCCCGACCGGCTCCACCCCGTGGCGACGCAGCGCGTCGTGCCCCAGCGCGGACCACGCGGGGCGGGGCGCGGGACGGGCGAAGGCCGCGCTCGACGTCGGCCGGACGCTCTCCGGGTCGATCCCCACGGTCGCGACCACCTCCCGGGCGAGCTCCCACCACGACGCCTGGCCCTGGGCCGTCCCGTGGTAGGCACCGCCGGGTGCTCCGGCGCCGACGAGGCGCACCACGAGGTCGGCGAGGTCCACGGTCCACGTCGGCTGACCGACCTGGTCGTCGACGACGTCGACCGACCCGCGTTCGCGTGCGAGACGGGCGACCGTGCGGGGGAAGCACGTGCCGTGAGCGCCGTAGAGCCAGGCCGTGCGGACGACCAGCGCACCGGGGTGCTCGGACCGCACCGCCCACTCGCCCGCAGCCTTGGAGCGCCCGTACGCCGAGCGTGGTGCGAGCGGGGCGTCCTCCGCGTACGGCGACCCGGGCCCGGCGGGCGGCGCGACGCCGTCGAAGACGTAGTCCGTCGAGACGTGGACCAGCCGGGCGCCGCGGGCCGCGGCGGCCCGTGCCACGTGCTGCGCGCCGACCGCGTTGACGGCGAACGCCCCGGGCTCGTCCCCCTCCGCCGCGTCGACGGCCGTGTACGCGGCCGCGTTCACGACGACGTCCGCCCCGCGCACCGCGGCGTCGACCGCCGCGGCGTCCGTGACGTCGAGGCCCGCACGGTCGAGCGCTCGGACGTCCTCCCCGCGGGAGCGCAGCAGGGCGACGAGGTCCGTGCCGAGCATCCCCCCGGCACCCGTGACCGTCCATCGCACCGCGACCACCTCCGCACGCACCCTATCGAGGAGCAGCATGAACGCCCGTGAGCTGACCGTCCCCGGCGCGTGGGAGCTCACGCCGCGCCAGCACGCCGACGAGCGCGGGGTCTTCCTCGAGTGGTTCACGGCCTCGGCCCTGCGCGAGGCGACCGGACGCGACCTCGACCTGGCACAGGCGAACGCGTCGGTGTCGGCCGCCGGAGTGGTCCGCGGCGTGCACTACGCCGACGTCCCGCCCGGTCAGGCGAAGTACGTGACGTGCGTCGCGGGGTCCGTGCTCGACGTCGTCGTCGACCTGCGGGTCGGTTCCCCCACGTTCGGACGCTGGGACGCGGTGCCCCTCGACGCGCACGAGCGCCGCGCCGTCTTCCTCCCGGAGGGCGTGGGGCACGCGTTCATGGCGCTCGAGGACGGGTCGACCGTCGTCTACCTGTGCTCGAGCGGCTACGCGCCCGAGCGTGAGCACGGCGTGGACCCGACCGACCCGGACCTGGCGATCGACTGGCCGACGACCGGGCCGCACGGGCACGTGCTCGTCCCGTCGTTCTCCGCGAAGGACGCCGCGGCCCCGTCGCTGCGGGCCGCGCTCGAGGCCGGTGCGCTCCCCCGCGCCGACGAGGTCGACGCGTTCGTGCGCACCCTCAGGGCCTGACGGGTCAGTCGCCCTCGGCGCGCAGCACGCGCAGGTGGCCGCGTCGTCCGACCTCGGTGACGTCCGGCGGTTCGGGCTCCGTCCGGACCTTGCCCGCCTCGCGCACCGCGTCCGCGAGCGCCGACAGGTCGTCGTCGCTCGGGCCGGTCTCGACGAACTGCGGGGACAGGCGCACGACCTCCCAGCCGCGCGGCGCGGTGAGGCGCTCCGCGTGCTCGGCGCACAGGTCGTAGCTGTGCGGCTCGGCGAGGTGCGCGAGCGGGCCCAGGACCGCCGTGGAGTCGGCGTAGACGTAGGTGAGGGTCGCGACGGCGGCACGGACGCACGCCGTGCGCGAGCACTGCCTGACGGATCTCACGCGCTGACCTTACGCCCTCCGGGCGTGTCGTGGTGCCGGCACACGCCGTCCGGACCCCGCGGCCCCGCAGGTGGGCGCGCTGCGCCGGGCGTCGGCGGGCTACAGTCGTCGTGTGCGTGGCAACACTCCCTCCCCCGGCTCGCGGCCAGAGCCCGCCGGCGCAGGGCGCCGAGCCCGCTGGTCGCGGCGCGGCGCCGCCACCCCTCCCCCGGTCTCGTTCGACGAGCTCGTGATCCCGCCCCGCGCGCCCGGCCCGGGCGGCCAGGGCCCGGCGCCGCGACGTCGCGACCGCCGTGGTCGCGGGATCCGCGGTCCGCTCCTGCCGCCCACCGCACCCGCGAGCCGCACGCGGGCGGAGAAGTGGGGGGCGGGGGGGGGGGCCCGCGGGCGGGGGGGGGGGGGCGGGGGGGGGCAGCAGCACCGCGGGGCGGAGGG
>NZ_JBHXIC010000013.1:0-54442 GCF_042723955.1 Cellulosimicrobium cellulans | reverse complement strand
ACGGACCCGGGGTGCGGCTGGGGGGGGTAGAGTTACTCCGCGTCGTTGGCCGACGTGGTGGAGCGGGTCGAGCGCTCGTGGGCCAAGCAGCTGCGCGGGACGGAGTTCGCGGTCGAGGACGTCCCGCCCTCCGACCCGGCACCCTGGGAGGACGGCGGCGTGCCGCTCGGCCGGTGCTTCCCCGCGGAGTCGGGACAGCCCGCCCGCATCGTCGTCTACCGGCGCCCGGTCGAGGCGCGCGCGTTCGACGCCGAGGACCTGGAGGACCTCGTCCGTGACGTGCTCGTCGAGCAGGTCGCGCACCTGCTCGCGCGGACCCCGGAGGAGATCGACCCCCGGTACACCGGCGACCGCTGAGCCGGCGCCGGTCCCTAGTACCCCAGCCCCGCGGTGTCCGACGCGCGGACCGCGACCTCGCCGGGCGCAGGCGCGTCGACGACCGGCAGCAGGACGGAGAGCAGGCTCGGTGTCTCGTCGTCGTCGGCACCGCTCGGCGGACCCGCGCTCGCCGTGACCGACCAGACCGGGTCCAGATCCTCGCGCGCACCGACGACGTCGACCGTCACGGCCGCGACCACCGCCTCCGAGCCCTCGGCCCGCAGCGTGGACGGGTCGAGGGTCTGCGCCGTGCCGGCAGCGAGCGTCACGGTCGTCGTCCCGGCCTCGGCACCGGCCTCGTCGTAGGCGCGGACGCGGAGCTCGAGGCGTCCGGCCGCGTCGTCGCCGTCCTCGGCCGCGTCCGTCGTCGGGACCGCCGCGAGGGTCAGCGCCGACGACGTCCCGGGGACGAGTGCGACCTGACCGGCGCGCGCGCCGTCCTCGTCGACCGGGGCGTCCCCGCCCGCGGGGGCGCTCGTGGCGGGCGCCAGCGCGCGGGCCGCGATCCACGCCCGGTCGTACTGACGCTCCTCGCGCAGCAGGTCGGGGTCGGGCTCGCCCCGCCGGTCGACCGACGCGCCCGCGACGACGGGGACGTCCGCGTGCACGGCCACGGCGTACGACCCTGCGGGGAGACCGCCGAGCGAGACGTCCGTGACGACCCCGGGCGTGAGGGCGACGTCCTCCACGCCGCGCAGCGGCACGGGGCCGTCCGCGCCGAAGACGGTCACGCGCGCCGTCCCGGCCGCGTCGCCCGGGGCGAGGAGGCGCAGCTGGGGGGCGTGCGGGTCGTCGACGGCCTCGCCGACGCTGGCGACGCCGGCGAGTGCCAGGTCCTGCGCCGGCTCCGCGCCCGGCACGACGTAGTCGACACCGAGCGGGACCAGCCCGTCGAGCGTGGAGTGCTGGAGGTATGCGGACACGAGCCCGCCCGTCGCCGAGACGTGCACGACGAGGCGCCGCTGCTCGGGGGCGGCGGCCTCGACGAGCGTCACGACCTCCTCGCCCGGGCCCACGAGCTGCTGCCCGCCCCCCGAGAGCACGGCCGCGCCGCCCTGGCCCCAGACGTCGACCTGCACGACCGCCGGGGTGAGGCCCGGGTTCTGGAGCACGAGCTGGGTGCTGCTGCCGATCTGGGTGCTCCCGCCGACGAGCCACTGGCTGATGCCGGGCCGCGAGCAGCTCGCGGCAGCGAGGCCGCGCAGGTCGCCCGCGCTCGTCACGGACCCGACCGACGCCGCGACCCGCGGCCCCGCACCCTCGCCCGGGCGGACGGTCAGGACCGTGCCCGTGGCCGGGTCCTCGACGGTGCTCACCGTCGCGTCCGCGTCGGGGGCGCGCTCGAGGGTCCGGGGGTCGGCGCGCGCGGCCGTGCCGTCGAACGCGCCGAGCTCGGCCGACCCGTCGCCCTCCACGACGGCGCGCAGACTGCTCTCGGTGCCCACCGGCGCCGGGCCGAACTGCGCGTCGCCGACCGTCTCCGGGTCGGTGAGCCGCGCGGGACCAGGGCAGACCGTGACCTCCGGGCCCGGCTCGACGGCGACCTGCTCGACCGCGTCGACGGGGGAAGGTGCGGCGGGAAAGAGGGTCGCGCCCGTGCTCCCGAACGCCGCCACGGCGCCCACCGCGAGCATCCCGACGAGGCCGGCGCCCGTCGTCGTGACGCGTCGCACGACCCCGCGCCGGCTGCCGCGGGACGTCCCGCCGCCCGCCTGGTCGGGGGCCGCCCGGCCCTGACCGTTCTCGTCCTGCGTCGTCACAGCGCTACCTCGTCCCCGCCCGCCGACGCCGTACCGGCACCGCGAGCAGCACGTACACGAGCAGGGTCACCCCTGCCACCGTCATCCAGCCCGACCGGTGATCCGCCGCGTGGAACACCTCGAGGCGCCCGTCGGCGGCGCCGAGGGCGAACGCCTGGAGCCCACCGGTGGTCGACGGGTCGACGGCCTCCAGAGGGCGGCCGTCAAGCGTCGCCCGCCACCCGGACGAGGCGTCCTCCGCGAGCACGACGACACGGTCCTCGGACCCCGCCGGCACGGCCGTGTCGACCGGTCGCAGCGCCTGACGGTCGGCGTCGATCGGCTGCGTCCCCGCGGCCGACTCGACCCGCGCCCAGGAGGGGTCGACCCCCTCGGGCGCCACGCGCCACAGCAGTCCCGCCTGGCCCTCCGTCATGCGCTCGAGCCCGGGCACCGTGTCGAGGCGCGCCACGAGCTCCGCGCGCGCCTGGTCCTGCTCGGCCGACGCCGGCAGGAGCACCGCGCCCACGCCGACGCGCCCGAGGCCGTCGGCCACGTCTGCGGACGTCCCGGAGACGAGGTCGGCGACGAGCCGGGGCAGCTCTCCCTCCGTGGCGCCGGGGTCCGCGGCCCGCCACGCCTCCACGACGACCGAGGAGTCGACGGCCTGCGGCCCGTCCGAGCGCAGGGCCGCGTACTCGGCCACCCCGCCCGGCCCGGGCTCGAGGCTGAGCACCCGGGCCTGGCGCGGGGAGGTCTGCATCTGTCGGCCGACCGGCGGGACGACGGGCTGGGTCGTCGCGCGGACCGCGCCGACCCGCGCGTCGTCCCGGTCGAGCACGCCCGCCGTCCACGAGGCCGCGGTGCCCAGCGGGAGCAGCGTCACGACGAGCCCGAGCGCGACGACCGCACCCGACCGCCAGGGCGGGGCGCCGCCGTCGGGCAGCCGCGGCACCCCGACGAGCGCGGCGCCGAGGAGCGCGAGCAGCGCGAGCGAGGTGCCCGCCCCGGGCCAGCCCGTCACCGGAGCGTCCGGCGTCGTCCCGGCCGCGACGACGGTCGAGCCGGCGAGGATCGCTGTCGCGAGGCCGATCGCCGCGACGAACCACGCGCCGACGGCGAGGCGACGGCCGCGGAGCACGGCCACGACCGCGAGCGCGACCACCACCGCCCCGGCCGCGAACGGCGCCCACCGCGCGAGCAGGTCGACGGCGCCCGAGCCGTCGAGGCCGAACCATGCGTCCGGCGGCACCGGCAGGCCGAGGAGCTGCTGCCACGGCGGCGCGGCCGTGGCGGCGACGGGCGCGCCGGGGTCGGCGAGCAGGAGGCGCCACCCGCCGTCGCTCGCGGTCCTCGCCACGTGCACGAGGAACGGCGCGAAGAGCACCACGGCGGGGACGGGCACGAGCGCGAGGTACCGGCGGTGCGCGGGCACCCCCACCGCGACCACCACGAGCACGAGGACGCCGACCGGGAGGAGCACGGGCGAGCCGGCGACGACGACGGCGAAGAGCAGGCCGGCGGTCGCGGCCGCGGCGAGCGACCCCGGCTCGCGCCGACGGGCCGGACGCGCGGCGTCGGGCGCGGCCGGCGCGACCGCGTCGACGCGCTGGAGCCCGAGGGCACGGACGACCGCGAGCGCGAGCCAGGGGAGGGTGGCGTGCACGAGCACCGCGCCGACCCGGCCCGCGCCGACAGCGGCGAGCAGCGCCGGTGCGGCCACCCACACGAGCGTGGCCCACGCACGCGCCGGGACCGAGCGGACGAGAGCCCCCGCGACGAACCAGGCGCCCAGCCCGGCCGCGACGAAGCACGCCGGCACCAGCAGGTTCACCGCCGTCTGCGTCGCGCCCCCCGCGAGCAGGGAGGCGGGGACGAGCGCCGTGACGTAGGGGTCGGCCGGTGCCGGTGCACCGAGGCCGGTCGTGACCCATCCGGTCGTGGCGGCGCGCCAGACGTCGCCGAGCGTGCCTGTCGCGGGGAGCAGCGAGCCGCCGACGAGGCGTCCGCCGGCGAGCAGCGCCCCGGCGAGCGGGCCGAACACGACGGCCGTGTACGCCCCGAGAACCACGACGGTCGCGGCGAGCCCCGCCCGCCGCCGCAGGGCGAGGGCGCGCAGCTCGCGCCGCTCGATGTCGGTGGGTGCCCACGCGGTGCGCCGCTGCTCCGCCCGGGCCAGGCGACGGTCACGGCGCTCGGCGAGGACCTCGCGCCACGTGCCGCGCAACGGACGCAGCGCGCGACGCGGGAGCCGTCGGGTGCGGCGGGCGGCGCGCCGCGCGCGCCACACGGGCCCGACCCGGACGAGCGCCCACAGCGGGGCGAGCAGCTCGTCCCGTGCGTGGCCCGGCTGCTTGACGAGCAGCCGGTACGCGGCGTGGAACGGCGCACCCAGCACCATCGCCAGCGCGACGAACGGCAGCCACGGCGCCGCGACCCCGACGAGCCGCGCATGGAGCTGCGAGCGCCGTCGCGTGGCGGAGGAGGAGTCGGGGTCGGGTGCGGGGAGCGTGGTCGCGCCGCGCCGGCGGTCCCGCAGCCCGAGGAGCGACGCCTGCGCGTGCCGCACCACCGCCGACGGCACGACGATCACGCGGTGCCCGGCGAGCCGCGCCCGGCGGCACAGGTCGAGGCCGTCGCCGAACGCCCCGTACTCGGGGTCGGTCCCGCCGAGCTCCTGCCACACCGTGCGACGCACGAGCGCGCCGGCGAGCCCGACGGCGAGCACGTCGTCGCGCGCGTCGTGCTGGCCCTGGTCGATCTCGTCGTCGTCGATCCCCGTCATGCGTCGCCCCAGCGGGGTCGTCGTGACGCCGACCTCCACGAGGCGGCTCGCCGTTCCCGGCTCGAACGGCGCGGCGGGACCGGTCCCGGTGCCCACCGTCCACCGCTCCTGCTTGGGCCCGGCCACCGCGACCGCGGTCGAGTGCTCGACCGCGCGCAGGAGCTCGGCGAGCGCGTCCGGCGCGGGCGCCGAGTCGTCGTGGAGCAGCCAGAGCCACGTGCCCGGCTCGACGTGCGCGAGCGCGGCGTCGACCGCGTCCCCGAACGAGCGGGCCCGCGGGGCCGCGACGAACCGCGCGTCCCCCAGCTGGAGGCCCTGGTGCTCGCGCGTCGCGTCGCCGGTCGTGGCGTCGACGACGACGACCGCGTGCGGGCTCGTCGTCTGGGCGCGCAGCGCGGCCATCGTGTGCGCGAGGAACGGCGTGCTGCCGCGCGTGACGACCACGGCCGTGACGGTCGTGACGACGGGAAGCGCCCCGGTGACGGCGGCGACGATCTCGGGTGCCGCGACGACGCCCGGCACAGCGGCGGCACGCGCCGCCGCCCCCGGCGTGAGGGCGCCGGGGCGTGCACTGCGCGCGGAGGTGGTGAGGTCGGAGGAAGTCATGTCCCGTCGATCATGCGACGGACACGGCTCCGGGCGCGGCATTTGCGCGCCCCGGTGTGGCGGGGTGTCGTGACCCCGTCACTGTGCGGCTCGGCACCCGGACGAGGACCGCCCGCGGTGCGCTCGTCGTCAGACGACGCGGCGCTTGAGCTTGCGGCGCTCGCGCTCCGAGAGACCGCCCCAGATGCCGAACCGCTCGTCGTTCTCCAGCGCGTACTCCAGGCACTCCGCGCGGACCTCGCAGCCCGTGCAGACCTTCTTGGCCTCGCGCGTGGACCCGCCCTTCTCCGGGAAGAAGGCCTCGGGGTCCGTCTGGGCGCACAGCGCCCGCTCCTGCCACCCCATGAGCGAGTCGTCGACCGGCTCACCGAAGAGCGGCAGCACCGGTGCCACGCGCTCCACCTCTCGTTCAGCGTCGGAGGGGAAGACCCCTCCCGTCCCGTCCAGCATGTTCCACATCGTGCGCCCCTTCATGCCGTTCGCCGGGCCTCGTGGCGAGAACCCCGCCGGAAACTGCATTGAAGAAATTACACGCGTGTCGTCCTCAGGCGTCAAGCCGAAATGTGATAGCGAGGAGGAGGCGAGGGGTGAAATTCCGACATGTCGGGAGCCGATACCAGCACTCTAGGGTGGTGTCCATGGTGACCGCTCCCCATCCCGCCGGCCCCCGCGCCGAGCGCCCCGCGCACGTCTCTGACCTGCTACGTCTCGTCACCCGGGACCCGGGCCGGCCGCGGCTCACGTGGTACGGCGACGACGGCGAACGCGTCGAGCTCTCCGGCGCCGTGCTCGAGAACTGGGTCAACAAGACGACCAACCTTCTCGTCGAAGAATTCGATGCCGGCCCCGGCGCACGCGTGGTTCTCGACCTTCCCGTGCATTGGCGCACGGTCGTCTGGGCGCTCGCCGCATGGCGCGTCGGGGCCACGGTCGTGCTCGCGCCCGCTGGAGACGACGGTACGACGGGTACGGGCGCCACGCGACCGGACGTCGTCGTGACGACACGCCCGGGCCTCTGGGCCGGCACCCGCGCCGAGCTCGTGGCCGTCGCGCTGCCCGCGCTGGCACGGCGCTTCGACGGCGACCTCCCGGCCGGCGCCGTCGACGCCGCCTCCGCCGTGATGACGTACGGGGACCAGGTCGGCTGGGCTCCGGAGCCGGACCGCGCGGCGGCCGCGCTCGAGAGCGCCACCGGAACCGTCGTCTCGCACGCCGACCTCGTCCCGGGCTCTCCGTCCCCGGAGGGCGCGACCCCGGGCGCCCGCGTCCTGGCACGGGGCGGCACCACCCTCGAGGAGGCGCTCCGCACGGTGCTCGCCGTCCTGGCCGACGACGGGTCCGTCGTGCAGCTCTCCCCCAGCCGCGCTCGGGCGCTGGCCGAGGACGAGGCCGTGCTGGCGCGGCTGGTCGCCACCGAGCGGATCACGGTCTCCTGACGCCGGTGGCGCGCACCCTCCGGGTGCGCGCCACCAGACGCGGGCGTCGCGCGACGACCGCGCGGGCGACGTGGGAGGTCAGGCGTCGACGCCGCCGCTCTCGATCGAGGTGCCCCGACCGAAGTGCGGGGCGAGCTTGTTGTCGACCATCGAGAGGGCCGCACCGATCGCCATGTGCATGTCGAGGTACTTGTACGTGCCCAGACGCCCTCCGAAGAGCACGTCCTGCTCCGCCGCGGCGAGGTCGCGGTACTTGAGCAGGCGCTCACGGTCCGCCGCCGTGTTCACCGGGTAGTACGGCTCGTCGGCGCGCTCGGCGAACCGCGAGAACTCCCGCATGACGACGGTCTTGTCCGTCGGGTAGTCGCGCTCGGGGTGGAAGTGCCGGAACTCGTGGATGCGCGTGTACGGCACGTCCGCGTCGGCATAGTTCATCACGGAGGTCCCCTGGAAGTCGCCGACCGGGAGCACCTCCTCCTCGAAGTCGAGGGTGCGCCACGACAGGTCGCCCTCGGCGTAGTCGAAGTAGCGGTCGACCGGTCCCGTGTAGACGACGGGGACGTTCCCCACGACGTTGCCCTTGCTCACCGGCTGCGACTCGTCGAAGAAGTCGACCCCGAGGCGGACCTCGATGTTCGGGTGGTCCGCCATCCGCTCGAGCCACGCGGTGTACCCGTCGACCGGCAGGCCCTCGTGCGCGTCGTTGAAGTACCGGTTGTCGTACGTGTAGCGCACGGGCAGGCGGGAGATGATCGACGCCGGCAGCTCACGCGGGTCGGTCTGCCACTGCTTCGCGGTGTACTCGCGGATGAACGCCTCGTACAGCGGACGCCCGATGAGGGAGACGCCCTGCTCGTCGAGGTTCTCCGGCTTCTTGCCCCCCAGCTCGGCGGAGAGCTCCTTGACGAGCTCGCGCGCGGCGTCGGGGCCGTGCGCCGACCGGAAGAACTGGTTGATCGTCCCGAGGTTGATCGGCATCGGGAAGACCTCGCCCCGGTGCGTCGTGTACACCCGGTGGACGTAGCTCGTGAACGCCGTGAACCGGTTGACGTACTCCCACACGCGCTCGTTCGACGTGTGGAAGAGGTGCGCCCCGTAGCGGTGCACCTCGATCCCCGTCGTCTTCTCGGCCTCGCTGAACGCGTTGCCGCCGATGTGCGGCCGACGGTCGATCACAAGGACCTTCCGGCCGTACTCCTCGGCGATCCGCTCAGCGACGGTCAGGCCGAAGAAGCCCGACCCCACGACGACAAGATCCGCGTCCACGCACACTCCTAGTCTCGGCACGACAGCCGGGCCAGCCTATCCGGTGCGTCGCCCGTCGACCGACGCCGCCGTCACCCGTCGCAGGCGGTGATCCGCCACAGACGGACGTCGCCCTCCCGCGCGACGACCTCCCCGACCCTGCGCACCTCGCGAGCGTCGAGCCCCTCGAACCCCTCGGGGTGGCGGCCCCACAGCATGCTGTCCGAGGTCAGGACGTACTCCACCCCTGTCCGCTCGAGCGCCTCGCACACCGCCTGGTCGGTCCCGGCGTCCCCGAGCCTCTGGGCGATCAGGTCCTGGTCCTCTGTCGTAAGACTCTTGCTGTGGGGGAACAGCGACTCGCGATCCGCGAGCGCCCAGGTCATGCTCGCACCGTTCCACGGGTTGCCCGCGATCACGACACCTTCTGGGACGATCTGCTCGATCTCGTCCATCATCGCGACCTCGTCCTCGTCCACGAACGCGTTGTCCCGACCGGCCTCCGGTGTCGAGTAGGCGTCGCGGACGTAACGGATCGACCCGGTGTACGGGTCCGTCCGAGGCAGGACGACGAGCACGAGGAGAGCCGCGACGACGGCGAGCACCGGGAACGACGTCGCCCGCAACCAGCGCGGGTCCGAGCGATAGTCACGGGCGAGTCGCGCGAGCCCGTCGACCACGGCCGTCAGGCCGATGGTAGCGAGAGGGACGCCCAGGAGCGGGAGGAGCGCGGCGAGGCGCTGGACGTCCCCGTACCAGTAGCCCGTCAGCAGCTCGCGGGTCGACTCTCCCGAGCTCGCCGCAACGATGAAGAGCATCGCCAGGAGCGCGTAGGAGAACGGAAGCCAGCGCCACCGGCTGACGACGAGCGCCACGACGGCACCGACGAGGAGCAGGCCAGCGACGAACAGGTTCGCCTGCCCGTCCGGGTGCATCGCGGCCAGGCCGACGGCGTCGTTGATCGCGTCCGTCCTGGACAGCCGCGCCGGCCACGAGACCTGGGTCCGGAACTCGGCGACCATGGGGACGAGCCCGACCACCCAGTAGGCGGCGGCGCAGCCGACGGCGAGCACGACCGGGGCGGCGATCGCTGTCGCGCGGCGACCTCCCACCCATGCGCGCCGGCTCACGTGCGCGACGAAGTGGACGAGCAGGGGCAGCACGACGTAGCCCACCGTGAACAGGGCGTTCGGATGGGCCAGGATCATCACCACGAGACCCGCGCCCGTCAGCGCGAGCGGGGCGACCCGACGACGTCCGCGACCGTGCCAGAGGGTCAGCCACGCGAGCGCGATCACCGTGGGCAGGAGCGCGTACGCGAGCAGGTTCGGGTAGAGGATCCCGAAGGCCGTGAACTGGTTGGGGAACTGCGTCATGGAGAACGCCATGACCGCGGTGAGGCCGAGCAGGACCGGCCGTGGCCCGAACAGCACGCGGGCCAGCACGAGGGCCGAGGCGGGCCACACGAGGCACGCGATGACGAGGGTGGTCCAGTTGGCTCCCGCGACGACGTCGGTGCTGCCTGTCAACTCCAGCACGAGAGTGACGAACCCGTGCCACAGGCCCGGGTAGAAGGACGACGCGAGCTCCGGGGTCGTCAGCGTCATCTTGAGCGAGGACGCGTCCCCGGTCTCGAGCATGAGTCGCAGCGAGTTCAGGTGGTACGGAGTGTCGTAGGTCTGCGGAAACTGGTCGGGTCCGCCGAAGGCGCCCATCAGGCGCCGCGCCTGCAACGCGGCGGCGACGAGCACCGCGACGGTCACGGTGACGAAGACCTGCTTACGTGCACGCAGCCCTCGCGCGACGAACGGCGATCGCCATCCTCCGGAGACGAGCCTCGCCAGCCAGGCGACGCCTGCGAACACGACCGTGCCGGCTGCGACCACGAGCAGCGACCACCGCACGCCGAGCAGCCCGCCGCCGATCGCGGAGATTCCGACGACGAGCGAGGAGAGCAGCGGCGCGCTCCCCCATGCAACGAGGCCGCGGAGTCCCCCGAGGTACCCGACCGCCAGCCCTGGGACCCAGAGCAGCAGCACGGCGACCACGCCGAGATGAGCGGTCGACAGCCACTCGAGCACAATGCCTCCAGTCGTTCCTCGGTCACGGCGCCGCGCGCCGCCCGCCACCCGGCCCGGTGGACCGGGGTCGTTCCGGTCAGGCCGTCGCGTCCGCCGAGCCGGCAGGTCGCGAGCTCCTGTCCTCGACGACGCTCGCCGCCTCCGCGTACGCCTCGCCGAAACCGCGGAGATTCTCCGGGCTCATCACGGCGGGGAAGCGAGGCGGGTCGAGCGCCACGCCAGGGTAGCTGTTCGCCAAGTGAACGTCGTGCCACCACGTCCGCAGGGCTGCACGATCGGGCGCGAGCGTCTCCCAGCCGCGACCGGCGACGAACTCCGCCATCGCATCACCGTCTCGGACGAGAGCCACGTTGGGCAGGACCGTCCACGGCATGGCAGCGCCCATCACCACGCGCTGGCCCCGGACCGCGCCCTCGAGCCCCGCGGTGCCGGTCGGCGTGAAGGTGAACTCCGCCCCCACGGCGAGCTCGGTGGTGTTCGACGTCGGGTCGACGGCCGCGATGTTCCTGTGCGCGTCCAGCTGCTCCCAGAAGGACGGGTCTCGCCGCCAGATGAAGTTCTGGTGCTCCTTCACGACGAGCTGGATGCCGTGCGGCTCGAGCGCGTCGGCGAGGCGGACGGCTGCGTGGACCTGGTCCCGCCACTCGGGCGCGATGACGTCCACCGAAGACTCCGGCTGGACGTGGAACGGGAAGAGGACGTAGCGACCGGTCGGCGCGGCATCCCACTCGCGCGTGCGGTAGTGACGCAGGTTCATGCGCCCGCGCACCACGTTGAGCCAGGGGAGGTGGACGTAGTCCCGCACCTGCGGGAGCTGGAGGTTCTTCCCGTGCTCGAGGCGGAACTCGTTGACACGGTCCTTCGCCAGCCGGAAGATCTCGGAGGCTCCTTCGGCCTGCGAGTTCGCGACGAAGTAGTTGGGCCGCTTTCGCCCCTCGACCACGTCGGCGAGCAGCGAGTCGGACTCCTCCTGCGCGATGTCGACCGGGTGCTTGCGCGGGACGGGGGT
Source organism: Cellulosimicrobium cellulans (assembly GCF_042723955.1). Taxonomy (GTDB): domain Bacteria; phylum Actinomycetota; class Actinomycetes; order Actinomycetales; family Cellulomonadaceae; genus Cellulosimicrobium; species Cellulosimicrobium cellulans_H. The sequence continues at coordinate 43,163 of NZ_JBHXIC010000013.1, read as the reverse complement.
GATGCCGCGCGGGGTCGAGAGGAGTGCGAAACGGTCGCTCGGGTGCCGCAGCGTGCGAGGCCAGAACTGGAGGCCCCCGGCCGCCGCGACGAGCCCGGAGAGGACGATCTCGCTGGTCACGGTGAACTCGGCGATCGCGATCGTCGGTCCGTCGACGACGCCCTCGAGCGTCTCCGCCGCGAGGTTCGCGAACGAGATGCCGACGTCGGCCGGGCGACGACGGAGCGCACGTTCGCTGAGCACGACGTCCCACGGGTCGAGGCCGGCGCCCTCGGCGGCGCGGGCCAGCGCCGGCCGGACCGTCGTCCCGACGACCGGGTTCGTCTTCAGCGCCTCCTCGTACGGGAGGTATACGACCTCGGCGTCCGGGGCGTTGCGCTGGGCCCAACCGGTGTTGGCGCGGGTCCGCGCGACCAGCACGAGGTCCTTCGTGGCGAAGCCCGCGTCGACGAGCGCACGCAGGTGGAAGTCGTCCCACCCGAGGCCCATGTGCAGGATCGGTCTCATGTGTGCTGAAGCCTCCATCTACTCGTTGCTCGCCGCGCTCGCGGACGAGCGGGCACGCTGCACCCAGGCGGCCACGGCCAGCAGGGGCAGGCTGATGAGTGCGACGACGATGACGACCGTACCGGGAGCCGCGAGCGCGGCGGAGACGACGATGATCGGAACTCCGCCGGCCACCCAGGCGGGCCAGCCCACGAAACGGAGGGGCACGTCCGACGACGCGGCCCGCCAGGTCGCTACGAAGAGCAGACTGTACGCGACCAGCTTGGCCACCGCGAGCGCCTCCAGGCCGCTCCCGGCGACGGCGAGCCCGCCGCCGAGCACGAACACCACGGCGATCACGGACGCCACCCCCGCGAGGCGTCCGGTCCGCCCGTGCTCGATGAGCGCGAGGCTGCACGCCAGGTAGAGGACGTACGGCACCGCGGTCCACGCCAGGATGCTGACCAGCGTGACGATGGTGGTGCGGTCGAACTCCGGACCCGTCAGGATCGCCACCGCCCACGGCGCGACGACGGTCACGAACGCGCCGACCCCGGCGAGGAGCAGCCCGAAGAGGACCGCCGATCGACCCGTCCACTGCCACCGGGTCCGCGGGTCCCGGCGGTAGACCGCGGGTCCCCATGCGTTGTAGATCGCTGTCGCCGCGACGAACGCGACGTTCCCGAGGAGCAGGGCCGGCTGATACGTCGCCACCGCCGTCGGCCCTCGGAACACGCCGGCGATGATGGTGTCCCCGCTGAGCAGGACGAGCATCGCCACGCCGTGCGGGAGCATGGTGAGCGCCGTGCGCGTGGCCGTCCGGGTGCGCGGCAGGTCGTGCCACGGCCAGACGGGTCGGGTGACCACGACGGCGACCACGGCGAGCCCGAGCAACGCCGCCATGAAGCCGAGGAGATAGGCCTCGGCCGTGCGGCTGAACGACGACAGGCCGATGCCGACGAGCTGCGCGCCGAGGGTGGAGGCGATCGCCATCGTGGCGAACGCGAGCGGCCGCTCGGTGGCGCGGAAGACGGACTGGCAGGCGATGACGCAGGTGAGGCCCGCGGAGCCCACGGTCACGACGAGCACCGTGAGCGCGGCCGCGCTCGACCCGGCCAGCAGGAGGAGCAGTGCCGCGACGGCCCCGAGGGTGGCGGCCCCCATCGCCCCGACGATCATGATCCCGACGAACACGCGCGCGTCGCGGACCCCGTCCTCACCCCGCTGGTGGTCCCGGAGGATGAGCTGGGGAAAGCCGGCGGCGAGGACCGTCGCCACGGTCTGCGTGAGGACGATCGCCAGGGCGACCTTTCCGTACTCCGCCTCGCCCAGCAGACGCGTGGCGAAGGGGGTCACGGCGAGCACGGCGAGGCCCTGGACCGCAGCACCGATCAGGTAGAGCAGGCCGTTACGAGTCATTCGATTTCACCTGGGTGTCCGTGAGGGCGACGGGCGAGGACGGGTGCTGCTACCAGGCTGTCCAGCCGCCGTCGACCGCGACGGTCTGACCGGTCACGTACGAGGCCGCGTCGCTCGCGAGCCACGCGACCGCCCCGCGCATGTCGTCCTCGGTCGCCATCCGAGCCAGGGGCGTCAGCCCGGAGTACCGCTCGACGAACCGCTCGTCCTGGCCCCGGGCGATCCCGCCCGGGGCGACGGCGTTCACGCGGACCCGCGGCGCGAGCACGGTCGACAGGTACCGCGTCAGCTGGCCAACGCCACCTTTCGTCGCGCCGTACGCGGCGGGGTTGCCCATGGTGGTGCCGTCGTAGAGACGCATGTTCGGCCCGACCAGGCCGTAGATCGAGGAGATGTTGACGACCGATCCCCGGCCGGAGGCGGCGAGGAGCTCGGCCGCTCGCTGGGTGAGAGCGAACGGCACGAGGAGGTTGAGCCGTGTCGCGGCCAGGAACGCCTCGGAGGTCTGCTCGGCGAACGGGACGGCGTACCCTGGCACGCCGCTGGTGCCGGTGAACGCCGCGTTGTTCACGAGCACGTCGAGGTGCCCGTAGGTGCCCTCGACGGCGGTGAGGACCGTGTCGGCCGCGTCGTCGGCCATGAGGTCGACGACGAGAGCGGAGTGGTCCCCGTCGGCGACGTCCCGGAGCGCTTCGAGCGCGCGGGCGCACGCGGCCTCGTCACGGTCGACCAGGCAGACGTGCGCGCCGGAGTCGGCGAGCGTGCGCGCGAGGACCGAGCCGAGCGGGCCGGCGCCGCCGGTCACCAGGGCCACCCGGTCGCGCAGCGAGAAGAGCTCGCTCGTCGGGCGGTACCCGCTCATGCCGCGTCACCCGCCTCCGGGAGCCGCAGCACGCCGGCCGACGCCAGAGCCTCGACGAGCCGGAACTCCTCCTCGTCGTCGATCGAGAACGCCTCGTTCTCGGGGATCTCGAACGCGGCGAAGGTCCCCTCGTCGAGCCAGCTCGAGGAGAGCGCCCGGACGTAGTCCGCCCGCCACAGGTAGAAGGAGCCGTTGATGCGCAGGTAGGTCCGGCGTGTGTCCTGCCGCCGGGTGATCCCCGCGGCCTCGGGAAAGTACCGGTGCAGCACCCCGTCCGCGCCCGTCTCGACTCCCACCCACAGGGGGTCGAAGCGAGGGGCCGAGACGCTCACGACGCCGTCGATCTCCGGGCGCGCGCCGAGCATCCCCACGGCCTGCTCGATCTTGGCGGGGTCGCGCCCCGGGCTCGTGGGGTCGAGGAGGAGGACGGCGTCGTAGGGTTCGCCCTCCTCCGCCTCGACGGCCTCGAGCGCGTGCCGGATCACGGGCGCCATCGGGGTGTCGTCGCGCGCCAGCTCGTCCGGGCGCAGGAACGGGACGTCGGCCCCGTACTCCTTCGCGACGCCGGCGATCCCCGGGTCGTCGGTGGTGACGATCGCCCGGGCCACCGACCGCAGCTCTCGCGCGCACCGCACGGTGTGCCCGATCAGCGGGACGCCCGCGAGCGGCCGGACGTTCTTGCCCGGAAGGCCCTTGGACCCTCCCCTCGCAGGGATGACGGCAAGGACTCTCATGCTCACGCGAACTCCGTACGTCGTTGGCTTGTCGCTTCCCGGACCCGCTCCCCGATCCGCACCGCGAGCAGCGCGGTCTCCAGATCGAGCAGGTCGTCGTCCTGCCCCGCACCGAGCGCGAGCAGGGCCTGGGTCTGACGGGAGAGGATCACGTCGCGATCGTGGTCCTGAGGGTACTCGGTCGACGCGACGGACCCGTCGGCGCCGACGGTCTCGACGCGGGCGCCGAGGACGTCCCAGAGCACCGACCCGTGCGGCGACGTCACGAGCATCGAGCGGCGCGCCGGGCGTGTGACGTAGTCGATGCGGATCGAGACGTCGGCGCCGTCCGCGGTGCGCCACGCGAGGTCCGCCGACTCGTCGACCGGGAGGCCGAGCACCGGCGACGGGACGGCTGACGAGTGCCCCTCGAGAGCGACCGGGTGGCCGAAGGTCCACAGCGTGTAGTCGATCTCGTGGACGAGGTCGCGCAGGACGCCGCCCTCCCCCGGACGTGCCGAGTACGAGTCGCGGTAGTCCCGCTCGGGTCGCCAGTCCGGCAACCAGCTCTGTGCGACGACCCGGGCCGCGACCGGACCCCCGGGCAGCGCCGCCACCGCCGCGCGGGCCTCGCGCAGGCCCTCGTGGAAGCGCAGGGGGGCGCTGACGCGAACACGGTCCCGCCGCGGATGGGCGAGCAGCGGCGCGGCGTCCACGGCGTCGGCACAGAGCGGCTTCTCGACGAGGACGACGCCCGCGCCGGCGTCGAGCGCCTCGATCGCGTCGTCGACGTGGCGCGCGGTGTCCGTCGCCACCACGACGACGTCCGCGTCCTGCGGGAGCGCGGCGGCGACGCGCGCGTCGCCGAGCTCCGGCGAGCTCACGCGCCCGAGCCGGACCGGGACCGCCACGAGGTCCTGGACTCCGAGAGCTCTCAAGACGCGAAGGTGCCGGGCACCGATGGAGCCCGTGCCCCGGACCACAGCCCTGCCGATCACGACCGTCCTCTCCCGCGCCGCCGACGATCCGTGCGGACCGCGGCTCTAGTATGGCGGCATGCACGCCACGTACCGACAGGCGACATCGTGACTGCCCTGATCCTCCTCGGTGGCGGCGGGCACGCGCGCAGCGTCGCGGACGTCGCGAGTCGCCTCGGACGAGACGTGCGGGCGGTCGTCGCCCCTGGTGGCGCTCCTGGCTGGACGGTGCCGGTGGTCGACACGCTCGACGAGGTCGAGACCGCGGACGCCGAGCTCCTCGTGTGCATCGGAGACAGCGCCGTCCGGTCCCGCGTCACGGCCGAGGTCGAGGGGCTCGGGCTTCGGCTCGGCACGCTCGTCGCCCGGACGGCGACCGCCGGGTCACCGGTGGCCGCCGGCACCCAGGTCCTCGAGCACGCGCACGTCGGACCGGGGGCGAGCGTCGGCCGCGGCGTCATCGTCAACACCCGCGCGACCGTCGAGCACGACTGCGCGGTCGGTGACTTCGCACACGTCGCGCCGGGTGCGACGCTCCTCGGCTCTGTGAGCATCGGTGCATGTACGCTTGTGGGCGCCGGCGCGACCGTGCTGCCTGGCGTGCAGGTCGGTGCCGATGCGGTGATCGCCGCGGGTGCCGTCGTCGTGAGAGACGTGGCACCCGGACGGCTCGTCCGCGGCGTCCCGGCACGAGCGCTCGACCGCTGACTCCCCCCTCGAGAGGCTGCCTTGGAACACGTCAGGATCGGAAACCACGTGCTGGGCGGCGACGCCCCTTTCGTCATCGCGGAGGTCGGCGTCAACCACGACGGAGACGTCGGCAAGGCCCACGAGCTGATCGACGTGGCGGCTGCCGCCGGCGCGTCGTCGGTGAAGTTCCAGACCTTCGAGCCCAGCGCGCTCGTCGCGGTGGACGCCTCGGCCGCCCCCTACCAGGAGGCAGCCACCGGCTCGACCACCCAGGCGGAGATGCTCGAGGCGCTCTCGCTCCCCCGTGCCGCCTGGGCCGAGCTGTCGGACCACGCACAGGAGAAGGGGCTCGTCTTCCTCTCCACGCCGTTCGACCTCGCGAGCGCCGACCTGCTTCTCGGCCTCGGCGTCCCCGCGCTCAAGGTCCCGTCCGGGGAGCTCACGAACACCCCGTTCATCGCGCGGCTCGCGGCGTTCGGCGTGCCGCTCCTCGTCTCCACGGGGATGGGCAGCGTCGACGAGGTCGCCGCCGCGCTCGCCGCGGCCGCCGCGGCCCCGGGCCTCGCGCTCTTCCACTGCGTCTCGGCCTACCCGGCCCCCGCCGAGGACTGCAACCTCCGCGCCATCCCGGCCATGGCGGAGCAGTTCGACGTGCCGGTCGGCTGGTCGGACCACACTCCCGGCCTCACCGCCGCGGTCGCAGCCGCGGCGCTCGGCGCGACGCTCTTCGAGAAGCACTTCACCCTCGACCGCACGGCGCCCGGACCCGACCACGCCGCGAGCCTCGAGCCCGCCGAGCTCGCCGCGTACGTCACGGCGATCAGCGACTCGATCGCCATGCTCGGCGACGGTCGCAAGCGACGGATGCCGAGCGAGGAGGAGAACGCGCCGCTGGTGCGACGCGGCTGGCACGCTGCCCGTGACCTCGCCGTCGGCGACGTCCTCGGCGAGGACGACATCCTCGCGCTGCGGCCCGAGAGCGGCGTGTCGGTCGCCGTGGACGTGCGGGGCGCGGTCGTGACGCGTGCCGTCCGCGCAGGCACCGCCCTCCACGCCGAGTCGATCTCGAGCGCGGGTCACGCTGGATGACGGTCTGCGTCTTCGTCGGAGGCCGGGCCGACCTCAGCCCGCTGGCCCCGGTCCTGCGCGCGCTGGCGCAGGGTGACGACCGCGTCGTCGTCCTGACCGCCGTCGGGTTCGACGAGGACGGCGCGCTCGCCGCGCTCGACGCCGAGGGGCTCCCGGGCCTCGAGGTGCGCGCGGTCGGGCCGCGGCTCGGGGGCGACAGCCCCGCGGATGCCACGACGTGCGGCAGCGAGATCTCGCGGGGGATGCCCGGCGCGCTCGACGGCGCGTCGTGCCTGGTCGTGCTCGGCGACCGGTGGGAGCTTCCCTGGGTCGTCATGCCCGCCGTGCTCGCCCGGGTCCCCGTCGTCCACCTGCACGGCGGCGAGGTCACCGAGGGCGCCATCGACGAGCGGGTCCGGCACGCCGTCTCCAAGCTCGCGGACGTCCACTGCGTCGCCTCGGAGGAGAGCCGGGCGCGGCTCGAGCAGATGGGCGAGGACCCGGGGTCGATCCACGTCACCGGCGCGCCGGGCCTGGACCGGCTCGTCCGCGTCGCCCCGGCGTCGGACGACGAGCTCGCGCGGCTCGCGGGCCGGCCGGTCACCCGGCCCCTCGCCTTGTTCACCTACCACCCGGTCACCACCGAGCCGGTCGCCGAGGTCGTCGAGAACGGCGTCGCCGCGCTGCGCGGGACGGCCGACGTCGTCGGGACGGTCGTCGTCACGCACCCTGGGCCCGACCCGGGCGGCCGCCAGCTGCGCGACGCACTCGTGGAGAGCGCCCAGGGCCTGCCCGGCTGCGTGGTCGTCCCGTCCCTCGGGCCCGCGTACCCGAGCGTGCTCGCCGCGTGCGACGTCGTGGTCGGCAACTCGTCGTCCGGTGTCATCGAGGCGGCGAGCGCCGGGGTCCCGGCCGTGGACGTCGGGGAACGCCAGTCCGGCCGGCTCCGGGCGCGCTCCGTGCGGCACGTCGCGGACGGCCGTGAGACCGTGCGCGACGGTGTTCGTCAGGTCCTGGCGGACGCTCGGCCGAGCCGCACGGACAACCCGTACGGCGACGGGGACGCGGCCCGGCGGATCGTGGACGCGATCCACGGGGTCCCCCCGGCGGCCGGAAGCAAGCGTTTTCGGGACGTGTACTCTGCCGTGTGCTCGGACGGAAGGAGAGATCAGTGACGCGACCGGCGCAGGTCGGTGAGTTCGTCACCGACGCCTCGGCGACGCTGGGCGACGCGATGTCGCTCATGGACAAGTCAGGCCACGAGATTGCCGTCCTGGTGAACACCGACGGCTCCCTCGCGGGCGTGCTCACGGACGGCGACGTCCGGCGCGGGATCCTCGCGGGAGCGACGCTCGCGACCCCGGCGCTCGGGCTCGCCTCCCAGACCCCGACCACGGTCCCGGAGGGGACCAGCCGTGCGCACGCGCTCGACATCATGCGCGCCACGCGGCTGGAACAGCTCCCGGTCCTGGACGCGGCAGGGCACGTGGTCGGCCTGCACACGCTGGCGGACATCGCCGGCCGGGAGGCACGGCCGAACGTCGCCGTGGTGATGGCCGGAGGCCGTGGCGTGCGGCTCGGCGAGCTCACGCAGCACACGCCCAAGCCGCTCGTCCCCATCGCCGGTCGACCCATCATCGAGTGGATCATCCTCAATCTCGTGAGCGGCGGCGTCTCGCAGATCTACGTGACCGTGAACTACCTCGCGGACAAGATCGTCGACCGGCTCGGCGACGGGTCCGGGGTCGGCGCACGGATCGAGTACGTGCACGAGGACCCGGAGATGCCGCTGGGGACCGCCGGGTCGCTCGGCCTGCTGCCTCACGGCGAGCTGCCGGACGCCCCGCTCGTCGTGACCAACGCCGACCTCATGGCGCAGTTCGAGGTGGGCGACCTGCTCGACACGCACGGCGCCCGGGGGCACGCGGTGACCGTCGCGACGCGGCGCTACGAGCACCAGGTGCCCTTCGGCGTCGTCGAGCGCGGCGACGACCACCTGGTCACGGGCCTCGTGGAGAAGCCGGTCCTCGACGTGGAGGTCAACGCCGGGATCTACGCGCTCTCCCCGGAGGTGCTCGACCTCGTCCCATGGGGCCGCCCGAGCACGATGCCCGACCTGGTCGAGGCGTGTCTCCGTGCGGGGCACGGCGTGGGTGCGTGGGCCATGGAATCAGACTGGATCGATGTCGGAACACCTCGCGACCTCGCGAGAGCTAGGGGTATGCAGTGAGCTGGGAATCTCTGTCCGGGAAGACCGTCCTCGTGACGGGCGCCGACGGCTTCATCGGGAGCCACCTCGTCGAGCGCCTCGCCGCGGACGGCGCCGACGTCCGCGCGATGTGCCTGTACAACTCGAACGGTTCCGCGGGATGGCTGGACGAGTCTCAGGTCCGCCCCGACGTCGATGTCCAGCTCGGTGACATCCGCGACGCCGAGCACGTGCGCGCCCTCGTCCGAGGTGCCGACGTCGTGCTGCACCTCGCCGCGCTCATCGCCATCCCGTACTCGTACGTCGCGCCCCGCTCGTACGTCGACACGAACGTCACCGGCACGCTCAACGTGCTGGAGGCCGTGCGCGCCGAGGGCACGCCGCGGCTCGTGCACACCTCGACGTCGGAGGTGTACGGCACGCCCGACACCGTGCCGATCACGGTGTCGCACCCCCTGCGCGGCCAGTCGCCCTACAGCGCCACGAAGATCGCCGCCGACAAGCTCTGCGAGTCGTACGCGCTCTCGTTCGAGACGCCGGTGACCGTGCTCCGGCCGTTCAACACGTTCGGCCCGCGGCAGTCGACGCGCGCCGTGATCCCCACGATCCTCAACCAGCTCCTCGCGGGCGTGGAGGAGGTCCACCTCGGGGCCCTGTCGCCCCGACGCGACTTCACCTACGTCGCCGACACCGTGGACGGCTTCGTCCGTGCCGCCGGCACGGCGCTCGATCCTGGTACCGTCGTCCAGCTCGGGACAGGGCGTACCGTCTCCATCGAGGAGACGTTCGACCTCTGCACCACCGTGACGGGCTCGCAGGCGAAGGTGGTGTCCGAGGAGCAGCGTATGCGCCCCGACGGCTCCGAGGTCGAGGTGCTCCTGTCGGATCCTTCGCAGGCCGCCGAGCTCCTGGGCTGGACCCCGCAGACGTCGCTCGAGGAGGGCCTTCGCCGCACGGCGGAGTGGCTCAGAGGTCGCGTCGACGTCGCGAAGGCGGCGATCTACCACCGATGAGCGCCGCGACCATCCCGCTCGCCGTCCCGAGCATCACCGAGCACGAGATCGAGCGCGTCACCGCGGCCGTCCGTTCCGGGTTCGTGTCCTCGGTCGGCCCGTTCGTCACCGAGTTCGAGCACCGCTTCGCGGACGCCGTCGGGGCCGAGCACGCCGTGGCGTGCGCGTCCGGCACCGCCGCGCTGCACCTCGCGTTCGCCGCCCTCGACGTCCCCCGGGACGCCGAGGTAGCGGTAGCAGACTTCACCTTCGTGGGCTCGGCCAACCCGGTCGCCTACGTCGGCGCACGCCCCCTCCTCGTGGACAGCGAACGCGTGACGTGGAACATGGACGAGGACCTCCTCCTGGAGGACCTCGAGGGGCGGCTCCGGAGCGGTCGCCCGCTGCCCGCGGCGATCGAAGTCGTCCACATCCTCGGCCAGCCCGCCCGTATCGACCGCCTGGTCGAGTTCTGCGCCGAGCACGGCGTCGCTCTCGTCGAGGACGCCGCCGAGTCGCGCGGCGCACGCTGGTCGGACGGGCCGCTCGCCGGCCGGCACACCGGCACCGTCGGTGCGGTGGGCGCGTTCTCGTTCAACGGGAACAAGATCGTGACCACGGGCGGTGGCGGCATGCTCGTGACCGACGACGCGCGGCTGGCCGCCCGTGCCCGTCACCTGTCGACCCAGGCGAAGGTTCCCGCCGTGGGGTACCTCCACGACGAGATCGGGTTCAACTACCGCCTGACCAACATCGCGTCCGCGCTCGGCGTCGCGCAGCTCGAACGCCTGGCCCAGCTCGTCGGGCGTCGCCAGGAGGTCGCCGGCCGGTACGACGCCGCGCTCGCCGGCAGCGGGCTGACGACGCCTCCGCGCGTCCCTGGTCTCGACGCCACCTACTGGCTCTACTCGGTGCTCGTGCCCGCCGACGGCGGCGAGGCGCTCCGCGACGAGCTCCTCGCACACCTCGAGAAGGCAGGCATCGGGGCGCGGCCGCTGTGGCGCCCCCTGCACGTCCAGCCACCGTGGTCCGGGGCCGAGCGCCTCGGCGGTGAGGTCGCTGTCGACCTGTTCGAGCGCGGGCTCTCCCTGCCATGCTCCTTCGACCTTACGGAGAGCGAGCAGGACCGCGTGATCGAGACGACGATCGAGTTCCTCGCCGCCCGCTCCTGAACGCACGCGAGCGGACGGGGGTCGCCTTTCGACTCCTGTCCGCTCGTGCGCAGCACCCCTCTCAGGCTTAGCCTCGAAGTGGAGGGAAGGTGCGCAGGTGCGTTGGTCTGGACGTCTTGCCGGGGTCGCGACGGTCGTCGCGCTCCTGGTTCCTGTCGGTTTCGTGGCGCCCGCGACGGCCGTCACGACGGTGGTCGAGCGTGCCACGATCCCTGGAACGGGCAACATCACGCTCGCGGGCCGCGGCTACGGTCACGGGATCGGCATGTCCCAGTACGGAGCGCGCGCGGCCGCGTCCCAGGGGGTCGGGTACCAGACGATCCTTGACTTCTACTACCCGGGAACCGGTCGGGCGACGATCGCCAACACCGGGCTCCGAGTGCTCCTCATGGCCGATACGGACGACGACGTCCGATTCGTCGCCAGCAGCGGGATGACGGCCACGGACGGCAACGGCGCGACGCGCGCACTCGCCATCTCCGGGGCGTCAGTGAGCCAGTGGCGGATCGTCCGTACGTCGGCCGGGATGGCCGCCTACGGTCTCGTGTCGGGCACGTGGCGCGCTGCGGGCTCTGCGATGCGCGCTCCGGTCACCGTGTCGGCGACGGCTGGCACGATCCGCCTCATCCGTCCCGACGGGACGCAGCGGGAGTACCGCGGCAGTCTCCGCGCCATCGACGACGGTGCGTCGCCAAATCTCCGGACCGTGAACGTCGTCTCGATGGAGAGCTACCTCCGCTCGGTCGTCCCTGCGGAGTCTCCCGCGAGCTGGCCGGCGGACGCGCTGCGTGCACAGTCCGTCGCCGCACGCACCTATGCCGCGCAGGACCGCGCCCGGAGCTCCACGCGTGCGTGGGACACGTGCGACACCACGGCCTGCCAGGTGTACGAGGGGTACCGGTCGTACTCGTCGTCCGGGGCCCTCCAGTCGACGAACGAGCAGGCGAGCACGAACGCGGCGATCACGGCCACGGCCAATCAGATCCGCACGTACGGCGGGGCACCGGCATTCACGCAGTTCAGTTCGTCGAACGGCGGGTGGACGGCGCCGGGAAGCCAGCCGTACCTCGTCGCGAAACGCGACCCGTGGGACGCCGTCGGCAACCCGGTGCACGCATGGCGGGTGTCCCTCACCACCGCCGCGATCCATGCGGCCTATCCCGCCGTGGGGACGCCCCGTGCGCTCACCGTGACGCGGCGGTCAGGTGTGGGCGAGTGGAGCGGGCGCGTCGAGTCCGTGACCGTGTCCGGGACCTCCGGGAGCGCGACGGTCACGGGCGCGCAGTTCCGGACGGCGTTCGGGCTGCGAAGCGCCTGGTGGAAGGTGACCGGAAGCGCCCGGCTCGACTCCGACTTCACCGCCGACGGCCGGTCGGATCTGCTCGCCCGCCGCCCGGACGGACGGCTGATGGTCTACGAGTCCGACGGCGCGGGCGGCTTCGCCAGCGGTCCCCGGGACATCGGTGGCGGTTGGCAGGCCATGCAGTTCGTCGAGCGTGGCGCGGATCTGACCGGCGACGGCAACCCAGACATCGTGGCGGTGGACGGCAGCGGCTACCTCTACGTCTACCGGACCAACGGCTCCGGTGGTGTCGGGACGCGGACCCGGGTCGGGGGAGGCTGGGGTGCGATGCGGCACATCGCCGTCCCCGGCGACCTGACCAGGGACGGCATGGCGGACCTCGTGGCGATCGATCCCGCGGGCCGCCTCCTCCTCTACGCAGGTCGGGGCGACGGGACGTTCACCATCCGGGGCGGGGTCAGCAACAACTGGCAGGCCATGACCGCCCTGCTCGGCGCGGGCGACCTGGACGGCGACGGCATCGCGGACCTGCTCGCCCGGCACGCGGACGGGAGGCTTCTCCTCTATGCGGGCAACGGGAGCGGCGGCGTCCGTGAGGCACGGCTTCTCGGCAGAAACTGGCAGGACATGGCCTACCTGACCGTCAGCGGCGACTGGAGCGGTGACGGCTCGCAGGACATCCTCGCCGCACGCACCGACGGCGTGCTGCACCTCTACACGTGGACGGGCGGAGGCAACGTCAACCCAGGAGTCCCCATCAGCAGCAACTGGCAGACGTACGACCTCGTGCGCTGAGCGCGGTCACGTCACCACACCCCCGACCGTGCCGTACGCGCGCCACCCGAAGAAGCCGGAACGGCCGTTCCCGGAGTAGAGCATCACCGAACCGTCCGGTCGAACCCCGACGAGGTCCGGGCGCGCATCGCCGTCGACGTCGCCGACGCCCACGACGCGGGAGTACGCCTGCCAGCCGCCGCCCAGACGCACCGGGGATCCCAGCAGAGCGGCGCCGTTCCCGGCGCGCAGCTGGAGCGCGCCCGAGGTGTCGCGGGTCAGCAGGTCCGGGGCACGTCCGCCGCGCCACAGGCCTGCGGCGACGAGGTGGTCGACCGAGCCAGCACCGGTGGCGACGATCGTCCGCGGGGCGAACCCGCCGCGCCCGTCTCCCGGATAGAGGTAGATCCGACCCGTGTGACGGTCGAGCGCCATCAGGCTGGCGACGCCGGTGCCGGTCCAGTTGCCGACCCCGATGACCTGCTCCATCACCTGCCATCCACCACTGATACGGCGACCAGCGGCGAAGGAGCCGGATCCGGTGCCCGCATGGAGGTACATCTCGCCGTCAGCGCGCCGCGTGATGAGGTCCGGGCGACCGTCGCCGTCCCAGTCTCCCGGAGCGATCGCTTCCACGGCCGGCGCTGCCGGGACGCCGGACGCAGACAACCGCGAGAAGTCTCCCCGGCCGTCGTAGCGGTACCGGAACAGGACCCCGTCGCGGCGCACCGCGTAGAGGTCCTGCCCCCTCCCGGAGCGAGACGTGGACACGATCGTGGAGAACCCGGTCCACCCCGTCCCGAGCTGGGACCGCCCTCGATACCCCCCGCCGCCGTCGCCCACATAGAGCCAGAGCCGGCCCGCGCCGTCGCGTGCTGCGAGATCTACCCGCCCGTCGTCGTTCATGTCACCGACACCGACGATCGAGGTCATACCCTGCCATCCCCCGCCGACGACGCGCGCCGACCCGGTGAACGAACCACGGCCGTCCCCGCGATACACGAGAAGGGTCCCGTCCGCCCGGCGTGCGACGAGGGCGGGACGCCCGTCGCCGAGCTTGCCGATGGTGGAGAGAGCTGTCATGCCGCCCCACCCACCGCCGATCTTCCGCACCGGTCCGAACCCACCGTTGCCGTTCGACGGGTAGAGCATCAGCGCACCGTCGGCCTTGCGCCGGGCCAGCAGGTCCGCACGACCGTCCCCGTCCCAGTCGTGACCGCCCGTCACACCGTCGAGACCGGACCACCCGCGGGAGATGACACGGGGAGCCTGGAAGGTGCCGTCCGGACGACCCGGATATAGCCACATCGAGCCGCCGGAGTCGATGCGGAGCAAGTCTGGTGTGCCGTCACCGTTCCAGTCCCCGGGGCCGATGGTGCGAGACCCGGCCCAGCCGCCGCCGATCTGTGTCGGCGCTCGCCACCCGGCGCTCGTAGCCGTGGCGAGAGCGAGGGAGGTCGACGTCCGCGAGACCAGGTCGGGGAACCCGTCCCTGTTGAGGTCGCGCTGGTAGACCCGCGCGGCGGCATCGCCCTGGAGCCCTCGGACAAGGTTCCTGAGCTCGGGAAGTCTCGAGTACAGGTACTGCCCGGGGCACGTCGTCTGCCCGACGTCGCGATGTCCGAAGACCGTCTGGAGGCGCTGCCCGTTGATCGTCGTGGTGACTCCGGCGGTCACCCCGTGCAACGAGAACTTCCACGCGATGACACGAGCGGCGGCACTGAGGGCCCCGCTCGGGACGGTCGCGGTGTCGTAGTTGCCCAGGAACGACACCCCGAAGGCCACCGAGTTCACTCCGGACGCGTGCGCAGCGATGATCGCGCGGTCGATACCGCCCTTGCGCCCCTCCCACACGCGACCGTACTTGTCGACGAGGAAGTTGTAGCCGATGTCTCCCCAGCCGCGAGACTGCGCGTGGTAGACGTAGATGCCCCGGATCAGCGCCGGCACCTGTGCCGCTGTGTAGCTGTTGGTCCCCGCCGTGTGGTGCACCGTCGCGCCGACGACCCGCCCCAGCTGTGGCGTCCACGTCGAGATGGCCTCGTTCGCACCCCACTGTGCGCGCGAGTAGACGGTTGGCCGGGGCGTCGCTGCGGCGGCGAGCGGAGCCTGCGGCACGACGGCGGCTGCCGTCGACGCGACGGGTGATGTGAAGGCGACGGTGCTCACCTCACCCAGGTCCAGGTCCAGGTCCAGGTCGCTCGTCGTCCGTTCAGACGGCTCGGTGCCCGGCGCGGAGCCCCTGTCTTCGGGGGCGACCTGGCCCTGGTCCGCAGCGTCCGTGGACGTCGTGGCGGTCCCGACGACCGCGAGGCGAGGGTCGATAGGCCCGTCCCCGGGCTCGTGGCGGAGCGCGACCTCGACCGCGTCGACCTCGCCGGCGAGAAACGGCTCGGTCCCGTCCCGAGCGTCGGGCACGGGTTCGCCGTCGCTCTCCGCTGCGCCCGCCAGGTCCTGCTCGAGCGCGGACCACGGCGACCAGTCTGACCCGGTCCGGGTGCGGATCTCGACGGCGAGGTCGGCAGGCGCCGTGCCAGGATCCCACGTCACACCGACGACAACCACGCCGGCGGCGGCGGTCTCGGCGCTGAGGACGACGTCCCCCGCACCGCTCGTGCCCAGACGGCCCTGCTCGTCCGTCGTCCTCCCGAACGGGGTCGCCTCGTCGGGCCCGTCCGCTCCCTCCTCCTGTCCCGAGAGCGACGGATCCGGATCGAGCGGGACCTCCTCCAGGACCGGCTGTCCTTCGCTGTCCTCAGTGGCGCCGACGATGAGCGCCCCGGTGGTCCCCTGCACCGGCGCACTGCTCACGACCGGGGACGCCGCGGCGTCCGCCTCGGTCCCGAGCACAGGCAGGACCACCGATCCTACGACCGCCATGACACCGGCCGACACCCCTGCGACGAACGACTTCGCCCTGCGTACCTCGAACACCCCGTGCCACCTCCGACCGAGCGAGGCCCCGATGCTCGCCCACGGCTGCCAGTATGTGCACGGCTTCGTCCGATCCGCGCGACTTGCGCACGTCCGCGCGTGTCACCCACAGCGCGGCGCAACTGTCACAATGGGGGCCATGCATCCGCCACAGACGCGTGGGCACGCGCCTGCCCACGCCCCGGAGACCGCGGCTCCGGCTCCGATCGACGACGCCTGGCTCGTCATCCCCCTGTACAACGAGGGGTCCGTGATCGGCGACGTCGTCCGCGGCGCGTTGCCGACGTTCCCCCACATCGTCTGTGTCGACGACGGCAGCTCGGACGACTCGATCGAGCAGGCTCGCGCGGCGGGGGCAGTCGTGCTCCGTCACGCGGTCAACCTCGGTCAGGGCGCGGCCCTGCAGACCGGAATCGAGTACGCGCGCGAGCAACCCGGCGCGACCTATCTCGTGACCTTCGACGCGGACGGCCAGCACCAGGTCTCGGACGCCGTCGCGATGGTCGAGCTCGCACGCTCGGAGGACGTCGCGATCGTCTTCGGGTCGCGCTTCCTCGACGAGCGGACCAAGCCAGGCCTCATCAAGCGGATGGTGCTGCGCGCGGCCGTATGGTTCACCAACGCGACGACCGGCCTCAAGCTCTCGGACGCGCACAACGGGCTCCGTGTGCTGCGTCGCGACGCCGCGCTGGCGGTCGACATGACGCAGGACCGCATGGCGCACGCGAGCGAGATCGTCGACCAGCTCGCCAAGAGCGGTCTGCCGTGGCGCGAGGCCCCGGTCCACGTCCTGTACACGGACTACTCGCGAGGGAAGGGCCAGTCCGTGTGGAACTCGGTCAACATCCTCGTCGACCTCATCTTCAAGTGAGCGGGGAGCCAGAACAGTGCTGATCCAGGTCATCCTCATCCTGGCGGTCGTCGTCGTGACCGTCATGCTCACCCGGTCGACGGCGAACGCCCGGCACCAGGCCATCCGACGGCTCCTGCTCGCGGGGTTCGTGGTCGCCGCCGTGCTCGCGATCATCTTCCCCGACGCGTTGTCGGTCCTGGCGAACGCGGTCGGCGTGGGTCGTGGCACCGACCTCCTGCTGTATGCGCTCGTCATCGCGTTCGTCAGCTACATCGCCACGAGCCACCGGCGCTCGAACCAGCTCAGCCGTAAGATCACGCTCCTCACCCGCGAGCTGAGCCTTGCCGAGGCACGGCTCGCGGCCGTCGACGAGTCGGTCGACCGGCTCGAGGAGACGACCGTGGCGGAAGCGCGCGCCGAGCAGCCGTGACCTGAGCCGACGCCCGTCAGCGACGGCGGGCGTCGGCGC
This sequence comes from Cellulosimicrobium cellulans, assembly GCF_042723955.1. GTDB lineage: Bacteria > Actinomycetota > Actinomycetes > Actinomycetales > Cellulomonadaceae > Cellulosimicrobium > Cellulosimicrobium cellulans_H. The sequence goes on along the minus strand of NZ_JBHXIC010000013.1, from coordinate 26,242 downwards.
GGTACGCGCCGCGGCGCAGCACCTCCGGCACGAGGCGGTAGCCGCCGCGCAGGACGGAGTTGCGGATCTCCTGGAGCGTCGTGGTGAACCCGATGCCGTGCAGTCGACGCTGGAGCTCCAGCTCGGACCGCAGGAGCTGCGACCCGCCCCGCCGTGCGTACGCGCCGGCGCCGACGCGGTACAGCACCAGCGGCTCGGGGACGTTGCGGGCCCGGGCCCCGTTCGCGAGCATCCGCGCGAACAACCAGTAGTCCTCCATGAGCGGCAGGTCCTCGTACCCGCCGACGGCGGCGACGGCCGACCGGCGGTACACCACCGACGGATGGTTGAACGGCGAGCGGAACCGCGCGGCACGGTCGATCTCCTCGGCGCTCAGCGGCGGTACGCGCACGAGTCCGGCACCGCTCCCGGGTGCCGGCTCGTCGGTGTCGAACTCCTCGATGGCCGACCCGACGATGTCGAGACCCCCGTCGACGAGCGGCACCTGGACCGCGAACCGCTCGGGGCGGCTGACGTCGTCCGCGTCCTGACGCGCGACGATCTCGTGCGCGCACCGGGCCAGGCCCTCCTCGAGCGCGACGGCGAGCCCGCGGTTCCGCGGGAGCCGGACACGCCGCACCGGGACCGGCGACTCCCTCTCGATCGTGTCGAGCTCACGGTCGAGCGCGTCGCCCAGCGGCCCGTCCTCGACGACGACGACCTCGGCCGGGGCGAGCTCCTGCTCTGCCGTGACCGACGCGAACGACCGGCGCAGGAACGCCACGTCGTCCCGGTGGTAGACCGGCAGGAGAACCGAGAAGGCGGTCACCGTGCCCCCGCCGCGCCGGCGTCGACCACGGCGACGGAGTCGGCCTCGGGGCCGGCGCCGTCGAGGACCTTCGCCGACGGGCGGGGGCCGCGCAGGACACCGTCGCGCAGCCCGCGCGCGCCGGCGCGCAGCAGCACGTCACGGCGCTCGCTCCGGAGGAACGTGCGGGCCCAGCGGCGTGCGCTCGCCCCGCTGTACAGCACCCGCTCGACGGGGTCGAGCGACGACGACCGGGTGATCATCCAGATCTTGTTCCGCACCTCGTAGTAGAAGCGCTCGCCGGGGTCCGCGTCGGTCGAGCCGAACGCCTTGGTCCGGTGCTCGACGACCGAGGCCGGCACGGACAGTCCGGTCCCGCGCCGCAGCAGCCGGGCCGAGTACTCGAAGTCGTCGTTCCAGATGAAGTAGTCCGCGACCGGCAGGCCGTGGTGCCGTACGGCACGCGCGTCGACGAGCATCGACACGAACGAGGAGGAGCGCACCGGGACGGCTCGCGCTGCCCGCGCGGCGGCGATCTCGGCACCGGACGCCCCGGGCCGGACCCGGGGGGTGTTCATCGGGTGGTCGCGCCCGTCGTGCCAGACCACCCGGCTGCCCAGCAGGGCGACGGGACCGGGGTAATCGTCCCTCGCCTCGAGGAGCGCGCGCAGCGCGTCCGGGGTGGGGATCGTGTCGTCGTCCATGAGCCAGACGAGGTCCGCGTCGAGCGTGTCGACGGCGTGCGCGAGGCCGACGGCGAAGCCGCCGGCGCCCCCCGTGTTCCGACTCAGCTCGACGACGTCGGCGCCGACCGGGTGCTCCGCAGCGACGACGGCGGAGTCGTCGTCGCTGCGGTTGTCGACGACGACCACCTGGTCGACCGGCCGGGTCTGCGCGGCCAGGGCGTCGAGCGCCTCGACCAGCAGGTCACGACGGTTGTACGCCACGACGACCGCGACGACGCGGGGGGCTTCGGACGCGGTTCTCGGATCTGCTGGCACGGCGAGCAGGCTACCCGAGCCGCGGTGCACGGGCCGCTTCCGGCAGCACCGGCCCGCGTCGCTCGGCGACGATCTCGGTCCGCATCGCGTCGAGGATCCGACCGGCGGCGCCGGGCGGCCCGAACAGGTCTGCGACGTTGCGCTCCTGGACGGCCGCCAGCTCGTCACCGTCGCGCAGCACGCGCTCCACCACCGAGCGGGCGCCCGCCGTGTCTCCCACGACGTGCGTACCCGCGACGATCCGCACGCCCAGGTCGGTGAAGGGCCGGTGCCCGGCACGCTCGACGAAGACGACCGGCTTGCGCAGGACCTGGAACTCCGCGAGCATGCTCAACCCGTCCGTCACCATGACGTCTGCTGCGGCGAGCAAGGGCGCGTACCCGCCGCCCTGCACGACCGCGGTGTTCCCGAGCGCGGACCAACGGATGAGCCAGTCCTCGTACTGCGACGTCGTGTAGCGCGAGCCCTCGCGCGCCATGTACGGGACGAGGGCGGGGTGGGGCATCCAGACGATCTCCACCTCGCCCTCGCGCGCCCACTCGAGCATCTCCTCGGCCAGCTCGGGGAAGAGCCCGAACCGCGTCCAGCCCGCGCCGATCGAGTGGTGCGACGACCAGACGACGCGAGGACGCCGCGACTCTCGTGCGATGACGGGCCACGAGGGTTCTGCGGCCCGCAGCACGTCCAGCTTGGGATGCCCGGTGACCCGGAAGTGCCGTGCCCCCCGCGCACCGTCCCGTTCGGCCGCCGCGAGCGTCTGCGCGTTCGTGCAGAACACCAGCCACGCCGCTCGGTGCAGGTCCGCGTCCACGGCGGTGTTGACCGCGGGGGTACGGGCGCCGGGAACGTTGACGACGAGGTTCATGGTCTCGTACGGCACGACGCACAGGCGAGCGAAGTCGAGCAGCGCGGTCGACAGGGACGGGTCGACGTCCTGGTCCCACTGCGACTGGCGCACGACGACGTCCGGCTCGAGGATCTTGACGAGCCGCAGCACGTCGTCGACGCGGTCCGCCGTCGCGCGCAGGTGCGGGATCCCGCGCGCGGCGAGACCCTCGTGCACCAGCTCCTCGTCCCGCAGCTCCCCCTGGCCCCCGAAGTGCCGCGGAATCGTGACCACCACCGGGTCGAAGTCGTCCGACATCTCCATCAGCCGGACCAGGTCGTCGAGGCTGTCCCACGCCTCGACGTGGTGCACGAGGAACAGGGCGCGCGTCACCTCGTGCGTGAGTGTGCCCCGGCGGGCGACGAGGTTGACCGTGTCGTTCAGCGCGGAGACCGCACGTGCGCCCTGCCGGTCACGTTCCTGAGTCGCCCGCTCCATCGAGTCCAGCCGGCGCTGCAGCGCTGCGTGCTCGACACGCAAGGCGTCCGTCGTGCGGCTCAACGTCGTGAGGGACGACTCCACCCTCTGGGTCACCTCGTCGACGTGGACGAGCCGGTGCGCGAGCGACCGGACGGTAGTCAGGAACTGACGAGCACTGCGCACCGGTATCTCCAGCGTCGGGCGGACGAACGAGGGGCTTCCTTGCCCCCGCGAAGCGAAGGATAGTCGACACGGCGCGCGCGCCGTGCCCGCCGGTCACCGGTCCGGGCGGCCTCTCACACAACACCTCCACGCGGTCGGCCCGCCCCCCGCGCCGTGGCCTCGCACGCGCCGCTTATGCTCGATGCCCGTGACGTCTCGTTCCCGTGCCCAGGCCAGCGCCGCGGCTGCCGACCGGCAGCCGCGCGGGCCGTCGCACGCGCGGGCGCTCCGCACGCACGGCGCCGCCCGGACGGTCGGCCTCGTGGCGACCGCGGTGCTCGCGTTCGGCGCGGTGGGCGGCGCGTCGGCACTGTCGAACATCCAGGGCAACATCACGAGCTCGAACATCGACGGTCTGCTCACCGACCGCCCCGAGCAGCCCGACCCCACGGACCCCAACGCGGGCAAGCCGCTCAACATCCTCGTGATGGGCTCGGACGAGCGGGGCGGCGAGAACGGGCACGAGGTCGAGGGCGTCGAGGGCATGCGCTCGGACACGACGATCCTCGTGCACGTCTCCGCGGACCGCTCGCGCGTCGAGATGGTCTCGATCCCGCGCGACTCGCGCGTCGACGTCCCGGCGTGCAACACGACGAGCGGCAGGACGACCGCACCCGCGAACACCCGCTTCAACGCCGCGTTCGCCAACGGAGCGACCGTCGGCGGCGACGTCGACTCGGCAGCCGCGTGCACCATCACGACCGTCGAGAGCCTGACCGACGTCTACGTCGACGGGTTCGTCGTCGTCGACTTCGCCGGCTTCCAGAACATGGTCACGGCGATCGGCGGCGTCCCTCTCTGCATCCCCGAGGCGATCGACTCACCCAAGGCGGACCTCAGGCTCGAGGCGGGGATGCAGACGCTCGACGGGGCCCAGGCGCTCGGGTTCGCGCGGGCCCGCTACGGCGTGGGCGACGGGTCGGACCTCAGCCGCATCGGCCGTCAGCAGCAGCTCCTCGCCGCGACGGTGAACCAGGTGCTCTCGAAGAACCTGCTCTCGGACCTCGGCCAGGTCTACGGATTCGTCGACGCGGGCACCAAGTCGCTCACCATGAGCGACAACCTCTCGTCGATCCCGAGCCTCGCCGGGCTCGCCTTCAGCCTCAAGGGCGCGACCAGTGGCAACATCACCTTCATGACCGTTCCGAACGCGCCGGACCCGCAGGACCCCGACGCGAAGGTCGTCTGGACGTCAGAGGCCGACGAGCTCTGGGCGAAGGTGCGCGCCGACGAGCCGATCGTCGCGCCCGCACCCGCCGCCGACGGGACCGCAGACGGGACCGGCGACGCCGTGGAGGCTACCGAGCCACCGTCCCGGGCCGGCGCGGACGCGCCGCCGGACGACGCGTCCTCGGAGCCCGCCCCGGTGCAGACGAAGGAAGCCGGCAAGGAGGCGTTCTCCGCCGCCGACGAGACCGCGCAGTGCGGGTGACGCCATGACCGACCCGTCGCGCGACCCCCGGTCGCTCCCCCCCAGCTTCACGCCCCAGGGCGGCCGCGCCCCCCGGCCGTCGTCCGTCGACGACGCGATCGCGGTGGGCAACAGCGGACGCGCCCAGGCGCGACCCCGCCCCGCCGTGCCCGACGACGCGGTGCGCCTCGAGCCGCGCATCAAGCGGCAGTCGTCCCGCGAGATCCCCGTGACCCCCGCGCGCAAGGGCACTCCCCCGCCAGCACCTCCCGCGCGCGCCACCCGCCCGCGGGCGAGCGCCGAGGCGTCGGCGCTCCCGCCGTCGGTCGCCCCGTCCCGCCAGCCCCGCCAGGCGACGGCGACGCCCCCGCGCGTCTCGTCGTCGCCCCACGGGGGTGCTCAGGCCGTGCCGGCGACGACGCGGAGCCGTCCGGGCGCCGCTCCCCGGCCGAGCAGCGGCCGGTCCGGGGGCGGGAGCGGCCGACCGCCGTCGGGCACGGGTGCACCGCGGACCGGTGGGAGCGGCTTCCGTGTCCGCAAGGGGCGCGTCGTCGGGCTCGTCGCGTGCGTCGTGATCGTCGCGCTCCTCGCCTGGCCGGTGGGCCTGCTCATCTGGGCCAACGGCAAGATCCAGCACGTCGAGGCTCTCTCCGGCGCTCCCGGCACGCCGGGGAACACCTACCTCCTCGCCGGCTCGGACGCGCGGGGCGAGGGCATCAGCGAGGACGGCACCGAGGGCGCGCGCACGGACACGATCATGGTCCTGCACGCTCCGTCCAGCGGTCCGGTCGCGCTCATCAGCCTGCCGCGCGACACGTACGCGGAGATCCCCGGCAACGGCGCGAGCAAGCTCAACTCGGCGTACTCGTGGGGCGGCCCGCCGCTGCTCGTGCAGACCGTCGAACAGCTCACCGGGCTCACGGTCGACCACTACGTCGAGGTCGGGTTCGGCGGGGTCGAGGGCATCGTCGACGCGGTCGGCGGCGTCGAGCTGTGCCTCGACTACGACGTCGACGACCCGAAGAGCGAGCTCGTCTGGACGGCCGGGTGCCACGTCGCCGACGGCCACACCGCGCTCGCGTTCTCGCGGATGCGCTACTCGGACCCCAAGGGCGACATCGGCCGCGCCGAGCGCCAGCGCCAGGTGATCGGCGCGATCAGCTCGAAGGCGGCGAACCCGAGCATCCTGTTCCGCCCCGGCGACCAGGTCTCGCTCCTGGACTCCGGCCTCGGGTCGCTCACGGTCGACCAGAGCACCGGCATCATCGACCTGGGCAAGCTCGCCCTCGCGTTCCGCAAGGCCAACGGCCCCGACGGCATCACCGGCACGCCGCCGATCTCGAACCCCGACTTCCGCCCGGGCGGGAACGTCGGGTCGACCGTGCAGCTGGACCCCGAGACCGTGGGCCAGTTCTGGGTCGACGTCCGCGACGGCAACCTGCCCCCGGGTCAGGTCGGCGGGCTCCCGCAGTAGTCCTCCGGCGAGATCGGCCCGCGGGTCGTCACATCGACCTTCAGGGGTCGATCCGGGACGTACGGGCCGATCTCGCGGGACGGGCGGGTCTAGGCCTCCGACCGCGACGCGCGCAGGCGGGCGCCCTTGGCGCGCGCCTGGTCGCCCAGGTCCGCCTGGAAGGCGACCATCTGGTCCCGCAGGCGCGCGGCGTCGTCGTCCGTGCCGGCCGCGAGGATGCGCGCGGCGAGCAGCCCCGCGTTGCGCGCCCCACCGACGGAGACCGTCGCGACGGGGACGCCCGCGGGCATCTGGACGATCGACAGGAGCGAGTCCATGCCGTCGAGGTGACGCAGGGGCACGGGGACGCCGATCACCGGCAGCGGCGTCACGGCGGCGAGCATGCCCGGCAGGTGCGCCGCTCCCCCGGCGCCCGCGACGATCACGCGCAGGCCGCGCTCGGCGGCGGTGCGGCCGTAGTCGATCATCTCGACGGGCATGCGGTGCGCCGAGACGACGTCGACCTCGACGGGCACGCCGAACTCGGCGAGCGCGTCGGCCGCGGCCTCCATGACGGGCCAGTCGGAGTCCGACCCCATGACGATGCCGACGACAGGGTTCTCGCTCATGCTCGCTCCTCGTTCGGGGTGCCCTCGGAGTCCTCGCCCCGCAGGATCGCGGCCGCGGCCAGGGCCCGTCGCCGGACCGCGTCCAGGTCGTCGCCGCTCACGTTCACGTGCCCGAGCTTGCGCCCGGGGCGCACGCCCTTGCCGTACAGGTTGACCTTCGCGTCGGGGAAGGCGGCGAGGACGGCGGGCAGGGCGTCGGTGAGCTCGGCGAGCGTCGAGCCGAGCACGTTCGCCATCACGGTCCAGCGTGCCGTCGGGGCTGTGTCGCCGAGCGGCAGGTCCAGGACGGCGCGCAGGTGCTGCTCGAACTGGCTCGTCACCGCGCCGTCGATGGTCCAGTGGCCGGAGTTGTGCGGGCGCATCGCGAGCTCGTTGACGAGCACGCGCGGCCCGTCCTCGCCCGCGACCTCGAACATCTCGACCGCGAGCACGCCCGTGACGCCGAGACCCTCGGCGATCCGGACCGCCGCGTCGCGTGCGCGCTCCGCCTCGGCGTCGGTGAGCCCGGGCGCGGGCGCGATCACCTCGGCGCACACGCCGTCGCGCTGGATCGACTCGACCACGGGCCAGGTCCGGACCTCGCCCCGACCGTCGATCCCCCCGGAAGGGCGGCGCGCCACGAGGACGGCCAGCTCGCGCGTGAAGGGCACCTTCTCCTCGACGAGCAGCTCGGGGCCGTCCGTGGCGGCCGCCTCGATCCACTCTGCGACCTGCTCGGCGCCGCCCTCGGCGACCGACACGACGCGCACACCCTTGCCGTCGTACCCGCCGCGCGCCGTCTTCACCACGGCCTCGCCCCCGACCTCGGCGAGGAAGTCCGCGAGAGCCGTGCGGGCGGCGTCGGGCGCGGTGGGGAGGGCGGCCCAGCGCGGGCACGGCACGCCGAGCTCGGTGAGCCGCCGGCGCATGACGATCTTGTCCTGGGCGTGCACGAGCGCGTCCGGTCCGGGGCGCACGGGCGTGCCGTGCTCGAGGAGGTCGGTGAGCAGCGCGTTCGGGACGTGCTCGTGCTCGAAGGTCAGCACGTCTGCCGGGGTCGCACCGGCGGGGGCGATGAGGGACCGGATCGCGGCCTCGTCGGACGCGACGCCCACGGGCGCGTCGACCACGACCTGGGCCGCGGACGAGTCCGGGGCCTCCACGAGCACACGCAGGTGCACGCCGAGCTCTCCGGCCGCGGGGGCCATCATGCGTGCGAGCTGTCCTCCGCCGACCACGGCGATCACTGGGGCTGCCACGTGCACCCACCCTAGTGCCTGGGCGTCACGGGTCCACGCGGGGACCGCGTGCCGGACGCCTCGGCCGTCGGCCGGCCCACCCCGTGGCGGACGGCGGCACGCGGGCGACGCTCAGGAGCGCCCGGTAGCCTCGTGGGGTGACGAGCGACCTGGACCGCCGAGCGGAGGCGGACGCGGCGGCCCTGCCGCGCCGCGAGCGCGTCCTCGCCCGGCTGCGGGAGCTCGCGAAGTTCGGGTCCGTCGGCGCGGTCGCCTACGTGGTCGACCTGGGCCTGTTCAACCTGCTCAGCTTCGGACCGGGCGAGCTCCTCGGGCACAAGCCGCTCACCGCCAAGATCGTGTCGGTCGCGGTCGCGACGCTCGTCGCGTGGGTCGGCAACCGGTACTGGACCTTCTCCGCACGCCGCACCCAGGCGCGCGGTCGCGAGCTCGCGGCCTTCGTCGTCGTCAACGTCGGCGGGATGCTCATCGCGGTGGGCTGCCTCGCGATCTCTACGTACGCGCTCGGCCTCACGTCCCCGCTCGCCAAGAACGTCTCGGCGAACGTCGTCGGGCTCGCGCTCGGCACGGCGTTCCGCTACGTCGCCTACCGACGACTCGTGTTCACGGGCGACCGTGCGGAGGACGCCCCCGCCGAACCCCAGGACGTCGCGGCACGCTGACGGGCGCGTCGCAGCCCGCGCAGCGGGACGTCAGCCGCGGCGGCGGCGCCGACGCCGACCGTGCGCGGAGACCGCGACCCCCGTCGGCAGGACCACGCGGGGGTCCAGGCGCCGTGGCACACCCGCGAGGAAGAGCGCGAACACGGCAGGACGGCGCTGCGCGAGCTCGAGACGGCCGCCGTCGGACGCCGCGAGGTCGCGCGCGAGCGCGAGCCCCAGCCCCGTCCCGGCACCGGAGGTCACCTCGCGCTCGAAGATGCGTGGCGCCAGGTCGTCGGGGACGCCGGCGCCCTCGTCCGAGACTTCCGTGACGATCGCGCCGCTCGTGCCGGACGGGCGCGCGCGGACCGTCGTCGTCCCGCCGCCGTGCTTGAGCGAGTTCTCGATGAGCGTCGCCAGGACCTGCGCGAGCGCCCCCGGCGTCGCGAGCACCTGGTACTCCGCGGGGACGTCGACGACGAGCTCGCGCCCCGCCTTGGCGAACGTCGGGACCCACTCCTCCTCCTGCTGGTGCACGACGTCGAGCAGGTTCACGGCCTCCGTCGTGCCGCCCTGGGCGCGACGCGAGGACGCCAGGAGGTCGTCGACGACGCCGACCAGGCGCTCGACCTGCTCGAGCGAGATCCGGGCCTCCTCCTGCACGGCCGGGTCGTCCGAGGCCATCGAGATCTCCTCGAGGCGCATGCTGAGCGCGGTGAGCGGCGTGCGGAGCTGGTGGGAGGCGTCGGCGGCGAACTGGCGCTCCGCGGCGAGGCGCCCCGCGAGCCGGTCGGAGCTGCGGGCGAGCTCGGCGGCGACGAGGTCGATCTCCTCGACGCCCGACGGCTCGAGCCGCGGGCGCACCTGTCCCGAGCCGAGCTGCTCGGCGGAGGCCGCGAGGTAGACGAGCGGTGCGGCGATGCGGTTGGCCTGCCACACCGCCATGCCGATGCCCGCCGCGAACGCGACGATGGCGGCGGCCACGACGAGGAGCACGACCTGCGCGGCCCGGAGATAGGCGTCCCAGTACGAGACGGTGAGCGTGACGAGCGCGCCCGACTCGGAGTGCAGGGGTTGCTCGATCCCGCGTCCGGTGACCTCCGGGCCGGCGGTGAGCACGGTGCCGTCGGGCAGCGTGACGTAGACCTGGGCCGCCGGGTCGCTCGCGCGGGGTTGGACCGCGTCCTCGATGACGTAGTCCGGGATCTCGTCGCCGGCGGCGAGCCGGGCGTCGATCGACCGGGCGAGGCGCTCGACGCGCGACGTGACGTCGTCGACCTCCCCCTGGAGCACGAACCGCGCGCCGTAGAAGGCCAGCGGGAACCCGAGGAGGATGACGGCGACGGCCACGGCCGCCACCGTCGCCTGCAGCATCCGACGCCGCACGCTGCTCCTCGCTCCCGTGTCCTGGTCCCGTGGCCGGGGTCGGTCAGCTCTCGCCGGTCTCGAAACGGAAGCCGAGACCGCGGACGGTCGAGATGTAGCGCGGCGCGTTCGCGTCGTCACCGAGCTTGCGGCGCAGCCACGACACGTGCATGTCGAGCGTCTTGGTCGAGCCGACCGGCTCGGAGCCCCACACGTCGCGCATGAGGGCGTCGCGCACGACGACCGAGCCCGCGCTCGCGACGAGCACGCGCAGCAGCTCGAACTCCTTGGTGGTCAGGTGCAGCTCGCGCTCGCCCTGGAACGCGCGGTGCGCGGAGACGTCGATGCGCACGTCCTGCGCGGCGAGCTCCTCCTCGTCCACCTGCTCGCCGTGCGAGCGGCGCAGGAGCGCCCGCACGCGGGCGAGCAGCTCGGCGAGGCGGAACGGCTTCGTGACGTAGTCGTCGGCACCGGCGTCCAGGCCCACGACGAGGTCCACCTCGTCGGCCCGGGCGGTGAGCACGAGCACCGGGGTGGTGAGGCCCTTGTGACGGATCTCGCGCGCGACGTCGAGGCCGTCCATGTCCGGAAGGCCCAGATCGAGCACCACGATGTCCGCACCGCTCGCGGAGTCGATCGCCCCTTGACCAGTTCCTTGGACGACGACGTTGTAACCCTCACGTGTCAGTGCGCGCGCCAAAGGTTCGGCAATCGCCGGGTCGTCCTCCGCTAGCAGTACGTGGGTCATTCGCTCATGCTAGGGCATCAGTACGACTTCGGTCCCATCGTGTCTCGTGAACTCTGCGACCCTGGTCGGACGCCCCGTCGCCGCCCTCTGCCTAGGCTGGAACGCATGGGATGGTACGAGCGCCTCGGGCAGTGGTCCGACGAGCACCGGTTCGGTGTGGACCTCACCGTCACGCTCGTCCTCGCGGTCGTGTTCGTGCCCGCGTCGGCGGCGTTCTCCGCGTCCGGGGCGAGCGGCGTCGGCACGAGCGGCGGCTGGGCCGCGTTCTGGGCCACGCTCCTGCTCGCTCCGCTCCCCTGGCGCCGTTCGCGCCCGCTGGCGTCCGCGATCACGGTGTACTCCGTCGCGCTCGTCCACCTGCTCGCGGGCTACCTCCTCATCTTCCCCGCCGACTTCGCGGTGCTCGTCGCGCTCTACTCCGTCACGGTCTACGGTCCCCGCTGGGCGCACCGGACGGCCATCGTGTCCTCCCTCGTCGGGGCGGTCGTCCTCGGGATCGCGCTCGGCCTGCTGTCCGGTCGTCTCACCGACCTCGCGACGATGGTCTTCTTCACGTCTGCGTTCGGCGGCATGACCTTCCTCGCGGTGTGGGCGTTCGGCCTCGTGCGCCGCTCCCGGCGCGAGACGATCGCCGCGCTCGTCGACCGCGCGGAACGGCTCGAGATCGAGCGCGACCAGCAGGCGCAGATCGCGACCGCCGCCGAGCGGGCCCGTATCGCGCGCGAGATGCACGACATCGTCGCCCACTCGCTCTCCGTCGTCATCGCCCAGGCCGACGGCGGCCGGTACGCCGCCGCCCACGACCCCGAGGCCGCGACGCGCGCGCTCGCGACCGTGTCCGAGACCGGCCGCACGGCGCTGGCGGACATGCGCCGGCTCCTCGGCGTCCTCCGGTCGGAGCCGCCGCGCGTCGTCGTGCCCCCGGGCGCCGCCGTCGGGCCGTCCGGGACGCTCGCGCTGCCGTCGGGACGCGGCGCGGCCGGGACACCGCCCGACGGCTCGCCCTACGGGCCCGCCGCACCCGGGCACCCGGCGCCCGCGAGCGCCGCGACGGCGGCGCTCGAGCGAGCGCCCCAGCCGGACACGGCGGACCTCGAGACGCTCGTCGCGCAGGTCCGCGACAGCGGGATGCGCGTGTCGTTCGTCCGCGTCGGCCAGGCGCGTCCGCTGCCGCCCGGGGCCGGGCTCACGGTCTACCGCGTGTGCCAGGAGGCGCTGACCAACGTGCTCAAGCACGCCGGTCCCGACCCGGAGGTCACCGTCGTCGTGCGGTGGGGCGTCGCCACCCTGGACCTCGAGGTCGAGGACGACGGGCGGGGCGCGTCGACGTCCGCCGCGGCGCGCCAGGACGCCCGGCCCGGCGGCTACGGCGTGCTCGGCATGCGCGAGCGTGCCGCGCTCTTCGGCGGGTCCGTACAGGTGGGTCCGCGTCCCGGAGGCGGCTTCCGCGTGCACCTGCGCATCCCCGTGCCCGCCCTGCCGGGCGCCCCGCCCGGGCCCGGCGCGCTCCCCCGGGCCTCGGGACAGCCCGGCCCCGCACGGCCGCCCGCGCCGTCGGGCAGGATGGCTCCGGGCCGCCCGTCCGCCGCGACGACCCCGCTGCCACCGCCACCGCCGGTCGGGCCCGACTCCTCGCACCCGGCCCTCGACCGACCGACCGACAGGACACCATGACCGACGCCTTCCCCGTCCCCGACGGGGCGTACGCCGCAGACCCGCTCGAGCCCCTCGAGCCGGTGCGCATCGCGCTCGTCGACGACCAGCAGCTCGTGCGCGCGGGCTTCCGCATGGTCATCGACTCGCAGCCGGACCTCACCGTCGCGGTGGAGGCGGGGGACGGGCTCCAGGCGCTGCGCCTCCTCGCGGACCACCCGGTCGACGTCGTGCTCATGGACGTCCGCATGCCCCACCTCGACGGGCTCCAGACGACCGCCCGGCTCACCGCCGCCGCGGCCGACGGCGCGCACGCGCCCAAGGTCATCGTCCTGACCACGTTCGACCTCGACGAGTACGTGCTCGAGGCCATCCGCTCCGGCGCGAGCGGGTTCCTCCTCAAGGACGCGCCGCCCGAGGAGATGCTCGCGGCGATCCGCACGGTGCACCGCGGCGACGCCGTCATCGCACCGTCGTCCACGCGACGCCTGCTCGAGCACCTGGTGACCGCGCTGCCCGCCGAGCAGGTCGAGGACTCCCCTGCGCACGCCGCCGTCGAGGGCCTCACCGAGCGCGAGCGCGAGGTCCTCGTCCTCATGGCGCGCGGCCGGTCCAACACCGAGATCGCGGGCGACCTGTTCGTCGCCGAGGCGACGGTCAAGACGCACGTGGGCCGCATCCTCGCCAAGCTCGGCGCGCGCGACCGCGTCCAGGCCGTCGTCACGGCCTACGAGACGGGCCTGGTCCGCCCGGGCGCCTGACCCCGCCCGTCCCGACGACGCCCCACCGGTCCCCGGACCCGTGGGGCGTCGTCGTGTCAGCCCTCGGCACCGGGCCTCTACGACCACGGGATGACCCGCCTCCCGCGCAGGACCCGACCCTCGCCGGACGCGGCGGGGCGGGCCCGGTCCGTAGCGTCGTCCACGATCCCCGCGCACGCCTCCGACCTGGTCGGCGCGAGCGCGCGACGGACCGACGACGACCCTCGACGACGTACTCAGGAGATGACGTGGACACGACCGTGTACCGCCCCACCGACCCCGCCCCCGCCGGCCCGCCCGCGGTCCGGGCCCGCTCGCTGCGCAAGACCTACGGCACGGGCGAGGCGGCGGTGCACGCGCTCGACGGCGTGGACGTGGACTTCGAGCGCGGCCACTTCACGGCGATCATGGGACCGTCGGGCTCGGGCAAGTCGACGCTCATGCACCTGCTCGCAGGGCTCGACACCGCGACGAGCGGCCACGCCTTCATCGGCGACACCGAGGTCACGGGCCTGAACGACAACGCGCTCACGCAGCTGCGCCGCGACCGGGTGGGCTTCGTGTTCCAGTCGTTCAACCTCCTGCCCATGTTCACCGCGGAGCAGAACATCACGCTGCCCGTCGAGCTCGCGAACGGCAAGGTCGACCGCGCATGGTTCGACACCCTGGTGCGCACGCTCGGCCTCGAGGCGCGCCTCAGCCACCGGCCGAGCGAGCTGTCCGGCGGGCAGCAGCAGCGCGTCGCCATCGCGCGCGCCCTCATCGCCGGCCCGGAGGTCGTCTTCGCCGACGAGCCGACGGGCAACCTCGACTCGCGCTCGGGTGCGGAGGTGCTGAGCTTCCTGCGCCGGTCGGTCCGCGAGCTCGGACGCACGATCATCATGGTCACGCACGACCCGACGGCCGCCGCCTACGCGGACCGCGTCGTGCTCATCGCCGACGGTCGCATCGCGGGCGACATCACCGATCCGACGCCCGAGTCGGTGCTCGCGGGGCTCGACGCGCTGCGCACGCTCGAGGCGCCCGGCGCCGACGGCTCCGCCCCGACGACGTCGCAGGCGGTGCGCGCCTGATGTTCCGCCTCACCCTGGCGCAGATGCGCCGCAGCATCGGCCGCCTCGTCGCGGCCGGCGTCGCGATCGTCATCGGGACGGCCTTCGTCACGGCGACGCTCATCGCGGGCAACGTCATGACCCAGACCACGAACGACTCCATCGCCGCACAGTTCGCGGACGCGGACCTCGTCGTGTCCGCGCCGAGCGACCTCACGGCGTCCGACGTCGACGCGCTGCGCTCCGTGCAGGGCGTCGACGCGGTCGACGCGGTGCAGTTCATCTACCTCGACCTGTCGCACGGCGCGAAGCGCGTGTTCCAGCTCGGCGTCCCGGCGCCGTCCGACCCGCGCTTCGAGGCGCTCGAGGTCGTGGAGGGCTCCCTGCCGACCGCGCCCGGCCAGGTCTCCCTCCCCACCGCCGTCGCCGAGCGCCTCGGCGTCGGGATCGGCGACACGGTCACGGGCTCGCGCAACGTGTGGGACGGGTCCGCGCCCGAGGGCGGCACGTTCGAGGAGGTCCGCGACGACCTGACCGTCGTCGGGACGACCGACGACCCGTACGGCGCGTACGCCCAGATGGGCGGGGCCGTCGTCGTGACGGCCGAGGACGTGGCCGCGTGGCAGGCCGCGCAGGCGATGCCCGACGAGCCGGAGCGCACCTACTCCGCCGCGATGGTGGGGCTCGCCCCGGGCACCGACCTCGAGACCGCCCGCGCGGCCCTCGTCGCCGCGTCGCCGGACGAGGCCGAGGCCGTCACCCCCGACGAGCACGCCCAGGCCCAGGCCCAGAAGATGACGGGTGGCCAGGACGTCTTCACGTACGTCATCCTCGGCTTCGCCGCCGTCGCGCTGCTCGTCGCGGCGCTCGTCATCGCGAACACGTTCCAGGTGCTCGTCGCGCAGCGCACGCGCACCCTGGCCCTCCTGCGCGCCGTCGGCGCGAACCGCTCGCAGCTCGCCCGGTCGGTCCTGTCCGAGGCGACGATCCTGGGCGTCCTGGCCTCCGTGGGCGGCATCCTGCTCGGCTGCCTGCTCACCCAGGTCGCGCTCCTCGTGGCTCGCGGTGCCGACCTGGGCGTGCCGATCCCGTCGACCATCACGGTGACGCCCGCGGTCGTGCTCGTGCCTCTGCTCGTGGGAACCCTCGTGACGGTCGTCGCGTCGTTCGCCCCGGCGCGGGCCGCCACGCGCGTCGCGCCGCTCGAGGCGCTGCGCCCCGCCGACGCGCCGAGCCTGACGCGCGGCGGGGGCCGCGTGCGCCTCGTGATCGCGACCCTGCTCACCCTCGGGGGCCTCGCCGTCCTCGGCGGCGGGATCTGGCTCGGCAGCACCGGCAGCCCCGAGATCGGCCTCCTCGCCGGGGTCGCGGGCGGCGCCCTGTCGTTCGTCGGCGTCCTCGTCGGCGCCGTGTACTGGCTGCCGGGCGTCGTGTCGTTCGTGGGCCGGCTGCTCGCCGGCACCGGGTCGACGGCGCGGCTCGCCACGGCGAACACCCTGCGCAACCCGCGCCGCACCACGGCGACGAGCACCGCGCTGCTCATCGGCGTCACGCTCGTCGCGATGATGTCGACCGGGGCCGCCAGCGCCCGCACGTCCCTCGACGCGGCGCTCGACGACCAGTACCCGGTCGACGTCCTCGTCGCGACGGACACGTACGGCTCGACGGGCGACGCCGTGCCGAACGACGTCGTGCGAGCCGTCTCCGGGACCGACGGCGTCTCGCGAGTCGTCGAGCTCGTGGCGGCGACCGTGACGCTGCCCGACGGCTCGGAGCAGACCGTGCACGGCGTCGACCCGGAGCAGGCGCGCAGCGTGGTCCGCTCGCCCGAGCCGCTCGCGCCGTTCGCCGAGGGCACGCTCATGGTCCCCGAGCAGAGCGCCGAGACGTGGGGCATCGCGGACGGCGACGACCTCGAGCTCACCGGCCCGGAGGGCGCGACGCTCGACGTGGTGGCGCGCGTGGGGGCGGTCGGGGGGTCGTGGCTGCTCACCACGGACGACGCACGGACGGTCGACCCGGGCGCGGTCGCGTCGCGCCTGTGGGTCGGGCTCGACCCCACCGCCGACGCTTCGCAGGTCGTCCCGGCGATCCAAGACTCGATCGTCGAGGTGGACGCCCCGGTCGAGGTCGCGGGTGCGGCGGTCGAGCGGGCGGTCATGGAGAGCATGATCGACACGGTCCTCGGGGTCATCGTGGGGCTCCTCGCCGTCGCGGTCGTCATCGCCCTCATCGGCGTGGCGAACACCCTCTCGCTCTCCGTCATCGAGCGGCGCCGGGAGTCCGCGACGCTCCGGGCGATCGGGCTCAGCCGTGCGCAGCTGCGGTGGATGCTCGCGATCGAGGGCATGCTCATCGCGGGCGTGGGAGCGGTCCTCGGCATCGTGCTGGGCGTCCTGTACGGGTGGGCCGGTGCGGCGACGGCGCTCAGCATCATGGGCGACGTGTCGCTCGCGGTGCCGTGGCGGGACGTCGCGCTCGTGCTGGTCGTCGCGCTCGTGGCGGGGCTCGTCGCGTCCGTCGTGCCCGGCCGGACGGCCGCCCGCACGTCGCCCGTCGCGGCGCTCGCCGTGGACTGAGCCGCGGCTCGTCGGGCCTGACGGTCGACGCGCGCCCCTGTGGACGGACCTCCGTCCACAGGGGCGCGCGCGTTCCCGGGCGGGGAGGTCGCCCTGTCCGGCACCATCGCCACGTGCAGCCCGCCCCGACTCCCCCGTCACCGCCCCCGCGCCGCCCGCGTCCGAGCGCGCCGTGACCCGGGACGAGGCGTGGCTGCGCGTCACGGTGCACCCGGCCACGGACGTCCTGCTCCCGCCCGGGGCGCGCCTGGGCGACCTGCGCGCCGGTCTCGCCGAGCTCGTGTGCCGCCCGGAGCTGCGCACCGCCGCCCTGCTCGTGGACGGCGTCCCGGTCGACGACGACCAGCGCTGCGGGACCCGCCCCCTGCTCCCCGGGGCGACGGTCGCCGTCGTGCCCGCAGGCGGGAGGCCGGTCGCCGGGGCGGCCCGCCCGGACGCCATGCTCGCCGCGCCGCTCCACGTCGCCGTCCTCGCCGGCGGGGACGCGGGGCGGCTCGTCGCCATCCCGGAGGGCGCGGGACGTACGCGGGTCGACGCGCTCGACGTCCGCCGCCGCAGCACGCGCCGCGGCACGCGGGTCCGCGTCCGCGCACCGCGCGGCACCCGGCGCGTGCCCGACGACGCCGCGGTCCTCGTCGCACGACCGGCCCGGGCCGGCCGCCGGGTCGCCTCGTGGCGCACGGTCCGGTGGCGCACGGGCGACGCCCTCGCGACCCCCCACGGCGTCTACGCCCTGCGACCGCGCCCCGTCCTCGTGCACGGACCCCGCACCGGCCCCGTCGACCCGGCCTCCGTCGACGCGTCGCCCGGTCGGCCGAGCGCCGCCCACCTCGCGACCGCGGCCGTGCCCGCGGTCGCGTCGCTCGCCCTCGCCGTGACGTTCCGCCAGCCGCTGTACGCGCTGCTCGCCCTCGCCGGGCCGCTAGCGCTCCTCGTCCCCGCGCTCGTCGAGGCCCGCCGACGCCGCGTGGCCCGCCGGGGCGGTCGAGGTCCGGGCCCGGGGTCCGACGCGAGGCGATCGCCCGGTGACGACGACGCGCGGGCGACGGCGCCCGTCGACCCGCTCCGCCCTCGGCCCGCAGACGCGCTCACCTGGGCGACGCTCGCCCGGCTCGCGCCGGTCGCCACGCCGCCCGGTGGGCCTCCGCGGGGCCCGGGCGCCGACCGGGGCGCCGCCGTGGTCGCGCCCGTGCGGCTCCCCGACGGCTGCGTCGCCGTCGTCGGCCCCCGTGCCCTCGCGCTCGCCGCCGCGCGGGCCGTGCTCGGGGAGCTCCTGTCGACGGGTGCCGTCCCGACGTTCCGGCACCCGCCGCACGCCGCGGCCGACTGGGCCTGGTGCCGCTGGCTCCCTCGGGCGAGCGTCGTCGGCTCGCTGGACGCCGCACGACCGCCGACCGGCCCGGCCGCCGTCCTCGTCGTCGACGGGGCCCCGCCCGCGGGCGAGCTCGCCCGGGCGTGGGAGCGGCTCGGGGCCGCGGGGACCGACCTGCTCCTCGTGCTCGACGACGTGGCCCGCGTCCCGGCGTGGTGCCGGACGGTCGTGGACGTGGCAGGCCCGACCGTCGTGGTCACCGGCCCGGACGACGCACGCACCGTGCGCGAGCACGTCGGGGCGAGCGAGGAGTGGGCCGTCGCGCTCGCCCGTCGGCTCGCCGCGGCGGACCACCTCGGCCGGCTGGACGGCACCGGCCCGGCCGGGCACGACCCCGGCGACCCGACCTCGACCTCGCTGCCGGCGGACGTCGCGCTCGGCGACCTCCTCGGACTGCCGGGCGAGCCGGACGACCTCACGGCGTGGGTCGACGCCCGCTGGCAGGACGCGGCGCAGCGCGACGGGACCGGCCTGCGGGCCGCGCTGGGCGTCGGGGCCGGGGGCGCACCGGTGACCGTGGACCTCGTCCGCGACGGCCCGCACGTGCTCGTCGCCGGGACCACGGGGGCGGGCAAGTCGGAGCTCCTCCAGACCCTCGTCACGGGGCTCGCGCTCGGGCGCTCGCCCGCGGAGCTGTCGATCGCGCTCATCGACTTCAAGGGCGGCGCGAGCTTCGGGGCGTGCGGGCTCCTGCCCCACGTCGTGGGCACGGTGACCGACCTCGACCCGGGTCTCGCCGGCCGCGCGCTCGCCGGGCTGCGGTCCGAGCTGCGCCGGCGCGAGCGCGTGCTCGCCGCGGTGGGCGCGACCAGCGTCGACGAGCTCCCCCGAGGACGCCTGCCGCGGCTCGTCGTCGTGGTGGACGAGTTCCGTGCGCTCGTCGACGACCTGCCGGACCTGCTGCCCGGCCTGCTGCGCGTCGCCGCCCAGGGACGCTCCCTCGGCGTGCACCTCGTGCTGGCGACGCAGCGGCCCGCCGGGGCGGTGAGCGCCGACGTGCGGGCCAACATCACCCTGCGCCTCGCCCTGCGGGTGGTCGACGCCGCCGACTCGCGCGACGTCGTCGAGTCACCGCTCGCGGCGCTCGTCCCGGCCTCCGCGCCGGGGCGGCTCGTCCTGCGCCGGGGCGCCGAACCTCCGCTCGCCGTGCAGTGCGCCCGGGCCGGGGCGCCGGCGCACGGCTCGGCTTCGGGCGCGCGCGGCGCTCCCCCGTGGGGCGTCGCACGAGGGCTCCCCCGCGAAGACTCACCCGCGCGCGACGACGGACACGCGCCCGGAGAGGGAACGGGCCGGCCCGCTGACGACCGGCTGCACCGGATCGTGGCCGCCGCTCGCGACGTCGCGGAGCGCGCCGGACTGCGCCCGGCGCCGCCGCCGTGGCTACCCGCCCTGCCCGACCGGGTCGGGCAGGACGACCTCGCGGACCTCGCGCGCGCGACCGGAGCGGCGGCGTACGACGGCGACCCGGGGACAGACGGCCTCCCGGGCGACGCCGCCTACCCCGGCGACGGTCGGGCCGGCTCCGGGGTCGGCGCCGGGGGTGGCGGGGTGCTCGCCGAGGTCGCGACGCTGCCCGTCGCGCTCGGCGACGTCCCCGACCTGCAACGCCGGACGGTCGTCCGGTGGGACCCCCGGGACGGGCACCTCGCCGTGCTGGGCCGCGCCCGCTCGGGCCGGACGACGGCGCTGCTGACCGTGGGACGGGCCGCGCTCGCGCGCGGGTGGGTGGTCCACGCCGTCGGGTCGGGTCTCGCCGACCTCGCGTCCCGTCCCGGGGCGGGGACGGTCGTCGACCGCGACGACCCGCGTCGCCTCGTCCGCCTCCTGCGGCTGCTCGCCGGTCACGACGACGGCCAGGGGCGCCCCGCGGGGACCGACGCCGCCGACCGGGTCCTCCTGCTCGTGGACGACGTCGGCGCCGTCCGGTCGGCCCTCGCGGGCGTGGCGGGCGGTGCCGGCGCCGACGCGCTCGCTGACGTGCTCGCCGGCCCCGCCGCGGTCGCCGTGGGGTGCGCCAGCCCGACGGTGGCGGGGCTGTCGTCGCTGGTCGGAGTGCGCGCGGTCATGGTGTCGCGCGACCGTCACGACGACGTGGCGCTGGGCGTGCCCTCCGCGCTCGCCGGACGGGGAGGCCCGGCAGGGCGGGCCGTGTGGCTCGGTCCCGGCGAGCCGTTCCTGTGCCAGGTCGCCCTCCCCGCGCAGCGACCGCCGGAGCGCGCTCCTGGGAGGCAGGCGCCCCCGGCCGCCGCCGGGTCGGGCGCACCGGACCGAGACGCCCGGCCCGGCGCGTTCCGGCTCCAGGCGCTGCCCGCGCGGGTCGTCCCCGCCGACCTCGCCACCCCGGACCCGCGCCTCACGTCGGCCGGTCCGGGCCTCGCGTCGGCCGGTCCGGGCCCCGAACCGGCAGGTTCGCGGCTCGCGTCGGCCGCGCTCCACGTCCCGGTGGGTCGGGGCGGCGACACGGCCGTCACGGTCGCGCTGGACGTGTCGGGCGGAGCGCTCGTGGTCGGCCCGCCCGGCTCGGGTCGCACGAGCGCGCTGACCCTCCTCGCGCGGCACGTCGCGCGCGCGGGCACCCTGCGTGCGGTCATCGCCCGCGACGACGCGCTCGCCGGAGCCGCCGGGCCCGGGACGCGAGTGGTCCGGCGGTACGCGCCGGCCGACGTCGGCACGCTCCTCGACGCCCTCGCCGCCGGCACGCGCGAGAACGGTCCACGGGGACTGCCTGGCGTGGTCGTGGTCGACGACCTGGACGTCCTCGTCCAGCTCTGCGTGGTCGAGGGCGAACGGCTCGCGGCAGCGTGCCGGGACGGCCTCGTGCTCCTCGCGTCCGCGACGACCGGCGGCGCCGCGTCGGCGCTGCGCGGCCCGCTCGCAGACCTGCGCGGCGTGCGCGCCGGCATCGTCCTCGCGCCGGGCGAGCGCGGCAGCACCGAGGTGTTCGGTCGTGGCCTCGAGTGGCTCGCCGAGCCGGGGCGGCCGCGGCCCGGCCGCGGGGCGCTCGTCCAGGGCGCCCGGCTCACCCCGGTGCAGCTCGCGCTTCCTTCGGCGGGCGGTCGACGCTCAGGGGCGTCCGGGCACGCGCAGCCAGGGCGTCAGGCGTGACGCATCAGGCGCCCGGGTGCCAGGCCGCGGCCCGGGAGTTAGGCCGCTGCCCGAGCGTCAGGCCGCGGCCCGGGAGTCACGGGTCGTGGCCTCGACGACCGGACGCAGCATGAGGAGGACGAAGACCACCACGGCGAGCACGAGCGCGGCGACGACCCACGGCGTGACGCCCACCTGGAGCGAGCTGATCGCCACGACGGCCTGGAGGATCTGCCACGTCGCGACCGGCGACCGCGCCCAGCGCTGCCCGCGCAGCAGGCCGCGCAGGCTCGCGGCGAGCACCGCGGCGACGCCCAGCGCGAAGACGACGAGGAACACGCTGACCCCGAACGACTGCGACCCGCCGCGCACGAGCTCGACGAGGAGGAGGACCGCGCCGACGACGAGGACCGCGACCTCGATCCCGACCCCGACGAGGAGCGCGGTCAGCGCCGGGGGTCGCGACGCGCCGTCGGGCGCCGGATCAGGCGTCGGGACGGGCGTCGTCGGGGGCTGCTCGGGCGGCTGTCCGGAGGGCTTGCGGGGAGGCACGATCACCCAGCGTACGCGCCGACCTGCGGCTTCACACCCGTGTGACGAAGACCTCACGATTCATGCGACGGAAACTTTCTCGTAACCCCTTGTGCTGCGCTTCACGAGGTGTGAACCTGGTTCAAGCATCAATCACCCCCGCCTCGAGCCCTGGTCCAGGTAGCCCCCTGCCGGGCATCACCGCGACGAGTCATCACCTCGCGACCAGGCTCCCCTCTGCCAAGGAGACGACGATCATGGACTGGCGCCACCGCGCAGCCTGCCTCGACGAAGACCCCGAGCTCTTCTTCCCCATCGGCAACACCGGACCCGCGCTCCTCCAGATCGAGGAGGCGAAGGCCGTGTGCCGTCGCTGCGACGTCGTCGACACGTGCCTCAAGTGGGCCATCGAGTCCGGGCAGGACGCGGGCGTCTGGGGCGGCCTCTCCGAGGACGAGCGGCGCGCCCTCAAGCGCCGCACCGCCCGCGCGCGCCGCGCCGGCTGACCACGCTCCGCCCGCCACGGGCGTCGAGCAGCACGTCGACGACGGGCCGTCACCCTCCGGGGTGGCGGCCCGTCGTCGTACCAGGCAGTCGCACCGGGCGGTCCTCCCGGCCAGTCGTCCCAGGCGGTCCTGCCGGGACCCGAGGGTTCAGCCCTGCCGGTTGCCGTCGCGCAGGACGAGCGCGAGCACGACCTGGGTGCCCCCGCCGGGTCGCGGCGACCACTCGATGGTGCCGCCGAGCTCGTTCGTGACGAGCGTGCGCACGATCTGCGTCCCCAGGCCGCTCTTCGCGGCCTTGCCCGCCCGGGCGACGTCGCCGTCGGGCATGCCGACGCCGTCGTCCGCGACCACGATGCGCAGCGCGGAGCCCTCGCGCTCCACCGCGACCTCGACGGTCCCGGTGTCCTGCTTCGCGAGGCCGTGCTCGACCGCGTTGGTGACGAGCTCCGTGAGGATGAGCGCGAGCGGGGTCGCGTCCTCCGCCGGCACGAGGCCGAAGCTCCCGGTGCGGACGGTGCGCACGCTCGTGTCCGCGGACGCGACGTCGGCGGCGAGGCGCAGCGCGCGGCCGACCATGTCGTCGAACTCGACCTCCTCGTCGAGCGTCTGCGACAGGCTCTCGTGCACGAGCGCGATCGTCGCGACGCGGCGCATGGCCTCCTCGAGGGCCGCGCGCGCCTCGGGCACGTCCATCCGTCGGGCCTGGAGGCGCAGGAGCGCGGCGACGGTCTGGAGGTTGTTCTTCACGCGGTGGTGGATCTCGCGGATCGTCGCGTCCTTGGTGATGAGCTCGCGCTCGCGCCGCCGCAGCTCCGACACGTCGCGGCACAGCAGGACGGCGCCGATGCG
The DNA here is from genome assembly GCF_042723955.1 of Cellulosimicrobium cellulans. GTDB lineage: Bacteria > Actinomycetota > Actinomycetes > Actinomycetales > Cellulomonadaceae > Cellulosimicrobium > Cellulosimicrobium cellulans_H. The sequence goes on along the minus strand of NZ_JBHXIC010000013.1, from coordinate 3,054 downwards.
CTGACCCGACTCGGTGAGCGGAAGCGCTCGCAGCGACAGCGCGACGCGCTGCGCCTCGATCTCCGTGCGCCACGGCGCCCGGCCCATGACCACGAGCGGGAGCGACTCGTCGACCGGGGTCTGGTGCTCGATGAGGTCGGCCGTGACCTCGGCGAGCGACCGCCCGACGAGCGGACCGATGACGCCGAGGCGGTGGAAGCAGCTCAGCGCGTTGGGGCTCGCGTAGAGGACCTCGCCCTCGGAGTTCAGCCGGATGAGGCCGTCACCGACGCGCGGCGCGCCGCGCCGCGGCCCGGTCGCGGCGTTCGGGAAGGGGAACTCCCCGCGCGAGATCATCGCGATGAGGTCGTCGGCAGCCTCGACGTAGTTGAGCTCGAGGCGGCTGGGCGTGCGCCCGCTCCCGAGGTTGGTCTGCCGCGCGACGACGGCGATCGCCTTCCCGGAGTGCAGCACCGGGATCGCCTCCTCGCGCACGGCGTACGCGCCGAACCAGCGCGGCTCGCGCGAGCGCTGCGACCGCACCTCGGTGAGCGCGCGCTCGAGCTGCGGGCGCTGCCCCTCGGGGGCGAACGATCCGACGATGTCGTCGTAGTGGACGGTCGCGCCCGTCGACGGCCGGCACTGGGAGACGGCGACGAAGTTGCCGTCGCTCGTGGGCAGCCACAGCACGAGGTCGGCGAACGCGAGGTCGGAGATCACCTGCCAGTCGCCCACGAGCAGGTGCAACCACTCGTTGTCCGCCGGGCTGAGGTCGGCGTGGCGGGAGATGAGGTCACTCATGGCAGACACGGACCCCAGCGTAAGGGGGCCGGACCGGTAGAGTCCCCTCAGCGCCCGCGCGCGCGGTCGCCCGAACCCGCCGACCGGCCCGGCGGCCGACCCGCACGGGTCGGCGGCAGGTCGGCCCGTGGCCCGAGGAGGTCCCGTGCACCTGAGCGTCGAGCTCCGCTACCCCGCCGCCGTCCCCGTGGTCGGCGCGATGCTCGCCGACGAGGAGTTCGTCCGCTGGCGCGCCGCACGCTCCGGCGGCGCCGGGGCCCGCGTCGAGCAGGTCGACGTCACCGGCGGCGCCGTCGAGGGGTTCACGGTGACGGTCCGCCGCACCCTGCCCACCGACCAGATCCCGGCCCACGTCCGGTCCTTCGTCGGGGGCCAGCTCGAGATCCGTCAGGCCGAGGCGTGGGAGCCCGAGCGCGGCGGCGAACGGTCGGGGACCGTGTCGCTCGAGATCACCGGCGCCCCCGTACGGCTCACCGGGACGGTGACGCTCGCCCCCGACGGCGACGGGACCGTCGAGCGTTACGCCGGCGAGGTGAAGGCCTCGGTGCCGCTGTTCGGGGGCGCGATCGAGCAGGCGGCCGCGGAAGCCGTCCGTGCAGCGCTCGCAGCGGAGGAGTCCGCGGGCCGGGAGTGGCTCGCGCGCTGACGCCGTCGGGCACGCGGTCAGCCCCGGAGAGCCGGTCTCGAACCGGTAACGATTTCCACAAAACCCTACCGGTCGGTTGGCCGTGGAAACGTCCTGACCTGCGGGAACGTCGGAGTGGGAGCGCGACCACACCGTTGCCGTCGCGACGGTGGCTTGACAGGGGTTCGGCCGGGAAAGCACGATCACCCCGTTGTGTGGAAGCGCTACCACATTGGAGGTGGGAGCGCTGCCACGACCCCGCCCCACCGACAAGGGAGTCACCGTGCTGAGCAGCACCCGTACGACCCGCCGGCCCCGCAAGGCGATCACCGCCGTCGCAGGCCTCGCGGCCATCACCATCACCCTGACCGCGTGCTCGAGCGGCTCCGGCTCGAACGACGACGAGACGGGCTCCGGCGACGGCGAGAAGATCACCCTCACCGTGGCCACGTTCAACGACTTCGGCTACACGGACGAGCTCCTCGCCGCGTACACCGAGGAGCACCCGAACGTCACGGTCAAGCAGACCAAGGCCGCCAAGTCCGAGGACGCGCGCACCAACCTCACGACCAAGCTCGCCGCCGGCGGCGAGGGCCTGGCGGACATCGAGGCCATCGAGGTCGACTGGCTCCCGGAGCTCATGCAGTTCCCCGACCTCTTCACCGACCTCACCGACTCGGCGCTCGACGGCCGCTGGGTGGACTGGAAGGTCCAGCAGGCCACGACGCCGGACGGCAAGCTCATCGGCTACGGGACCGACATCGGCCCGAGCGCGATCTGCTACCGCCAGGACCTCTTCGAGGCCGCCGGCCTGCCGACCGACCCCGCCGAGGTGGCGGAGCTCCTCGGTGGCGAGGACGCGACGTGGGACGACTACTTCGCCGCGGGCAAGACCTTCGTCGCCGCGAGCGACGCGGCCTGGTACGACTCGGCCATGTCGATCTCGCAGGGCATGGTCAACCAGATCGACAACGCCTACGAGGAGTCCGACGGCACGCCCAAGGACCTCGCGACGAACCAGCCGATCATCGACATCTACAACACCGTCCTCGAGCAGTCGACGACGAACGAGCTGTCGGCGGGCCTCGAGCAGTGGTCGCCCGACTGGGACGCCGCGTTCCAGAACAACGGCTTCGCGACGATGATCTGCCCCGCGTGGATGACCGGCCCGGTCGAGGAGCGCTCGGGTGGCGTCACCGGCTGGAACGTCGCGGACGTCTTCCCCGGCGGCGGCCTCAACTGGGGCGGCTCGTTCCTCACGGTCCCGGCCTCCGGCCCGAACGCCGAGGCGGCCAAGGAGCTCGCTGCCTGGCTCACCGACCCGGCGCAGCAGACGACGGCCTTCGAGAACGCGGGCACGTTCCCGTCGCAGATCGAGGCGCAGGAGTCCGACGCCGTGCAGTCGTTCACGAACGACTTCTTCAACAACGCCCCGGTCGGCACGATCTTCGTGAACCGTGCGCTCGCGATCGACAGCGCCCCGTTCAAGGGCGCCAACTACTTCTCGATCCACACGACCGTCCAGGACGGCATCAAGCGCGTGGACGTCGAGAAGACCGACGACGCCGCGGCCTCGTGGCAGAAGACGATCCAGTCCTTCCAGGACCTGGGCCTGTGACCTGACGGGGCCGGGGCGGCACCACGGTGCC